>NZ_CP090419.1:855000-1485000 GCF_032716425.1 Pseudoalteromonas sp. N1230-9
TTGTGTTAGTGAAACATTCTGGAAAGTTTGACGATACAGGGTGATAGTCCCGTACACGAAAATGCAATCTAAGTGAAATCGAGTAGGTCGGAGCACGTGAAACTTTGACTGAATATAGGTGGACCATCATCTAAGGCTAAATACTCCCAACTGACCGATAGTGAACCAGTACCGTGAGGGAAAGGCGAAAAGAACCCCTGTGAGGGGAGTGAAATAGAACCTGAAACCGTGTACGTACAAGCAGTAGGAGCCCTTCGAGGGTGACTGCGTACCTTTTGTATAATGGGTCAGCGACTTATATTTTGTAGCGAGGTTAACCGATTAGGGTAGCCGTAGTGAAAGCGAGCGTTAACTGCGCGTTGAGTTGCAAGGTATAGACCCGAAACCCGGTGATCTAGCCATGGGCAGGTTGAAGGTTGAGTAACATCAACTGGAGGACCGAACCCACTAACGTTGAAAAGTTAGGGGATGACCTGTGGCTAGGAGTGAAAGGCTAATCAAACCGGGAGATAGCTGGTTCTCCCCGAAATCTATTTAGGTAGAGCCTCGGACGAATACTTACGGGGGTAGAGCACTGTTAAGGCTAGGGGGTCATCCCGACTTACCAACCCTTTGCAAACTCCGAATACCGTAAAGTACTATCCGGGAGACACACGGCGGGTGCTAACGTCCGTCGTGAAGAGGGAAACAACCCAGACCGCCAGCTAAGGTCCCAAAGTCATAGTTAAGTGGGAAACGATGTGGAAAGGCCCAGACAGCCAGGAGGTTGGCTTAGAAGCAGCCATCCTTTAAAGAAAGCGTAATAGCTCACTGGTCGAGTCGGTCTGCGCGGAAGATGTAACGGGGCTAAACTATGCACCGAAGCTGCGGATTCAAACTTTGTTTGAGTGGTAGGGGAGCGTTCTGTAAGCCGTTGAAGGTGAACCGGGAGGTTTGCTGGAGGTATCAGAAGTGCGAATGCTGACATGAGTAACGATAATGCGGGTGAAAAACCCGCACGCCGGAAGACCAAGGGTTCCTATCCCATGTTAATCAGGGTAGGGTAAGTCGACCCCTAAGGCGAGGCCGAAAGGCGTAGTCGATGGGAAACGGGTTAATATTCCCGTACTTGGTATAATTGCGATGGGGGGACGGAGCAGGCTAAGCAAGCATGGCGTTGGTTGTCCATGTGAAAGTAAGTAGGTTGAGAGTTTAGGAAAATCCGGACTCTTAAGACTGAGATACGAGACGAGCACCCAAGGGTGTGAAGTTGCTGATGCCATACTTCCAGGAAAAGCCTCTAAGCTTCAGATTATACCGAATCGTACCCCAAACCGACACAGGTGGTCAGGTAGAGAATACTAAGGCGCTTGAGAGAACTCGGGTGAAGGAACTAGGCAAAATTGTACCGTAACTTCGGGAGAAGGTACGCTCCTATCTGTGATGAGATTTACTCTCTAAGCGGACGGGAGCCGCAGTGACCAGGTGGCTGGGACTGTTTATTAAAAACACAGCACTGTGCAAAATCGCAAGATGACGTATACGGTGTGACACCTGCCCGGTGCCGGAAGGTTAATTGATGGGGTTAGTTTTCGGACGAAGCTCTTGATCGAAGCCCCGGTAAACGGCGGCCGTAACTATAACGGTCCTAAGGTAGCGAAATTCCTTGTCGGGTAAGTTCCGACCTGCACGAATGGTGTAACCATGGCCACGCTGTCTCCACCCGAGACTCAGTGAAATTGAAATCGCAGTGAAGATGCTGTGTACCCGCGGCTAGACGGAAAGACCCCGTGAACCTTTACTACAGCTTGGCACTGAACATTGACCCTACATGTGTAGGATAGGTGGGAGGCTTTGAAGCAGAGACGCTAGTCTTTGTGGAGCCGTCCTTGAAATACCACCCTTGTAGTGTTGATGTTCTAACGTTGGTCCCTGATCGGGATTACGGACAGTGCCTGGTGGGTAGTTTGACTGGGGCGGTCTCCTCCCAAAGAGTAACGGAGGAGCACGAAGGTTGGCTAAGTACGGTCGGACATCGTACGGTTAGTGTAATGGTAGAAGCCAGCTTAACTGCGAGACAGACACGTCGAGCAGGTACGAAAGTAGGTCATAGTGATCCGGTGGTTCTGAATGGAAGGGCCATCGCTCAACGGATAAAAGGTACTCCGGGGATAACAGGCTGATACCGCCCAAGAGTTCATATCGACGGCGGTGTTTGGCACCTCGATGTCGGCTCATCACATCCTGGGGCTGAAGTCGGTCCCAAGGGTATGGCTGTTCGCCATTTAAAGTGGTACGCGAGCTGGGTTTAGAACGTCGTGAGACAGTTCGGTCCCTATCTGCCGTGGGCGTTTGAGAATTGAGAGGGGTTGCTCCTAGTACGAGAGGACCGGAGTGAACGAACCGCTGGTGTTCGGGTTGTCATGCCAATGGCACTGCCCGGTAGCTACGTTCGGAACTGATAAGCGCTGAAAGCATCTAAGCGCGAAGCAGGCCTCGAGATGAGTTCTCACTAGACTTTTAAAGTCTCTGAAGGGCCGTTGAAGACTACAACGTTGATAGGCAGGATGTGGAAGTGGTGTGAGCCATTAAGCTAACCTGTACTAATTACCCGTGAGGCTTAACCATACAACGCCAAACGCGTTTTGTGACAGCGTAACAGACAGAAGTTAAAAAACTAAAGTAGACATTTACTTAAAATCAGCATTCCGAATTTTAGTAGGGTGAACCGCAACGCTTAATGCGAAATCAGTTCACCTTGCGCAAAGGACTCGTAAGCGCTACGCGCTTTATCGAGAATCCTTTCCACGTATTTTGCTTGGTGACAATAGCGTTTTGGACCCACCTGACCCCATGCCGAACTCAGTAGTGAAACGAAACAGCGCCGATGATAGTGTGGCATTTGCCATGTGAAAGTAGGACATCGCCAGGCTCCTAATTCAGTCGAAAGACTTTAAATTAAAAATAATAAGAAAATCAAACAGAATTTTCTTGGTGACAATAGCGTTTTGGACCCACCTGACCCCATGCCGAACTCAGTAGTGAAACGAAACAGCGCCGATGATAGTGTGGCATTTGCCATGTGAAAGTAGGACATCGCCAGGATCCTAATTAAAGAAACCCGTTGCAGTAATGCAACGGGTTTTTTCGTATGTCGTCACGCTCTATCCGCGAACAGGCAGCCCATGACGCGGGATAAACCCGCTGCTACGTGATAAGGCTGCCCCAACACGTTTTTCGTCGGGATTTAAATCGCGTGTAGACTTTTAGCCGCAAGCTACCAGCTGAAACACAGAGACATTAGATATTAAGTGTCAGCTGATCTGTGCGGGTGTTTGGCTGAGTCTCTCAGCACTTACCCTGCTCATTCTTCACACTTCCACTTGCTTCAGTTACGTTGTTATGCGATAAAGCGTTTTATATTTGTAATACAATTAAGGTTTGCTGTGTCTCGCAAGAAAACAACCAAGTCAAAAGGCTCTTCAGGTTTAAACCGTAAAAATAGTGAAGCATTCATCGCTAAATTCTCATCTCACCCAGATACGCATCTGTGCCCGTCGGGTTTAATGTATAAAGTGATTGATGATGTTGAGGGAGAACGCATAACAGAGTTTGATACTGTGGTTATTAACCAACGTATTATGCTCGCTGATGGCAGTGTCATTGCCGACAGTTATAAAGCGGGTATGCCTGAGGTGTTCGCTTTATCTGAAGCAATCGAAGGGTTAAGAGAGGGGTTATTATTAATGAATATCGGTTCTCGTTATGAATTTGTGATCCCCCCAGAACTTGCTTGGGGTAAAAAAGGTAACGGTGGCAAAATTGGCGCAAATGCAGTGCTACATTTTGACGTTCGTTTAATGCGTTTAGCTTAACTCTCTTTGCATAACTCCCTTAGCATAAGTCGACAGAGTACTTAAAACGCGTTAATGTTCACTATTAGTTTACTTAGGAACATTATGGACGCATTTACTTCACGAGTTTACTTTCTTCGCCATGGCGAAATCGCTACGCCAGGCATTCTTGCTGGGCAAATCGATGTTGAATTATCGGAGTTTGGTCTTAAGCAAATGCGCCAAGCTTCTGCCGAGCTCATAAATTTAAATGCCATATATAGCTCTCCGCTCAAGCGTTGCTCAGTCCACGCTGATTATTTAGCAAATCAACACTCACTGCATGTACAGTACAATAACGCGCTGAAAGAGTTTAATTTTGGTGATTGGGACGGCCAAGATTACCAACAGCTTTGGCAGCAAACCAGTAAACCTCATATCGGTGATTTTTGGCAGCACCCTTGGCAAGTAAAAGTACCCAATGGTGAATTTATGGCAGACTTTTACGCTCGGGTAGAGGCATGGTGGCAAACGTTTTTACAATCATTGTGCGAATCTAAGCATGAACAGTCATTGGTAATTAGCCATGCTGGTGTGATTAAACAAATTCTCGCTATTGTTTGTCAGATGCCAAAACAATCAGCTACGCATTTAAATGTTTTCCATCTCCCTTATGCAGGGCTAATTACACTCGATGTATATATAGATGAACAAGGGCAAGCTTGGCCGAAAATTGTTTTTTAGCCATCTAGAGCGATATTCGTTGAATTATTTACTTAGCCCGCCATAATACTCATATGCTATGGAATGGGGTGAAATTCTCCAGCTGTTCCCGCAACTGTAATCCATATAAATATATGGTCAGCCAGATACTTAGCGCTAACAATTAATCATCGAGCGGGTCAACTCACGTCATTTTCTGGTACTTAGCAGTACTTTCTGGTGCGTTGTGCTTACTCGCCAAGAGAGAAAAAGCTTGCAACAAAATAGCCATAGCGCTGCACCATTAATATCAGTGTCTGATTTAAGTTGGGGTACTGCGAATAAAACCATACTTAAATCAATTAACCTTGAGTTAAAAGCAGGGCAATTTATAGGTTTACTCGGCCCTAATGGGGCTGGTAAATCAAGTCTGCTACGTTGTCTTTATCGTTACTTGAAACCTCAGCAAGGGGCTGTGCTACTAAGCGGTCAAGATATCTGGCAAATCAGTGCTGATGAATATGCAAAGCAGGTTGCTGTGGTTTTACAAGAGTCTCCATCGCAGTTTAATTTGTCTTTATTCGATGTGGTGAGTTTAGGCTTAACACCTCATAAGCGACTTTTTAGCGGCACGTCTGCCAATGATAAGCAACGAATATATCAAGCGATTGAGCAGGTTGGTTTGTCTCATCACAGTGAACAAGCATTTGATTCGCTCTCAGGTGGCGAAAAGCAAAGAGCACTCATTGCGCGCTCTATTGTACAGCAGCCTAAGTTGCTCATCATGGATGAGCCAACCAGCCATCTTGATGTTAAATACCAAATTCAAATAATGGAATTAGCTAAGTCCCTCGATGTAACTGTGCTTGCCTCTTTCCATGATCTAAATCTCGCAGCGAGTTTATGTGATGAGCTACTGGTGATTGATGAAGGTCGCTTGGTTTGTCAGGGGCAACCAAAAGCGGTGCTAACAGAGCAGCTGTTGAGCGATGTATTTGGCGTCTGTGCAGCGGTATCTGCTCATCCTCAATCAAGCACTGATAAGTTTATTCCGCATATAACTTATTTCTATGGTTATCAGACACAGGAGCATCAACATGACTGATGTAATGCGTTTTAGTATATGTGTTGTCGTTGGACTTATTAGTTGTTTTTTAGCACTGAGCTTTGGTGCTGCAAATACACCGCTGAGTGAGGTTTTCAATGGCCTGTTTAGCCAAGGTAGCGATGAATTTGTGCAGCGCATTATTTGGCAGTTGCGTATGCCAAGAACAGTGCTGGCATTTTTAGCGGGATCTGGACTGGCTCTTGCGGGATTAATTTTGCAGACCGTAACCCGAAACCCGCTTGCTGATCCTTACTTGTTTGGTATTTCTTCAGGGGCTTCATTCGGTGTGGTGTGCTTTATAGCCCTAACAGGTGTGAGTTTTGGCTTTAGTATGTCTATCGCAGCATTTGCTGGAAGCTTACTTTCTATGCTGTTGCTTATTGCTATTGCAGGGCGTCGCCATGTTGGCCAAGTTGAAGCTATGTTACTTGCTGGTGTTGCTTTATCTTTCTTATTTAGTGCTTTGACTAGTTTGTTGCTTTATTTTAGCGATCCTCAAGCCATAACCGCTATTTTATTTTGGACGATGGGCAGTTTTTCTCGTGCCCAGTGGGACACTCTTTGGCTGCCATTTACCGTTATTATTGCCTGCATGACTTTGATGATTGCATTTCGTCGTCAGCTTAATGCAATGCTGCTTGGTGATGAAAGTGCTGCGACCTTGGGGATTCATGTGCAACGCTTTCGGATCATGATGCTGCTGCTAAGTTCATTAATTACAGCAGTGCTTGTTGCTATGTGTGGGGGCGTTGGTTTTGTCGGCCTGATGATCCCACATATTGTGCGCTACTTTTCACCACAAGGCAGCAGCCATAACTTAGTTATGACATCCTTGGTCGGTGGCATTTTTATGGTGTGGGTAGATGTGTTGTGCCGAACCCTACTGAATAACCAAGAACTACCCGTAGGTGTGATCACAGCCGCTATCGGTAGCGTGTTCTTTTTATTCTTACTTTATTTTCGTAAACAGAGCAGGTAGTTAATGTTTAATATCACGCCTATTAATCAGCAATTTTCAGCTGTAATTCAACAAAAAATAGACCTTAAAACAAAGCCGCTAGGCGCTTTGGGTCAGCTTGAAAGTTGTGCTAAACAATTAACGCTTATTTTTTCAAAGCAACTTGATAGTGAGCAGGCGCTAGTTGCCTTTAAACCGGTTATTTCAAACCCTTCTCTAGTTGTATTTGCAGGTGATCATGGTGTGGCAAGCCAAGGTGTGTCGATTGCTCCTAGCAGCGTTACATCGCAAATGGTGGCAAACTTTGCAGCTGGAGGTGCAGCGATTAATGTATTTTGTCGCCAGCTTGGTTGGCAGCTGGAAGTTGTTGATGCCGGAACACTCAGTACTTCACACAATAAAAGTGTGCATAACCAGCGTTTAGGTGAAATCACTGCACCACTGAATACTGAAATGGCCATGTCAATTAGCCAAGTTGAAAAAGGGTTTGCATTAGCAAAGCAGCGAGTTCATTCACTCTATGAGCAAGGTTGTAATACCATCGCCTTTGGTGAGATGGGTATTGGCAATACCACAAGTGCTGCGGCATTAATGGCTGCCTTGTTGTCGTTACCTGCCAGCCAATGTGTTGGTAAAGGTACAGGTGTGAGTGACGAGGTTGTTGCTAAAAAAATCAAGGTTGTCGAGCAAGCCCTTCAATTACATAAAGCTCATTTTAGCGACCCACTAATGACACTCGCTGCATTAGGCGGTTTTGAAATTGTACAGATCACCGGTGCCATTTTAGCTGCTGCGGAGCTTGGTATAGCGGTGATTGTGGATGGCTTTATTTGTAGCGCAGCGGCGCTTGTTGCAACTCGCATTAATGCAAACGCTCGCGATTACATGTTATTTGCTCATGCCTCAGATGAGCAAGGGCATAAAGCAATGCTCAATGCCTTGCACGCATCGCCTTTATTGCAGCTTGATTTACGTTTAGGAGAGGGCACTGGGGCGGCGCTTACCTTACCTTTACTGCAAGCATCTTTGGCGTTTTACAATGATATGGCAAGTTTTGCCGATGCCAATGTTGAGCAAGTAGTTTGATATGAGCGTTGAACAACAGACTTCAAACACAACCCCAAGTCAGCTTCAGCTATTTTTGCTGGCGCTTAGTTTTTTAACGCGTATACCTGTTAAATTAAACTTTGAGGTATCGAGTAAGGCACTCAATCAGGCCAGCCGTTATTTTGCATTGGTCGGGGTGTTATTAGGTGTACTTTTAGCGCTCAGCTTTTTGCTGATAAGTTGGTTATTCCCCGCAGCCATTGCAGTCGCGTTAGTTATGGCGTTTAGCTTGGTAATCACAGGGGCATTTCATGAAGATGGCCTTGCTGATGTCTGGGATGGCTTTGGTGGTGGTTGGCAGGTTGTAGATAAGCTGAGCATTATGAAAGATAGTCGCTTAGGTACCTATGGTGCTGCGGCGTTAGTAATGGCTTTATTAATTAAGTACCAAACTCTCGTTGCACTTAGCGAAGTAACCAGTACGCTGATTATTGCACTTGTTTTAGGGCAAAGCTTAAGCCGGGTTGTAGCAACAAGTTTAATTGCAGACATGGACTATGTAAGTCAGGACGCCACATCTAAAGTAAAACCAATTGCGATGCATTTAAGCACGCAAAGTTATCAAATACTGCTAGCAACTGGCGGTGCGGTGTTAGCAATTGCATGGTTGTTTTTTGGCTTCACTTTAGGGCAAATATTTATAATCGTCAGTGTACTTTTTGTTACTCGATTACTATTAAAGCGCTGGTTTGAAAAACAGTTATCTGGCTATACCGGTGATTGCTTGGGGGCTGCCCAGCAAGTATCTGAGCTTGTTACCTACCTTTGCTTGGTGAGTCTATTATGAGCCAACAACATACTTTAATTTTAGGTGGTGCTCGCAGCGGTAAAAGCCGTTTTGCTGAGCAGCTGGCAACAAATTCAAACAAGCCGCTTATCTACATTGTCACAGCAAATGCTGGTGATGAGGAAATGGCTGCCCGAATTAATAGGCATCAAGCAGAACGCGCTAAGCATTGGCAACTTGTCGAAGAGCCTTTGTATTTGGCTAAAGCACTACAGCAACACAGCCAAGCTGGAAACTGTATTTTAGTGGATTGTTTAACCCTTTGGTTGAGTAATTGCCTATGCCAGCATGGTGAAGCATTTTGGCTTAAGCAAAAAGCGGCCTTACTCGATGTGCAAGAAAAATTGCCGGGTGAGGTGATTTTTGTCAGCAATGAAGTGGGTCATGGTATTGTGCCGCTCGGTGAATTAAGCCGTCAGTTTGTTGATCATTCAGGCTGGTTGCATCAAGCCTTAGCACAGCAAGTTGCACGTGTTGAGTTTGTGATTGCAGGTCTTGCACAAACCTTAAAAAGAGAACAATGATGAAAACATTAATGGTGCAAGGCACGACCTCAGATGCAGGTAAAAGTACCCTTGTAGCAGCACTTTGCCGGATCTTTGCTGAGCGAGGCATAAAGGTTGCGCCCTTTAAGCCACAGAATATGGCATTAAATAGCGCCGTAACCACAGATGGTGGCGAGATAGGTCGCGCACAAGCTTTGCAAGCTGTGGCGGCAAAAGTGCCCGCAGAAGTCGATTTTAACCCTATCTTATTAAAACCTAACAGCGATACTGGGGCGCAGGTAATCGTTCATGGTAAAGCGCTTTCGAATATGGAAGCGGGCAGTTATCACGACTACAAAAAAGTGGCGATGGATGCGGTCCTTACTTCGCAGCAGCGCTTAAGTGAGCGTTTTGAATTACTGGTTGTTGAAGGAGCAGGGAGCCCTGCAGAAATTAACTTGCGCGAAAACGACATTGCCAATATGGGTTACGCCGAGGCAGTTGATTGCCCGGTGATCATTATTGCCGATATCGACAAAGGCGGTGTGTTTGCTCATTTAGTCGGAACGTTAGCGTTATTGTCAGAATCAGAGCAAGCGCGAGTAAAAGGCTTTGTGATTAACCGTTTTCGGGGTGATATTGCGTTATTGCAAGGTGGCCTTGACTGGTTAGAACAATACACCAATAAGCCGGTACTTGGGGTATTACCTTATTTACATGACTTAGCACTAGATGCTGAAGATGCCGTTGCTATAACTAATCTGGTCGATAAACCGCAATTACGCATAGCAGTGCTACTACTTCCTCATATTAGTAATCACACAGACTTTGATGCGCTGCGATTACAACCCGAAATCGATTTACAGTATGTACGTCATACCCAAGCTATTCCAAGTGTTGATCTGATTATTATCCCTGGCAGTAAAAATGTACTTGGCGATTTAGCGTTTTTAAAAAATGAAGGTTGGCATAAACAAATAACACGTCATCTACGCTATGGCGGTAAAGTGCTCGGAGTATGCGGTGGGCTGCAGATGTTAGGTAACTACCTTGCTGATCCACATGCTGTGGAGTCTAATTTAGGCTGCGCAGATGGCCTAGGCCTTGCTGACTTTGAAACCCAATTAGGGCAACAAAAAGTACTAAGCCAAGTCTCTGGTATTCTTCATTTAAACAATAGCGATAAAGCAATTTCAGGTTATGAAATTCATGCCGGTATAAGCCAAGGGCCCGCATTTGAAAAGCCATTTTTAAGTTTTAGTAATCACCCAAGTGGATTTAAAGTAGATGGTTTTATTAGTGATGATAATCAAGTAGCAGGTACTTACTTACATGGCTTGTTCGATACCCCTGAAGGCGTATCTGAGCTAATAACTTGGCTTGCACCCAATAGCCAAATCAAGCCGATTGATATTAATTTAAACCGTGAACAGCAGTTAAGCCGTTTAGCAAACGTGGTAGCAGAGAATCTCGATATTGAACAAATCATCAATATTTATGAGAATTTCAATTTAGAGGCATAAGGAACAACAATGAGCGAACAGAATCAAGATAAGCACCAACAGCGCCAGCAAAAAGTAAAAGAAAAAGTCGATGAACGTATTGCTGCTGCGCAAAAAGAGCAAGGTATTTTTCAGGTTATTACTGGCAATGGTAAGGGCAAATCGACTTCAGGGTTTGGTACTGTCGCACGCGCTGTTGGTCACGGAATGAAAGCAGCTGTGTGTCAGTTTATTAAAGGGACTTGGGAGTGCGGTGAGCGTAACCTACTCGAAAAAGCGGGGGTTGAATTTGTTATTATGAACACCGGTTTTACTTGGGAAACACAAAACAAAGAGTCAGATACTGCTGCTGCACAAGTGACATGGCAAGAAGCGAAAAGAATGCTGAAGGATGAGTCGATTAACCTCGTTATGCTAGATGAAATAACCTATATGATCACTTACGGCTATATTGATTTAGACGAAGTGCTAGAAGCAGTTAGCTCTCGCCCTGCTATGCAATCGGTGATAATTACAGGTCGTGGTGCGCACCGTAAACTAATCGACTTGGCTGATACAGTCAGTGAAGTTAGAAACGTAAAACACGCTTTTGATGCAGGAATAAAAGCGCAAAAAGGGTTCGATTATTAACATGAAGGCCATCAAGTTTGCACTCTTAGGTGTTTTATTTTATTTACCAACATTGGCTCAAGCTCATGAAATTAAACAGCCACAGCGTATTGTTGCTTTAGCGCCGCATATCGTTGAAAACCTATTTGCGATTGGAGCAGGAGAGCGCATTGTTGGTACCGTTGACTATGCAGACTTTCCTCAGCAAGCGAATGATATCGAACGGGTAGGTGGCTATTACGGTATTAACATGGAAAAACTGTTGTCGTTAAAACCTGACCTTGTTTTGGCTTGGAAAACGGGCAACAAAGCCGACGATCTCGCTTACATTGAAAAATTAGGCATTCCGGTAGCGTACAGCAACCCAAATCAGGTTGATAATGTGGCTGATGAGCTGCGTAAACTAGGCACACTTACGCATTTGCAAACAAAGGCAAATAAAGTGGCTAAAGAGTTTGAAGTTAAGCTGAGTGCTATTCGTGCAGCCCAAGAGGGTAAAACGACTGTTTCGGTGTTTTATCAATTATGGCCTGAGCCGATGATGACAGTGGGTGGAAATACTTGGATCAATCAGCTATTAACTATTTGTCATGCGGATAATGTGTTTGCTAATAGCGATACAGACTACCCGCGCATTAGTATTGAAAACGTATTGGTAGCAGAGCCAGAAGTCATCATCATCCCAGATGAAAAATCGAAAAAGCCTCAGCCTAAAATTGATTGGCGACAATGGCCAGAAATGCCAGCGGTGCAGCATAACCAATTTATTAGTGTGAACGCAGATTTATTGCACCGTTTTACAACCCGTATGCTTGATGGTTTGACTGATATGTGTGGTAAAATAGACGTTTCTCGTCAGCAAATACAGGCTTCAAAATGAATGATTGGCAAACATTTTTAGATACCGAGCTTGCTAAACCCTACATGCAAGAAACTCTTCAATATGTGGCCGATAGACGCGCAGCAGGCGTTAGCGTTTATCCAAAAGATGAACAGGTATTTTCAGCTTTTGATGCCACACCATTAAGTGAAATCAAAGTGGTTATTTTAGGTCAAGATCCTTACCACGGAGAAGGCCAAGCCCATGGTTTGTGCTTTTCGGTATTGCCTGAAGTTAAAAAGTTACCTCCTTCTTTGAAAAATATGTACAAAGAGTTGGCAACCGATATTGATGGTTTTGAAGTACCTCACCATGGCTATTTGCAAAGCTGGGCCGAGCAAGGTGTGTTTTTACTTAACACCGTACTGACGGTCGAGCAAGGGCTGGCTCATTCTCATAAGCACCTTGGCTGGGAGCAATTTACCGATGCAGTGATTGCGCTTATCAATCAACATTGTGAGGGGGTGGTGTTTATATTATGGGGCGCATATGCTCAGAAAAAAGGTAAACACATTGATACCTCGCGTCATCATGTGATTCAAGGTCCGCATCCATCACCGCTTTCTGCTCACCGTGGCTTTTTTGGTTGTCAGCACTTTTCAAAAACAAACCAGCTACTTAGCGATCAAAATAAAACGCCAGTAAATTGGTCTTTACCACAAATTCTATAACAGAAATGCAAAAGGCCCAATTGGGCCTTTGAATTTACAAAAAGTCTAGCTCATCAATAGCAATACTATCTGTAAAGTAGTCTAACTCCTGTAGTTCTTTGCGTAATCTATGTTTATCTTTTAACGCTTCGATTTCACGCCATTTTCTCTTCTTATTTTTTGTAGAGGTCTTTCTTGTTTTATTAGGACCTTCTAATATTTCTAAAATATCGTCTAGGCTATCCATGAACTTCTCCTATT
Organism: Pseudoalteromonas sp. N1230-9; assembly: GCF_032716425.1. Classification (NCBI taxonomy): domain Bacteria; kingdom Pseudomonadati; phylum Pseudomonadota; class Gammaproteobacteria; order Alteromonadales; family Pseudoalteromonadaceae; genus Pseudoalteromonas; species Pseudoalteromonas sp. N1230-9. The sequence goes on from NZ_CP090419.1 coordinate 867,862, forward strand.
GATTTTTTGAACCTCGGAAATACCTATACCACAGGCTGCTTAAAAATAGAATAAAAAAGTGACAATACTGTTACAGAACTGTGATTGATAGATGAATAGATCAAGAGTTTAGTTATTTTAGAAACAAAAACGCCACCGAGCGGTGGCGTTTCAAAAAATGCTGCTGTTCGAATTACATCGCTTTAAAGCGAGCTTCTAATTCAATTTGAGCTTGTGCGAATGAGCGGATACCTTCAGCTAGTTTCTCTGTTGCCATTGCATCTTGGTTGTGTAACCAGCGGAACTGGCTTTCAGTTAGCGGTGCTGGTTTTTCTTCAACAGTAAAGTCGCTCTCTAGTAGGTACTCTTGTGCATCAGTTAATTGGCCTAACTCTTCTAAAAGAGCAGGGCTAATCGTTAACTTATCACAGCCCGTAAGCGCGATGATCTCGCCTGTGTTACGGAAGCTTGCGCCCATAACAACCGTTTTGTAATCGTGGCGTTTGTAGAATTCGTAAATGCTACGTACTGATTGCACACCAGGATCGTTTAGCGGATCTGTTGGTTTTTCCATACCGTTAGCAACGTGCCAATCTAGAATACGGCCAACAAATGGTGAAATTAAAAATACATTTGCATCGGCACATGCGCGGGCTTGTGCTTCAGAGAATAGCAGCGTTAAGTTACACTTAGTGCCTTCTTTTTCAAGCTGTTCTGCGGCTTTGATACCTTCCCACGTTGATGCAACTTTGATTAATATTTTATCTTTGCTCACGCCTTCTTTTTCGTAAAGGCTCAGTAAAGTGTGAGCTTTGTCGATAGTCGCTTGGGTATCAAATGATAAACGAGCGTCTACTTCTGTTGAGATATAGCCTGGTACGATTTCGCTAATTTCTTTACCGATTAATACAGCAAAGTAATCACATGCTAACTCAAGTTGTTTAGCTGCATCTTGCTCGGTCTCTTTAGCGTACTGCCACGCTTTATCTAAATAAGGCTTATACGCTTCAATTTCACTGGCTTTTAAAAGTAAAGATGGGTTTGTTGTTGCATCTTCTGGTTGGTGCTTTTTGATAGCTTCGATATCACCTGTATCTGCAACAATAGATGAATGCTGTTTAAGCCTTTGTAGTGCTGAAGTCATTTGCTTTCCTCATTCCAAGCAAGTTAAAAGAAAATCCATTATAGCGGCCTTAATACTGCAACACTATGACAGTGTTTAATAGGTTATATGTCCTTAATTTAGAAAACCAAGGCATTAGGTGTAAAAATGCAGTGTATCAAGGCAGGATGAAACAAAACGTGCATTTTGATTCAATTAATGTTGAAATTGACATCAAACAAATTACAAGTCAATAGCTAACTATGATCACTGTTATTTCACCAGCAAAAAATTTAGATTACGAAACACCAGCCACGACCGATAAATTCACTCAACCTGAATTACTCGAGCACAGCGAAGAGTTAATGTCAGTTTGCCGTGATTTAACACCTGCTCAAATTGGTAGCTTGATGAAAATCAGCGATAAACTAGCTGGTTTAAACGCAGCACGATTCGCTGAGTGGTCACAGCCCTTTACTACCGATAACGCAAAACAAGCAGTGCTAGCATTTAATGGTGATGTGTATGGTGGTTTAGATGCTGCAACATTGACAAGTTCAGAGCTAGATTATGCACAATCTCACTTACGTATTCTGTCTGGTCTTTACGGTGTGCTGAAGCCGCTTGATTTAATGCAAGCTTATCGCCTTGAGATGGGCACAAAGCTTGAAAACCCACGTGGTAAAAACCTCTATGAATTTTGGGGTAGCGTGATAGCCGAACAACTTAATACTGTGCTTGCCGAGCAAGATAGCAAGTATTTAGTTAATCTTGCTTCTAATGAGTATTTTAAAGCGGTTGATAAAAAAGCCTTAAATGCACAAATTATCACGCCACACTTTAAAGACTGTAAAAACGGCCAATATAAAGTGATCAGCTTTTATGCGAAAAAAGCTCGTGGCATGATGGCGCGTTACATCATTGAAAATAAAGTTACCCAATTGAGTGATTTAAAAGATTTCACCGTTGCTGGTTATTACTTTAGTAGCGATGCAACAGCAAAAGAATTAGAGCCTGTTTTCTTACGCGAAGAGCAGAACTAATTTTTAGTAAAATGAATTAGAAGAGCCGTGCCAAGCACGGCTTTTTTATGGTTTTAATATACTAAATTAGAAATGGCGTTCATCTTGCTAAATACTTTGTTGAGCAATTAATTCAACAAGGTATAAAAATGTTAAAAATTCCGTCAGTAAGTGAAGCTGAAAAGCTGATAGAAGAAAAACTCGGTGGCTGGGTTGATATCATCATAAGCCATATTCCAAACTTTATTGTCGCAGTCATTATTACTATCGTGTTTTCACTGCTGGCGCGTATCGTTGGTTCAATGCTCAGAAAGCTACTACGCCGTTCGTTAGAGTCTTCGCAAATAGCAGACTTAATGTCGTCGATAGTAAAAGTCATCGTGTTGTGCGTAGGCTTATTTGTAGCCCTTGATTTCTTGGGGCTCAGAGGCACTGTCACCTCATTACTCGCGGGTGCGGGCATAGTTGGCCTTGCCATTGGTTTTGCCTTTCAGGATATGACAGAGAATCTTATAGCAGGTATTGCTATGGGTATTCGCAAACCATTTAAAACGGGTGATGTAATTCGCACCGAAAGCGTGTTTGGTACTGTTAAGGCGATTAACCTTAGAAACACTCTTATCGAAAACTTTTATGGGCAACTTATCTTGGTGCCTAACAAGATTCTGTTTAGAAATATACTCAGCAATTACAGTACATTAGGTGTGCGTCGTATCGAGGTGCCTGTGGGTATTTCGTATGCCGACGACCCCGAGCAAGCCGCTGAGGTGATTGTTAAAAAAATCAATGAGTTTGATTTTGTTATTAAACAAGAAGAAACCGCGGTTTACGCCGAAAGCTTTGGTGATAGCAGCGTTAACTTACTGGTTTGGTTTTGGATTAAATACCCAGGTGAAGCGGATTTCATGACCGTTCGCCATAAGGCTGTTGTGGCAGTTAGAAACGCGCTAAGCGAAGCTGACATGACCATCCCATTCCCAATCCGCACGTTAGATTTTGGTATCAAAGGCGGCGAGAAATTAAACGCCATGATAAGCGAAAGACAGCAAGATAAAGACGCAGATACTCAAGTAACCGATGAGTAAAATTTACAGACTCATTGGCGTGATTTACACAGGGAAGTGTGGTTGTGGGGGAGTTTATTCGCAAAGAAAGTGATTAGTAATAAAGTAAAATTATTTGTTAATTCTCATATAATACTCAAACTCCTCTCTACTTATATTAGTTATTGAAAAGTTTGGTATAACTTGCTTTGTTGCAGGAATAGCTCTCGTTTCCAGAGGGAAGTGCCAAATATTAAAGTCATTGTTCGGCATTGTATCGTATGCTAGAGAATCCCAACCTAGAAGACTTGCCATTTTACTTATAGCTATTTTCTTAGCTAGCTGCATTTGTGCCGAAGGATTAAAAAACAATTGATAACTGCTGTTAACTGCACCAGTTAATATATCTACTGTTTGTAAGCCCCAGTGATATTTAGAATCTTCCATTGCAACATGATGTACTTTTGAACATGTTGGCAGCTTCGCTAACATATGATTTGTTACTATCTGCATTACTTCATTTTGTTTTGAATAAGAGCTAGATTTTTGATCTGCAAAGACAGTTATTTTTGCATTTTTCGAACGGCTACTCTCACGGATGAGGAAATCATAAGTTGTGTAAAAAGCTGTCTCCTCATTGCTATGCCACTTTCTATAAGGTTGTTTATGTACTGCTATAGCATGAAATGAAACAGGACTAGTTAATATGAATCTCAATATATCTATACATAAATTTATCTGACCAGCACTTTTCCTAACTTTTTCCCATTTTATTTCACCTTGTAGACCACTATTATCGTAAATGTCAGAAATCTTTTGATTGAATGCAGCGAAGTAGTGCTTGGGAATAGCAATTATACCTATCGTGTGGCAGGGACATCCTTTTGAGGTGCACTTTCATCGGCAAATGCAAATATTTCATCCATGACTCAAATTCCTTTTGACTCTCAATAATTTGGTTGTTTATAAACTGCACAAATAAATAATAAAAACATTCTTAACAAATTAACTAAGGAAATACTACCGGAAAGTTATCTTCAGTAGCTGATGTTCGCGCGAAATAAATTTCACGCCTAGGGTGAGCCGTTTTGACTTAGCGCTTAAAATTTACGGCTTAAAGCTTTTAATTACCGCGTTGGTTTTTGCTCCGCCTCAAATTTTAACCCACGGGCTATTCCCCCTAAGTAAGGGGGTTACATTTTAAGTGGACACCTGTTGCGCAACACGCTACACTTTGGCAATGATCAAGACATTCAAACATAAAGGCTTGAAAAAGTTCTTCGAGACTGGAAGCAAAGCAGGGATTCAAGCCAAACACGAGCGCCGTTTGAGAATGCAACTAGCCGCTATAGATACCGCTTCGATTATTGAAGATATCGACTTACCCGGATTTAAGTTGCACCCATTAAAAGGCAATCGAGATGGTGTTTGGTCAATAACTGTAAATGGTAATTGGCGAGTAACATTTGAATTCAAAGATGGTAACGCCTACATATTAAACTACGAGGATTATCACTAATGACTATGCATAATCCACCGCATCCGGGTGAATTTATTTCCGATGTATATATGGAGCCTTTCGGTTACAGCTGTAGATTTGTCGCGAAACAGTTGGATGTCTCACCTTCAACTCTTAACAGAGTCCTTAAGGGGCAGAGCTCTATTACTCCTGAAATGGCATTAAGGTTATCTAAGGCTTTGGGTAGAAGCCCTGAAAGTTGGCTATCGATGCAGGATAATTACAATCTTTGGCAAGCTAAACAAAACGTTAACCTTACCAAGGTACACCCTATTAGTTTTGCAGTGGCGTAATGAGAATAATCACAAGCTTGCTGCTACTTTGGCTGTTCACCTGAAATTTTTTGTGTGTTATTTACAGGAAATAAGCCATCGCGCGAAATAAATTTCACGCCTACGATGAGTTATTTTGACTTAGAGTTTAAAATTTACGGCTTCAAGCTAGGTTCCCGTGTTGGGTTTCGCTACGCTCAAACCAACCTACCTTAAAGTTTTGTTCTACAAAAAAGCGCAAGCAGTTTAACTGGTTGCGCTTTTTAATGATTCTATATGCGAATGATTAGTGGAGGATACGTGCTCTGATTGTACCTTCAACGGCACTTAGTTCTTTGAGGGCTACTTCAGAGTGGTCGGTATCTACATCGATGACCACGTAACCAATCGCTTCGTCAGTTTGTAAGTACTGGGCGGCGATGTTGATGCCGTGCTGTGCAAACGCTTGGTTAATTTGCGTTAGAACACCTGGGCGGTTGTGGTGCACGTGTAATAAGCGGCTGCGGTTTGCAAGCTCAGGCAGTGATACTTCAGGGAAATTAACTGCCGTAATGGTTGAACCATTATCTGAGTACTTAGCAAGTTTGCCCGCTACTTCAATACCGATATTTTCTTGTGCTTCTTGTGTTGAACCACCAATATGTGGAGTCAGAATTACGTTATCGAACTCGCGCAGCGGTGATACGAACTCTTCATCATTTGATTTTGGTTCTACAGGGAATACGTCGATTGCTGCGCCGCTCAGCTTTTTATCACGCAATGATTCTGCTAATGCATCGATATCAACAACCGTACCGCGAGAAGCATTGATCAAGATGGCGCCTTGCTTCATTACTTCAAGCTCAGCCATACCAATTAGGTTTTTCGTTTGCGGTGTTTCTGGTACGTGTAAGCTAATCACATCGGCACGTTGTAGTAACTGAGTTAGGTTATGAACTTGCGTTGCATTACCCAGTGTAAGCTTGTCTTCAATATCGTAAAACTCAACGTTCATACCGATGTTTTCAGCCATGATCCCTAGCTGTGTACCAATGTGGCCGTAACCAATAATACCTAACGTTTTACCACGTGCTTCAAATGAGCCGTTGGCAGATTTTAACCAACCACCACGGTGCGCGAGAGCATTACGCTCTGGAATACCGCGAAGGAGTAATAAAATTTCACCTAGTACTAATTCTGCAACAGAACGGGTGTTTGAGAATGGTGCGTTAAATACCGCAATACCACGTTCACGGGCGCCTTGCAGATCGACTTGGTTAGTACCGATACAGAAGCAGCCGATTGCCACGAGCTTATCAGCTGCTTCTAATACCGCTTCATTAATATGAGTGCGAGAACGAAGTCCTACAAAGTGCACATCTTTAATGCGCTCAATGAGCTCGTCTTCAGGTAAGGAGGTTTTTACGTAATCAATATTACTGTAGCCATTACGCTTAAGCGTTTCGACAGCACTTTGATGCACGCCTTCCAGCAAGAGAATTTTAATTTTGTCTTTTGCTAACGATACCTTACTCATATCCTCATTCCTATTTACTTGATTTGCGGCCCATTTTTGGTGCCGATAATGACTTTATCTGCACCGCGATGGGCAAATAAGCCGTTTGTTACTACACCCACAATCTGATTGATTGTTAGTTCTAATTCTTTGGCATTGCTGATATCTAAATTGTGCACGTCTAAAATGACGTTACCGTTATCTGTTACAACACCTTCACGGTAAACAGGATCACCGCCTAGTTTTACGAGTTCACGAGCTACATAGCTGCGTGCCATTGGGATCACTTCAACCGGTAGTGGAAAAGCCCCTAATGTTGTTACTTCTTTAGATTCATCAACAATACAAACAAATTGTTTTGCGACTGCTGAAACGATTTTTTCACGTGTCAGCGCTGCACCACCGCCTTTGATCATTTCGTTGTGTGGGTTGATTTCGTCTGCGCCATCAACATACACATCAAGGCTTGATACCTCGTTTAGTTCAAACACTTCAATACCCAGTGCTTTTAACTTTTCAGTTGAAGCCTCAGAGCTTGAAACTGCACCAATAAGGGTGTCTTTTACAGTACCCAGTGCATCAATAAAATGATTGACTGTTGAGCCTGTACCTACACCAACAATGGTGTTTTCATTTACAAACTCAAGTGCTGCCCAGGCAGCGGCTTTTTTTAATTCATCTTGCGTCATAATTATGTGCTCAGTTAGCTGTCAGAGAGGGCCTATAGTATACAAATAGTTTGCTTACCATTGGTAGATTTTCTCTGGGGTTATAATGTGTTTTAACGGTACATCCCACGATTCAATTGGCAATGCTGAAACATGCTGACATTGATGGGCAAGGCCTATCAAAATCGGTTTTTGCCAGTTTTCTTGGTAATACCGTGCCAATGTTTTGTCATAAAACCCACCGCCCATTCCTAAACGGTTACCTTGATCATCGAATGCCACTAATGGCATAAGTAAAATATCAAGCTTGTCTAAAGGACATATTTGACTGCAATTCAACTTGGGCTCCAAGATACCATAGCGGTTTGCGGTCATGGGTGAATTTTCTTCATACCTCTGAAAGTACAAAGTCGTGCCATTGAAGGGGTGAATTATAGGCAGGTATAAATGCTGTTCTTGCATCCATAATTCTTTAATTAACAATGAGGTGTCTAGTTCGCCATCATTGCTGAAATAAATGCCGATGTGGGCGTTTTTAGCGATTTTTAGTGATTTTAAGTGTTGAGTAAAATTCACTTTTAGCGCAATTGCTGCATTTTTTTGTTGTTCAACAGTCAGTGAATTGCGCTTTTTTCGAATAGATTGTCTGATTTCTGCTCGCGTGTTGCTCATGTCAATATAGGTGTTAACTTTCTAAAAAAGAGAAAAACTCAGGAAAAAGCTCTACAACGCCAAGAATAGCTAATAACAAAATCACCATGGCGATGAGTGAATAAAGTAATGTATTAGAGCGTTTTTTAACGGGCTCTGTTAACTCTTCTTCCAGTAGCAAGTCATCTTCTTGCCAGCTATCGTCGCTATCTTGTGGATTGGTACTCTCACTCTCAGGCAAGCGCTGCTCTAGATCATCAAGCTTTTCTTCAAGGCGAATGAGGCTGCTTGTAATGTAATCTAAGGCATCAAAAATGCGTTCATCACGTTGTTTAGCCTCAAGACTTGCATTCGTTTGTTGATTAACTTGGTTTTGATTGACTGGCTGGAGTTTTGCTTTAATCCCTACGCTTGCTAATAGCTTTGCTTGCTTTAATGCTTTTTCTTGTTCGCTAGGGGCAAAGAGTGGTTTATGTTCAAAAAGAGTGGCTACTTTATCTGTATTTGTTTTTAATTTTGCTGCAAGTTGCTCAGTAGCATGTGCTTGATCAACACCGGCTTCTAGCCCTGCAAACATCACACGAAATTTTTCAGCCATGTTGTGATTATCCAATTCCTTAAATCAATGACTTGAGTATATACCCAAATAGATTAGTGGATAAACAAAAGCCCGTGTAAAACGGGCTTTTTCTTTCTAAATGAGTCATCGTCTAGTTAGTACTTAGCTGCTTTGCCTTCAGCTGGTAGTGATTTAAGGATAAACTCACGTAAGTCATTATTTGATGATTCAAGATCAGCGTGACGTAAATACATCATGTGACCACTGCGGTAGCCTTTAAAGCTTAGGCGGTCTTTCATTTTGCCGCTCGGGTCTAATTGCCACATTGTGTATTTAGCATCAAAGTAATTAGTTGCACCATCGTAGTAACCTGATTGGATCATTACATTTAAGTATGGGTTTTGCGCCATCGCTAAACGTAAATTTTCACCTGTGTTATTACCAGTACGATCCCAAGGGTGAACATTGCCAAATAGGTTATATTTGATATCTGTTTTGTAGTTAAGCTCTTCACGTAGGTAATAGTTAATTGCTGGCGTGAATGAGTGCAACCATGAGGTAAGCTCTGCCCAGTAATCAGGTGATTCACCTGCATCACGTTTATCAATACCTAAATAACGAGAATCTAAACGACCTACCGTTTGACCGCGCTCGCGTAATAGCTCTTTCCAGAAGAAGTTAGTTGGAATATCAAGGTTGTTTTGTTCAACAAACTTTTCAGATAAACCTGCGTATTGTGCTGCTTGCTTGATGATTGCGCGTTTTTCATCGGCAGCCAAGAAGCCACCTTTAGCAATTGCTGGTAAGAACTTATTAACGGTAAACTCTTCAACTTCAGGTAGTAACTCATCTAAGTCTTTTGCTTGTAGGTCTGCGCTGAGGGCTTTGTGGTACCAAGCCGTTGCGGCAAAGTACGGTAGACGATTTGCAGCTTCTACAGGACCTTCGCGTTTAATACCAATTTCAGTTGGTGATACTAAAATAACACCGTTGATATACATCCACTGGCGGTTTTGTAATTCGTGAGCAAGGCCTGAAACGCGAGTTGTACCATAGCTTTCACCAATTAAGAACTTAGGTGAGCGCCAGCGCTCGTTGCGCGACACAAAGGTATTTAACCACTCTGCTAAGTATTTGATGTCGGCGTTTACACCAAAAAACATTTTTTGTTGGTCAGCTTTGCTTGGTAACTCACCTTTATCATTTTCAAGGATGCGAGAGTAACCCGTGTTTACGGGGTTGATATAAACAATATCAGCCACATCTAAAATTGAATATGGGTTATCTTTTACGCCATAGGGTTGAATTGGGTAGCCTTCGTCATCAATTTTTAATACGCGAGGTCCAGTATAGGCAAGGTGCATCCACACTGACGCAGAACCAGGGCCGCCATTAAATGAAAAAACCAATGGGCGTTTTGTTCTGTCGTCTACTTTATCGCGGGTATAATAAGTATATTGCAGCGTTGCAACCGCATTACCTTGTTCATCCCAAACTGGTTGGGTACCTGTTGTTGCAGTATAAGAGAAGCGTTCACCGTTAATACGTGCTTTATGTTCTGTAACAACACTGCTGTCAACGTCTATGCGTCGTTCATTATCAGCAAAGCTGGGTGTGCTGAAGGTCAGTGTTAGGGCTGTTACTGACAAGCCAATAAAACTAACTAGTTTCATGTTGATTCCTTATTATTCGAGTTGCTGCTATTAAAGAGAAAAGCTCGCTTGAAGACAAACTATTGAGACTAGTGACCAATAATAGCTGTTAAATAGGAAGATTCTGTAAACTGCGCAGTTAATTACAAAAAAGTACTTTTTAATAAAGATATTTTGCTTAATCATTTAGCTAGATTAAAAAATAACGTATATTTGGCATGTTGGTAATTTGTGTACATGTGCATAGAAAAGAGAAGTTGCAATGCAAAGAGTGTTAGTTGTTGAAGACAGTAAAGTAGTACAGCAAGTGTTACGCCACTTATCTGCCCACTATTTAGATGTGGATGTCGACTTTGCTTGGTCTTTGCAAGAAGGTATCGATTTAATCGCTGAGCATGACTATACCCTCGCTTTAGTTGACTTAACACTGCCTGATGCGATGAACGGTGAAGTGGCTAAATACACCTTATCAAAGAATATTCCTACCGTTGTGTTAACGTCTAAAATTGATGAATACATTCGTCAACAAATGCTAGAACTTGGTGTGGTTGATTATGTTGTTAAAGATAATCGTGACTCATACCACTATGCCATTAAGCTTGTTGCACAATTACTCAGAAACCATGGTTCAAAGGCACTTGTTGCCGATGATTCGGTATTAAGCCGCACCTTGATGAAGCAAATGCTAGAAAAGCAGCTTTTTAATGTAAGTGATGCCCATGATGGTGAGCAAGCATTGCAAATGCTCAAAGATGATCCTGAAATAAAGCTTCTTTTGACTGACTATGCAATGCCAACGATGGATGGTTTTGAGCTTGTTAAAGCAGTGCGTAATTTTCGAGGCCGTGATGACTTAGCTATTATTGGTTTATCAGGCGCAGGTAAGCACGGTTTATCGGCACGTTTTATCAAGTACGGTGCCAATGACTTTTTGACCAAGCCATTTATGAATGAAGAGTTTCATTGCCGTGTAATGCAGACGATGGAACAGCTTGCCCTAATCGCAGACATTAAAGAAAGTGCATACAGAGATCACTTAACTGGGCTTCATAACCGCCGTTATTTTTATCAATACGCCGAGAAAATTCTAAAGAAAACCGAACAAGAGAATGTGCTTGCATTACTCGATATTGATTTTTTCAAAACTATTAACGATCAGTTTGGTCACGAAGCGGGTGATCATGCATTAAAGCAAGTAACAAGCTTTTTAAAAAGCAAGTTCGACGACTTCACAATTGCTCGCATTGGTGGGGAAGAATTTGCAGTTGTGTTAGACAACATGGATCTTGAAAAAGCAGAGGCAAGGCTAAATAGTTTTAGAGAACAACTTGCTGAGCACCAATTTTCAATTAATGGCGAACCTTATTCACTCACTATCAGCATTGGTATGACCGCATTTCAACATGTCTCACTCACAGCTGCAATGCGCTTAGCTGATAAAGCTTTATATCAAGCTAAACAGCAACAGCGTAACTGCGTAGTACGTTTGTAGCACCAATACGCAATAAGACTTAATCATTTTGAGAGATTAAAACTGTTTCTAACCGATTGAAAAATAACTACTTTACGACTGCGTGGATGCATAGCAATTACTAAGCATAATTAAATAACGAAATGTTTGCTTTGCTATAATCAAGGTTTCATTGCTTGAATTGCACCAGTGCTGGTTAATTGTTAAAAAAATGCACCCTTGTGGTGCATTTTTTTTGTTTGTAAGTGGCTGATTGTATTTAAATCGTTGAAAATAAATAATAAAAAATAGTGGCACAAAGGTTGGATTGTTAAAGACAACAGGATAACAATAAGCGTCCGAAGGGGGCCACTATGAAAATGATTAGTGCAATAATAAAGCCATTCAAACTTGATGATGTGCGTGAAGCACTGGCTGATTTAGGCATTGAGGGGATGACAGTTGTCGACGTTAAAGGCTTTGGCCGCCAACGTGGACATACTGAGCTATACCGTGGAGCTGAATACCAAGTCGATTTTATTCCTAAAATTAAACTTGAAATTGCAACTCGTAGCGAAAATTGTCAACGCGTTGTTGAAACCATCACGAAAATTGCTTCAACAGGCAAAATTGGTGACGGCAAAATTTTTGTTTACGACCTAGACCAAATCGTCCGTATTCGTACCGGCGAACTTGATGAAGAAGCAATTTAAGGGGGATTTATGGAAAACACGATTGTAGAGTTGAAGTTCTCACTCGACACTTTTTACTTTTTGATGTCGGGTGTTTTAGTCATGTGGATGGCTGCCGGTTTTGCGATGCTTGAGGCGGGTTTAGTTCGTGCAAAAAATACAACAGAAATACTAACTAAAAACGTAGCACTTTTCTCGATCGCCTGCACCATGTTCTTACTTGTGGGTTATAACATCATGTATGTTGATAACGCAGAAGGTGGTTTTGTTCCTTCTTTTGGTGCGTTAATTGGTACGCAAGCAGCTGATGCAAATCACTCATTAGAGTCTGATTTCTTCTTCCAAGTTGTATTCGTTGCTACAGCTATGTCTATTGTATCTGGTGCTGTTGCTGAGCGTATGAAGTTATGGGCATTTTTGATCTTCACTGTTGTAATGACAGGTTTCATTTACCCGATTGAAGGTTATTGGACTTGGGGCGCAGGCTTTTTATCTGAAATGGGCTTTGTTGACTTTGCAGGTTCTGCAATTGTTCACGGTGCAGGTGCTGCAGCAGCGCTAGCTGGTGTGCTTTTCCTTGGGGCTCGTAAAGGTAAATACGGTAAAAACGGTGAAATTTACCCAATTCCTGGTTCTAACTTACCACTTGCCACATTAGGCACATTAATCCTTTGGATGGGTTGGTTTGGCTTTAACGGTGGTTCACAGCTGCTTGTTTCTGACGCTGAAAATGCAACAGCTGTGGGTAAAATCTTCTTAAACACTAACGCAGCAGCGGCATGTGGAGCTATTGCAGCACTGTTCGTATGTAAAGTGCTTTGGGGGAAAGCTGATTTAACTATGGTATTAAACGGTGCGTTAGCAGGCCTTGTCACTATTACGGCTGAGCCAGCATCACCAACACCATTACTTGCTTGTCTATTAGGTCTACTAGGCGGTTCACTGGTTGTATTTAGTATTGTTGCACTTGATAAAGCAAAAATCGATGACCCTGTCGGTGCGATTTCTGTACACGGTGTGTGTGGTGCATTAGGCATTATGCTAGTACCACTTTCAAACTCAGATGCAACCTTCGTTAATCAATTAATTGGCTTAGTGTGTATCTTAGGGTTTGTGTTTATCGCGTCATCAATCGTATGGGCAATTCTGAAAAATACCATGGGTATCCGTGTTACCGAAGAAGAAGAATTAAACGGTATGGATCAACATGACTGTGGTATTGATGCTTACCCTGAGTTTGTATCAGTTCGCAGTAACTAATTTTAGTGCGTGCTTCAGCACGCACATACAATAATCATTGTGTGTTCAAATCAAAGCTCTACTCAGGTAGGGCTTTTTTGCATTCAAAATAAGTGTTTTCTTATAGGCGATTTCAACAATATTGACTATGCTCAAATAACTTAATCAACAAGGGAATACTATGGATAACAAACTGTTATTAATTATTTTGTCATTGTTTTTACCACCTGTGGCTGTGTTTTTAAAAGCCGGTGTTGGTAAAGATTTGGTTATTAATATTATTTTATGCTTTATATTTTTTATACCTGCGGTTATTCACTCGCTTTGGTTATGTACCCGCTAATCGAGTTTAAGTGACTGTTAATTTTACAGGTGATAGAATTGCGACTGATTACACCTGTAAAATTAACTGACCAATAGCGAACTCAATGGCTGATAAAAAAACTCCTGCTAAAAAAACGCCAGCAAAGAAAACGGCGTCCACTAAACGAACGACTAAAAAACGCAAAACCTCTTCAAATACGACAGTAAAGTCGCGTATTTTTCGTAAAACGTGGTCAATTTTTTGGAAGTTATCCTTAGCTGTTGTGATTGCGATGGTGCTGTATCTTATTTATTTAGATGCAAAAATAACGCGTCAATTTGAGGGCAATAAGTGGCAGTTACCTGCGCAGGTATACGCGCGAGCAATGAGCTTTTACCCAGGGCAGTTTTTATCACAGCAAGAAGTTCTTTGGGAGCTTAACAGATTAAACTACTCTTCAGTTAATAAGCTTAGTCGTACAGGGCAGTATGTTAAGTCATCTAACAGCATTAAAGTGTATCGCCGCGAATTTGAATTTTACGATGGGCTTGAAGATGCTCGTGTTATTGAGCTTCGTTTTTCAGGAAAAAAATTAGCAACTATTAAGGATAAATTTGGTCGACGCTTAAATTCTGCGCGTTTGGAGCCTGTGCAAATTGCGCGAATTGGTAATGATTCGAACCAAGATCGTGAATTCGTTCCACTTGATAAGTTTCCTGCAATGTTAAAAGACACCTTGCTGGTGGTTGAAGACAGAGATTTTTATCAGCACCACGGTGTGTCGGTATGGTCTATTATGCGTGCCTTATACAGTAATATCAAAGCGGGAAGAACAGTGCAGGGGGGAAGTACCTTAACACAACAGCTCGCTAAAAATATTTACTTAACACGTGAACGCTCTCTTGTACGTAAGTTTAACGAAGCACTTATCGCATTGATATTAGACTACCGCTATAGCAAAGATGAAATTTTAGAAGCCTACTTAAATGAAGTATACCTAGGGCAATCATACAATCAGGGTGTTCACGGTATGGGGCTTGCCGCTGAATTCTACTTTTCTAAACCTGTGGATGAGCTAGAGTATGACCAAATTGCGTTACTGGTTGCTATGGTTAAAGGCCCATCGTACTACAACCCTCGCCGTTACAGTGAACGTGCGATGGAGCGTCGCGATTTAGTACTGCGCTTAATGGTCGAAAACAACTTAATAAATACACGTGAATATCGCGCATCGTTAAAGCGTCCAATTGATATTTCACCTATGAAAGATAGCCTACAGAAGTCGTATCCTGGTTATTTAGAGTTAGTTAATCGCGAATTAAAGCGTTTGTTACCTGACCAGCAAGTATTGGATGCTGGTGTGCGTGTCTTTACTTATTTCGACTTACAAAAACAAACTGCAATGGAAAAATCGGTTGAGGCAAGCTTACCTTACCTTGAAAGACGTCCTAAAACCGAAGAATTAGAAGCCGCTATGATCTCGGTTAACGTTGAAAAAGGCGGCGTGTCAGCTTTAGTTGCCGGTCGCGATGTTCGCTATTTTGGTTTCAATCGAGTATTAGATACTAAGCGCAATATTGGTTCATTAGTAAAGCCTGCTGTTTATTTGAGTGCTTTTGAAAGCGGCAAATTCAACCTTGCATCTTTGGTTGATGACTCTCCTCTAAGAGTAACGAATGAGCAAGGAAAAATTTGGCAGCCAGAGAATTTTGATAGGCAATTTAGAGGCATGATGCCGCTTTATAAGGCATTTAGTAATAGTATCAATATACCTGCGGTAAATACTGGGTTAGATGTAGGGGTCGATACAGTTGCAACGACCTTGAAGCGATTAGGAGTTGAAGGAAGCATCGATGAATACCCATCACTACTACTTGGGGCATTGGAGTTGTCTAGCTTTGAAGTCGCTCAACTTTATACAACACTTGCTGCTGATGGTCAGTATCGTGAGCTAACATCAATTTCTGCACTGACTGATTCGGTAGGTAAAGTACTTTATAAGCATAATGTTGAATCACAAAAGCGATTTGATGAAGCATCGGTTTATATGACCAAATATGCGATGAAGCGAGTAACTAAAGATGGCACAGCAAAACGTTTAAATGCCCACTTTCCATCGATTCAGTTAGCGGGTAAAACGGGCACAAGTAATGACTTACGAGATAGCTGGTTTGCAGGTTTTGACCAAAATACAGTAACCGTTGCTTGGATTGGTCGAGACGATAATAAAAATACCGGCCTAACAGGGAGTGTTGGTGCGTTAGAAACCTATATTCGTTATTTAAAACCGCTTAACCCTGAAGCCATTGCAGATACTCGTCCAGCTTCTATTCGCTGGGCGTTCATAAATGAAGAAACAGGTCTGCAAGCACCACCTGGCTGCGGCAAAGTGGTGCAACTGCCTATTCGAGCTAGTGAGTTTGAGCCTCGTCCGAGTTGTCGACGCTAAATGCTTTCATTGCATCGTTAAGTTGCTCAGCAAGCGCGGTTAAATCGTGTGCGCTTGCTGAGGCATTTTTTGATGATTTAAGCGTCTCTTCGGCTAAACAGCTTACCCGCTTGGCATCATTTAAAGCATCTTGTGTTGCACTCGTTTGCTCACCAACTAACTGCGCGATTTGTTCACCATGTTGACTGATTTCATCCATCGTATTTACGGCTGCAACTAAACTTGCTTTTGTTTGGTTAGCGGATGCTGCCCCTTGCTCCATTTTTTCGACACTTTGCTGCATTTTCTGCTGTGTTAACTGCAATGCATTTTGTAATGAAGCGATAATATCGTGTATTTCCTTTGTTTGTAGCTGAGTTCGCCCTGCCAATGTTCTAACCTCATCAGCGACAACAGCGAACCCTCGTCCTTGCTCGCCGGCTCTTGCAGCTTCGATCGCAGCATTTAAGGCTAAAAGGTTTGTTTGTTCAGCTATGTCGCTAATTCCTTTGCTTACTTGGCTAATATTTGAGGTGTCTTGCGCTAATGAATCCAGAGCTTTTAACCCTTGGTTAAACTCTTGTTGTAATTGTGCGATATGTTGCGCTAACTCCTCGCTATTTTTTGCGCTGTTTTGAACCTGTTTGGCAGCGCTATTGGCGAGAAAAACGGCGTGCGAGGCAGTTTTTTCAACATGCTCTGCCGATTGGCTCATGTTATCTAGTGAGTCATTAATAGCGCTAATGCTTTGTTGTTGCTCAGTAACATCATTGGTCGTTTTATTGCGGCTTTCAAATACGTGCTGAGTGGTACTTCTTACTGAGTGAGTGGTTTTTTGAGCATTATTGATAAGCGCCGTAAACGATTTTAGTAAATCATTGAATAGTAAGCTTATTGAGTTAAGCTCATCCTTGCCTTTTAAATCTAATCGCACGCCTAAATTACCTGTTGCAGCCTCTGTTGCTGCGCGAGAAAACTGCTTTAAAGTATCGACTAATGAGCGGTAAAACCCCATCATCAAATAACTTGCTATAAATAGGCTGATTAAAGCGGCAATGATAACCACAAGACGGGTCATACGTTGCTGTTTTAATTGCGCTAATATCATTGCCGATAAAGCCGGTTCACTGTGGGTAATAAAGTGATTAATTTTACTATTAATATTTACTTTTAAATTTGCAAGCTGCTGCCGTGTAAGTGCAATTTCATCCGGCTCAAGCAGGTCTTGGTTTAATGCTATAAAAAGTGCATTGATACTGCTTGAAAGTTGCGTTGCGGGTTCTGTTAGGGTG
Organism: Pseudoalteromonas sp. N1230-9; assembly: GCF_032716425.1. Lineage (NCBI taxonomy): Bacteria > Pseudomonadati > Pseudomonadota > Gammaproteobacteria > Alteromonadales > Pseudoalteromonadaceae > Pseudoalteromonas > Pseudoalteromonas sp. N1230-9. The sequence goes on from NZ_CP090419.1 coordinate 885,229, forward strand.
TTTTTGAGTTCTTCGTTTGCATTTAAAGATGTATTTAAACTCATTAAAAACTGTGACTCTAACTGCGGCAGTGCTTTAACTTGGTTGGATAACGTAATAAACGTACTCGGCGAAAACTGCCCGTTAGATATCACGGTTTCTGCACTTTGCATGGTTTTATTTAAATGTGTGATAAGAGGCGGTAGAGCGGTTACTAATGTGCGATTTAAGTAGCTACTACTGAGCTCATTTACAATAGCAAGTTGTGACTCAATCGAGACTATCTCTAAAATATTGTCGTCACCAGTGGCTGTATTCGCAAAATCTGCTTGTTGGGCAATACTGATATTATCAGCTTGATTTGCAGTGAGTAAATTAGCAAGTAATCGAGGATATATTTGAACCCCTTGATTTTGTTTTTGTGATATTTCAATTCCTTTACTTAAAACGCTTAGTAAAAAAAATAAACTTAAACAAAGAGGAAAAATTAAAATGCTAAACATTAGCGACATTTTTGCTTTGTAACTTAATTGTCCCATTAACAAAACAGCAGGTTTAATTAGATTATTCACAGATACACCCAGTTAGAAATTATATTAGGAGTAGACCTGTGATTGCGTTGTTTTTATTCATAAAAAAAAGCCCTTGCGGGCTTTTTTGTCTAATTATATTTTATAGCTTCGCGAATGCGCGTTCTGCTGCTGCTATGGTGTCGCTTATTTCTTGCTCTGAATGCTCTGCACATACAAAGCCTGCTTCAAATGCTGAAGGAGCAAGGTAAACACCTTCTTCAAGCATTAAGTGGAAGAACTTTTTGAAGCGCTCTAAATCACACTCAGTGGCTTGTTGGTAGCTCGTTACTTTTTCTTTGTCAGTAAAGAAGAAGCCGTACATACCGCCAGCGTAGTTTGTTGTAAGTGCAATGCCTGCTTTTTTGGCAGCGGCTTCAAAGCCTTCACAAATTGCTTTGCTCTTTGCTTCAAGTTCATCGTGCAGGCCTTCAGCACTTAAAAGCTCTAAAGATTTTAAGCCAGCAGCCATGGCAATTGGGTTACCTGATAACGTACCCGCTTGATAAACTGGCCCTACTGGGGCAATGTAATCCATGATTTCTTTCTTACCACCAAATGCACCGACTGGCATACCGCCACCGATCACTTTACCTAGGCAAGTTAGATCTGGTTTGATGTTGTAGTAAGCTTGCGCGCCGCCTAAAGCAACACGGAAACCAGTCATTACTTCATCAAAAATAAGTACTGATTTGTATTCATCACACACCTCACGCAAACCTTCTAAGAAGCCAGGTACAGGAGGAATACAGTTCATGTTGCCAGCAACTGGCTCAACGATGATACAAGCGATTTCGTCAGCGTATTTTGCGAAAATTGCTTTTACTTCATCAAGATTATTAAACGACACAGTTAAGGTGTGCTTAGCAAAGTCTTCAGGAATACCCGGTGAATTTGGAACACCCATAGTTAGCGCACCTGAGCCTGCTTTTACTAGTAGTGAGTCAGCATGACCGTGGTAACAGCCTTCAAACTTTAAGATTTTGTCACGACCAGTGAAACCACGTGCTAAGCGAATCGCACTCATTGTTGCTTCAGTACCTGAGCTTACCATACGTACTTTTTCGATTGATGGTACCAGCTCTTTTACTTTTTCGGCCATTAAGATTTCAGTTTCGGTTGGCGCACCATAGCTTAAGCCATTTTCAACGGCTTCTAATACCGCTTGTTTAATAGCTGGGTGGTTATGGCCCATGATCATGGGTCCCCATGAACCAACGTAATCGATATAACGGTTGCCATCAGCATCAAAGGTAAAAGGACCTTCTGCTTTAGTGATGAATAAAGGAGTACCGCCAACGCCATTGAAGGCACGAACTGGTGAGTTAACACCGCCTGGGATTGATTCTTGCGCGCGATTAAAAAGGTCTTGGCTAATTGTCATGAATAGTCCTATTGGGTTGTCACGTTAAATGAGTTGGTTTGCAAGGGCTCAAAGAGCCCAAACGAAGTAGCTTAGCTATTACGTTTACGGCTAAACCAAGGCACGTCGACTTCATATTGCTCAACTTTGTCGGCAACATCTAAGGTTAGAGCAAACAACGCCATGCGAATTAACACACCGTTTTGAACTTGGCGGAAAATTGCTAGGTTGTCGTTGCTATTTAAATCGTTATCAAGCTCGTTTGCTTCTAAACGGCTGTCACGAGGCAGTGGGTGCATCAGTACTGAGTTAGGCTTACAGTGTGCATTGTAAATTGCTTGACTGATACGAAAACCACCGCGGTATTTGTTAGCTTCTTCTTGTGAAGGGAAGCGCTCTTCTTGAATACGGGTTTGATACACAATATCGGCCGCCAAGTTGCCTTCCATTTTATCCACTACTTGAATTTTATGACCTGCGTTATCAACAGCATCTAAAATGTAGTCTGGCATTTGTAAGCCATCAGGTGCCACCATAGAGAACTTCACGTCTTTATAATGGCACAGTAATTTAGATAAAGAGTGCACAGTACGGCCATATTTTAAATCACCCACTAGGGCAATATGCATACCGTCGATACCTTGGTTGAAACGGCCAAGTTCACGTTCAATCGTTAATAAGTCAAGTAAGGCTTGAGTTGGGTGTTCATTTGCGCCGTCACCACCATTGATGACAGGTACATCACAACCGGTTGCAAACTCCGCAACTGATCCTGAATCAGGGTGACGCATCGCAACGGCATCAGCATACGCTGAGATAACGCGAGCGGTGTCATATAACGATTCGCCTTTGGCTAAAGCTGAGCTTTGCATGCCCGTTGTTTCGCGAACTAAACCACCCAGTAAGTTAAATGCCGTACCAAAGCTTACGCGAGTACGTGTACTTGGTTCAAAGAATAGGTTTGCTAAAATAGCGCCTTCTAATACATTGGTGCGCTTTTGCTTTTTAGCATAAGGCTCCATCTTTTTAGCAACTGCAAAAATACGTTCAATACAATCGCGGTCAAGCTGATTAACCGACAGAATATTTTCACCTTGGAAACTTAACATGGGGCTGTTCCTAATCACATTTATTAAGGCGCCGGCTCTCTATATGGGAGGCCGCATAAATTTGCGCCGTACTATAGCAAATTTTTAGCGTACACAGCAGCAAATTATAAGCTAGGTTTGATAATTGCTAGTGCGACTATTGCTAATAGAATAAGTACTGGGACTTCATTAAAAATACGATAAAAACGATCGCTGCGAGTATTACGATCATGTTTAAAGTCAGCCAGTAATTTGAAACAATAGCCATGATAGATATAAAGGATAATCACTAACACGAGTTTGTAGTGCAGCCACATACTGTATCTAAACCAATCTCGGCCATATTCAACAATGGTCAGTACGCCAAATACGAGTGTTAAAACGGCAAACGGCGTCACAAAGAACAGTAAACGGCGCTCCATTACTTTTAGCATTGAGTTGCAGGCTTTTTCTTCACTCATTGCGTGGTATACAAACAAGCGAGGAACATAAAAAATCCCCGCAAACCAAGCAATCATAAAAAATACATGAAAAGTTTTGTAAACTAATAGCGCGCTCATTGTTGTGTCCATTTTTAGTTGTTATAGCAAGCTGTTACGTATGGTAAGGATATGCCTGATTTGATCCCAACGCAAAAGCCCCATAATTTGCTGATTATCTAGTAGGTTATAAATATATACAGCGCCACTACGTTTATCTTTTAATAGATCAAATGCATCGGCAAGTGTTGCTTGGCTACTTAAACCATTCAAACTGACATACTTTATATTACTACTTTGGTCAGACATTAGGCTTAAGTCATACTCTGCAAGGCGATAGCCATTTTCATCATCATGAACAATCAATGGCGTTTGACTATCCAAAGCGTCTAATGACTCTTTTATTTGCTCTTTATCATCGCTGTATAGCAGCTTAAATTGCTCATCCATTTCTTCCATTACTCCAACCTTTTGTAGCGCTTCGGTTGCAGGGGATATTTGATATTCAAGCCCTTGAAAGTCTAGTTGCTGCATAAAGATAGAACGATTGCCAAAAAATTGCAGAGCAGTAACATACGCAGAAGAAATGACTAACATAGCAGGAACAATAATTTCAGGACTAGATGTAAGCTCCATCACCGTTGTTAGTGCTGCAAGAGGGGCGTGCAGGGTGGCTGCTAATAAGCCAGCCATGCCAAGCATGCTATAGGTACCCGCAATATCAGTTCCAGGGCTTATAAATTGGGCAAAAAATGCCATTAAGGTACCCATTAATACGCCTAAACCAATCACGGGGCCAATAATACCGCCTGGGATCCCCAGACCAATTGCAAATAATGTGGCAAGTAATTTAGCGATTAAAATTGTTGTTAAAAATTGCACATCATCAGGGGATTCAATGGCAATAGTGATAGCACTCATACCAGAGCCCATTGCATGAGGCACCATGTAGGCGATTAGCCCTGCAATTAAGCCTGCAAGTAATAAGCGAGGAAACATACTTAGCGGTTTAAAAGTGCGAATAATCAACATTAAATTTTGATTAAATGCATAAGCGACTGCACCTAGTGCCATGCCAAAAATAATTAAAAAAGGATAGTGCCAGCCACTAAGCGGGTTCATAGTGATAAGTGCAAGTTCCGATGCGTCACCAAAGACAAATTGAGTGGCAAGGGCACCTGTAACCGCTGCGAGCATAATAGGCACAAAAATATGTACTTTGTATTCTCTTAGCACTACTTCCATTACAAAAATAACGGCAGCAAGCGGGGTATTAAACGAGGCGGCAATGCCCGCAGCAACACCACAGCCGCTGAGTGTGCGCATGGCATTATGGGGTAAATGTAGTTTATCTGCTAATAAGCTTGCACCGGTTGCCCCCATATGAACAGAAGGGCCTTCTCGGCCAACAGAAAAACCACTGATTAGAGCCAGTGCCCCACCAACAAATTGATTGACTGTGTTATACAGTGGCATATGACCATAATGCTTTTTTATCCGGTGGATAACGAAAGGAATACCTAAACGGTAATGTTTAAAACCCGTTAGTGCTGCAAATAAAGCGATGACTAAGGCAGCACCAATAGGAAGAAGTACACGCTCTAGCGTGTCTAAGGTAGAGAAGTCATCGGGCTTTTCCAAAAAAAGACTTTGAAAAAACATAATTGTGAGGCGGAATAATATAATCAGTACTGCCGCAATTAATCCTGCGCAAACTCCTAGTAAGCACAATTGCACAGATGTTTTAGGCTTTGCTAGACGACGCCTCAGCGTTTCAAGCCACATGCATTTTTCCTCACAGCACCTTAGAGCCGCAAGTTTAGCAAATCAAATTCACTAAGTCCTTGTGATTTTGCAAAATTATCTCCTTTAAACGGATGTATAAAGTTACGGGGTATTCATCGTGGTTTTTTTAAGTGAACAATCTCGCTTTTGTTTATACATTTGCTCATCGGCTTTTTTAAGGAGTTCATCGAGAGATTTAGCATCGTCTGGATAGACTGCATAACCTACACTTGCACCTACTTGTAAATAACCTACTTCACAGGCTATGGGTGTTTCTATAGCATTGATTAGTCTAGTAAGAGCACGATTTATTTGTTCTTTATTTTCAATATCTGTGATGACTACAACAAACTCATCACCACCGATACGGGCTGTACAATCTGTTTTTCGCGCAGTTTCTTGTAATCGTTTTGCGATCTCTACAAGTACAAAATCACCTATTAAATGACCATAGGTATCGTTAATAGGTTTAAATTTATCAAGATCAAAGTATAAACAGCCTACTTTTGTGCCTGTTCGTTCTATACGAGCAAACTCATGCTTTAGGAATTTACTTAATGCACTGCGGTTAGCTAAACCTGTGAGGTGATCAGTTTGAGCTAGTTGTCTGATCTTTTGCTCAGCTAAAACTCGTTTGGTGATATCAAAATTAACACCAATCATTCGGTTCCCGTAGATTCTACCATCGGCATTTATATAACGAATTTGCCCACTGGGAAGAACAATCTGAAATTCAGCATGAAATTCCTCATTATTGAGCACTGCTAGTTTAAGTTTATTTGTAACGGCTTCGTATTCATCAGGATGAAGCGTATTAGCCCATGCGGCATAATTACCATTAAACTGAGATTTAGGGATCTCAAACAGGGTGTGCATCCAGTCATCCCATATCAATTCGTTGGTTTCAAAATTCCACTCCCAAATACCTATGTGGGCAGCATCTGCGGCCATTGCCATGCGTTGGTGTAAGTTCTCAAGTTCGGTTTTAGCTTGCTTAAGCTCAGTGACGTCTTCTGAAACATCGAGCAGATACTGTGCTTTTCCATGGCTATCTTTAATAGAGAGCTTGCGGGTGCGAAGGTAGTGAGTTCGGCCATCAATTGTAATAGGCTTTTCATCAACTGTGAGAATATCACTACTTGTGAGTACATCGCGATCTGTTTGCGCATAACTTAGTGCGTCTTCATTATTAAAAATGTCAAAATCGTTGAGGCCTATCAATTGCTCTTTTGTTTTTCCTAATAGTTGCTCGCCAGCCTTATTTACATGACTAAATGTTAAGTGTTTAGCTTCTTTTACAAACAACATGATAGGTAGGTTATCGAATATGGTTTGGGTGAATGCTTCTTGGTTGTGGATGTCACTCAAATCTTTAATTGTGGCAACGTACGGGCCCATATCTTTGTTGCCTATTGAGCTGATTGTCATGGTAATTGGAAATGCGCTTTGGTTCGCTCTAAGCGCATTTAATAATCTGCTTTTACTAAAGCTATTTGATTGCTGGAGCGTTGTTGATTCGGTGTTTAAGATTAGCTCGAGTTCAGCTGATTTATCTGCGATAAGTGTATAGATGTGCTTACCGATTAACTCATTTGGTTGATAGCCAAAAACAGGTAAAACAGCAGGGTTAGCAAATTCGATGATACCTGTGCTATCAAAGCTAATCACAACATCTTGGACTGTATTTAGTACCGCTTTTAGTTTAGCTGAGAGCAAGCTTCTCGCTCTAAGTTCCACAACACTCAGTACTAAAAGGCTTAACACCAATAGTACAGAAATAACAAGCTGAGCAAGCGTTGAACTATCGTGATTTGTAACATAGACAGTTTGCTCAGTTGTATAGACCGACATAGAGATCATACCGATATAATGCATACCGGAAATAGCGCTACCCATAATAACAGCAACGAGCATATTCATGCGTACTTGATGTGTTTTTTGGGCTTGTCGGAGGTCATTTATTTTTAGAGCAATGCCAGAAAGAATGATTGCTACAAAAATTGATAATGAAAACAACCTTGGCTCATAAGCCATATGAGCGGGCATCATCATTGCCATCATACCAACAAAGTGCATACTGCCAATCCCAGCTCCCATAAGAACACTTCGAAAAATAAGTCCTTTTATGTTGCTCAGTGAAGTTGAAAGCACGATATAACTGGCAAACACACTTGGCAGTACTGATACCAAGGTGATTGTGGTGTTGTACTCTACGTTTATCGGTAATCTATAAGCAAGCATACCGATAAAATGCATGCCCCAAATACCGATACCCAAAAAACAGGCTGCCATTATCGTCCATACTAAACTTTCATTTTTAAGGTGTGAGTTTTTGATTCGAGCAGAAAGTAAAAAAGAAACATAAGAGGCGAAAACGGCAGTAAGAACTGAGGCTATAACAAGCAAAACATCGTACTGTGCAGGGATTATTTGCGCACTATCTAAGTCAGAGTTTATGAAATGAAGCCTTAAATGGTCAATCACTATGATGATCCCTCACCGCTTACTTTAAATAATTAAAAAGTCGTACAAATTAACATTAGTTCAATGCAGATGGCTTAGCCAATGCGTACCTGAAAATACTTTTCAGCCGACAGTCGATACTTGATTAAAATACTCGGGTATTAGATAATTACAGTATTATAGATTTTGAGGGGTTTGGTATGTCTGAAGAGTTGCCAATTAAGTTCAGTGATGCAGCTGCTGTTCGCGTTAAACAGTTAATTGAAGAAGAAGAAAATCCAGATCTAAAACTACGTGTTTATGTAACAGGTGGTGGGTGTTCGGGTTTCCAATATGGTTTTACTTTTGATGAAAAAGCCAACCCTGGTGATTTAGAAATTGTAAAGAATGGCGTTACCTTAGTCATTGATCCTATGAGTATTCAGTATTTGGTTGATGGGACGGTCGACTACACTGAAGGACTTGAAGGGGCACGTTTTTTTGTAAACAACCCCAACGCTACAACAACCTGTGGATGCGGAGCTAGTTTCAGCGTTTAATTGAATATCTGAAAAGCCACATGATGTGGCTTTTTTATTGCCTTAATTTCTACACCATCCTGCCTTTATTCTTAGTGCTGATCTTAGCAATGGCTTTGGTTTTTCGTTTAGAAAAACTTTTTAAAATGAAAACAGCGTTAGTAGCAACGCTCTCCTTTCGTATATGACGATACAGTGAAGCTTGGCTTCGTTAATAAGTACTATTGGCAGGGGAGGGCTTATTAATGTTAGCCCTACTAGCTTTGGGTAACCTGAATCATTAATAAGAAAAAGCCTAATACCAGTGCAGAGGCGATTAAAATATACATGAATCCTCTTTTCCCTTGTTTAATTGGTATACGATTTTGCTTTAGAAATAGGTACCAGATGACACATAGTACAATTGGCAACAAAAATAATATTCGGAACATTTTCTAGCCTTTTTCAGTATTTACGTACACTTTAAGCATAAGTATGCAATTTTAAAAGCTATATTTTATATTTAACACGGTTCCAATTGATCAATTTTTTGGTACAGTTAAATAACTAATTATAGAGCATCTGCTTTAATTTTAGCTTTAAAACTAGACTTGCCAAGCAAAGCAGTCTATACCTGAAACGTGGACATTTGTATAATTATTAATTCACAGAAAAAATTATTAGTATATAATGTGTCCAAGAGTGAGACGGGCAAAATTTCACTCTTTAATTAATTAACTCAAATCATCTAGTAGGAGATGTATTTTTATGATGGGTAAAACAGTTTCTTCTGACGAAAACTCAAAACTAACGAAGTGGCTTAAAACAAAACGCCATGAGAAAGGCCATACAATGCGCAGCCTTGCTCAAGTTTTAGGAACGCCACATTCATTCATTGGTAAAATTGAAAACCAAGAACGTCGTTTAGATGTTATTGAGTTTATGCGTTACTGTGATGCTTTGGAAGTAGACCCATACGAAGGTCTTAACCTATTAAAAGACGCTTAATTTGCTGTTACTAATACATTTTTAGTAATACAATTAGTGCATGGATGCACTAAATAGTCATCCTCACTTTTCGGTAAATACCAATCACACCTTTATATTTTTTGTTAATTATCTCGATGATAATTGTTCTCTAACGCATAAAGCTTGTGGCGGATTAAAAATAAAAATACCAGCGAAGGAATTACCATGAGCGCTGTTAGCACAAAAAACAGTGCCCAGTTACCTAAAAGCCAATCATCTATCACAACACCACTGTAACTAGACAGGAGTGTTCTGCCTAAGTTTCCAAGTGACGCTAAAAGTGCATAATGAGTTGCACTAAAGGCGCGATCACACAGCATAGAAATAAAGGCGACCATTGCCACCAGTGACCAGGCCTGTGTAAATCCGTCAATGATAATTGCAAAGGCATAGAGGCTTAATTTAGGGCCTGCAATAGCAATCCAAGCAAATGCAAGGTTAGACGCTGCCATAGCAATGCCGCTAATGAATAAGCCTTTTACGATACCGTAGCGTTGATTGAATAGGCTACCGACGAAAGTAAAAGCGATGGTAAGAATTGCAGTGCCTACTTTTGAGAAGGTGGCAATGTCACTGTTGCTAAAGCCCACTTCTTTATAAAACACAATCGACATTCGCCCAAGGAAGGCTTCGCCAATTTTAAATAGGAAGATAAACGCTAAAAGTGCGAGCGCTGTTTTTACACCATTGCGTGCAAAAAAGGTTCTAAATGGATCAAACACGGTGACCGCTAACCAAGCAATTACTTTTGCAAATCGCGTTTGTTCTACACCCACAAGCTTTTGCTGATAGGTAGACTCAAGTTCAGCCTGAATAACTTCACGATTTGATTCGGGCTCTTTTGCCCAAAGTACACTACCCATTAATAGCAGCATGATAACGGATAAGAAAAAGTAAACTTGGGGCCAATCAATAGAGGGGATATCAGCCATGTAGAAGGGGAGCGCTCCTAGTAAAGCATAACCACTCCACCAACCTGATGTTGCCATGGCTGCAGCTGCCGTGGCTTTATGGCTTTCATTTTCACTTAAAGTATCGATACGAAACGCATCAATGGCGATGTCTTGAGTCGCAGAGGCAACCGCAATGACTAGGCACAGTGCGGCGGCAAACCAAAGATTCGCTTTGATATCGAGCCCTGCAAGTGAAAAGGTACCTATAAAAATGACTGACTGGCAGAGTAAAATCCAGCTGCGACGCTGACCAAGCCATTTAAATAAAACTGGCAGTTTTACACGGTCAACCAAAGGTGACCATAAAAAGTTAATGCTGTACGCCCCAAATACAATGCCAAATAGGCCAATCATACTTCGGCTGAGGCCTTCATCTTTTAGCCATGCAGACATGACAGAACCAATGAGTACCCATGGAAAGCCACTGCTGATCCCGAACAGAAAAATATTGATTAAGCGTTTGTCTTTAAAGTACGAAAAATACTCTGAAACAGAAAGCGTCTTTGTCATAGTACTGCCATGTGAGTGGGGCGATGAGCTCGCTTGTTATTTTTATAGTGCAGTGGGTTCAATCATTTTTACATTTAAGATAACCACAGGCGTTTTGGGTACAAAGCTGTAACCTATTTTTTCGTTATAAGCTGTTTCCACGCGCATAATTTTATCCAACGTTTCATAGCCATCCATAACCATGCCAAATACAGCAAACCCCCAGTCACGACCTGGGTTTAAATGATCATTATCATCCATATTAAAAAAGAACTGGCGTGTCCCTGAGTGCGGTTGTCTGTCTTGATAAGCCATGGCGATGCTATACATATCATTTTTTAAACCATTACCGCTCTCATTAAAGATAGGGTCGTATTCGTGTAGACCATCGTAATCTTTATCGTAGCCACCGCCTTGAATAACGAAATCTCGTTCGTTGTCTTCATCACGTTCTACACGATGAAATACACTCCCTTTATAGCTACCATCAGCGACATAAGTTAAGAAGTTGTTGACTGTGATAGGAGCGCGAGAACGGTCCATTTCTACGATGATGCTACCGAGTGTGGTGACAATTTCGACACGAGGAAACATGTTGTCTTTTTGGATGAACTTACCCTCAGTTGCACTAAAGGTGTTCTGGCTGAACAGTAAGATAAAACTAAGTATAAAAATGCGCTTCATAGTTAACCTTCCAAATAAGCGATTAATTCTGGGTCAGATACAATGCGGGTAATTAGTTGTTCAGTCAACTTATTCAGTTGACTCTCAATTTTTGCTCTATCGTGTCTTAATGGCCCTTCAAGGTTTGCACTGCCGCGGTAAACTTTACTAAAGTTACTATTACTTCTTATTACGCGAATACCCAGCTCAATATTGGCATGACTCGTGTGTGTCATCATTTTTTCAGTGACGATCGCTTGTAATGCGTGAATATCTAATTCAAATCGTGTTGTCGCAAGATTAGAAATACTGGCACCATTTCGGCTAAGGGCGCTATCAAGTGTGCTTTTTACTGACTCAGTCAGGCCTGGACTTGCCAGGGTTTTTACTTTATCTGATTCAATAATTTTTAGGGTTACATTATCACCACGCAAATCAATGACGCTGGTACTGATATTTGCATTGATTGAGGTAACCTTACCGCTTTTATAAACAGGGTTTAAGATCAGTTGGTTAGGTTGGTTACTACACGCTGTTAGCGCAACTAACATGCTTAAAAGAAGTATTTTTTTCATTTATATTGCTCCATTAAGTTGTCTTTTTTGCACTTAAAACAACAAACTTTTTATTTGAACCTAATAGTTTACAGTTGCCGAACATGCGTTTTAGTTTTTCATGATAATCGAGGTGACGATTACCTATTATTCTTAATTCACCACCTTGTTTAAGTGCCTGCTTAGCTTGTTTAAACATCTGCCAAGCAATGTGATCTGTGACAGCTTGCGCTTGATGAAAGGGGGGGTTGCACAAAACAAGATCTGCACTTTGCGGCTCAAAATCTGTTAAACAATCATTTTGAATAAATTCACAGTTAGCTAATTGCTCAGGTAAATTACTTTGTATATTTAGGCGTGCAGATTCAACTGCCATGTATGATTCATCAACAAAGGTTACATGTGCTTTGGGGCAGCGTTTGAGTGTCATCAGTCCAATCACGCCATTGCCACAGCCTAAATCAATGATGTGGCGTGCTTTACTGGTTTGTGGCAAGTAGTTAAAGAAAAAGCGAGCGCCAATATCTAAAGAATCACGCGAAAAAACATTGGCGTGATTTTGAATCTCAAACTCACAGCCTTCAAGTGGCCAGCTTACAGGAAATGCAGCTTGTTTATTGAGTTGGCTCGTTTTACTGATGATTAAGCGAGATTTTTTAACGGCTAAACTTGTTGATGTTTCGCCAATGAATTGGCTAAACGCTTTAATTGTCGAGTTATGAATGTCTTTGGTTTTGCCTGCTGCAAGTATGTCAACATCTTTAGGTAACGCGGCACTGATTGCAGCAAGTTGATGTTGTAAATAGCCTAAATTTCGTGGCACTTTTAAGATCACTAAATCAACCTTGTTTGGTAATGCCTCTAAAGAGTTTAATTGCGTCAATGAGCTTGTTTCTAAGCCATTTGCTTGTAAATTGTAATAGGTTGCTTGATGACTAATATACGAATCATTAACTGAATAAGTGGTTAATTGATTAAACGCACAAGCCAATGCACCAAAGCTGTCATTTAAAATCAGGATTGAATTTGCCTGCGCATGATGCTCCCTTACATAAGTGACAAGGTACTCATCAGCAGAGTCCCAAGCTTGTAGGCTGCGATTTTTTTGATTTAATGGAAAACGTTCTAGGGTATAGGTATTATCGCCGAGTTGTACTTGGGTGGTCATCATGGTTTTAGGGTAAGTATTTAAGTATGGGTAAATTCTAACATGCAACAGCCAAACGCCAAGCCTAATCATTTACCTGAAGGGTTTTATTATCAACAGAAAGCGTTGAGTGCTCAAAAAAGTCTCGATTTGTTTTATTTTTTACAGCAACATTTAAATTGGCAACAGCCCAATATCACTGTATTTGGTAAAACCCATCCTATTCCTCGTTTGCAGTGCTTTATCGCTGATGAGCAGGTTAACTATGCTTATTCAGGCACACAGCTTGTGGTTGAACCTTGGCCTGAGGTGCTTGATGCAATGCGAAGGCGCTTATCCCAACAATTACACATTCCATTTAATGCGTTATTGGTCAATTTATATCGTGACGGTCAAGATTGTATGGGATGGCATAGTGATGATGAAAAAGAGCTTGGTGAGCAGCCGACTATTGCGTCCATTTCACTGGGGGCTGAGCGGGTATTTAAAATTAAGCACAAACACAGTAATGAAAAACAAAGTATTGTGCTGCAAAGTGGTAGCTGCTTAATAATGAATGGCTTTAGTCAACGTGACTATCAACACAGCTTACCAAAGCAGCAAAGGCTAATGCATCCCCGTATTAACTTAACCTTTCGCTCGATAATATAAAATTATTGGTAAAATGAGTCATCCCCTTGATATAGTGACGACCAATTATTTTGCTATTAAAGGTCTATGACACATGTCAATGCAACAACAAATTGAGGAAAAGCTCGCAGCGGGTATTGAATGTAAGCACCTAAATGTTGTCAATGAAAGCCATATGCATAGTCGTGGCACAGAATCACACTTTAAGGTAATTGTGGTGAGCGAAGAGTTCGCTGGTAAGCGTTTACTTGCACGTCACCGTCAAATTAATGAATTATTACAAGATGAATTAGCGAATCATATACATGCATTGGCGATTCATACTTTTACGCCCGATGAGTTTTCTGCACAGCAAGGGCAGGCTCCTGAATCACCGAAATGTTTGGGTGGTTCGAAGTTCGATTAATCGTATGGTTTGATTAGTAATTTATACTTATATTACTGATCAGACCTGTATTTTAACTATTAGCCTTTAAACTAGCGCTAATTTTTATTGTGATAGATATAGGATGATCAATGGTCATTAAGCCTAAAATTCGTGGATTTATCTGCACTAACGCGCATCCAGTAGGGTGTGCTGAGCACGTACAAGAACAAATTAATTATGTGAAGGCACAGGGGCCACTGAGCAATGCGCCTAAAAATGTATTAGTAATTGGTGCCTCTACTGGTTATGGTTTGGCATCACGTATTACAGCTGCATTCGGTGGTGGCGCTAAGACTTTAGGCATCTTCTTTGAAAAAGAAGGTAGCGAGCGTAAAACAGGCTCAGCGGGTTGGTATAATACTGCGGCATTTCAAGCAGCTGCTGAAGAAGCGGGTCTTTGGTCTAAAAATATCAATGGCGATGCGTTTTCTAATGAAATCAAGCAAAAAGCAATTGATACGATTAAAGCTGACTTAGGTAAAATTGATTTAGTTATCTACAGCTTAGCGTCTCCTCGTCGCACTGATCCAAATACAGGTGAGACATACTCATCAACGCTTAAGCCAATTGGCTCAGATATCACAACAAAAAACTTAAATACGTCTAAGCGTGTGATTGATGAAGTAACCGTTGAAGCGGCAAGCCAAGAAGACATCGACAATACAATCAAAGTAATGGGCGGTGAAGATTGGGAAATGTGGATTGACGCATTAAAAGCAGCCGATGTCCTTGCTGATAACTTCAAAACAACAGCTTATACCTACATTGGTAAAGAGTTAACATGGCCAATTTACGGTCACGCAACGATTGGTAAAGCAAAAGAAGACCTAGATCGCGCAACACAAGCAATCAAAGAGTCTACAAAAGGCTTAAATGGTGAAGCGTATGTTTCTTCATTAAATGCAGTTGTGACACAAGCAAGTTCAGCAATTCCTATCATGCCTTTATATATCTCTGCGTTATTCAAAGTAATGAAAGCAGACGGCACATACGAAGGTACCATTGAACAAATCCATGCGCTATTCACTGAAAACCTTTACGGCGAAACGCCACGTTTCGATGACGGCGGTCATTTATTCCAAAACTACAAAGAGTTAGAAGACGATGTGCAAGCTCGTGTTCAAAAAGTGTGGGATACGGTAGACACAGACACCATTGACGAATTAACGGATTATGTGGGTTACCACAATGAGTTTTTACGTTTATTCGGTTTTGGTATCGATAGCGTAGATTACGAGCAAGATGTGAATCCTGATGTGGCGATTTCACAGCTGATTGATTAGTGATTAAATAACGCTGGTTTTGGAAAAGTCGCTTTTTTAAGCGGCTTTTTTGTTTTTAAGAGAAAATAAAACGGCATCAATAGCACTTTGGTCTATATTGAAATTAATTCAAATGGTTTTTTGTAGTCTAAATAACCACATCAGTCGTATAAATTTCATATTTGCTCTCGCATAGTCACCCTGATTGATGTTAAAATTCGGGCAATATATGTGAGGAGTTTACTGCGTTGCTTGTTTGGGTGTGAAACAAGCAGTTTTTAGATACTAAGAACTTAACTTGAGCATATCAAGAAGCGACGTGGTTGGTACGATTTTTCAGTTTCTTTCCGTTAATGTAATGCAAGTGCGTATGATCAACATAAAAAAAGGTCTGGATTTACCCATAGAGGGCGCACCTCAGCAAGTTATTCATGATGGTTCTGCCGTCAAACGTGTAGCTGTGCTAGGTGAAGAATTTATTGGTATGCGTCCAACCATGCATGTTCGTGTGGATGACCAAGTCAAAAAAGGCCAGGTACTTTTTGAAGACAAAAAGAACCCAGGCGTCTTATTTACTGCACCAGCTTCTGGGGTAGTTAAAGAAATTAATCGTGGTGCTAAACGTGTGCTGCAATCTGTTGTTATTGAAGTTAATGGCAGTGAGCAAATCACCTTTGACTCTTTCAAGGCCGACGAGCTTTCAAGCTTAGACCGTGAAAAAGTGAAAGAAGTACTAGTTCAGTCAGGTCAATGGACAGCACTACGTGCTCGCCCATTCAGCAGAGTAGCGGCTTTGGATGCAAATCCTAGCTCAATCTTTGTAACGGCTATCGACACTAACCCGCTAGCTGCAGATCCTGCAGTAATCATTGCTGAAAACACTGTAGCATTTGAAGCCGGTTTAGCTGTGGTATCTCGTTTAACTGACGGCAAAGTATTTGTTTGTAAACAAGCTGGTAGCCAAGTGCCTAGTTCATCAATCCCTCAAGTAGAAGTACATGAGTTTGGTGGCAAACACCCGGCTGGCCTTGTTGGTACACACATTCATCATTTAGACCCAGTTTCTGCTAGCAAACAGGTTTGGCACTTAGGCTACCAAGACGTTATTGCGTTTGGTAACTTATTCCTGACAGGTGAAATCTTCACAGACCGTGTAGTTTCGCTTGCTGGTCCGCGTGTTAAAAACCCACGCTTAGTAAAAACTCAATTAGGTGCATCATTAGATGATTTAGTTGCTGGCGAATTAGAAGACGGTGATAACCGTGTAATTTCTGGTTCAGTGCTTTCAGGCGCTACTTCACAAGGTCCACATGCTTTCTTAGGTCGTTACCATGTTCAAGTATCTGTATTACTTGAAGGTCGCGAAAAAGAATTCTTCGGTTGGATTGCGCCTGGTGCTAATAAGTTCTCTGTAACACGTACCTTCTTATCTCACCTGACTCCGAGCCGTCTATTTAACATGACGACTTCTACAGGTGGTTCGAACCGTGCCATGGTACCAATTGGTAGCTATGAGCGTGTTATGCCTTTAGACATCTTACCTACACTATTATTACGTGATTTAATCGCACGTGATCTTGATGGTGCAATTTCGTTAGGTGCGCTAGAGCTTGATGAAGAAGATTTAGCGTTATGTACTTTCGTTTGTCCAGGTAAATACGAGTACGGTTCAATCCTGCGCGATTGCTTGACTACGATCGAGAAGGAAGGCTAGAGAGATGGGTTTAAAGAAATTTCTAGAAGATATTGAGCCGCATTTTGAACCGGGTGGTAAACATGAAAAGTGGTATGCGCTTTACGAAGCTGCTGCAACTATTTTTTATACACCTGGTTACGTAAATAAAGGCAAAACACACGTTCGCGATAACATCGACCTAAAACGTATGATGATTTTAGTGTGGATGGCGACGTTCCCTGCAATGTTCTTTGGTATGTTCAACATCGGTCATCAGGCCGCGGGTGCATTAGCACAAGGTTTTGAACTGGCAAACACATGGCAAGTTGGTCTGTTCCAATTATTTGGCGGTGAATTAACTGCTGACTCTGGTTGGGGCGCGAAAATGTTTTACGGGGCCTGCTTCTTCCTACCAATATACGCAGTAACGTTTGCTGTGGGTGGTTTCTGGGAAGTGCTATTCGCTTCTGTGCGTAAGCACGAAGTAAATGAAGGTTTCTTCGTAACATCTGTACTATTCGCACTCATTCTGCCGGCAACAATTCCTTTATGGCAAGTTGCATTAGGTATTACGTTTGGTGTTGTAATCGCTAAAGAAATCTTTGGTGGTACAGGTCGTAACTTCCTCAACCCTGCGCTTGCTGGTCGTGCGTTCTTATTTTTCGCATACCCTGCACAAATTTCAGGTGACACAGTATGGACAGCAGTAGATTCATTCTCTGGTGCAACTATGCTTGGTCAAGCTGTTGTAGGTTCACTTGATTACAGCAACATGGAACTATGGTGGAATGCGTTCTACGGTTTCATTCAAGGTTCTGTAGGTGAAACGTCAACATTAGCATTATTAATCGGTGGTTTATTCCTGATTTATGTGCGTATTGCTTCATGGCGTATCGTGCTAGGTGTATTCCTAGGTATGGTTGCAACGGCATTCTTACTAAATACAGTTGGTTCTGAAACTAACGCAGTATTTGCGATGCCTTGGCACTGGCACTTAGTGCTTGGTGGTTTTGCATTTGGTATGTTCTTTATGGCAACAGACCCAGTATCTGCATCATTCACAGACAAAGGTAAGTTCGCTTACGGTGCGTTAATCGGCTTTATGGTTGTAATGATCCGTGTTGTTAACCCGGCATTCCCAGAAGGTATGATGCTAGCAATCTTATTTGCTAACTTATTTGCACCATTATTCGATCACTTTGTAGTGCAAGCTAATATCAAGCGGAGGTTGGCACGTAATGTCTAGTAATAACGAATCAATCGGCAAAACGCTAACCGTTGTTGTTGCACTATGTTTAGTGTGTGCAATCATCGTATCGTTTGCTTCAGTTCAGCTTCGTCCTTTACAGCAAGCTAACAAAACTCAAGATATTCAACGTAATATCCTAGCGGCAGCTGACATTGACGTTGAAGGCTCTGTGTCAGAGACTTTCAATGGTAAAATTGAAGCGCGCGTTGTAGATATGGATACTGGTGAATTTGTTGAGGGTGCAGATCCTAACTCATTTGACTTCGAGAAAACTAAATTCGACCAAGCGCGTAGCTTTGCGTTGAAAGAAGAGGGAATTAAAGACATCGCGGGTATTCAACGCATGACTAAGAATTCACCTGTTTATATCTCGAAAAAAGCAGATGGTTCTACTGATGCAATCATTCTACCTATCCAAGGTTATGGCCTTTGGGGTGTAATGTATGGCTTCTTAGCGCTTGAGAGTGATGGTGAAACTGTTAAGAACATCAATTTCTTCAAGCACAACGAAACGCCTGGTCTAGGTGGTGAAATTCAAAATCCACAGTGGACTGCTAAATGGCAAGGTAAAGAGTTACCAATCAATATCATGAAAAGTGGTGCAAGCAATGAACATCAAATCGATGGTCTTTCTGGCGCAACATTAACTTCAAATGGTGTTGATCATACAGTTGACTTCTGGACTGGCGAGCATGGCTTTGGTCCATTCCTTGCGAAAGTACGTGAAGGAGCGTTGAAATAATGGCTGATACTAAAGAAATGAAGTCGGTCCTATTTGGTCCGGTATTCGCAAATAACCCAATCGCACTACAAGTACTTGGTATTTGTTCTGCGCTAGCGGTAACATCAAGCTTAAAAAATGCACTTATCATGTCAATCGCATTGACACTTGTAACAGCATTCTCAAGCTTGTTTATTTCGTCAATTCGTAACCACATCCCATCATCTGTACGTATTATCGTGCAAATGACGATTATTGCATCATTAGTAATCGTGGTTGATCAGGTATTGCAAGCATTCTCTTATGCAACGGCAAAAGAGCTTTCAGTATTCGTTGGTCTAATCATTACTAACTGTATCGTAATGGGTCGTGCTGAAGCATACGCAATGAAGTCACCACCGTTAATGTCTTTCTTAGATGGTATCGGTAATGGTTTAGGCTACTCAGTAGTACTACTAACTGTTGGTTTCATCCGTGAGTTATTCGGTAAAGGTTCACTATTCGGTGTTGATATTATCCCACTTGTACAGAACGGTGGCTGGTATCAACCAATGGGTCTATTGATTTTACCACCGAGTGCATTCTTCATTATTGGTTTATTCATCTGGGTACTTCGTACCTTCAAGAAAGACCAAGTAGAAGCAAAAGCGTAAGGGGCGAGCAGTGGAACATTATATTAGTTTATTTGTAAAAGCAGTTTTCATTGAAAACTTAGCTTTAGCCTTCTTCCTAGGTATGTGTACTTTCCTTGCGGTATCAAAGAAAGTAACAACATCAATCGGCCTAGGTGTGGCAGTTATCGTGGTACTAGGTATCTCTGTACCTGTAAATAACTTGGTTTATCACGCTGTTCTTGCACCAGGTGCATTAGAGTGGCTTGGCTACCCAGAAGCAGACCTTAGCTTCTTACGTTTCTTGACATTCATCGGTGTTATTGCAGCACTGGTACAAATTCTTGAAATGGCATTAGATAAGTTCTTCCCTGCACTATACAACGCGTTAGGTATCTTCTTACCACTGATCACAGTTAACTGTGCAATCTTCGGTGCGGTATCTTTCATGGTTGAGCGTAACTATAACTTCGGCGAGTCTGTTGTTTATGGTATCGGTTCAGGTGTGGGCTGGGCGCTAGCAATTACTTTACTTGCTGGTATCCGTGAGAAAATGAAGTATTCAGACGTTCCTGATGGCTTACGTGGTTTAGGTATTACTTTCATCACTGTTGGTCTTATGGGTCTTGGCTTTATGTCATTCTCTGGTATTTCACTTTAATAGGTAGCGAGGATAAATCATGAATGAGATTTTCTTAGGCGTTGGTGTTTTCATCGCTATCGTTGTTATTTTAGTTTTAGTTATCATTGGTGCTAAATCTAAATTAGTAGCAAGCGGCGATATCATCATCGGAATTAATGGCGACCCAGATAAAGCTATTAAAACATCAGCAGGTAGCAAGCTATTAGGTGCCCTAGCTGATTCAGGTATCTTCGTTTCATCTGCATGTGGTGGCGGTGGCTCTTGTGGTCAGTGTCGTGTACACATCAAAGAAGGTGGCGGCGATATCTTACCAACAGAACTTGATCACATCTCTAAAGGTGAAGCGCGTGAAGGCTGCCGTTTAGCGTGTCAGGTAAATGTTAAAAACGACATGGAAATTGAACTTGAAGAGTCAATTTTCGGTGTTAAGAAGTGGGACTGTACAGTTATCTCTAACGATAACAAGGCAACTTTCATCAAGGAACTTAAATTACAAATTCCTGATGGCGAGTCAGTACCGTTCCGTGCCGGTGGTTATATTCAAATTGAAGCACCAGCACACCACGTTAAATACGCTGACTTCGATATTCCAGAAGAGTATCGTGGCGACTGGAACCACTTCGGTTTCTTCGATCTGGAGTCTAAAGTAGATGACGAAACAATTCGTGCATACTCAATGGCTAACTACCCAGAAGAAGAAGGCATTATCATGCTTAACGTGCGTATCGCTACGCCGCCGCCAAGAGACCTAAGCCTTCCATGTGGTAAAATGTCTTCGTACATTTGGTCACTAAAAGAAGGTGATAAAGTGACTATTTCTGGCCCATTCGGTGAGTTCTTCGCGAAAGACACTGATGCAGAAATGGTATTCGTAGGTGGTGGTGCAGGTATGGCACCAATGCGTTCACATATCTTTGACCAACTTAAGCGTTTAAATTCTAAGCGTAAGATGAGCTTCTGGTATGGTGCGCGTTCTAAGCGTGAAATGTTCTACGTAGAAGATTTCGACGGCTTAGCAGCAGAAAACGATAACTTCGTATGGCATACAGCACTGTCTGATCCACAACCAGAAGATAACTGGGAAGGTTACACAGGCTTCATCCACAACGTACTTTATGAAAACTACTTGAAAGATCATGAAGCGCCTGAAGATTGTGAGTTCTACATGTGTGGTCCTCCAATGATGAACGCGGCTGTTATCAATATGCTTAAAGACTTAGGTGTAGAAGACGAAAACATCTTATTAGATGACTTCGGTGGCTAACACCATACACAAAACAATAAGTTTTGGTTAGAATACAAGCCTCGTAGCACAATGTGTTACGAGGCTTTTTTTATTTTTATACCAACGTCACGGTATCCTAAAGGTGAGTGCTATGAATAGAGTGTTTTATCGCCAAGGCTTGATGGCCTTTTTTTTACTAACTATTACTTTACTCATGGCAGGTTGTAGCCAAGCAGATAAAGCTGAGGAGCATTATTTCGAAGGCAAAACCATGGGAACGACTTATCACATCAAGGTATTTGCTGAACCTTCTAAACTAGAAGGGGCTGATTTACATTCTGAAATTAAGCAAGCACTCAAAGATGTAAACCAATCTATGTCAACTTACATTGCTGATTCAGAAATTAACCAGTTCAACCAGTTACCAGCAGGGCAGGTTATGCCGATTAGTGATGATTTCCGTAAGGTTGTGGCTGAGTCAATTCGCCTTGGTGAATCAACAAAAACCCTTGATGTGACAATGGGGCCACTTATTGACTTATGGGGCTTTGGTCCAGATAAAAAGCCGACTAAACGCCCGACTGATGAAGCCTTAGCGGCGATGATTGAAAAGATTGGTGTTGATAAGCTTGAATTAACAGATTCAGGCCTTATGAAAACGATAGACGGTTTAGAACTGTCGTTTTCGGCTACGGCAAAAGGCTACGGCATAGATAAAGTTGCAGAGGTTATTGAAAGCCACGGCTTAACAAATTATATGGTTGAGATAGGTGGTGAGCTACGTGTATCGGGTATTAAGCCAGACAACATCACGTGGAAAATTGCAATTGAGCAGCCAGATGCAGAGCCTGGCGTGCGCAAAGTACATAAAGTGATTGAACCAGGTACCAATGGTATTGCCACATCAGGTGACTACAGAATTTTTTATGAAATGGATGGTGTGACATATAGTCACTTAATTGATCCTGTAACAGGCATGCCAAGTCGTCATGACTTAGTGTCGGTC
Organism: Pseudoalteromonas sp. N1230-9; assembly: GCF_032716425.1. Lineage (NCBI taxonomy): Bacteria > Pseudomonadati > Pseudomonadota > Gammaproteobacteria > Alteromonadales > Pseudoalteromonadaceae > Pseudoalteromonas > Pseudoalteromonas sp. N1230-9. The sequence continues at coordinate 907,736 of NZ_CP090419.1, forward strand.
ACAGTATTGCATCCTTCAGCAATGACGGCTGATGGCTTAGCAACAGCATTGACAGTTATGGGGATGGATCGTGCCCAAAAATATGCTGAAGAACATAGTCTGCCGGTATATTTAATTGGTAAGTCAGACAATGGCTTAGTCACTTATTCAAGCCCTGCTTTTAAACCTTATTTGTAGCAGGGCAAGAAGCAGTTTATAATGCATACAGCCCAACAGGTTGGGCTCATTTTTATTGCTGAACAATAGGGGCAAAGCAATGTCACTTTTTCTTCTTACATTTGGTCTACTTATTTTAATTGTGGCAGCGATGGCTGTTGGTATGATTGTGCAAAAGAAATCTATGGCCAGTAGTTGTGGCGGCCTAGGTGCTGTTGGTATCGACAAAGCCTGCGACTGCGACGACCCGTGTGACAAGCGCAAAAAGCGCATGGCAAAAGAACAAGTCTGGAAAGAGAATCAAATTCTTTAACCACAAAAAAAAGCGCCTTTAGGCGCTTTTTTAATGTTTATTAATTGAGTTTTATGAGTTCTGAACCTAGTACTGCGTATTTTATGGTTTGTCCTTGGTAAAGTAAGAATGCCGCTGAGGCGTGCAATTTAGGTTGTGAATCAAATGCGCCTTGGCACCGGTAAACTGGCCAGTGGGAACGGTTATCTAGTTTCGCGAAATCCCCTGAAAAGCAGCTATAACCTTGCTTTAATAGCTCTTTATAATGCCTCTTATTAAGCTTAATTGGTTCTGTTAAAGAAAAACCTTTACCTGGGTTATAAACGAGCTTGTTGGCATCTATTTGAGTGTAGCCACGGCGAATGCTACTTATATCTCCCAGCTCTTTGATACGTGGTGCATTACCTTTGTTATTAATGGCTATATCTATTTTGTAATCACCGTAATGGCTCTGTACATTCACATCATCAATAAGTAGATCGACCCAGTTATTACTAGCATTAAAAGGAATTGCATTGTATTGGTTAATGCTGGCTGCTTTCCACGTGCCATTTTGTAGTGTATCGATTATCTCTTTATAAAGTACACGATTTACTTTTCGCGCAACTTGGCGATGAGGGTCGTTCGGGTAAGCACCTGATTCAATTAATATAGTGCGAATACCCATTTCGGAAAATGTATCACCAAAGCTTCGATACGAGTAACTGTCGTTATACTTTGCTAGGTGCCCTGGGATCATCGTTTCAATTGTTTTAGCTAAGTGAGCGATAAGCTGCATGGCTTCGCCACGGCTAGTATTAATCTCTCTTGCATCATTATAGGCAGGGGCGAGTACAGAAATAGTAGCTTGATTCCCTTTTTTTCCTGCACCGTAATACGCGTTCTGATCATGCAAGTTAAAGCCAAAGTCAGGTTTAAACTCCTTAGCGGCACGCATGAGTGTTTGCCCCTCTGGGGTCCTCAATGCTTTTGCATCACGGTTTAGATCAATACCTTGTGCATTGTGACGCGTTTGAGCTTTGGCACCGTCAGGATTAATCATGGGAATAATCCTGAGCGTTAGTTTGTCTTGCCAGCTTTGTAGCCAGTGAGCGTTTTCGGGCAAAGTTATAAAATCAAGAAAATCCATAAGTGCAGCGGTTGCCGTGTTTTCATCACCATGCATTTGACTCCACATCATCACTTTTGTGGTGCCAGAGCCTATATCAAGAGCGTAAATGGGTTGACTGTGGTACGATCTACCGAGTTGCCGTAGTGTAATTGCAGGATGCTTGGCTATGCGGTTTAAAACAGGTTTTATATCTGTGAGATTAATCGCTGCTTTATCAAAACCATCAACCTCGTTATTTTCAATTTCAGTGGCAATTATTGGTGTACTGATTAGCAAAGTCATGGCAAGTATACAGCCCCGCATAAGATATCCTTTATTCCTTTTTGTTTTAATGCTAAGAATATTATATTTGCATTCGTTTGGCTAACTTTTGTTCAACCTTATCTTCTTGTTTTTATTCTTTTTAACTTTGGGGTACTTAGCAGCGCGCGTCTTTAGTTGATTTTTTATAGAAGCACACAGAATAGAGGCGCTATTATTGAATCTTGCTCTTGGAATATTTCCCAAGAGCAAGTAAAGGTTGGAGTTGTTAAGTTTATACAGTGAAAGAAAACTTCGATTTACGCAGCAGTCCCACAATGGCAAGTAATGAAAGAATATAGAAGGGCATACTGCCCCCGCTTTTTTCTTTTGTTTCTTCGCCATTATCGTCTGTATCATCGGCTTTAGTGGTTATAGTAACTGTACTTGGCTCAGAGTAGCTCATACCATCAAAAACGCGGTACTGAAAGCTAGTTTCGTAGCTTGTATTAGTTTGCGGCGTATATGATGCGATTCCACTGTTGTTGTCTAATGTTACTGAACCTATGCTTGGCTCAGATACAAGCTCATAAGTAAGTGGATCTGAATCTGCATCTTGGGCTAATAGTTCGAATTGAGCTGCTTCAGATTGATTGATAATTAATTCCAGAGCCTGTGTCTGTGGAGATGTATTGGTATGATTTATTGTAATCATTTTATCAATATTTAAACCAATTTCGTTGCTTATATTAACAACAAAATTAGCTGGCTCTAACGTTGAGATTAATGGTGTATAGGTAAACTCACCCGTTGCATTATTACTAAACACAAACTCGCCTGATGCTGGCTGTACCTTTACGTTAAGTTGAAGATTACTGTTTTCACCTGCACCTGATAAGGAGAGAGTTTCGCTCAGTGGCGTGCGCCAATGAGCAGAAATTGAATTAGGCTCAATGACAAGAGGTGTTCCATCAATATTGACTGAAACCGACACACTTTCAGTGGCCCTTCCGCCTATAGACATAGAAAGCTCAAATTGGTCTAGGCCAACTTCGCCAGTTGTGGGAGTGTAACTAAAGTGGCCAAGAGCCCTATCGGTAAATGTAATATTGCCTTTGCTAGGTGCCTTTGAAATATAAAAGCGATAGTTGAAGGAATCTTTTTCGCTCAATGCTTTAAACTCAACAGGCGTGAACTTATTGGTGTTAAATTCAGCTACACTAAGTTGATAAGGTTGCTCTGTTTTTTCAGCGATTTTAAATAGTTCTCTGCCATTTGAATGTGTTATTAACCAATAAGTTTTTTCGTCAACTATTTCAATATCTGAATGTGTAGCGGCCACATCAAGAGTAACCAGCTTATTATATTGTGCATTTGCCAAATTAAATACACCTAGTTCATTTTCGCAGGCGATATGAAGTTGGCCACTAAGATGTTGCTCAACAGCAATTAATTTTGATGATGCACAGAAGTTAGCCACTTCTTGTTTGTTTCCTTGGGCGGAAATAGATACTAAAGCCCCGTCCTGAGTTGTTGTATACAATTGCTCGTTATTATTATACGTAAAAGTATCAAGTGATTGGATATCACCTAAATCAAGTAATGAGTGGGTGTTTTTAACAAAGTTATAGACAGCTGGCTGCTTGTTAATACCTGGATGCTCTAACACAAGTTCTTTAATACCATCACCGTCAAAGTCAATTGTCGTTAGTAATTCTGATGTATCAAGTGGACGCTCACCAATAAGTGAAATCGTATATTTTATGCTGTCACTGTATAGCTCTCTGACTTCAAATGGTTTTGACTCATCAGAATACCATTCCGAATATTGGTAGAGGTACTCTTGGTTTCCATCACCGTCAATATCACCCAATAGTTTGAAATAGCCAATAAAAGGTTGTTCGATATGATTAGACCCATCCATGTTCAATACATAGTGTTTCATAATACCGGGGTTCCACACCCCATATTGATCCGGGTCACCTAGAGTCGAGTACACAATTTTATTATCGTTGTTTTTTCCAAAAGGTATAATTGAAACTTTCGTTACTATAGAATAAAAGTGTTTAGATACCCTTTTTGACCATGATTCAGTTTGTGTTACAGGGGATATATTTCTTAATACGGTATCATCTTCAACTAAATAGGAGCCACTATCCGGGGCTCGGTATGTCATCGTTACATTTTCATCGATAATCTTTATTTCTCTATTTTGTACAGCTAAATAAGCATTACCGTTAAAGCCGAGTTCAGTTACCTCACCGAATTTCACTTGTTCAGAACTAAGCAAATTTCTTCGCACAATTGCTTCTTTTTGCTCATCGCCATATAAGTCTAAATATTCATAGACATAAAAGTATATATAAGGTTGGTGAGGGTCATATTCCTCTCTTGTGACGCTCCTGCCAATGACTTCTTCTTCTCTTGTTAAATAGTTATAGAAATAGTTAAAGTGAGTACTAGGATACAGATCATGGTACATCTCGGCATTGTTTTCAATGGCTGTATAATGTTGGTAAAGGTCGTTGTTGTAGTAAGGCGATCTACTAGTGTAATTTAACAAACCACTATCTTGATTACAATCTTCTAGCGTACTCTCCAAAGGCCAAATAACGCTGTTTTTATTTACATCGATAGTACACCTTCCAGCTATTGCTTCATCCATGCCATCATTATTTAAGTCTTTGGCAAATAGGTATCTGCTTGTTACGGGGAGCTCGCCAACTTTTTTTACATCACTGCCTTGAATTTGGTAGATTTCGCCGTCCCATGTCAGCATTTCATTGAACAGATAATTGGTAAACTTTCCGACAGTAAACTCATAATGTGGCAGAGTGTAGTGCGCTTTTGTTTCGAGGCTATGCATATCTAGCGTATACATAGTACTTTCATTTATTAGTATAACCTCAATATTGCCATCGTTATCTATGTCTTTAAATTTAACGTTATCAGCAGTTATATTTGGGATCTTTTTTACATATTTTCTAGCAGTTAAATTTACAAGGTGTGCGTTGCGTTGATCGCTAATAATAATAGCAAAGTGATTATCTGAATTTTTATCGTAATAAATTTCAAACGAAGTAATTGATTCTCCTTCGCTCTCAAACTCTATTGCATTGGTTACTGGCGTGTTGACAGTTTCATCATTGCCGATGATACTAATAATATACAACCTTTGGCTGTCATCATTAATCATTGCAATGATGTCTTTATTCGAATCATTATCAATATCGATCACTCTAACATTACTTAAATCATCAAAGCTTGAAAAATGCTTCATTTTTTCTACGTCGGCGTATGATGATTGAGTAGTTAACATCAAGCTGAGAAGTGTCGATGTAATAGCAAACTTCATATTATTCCCTTAAAAATAGTTTCGCGTTTTTGTTTTGGACCCTTGTATATTAACAACAAGAGGTAATAGTAAATTAACATACTTTATTATGCTGCGTAACTGAATTAGGGAATGAAAAATAAAAAAGTGATGCTATTTAGAATGCTTCTGGATTTAAGTACTGGTACACAGCTGTCTCAAGCTGCATTACCTTACAGTATTAAGAAGTTTTTATACAATTTCTTTCCTATCTATTTCACTTTGTAATATAAAATCCCCAAATTTTTTAGGTGGTTATCTAAGTTAGTGTTGGTTGTTTACATTTTTTTATAGCTTAATTAAATGCTGGTTAACTGAGCACTGTTAATTTTTTCTTGTATGATAAGTTGACTTTGTTATACTCCACATCGAAATTTCAGTAATTACTGAAACTTTATTGATGAAGATCATGTTACCGCATTAAAAAATAGGGTAGGGCAACTACCTTAAATGTGGTGAAAGTTTTAAAAGGCGTGAGTTTTGCGAGCAATTAATCAGTCACAAGGTGTCAAACAGTCTAGTTTAGCTAGATTGCAATTGGCTGCGCGTGCGTTTTTTGCTGGTAAAGAGCTAATGTCGGTTTTAGCTTTGCTGCTGATTAATTCAGCCATGCTAATCAACGGTACATTAGAAGATGCTCACGGGCTAAGAAGTTTATTAAGCGAAGGTGCTTTATACGAAACACCATTACTTAATGTGTTGAGCTTTTTAGCTTACCCAGTGGTGTCTTGCCAATTACTTATTGGTTTATGCTGGTTGGTCTTCCATTTCTTCCCTGCGCGTCGTGCAGGTGTCATTTTACGTAAAGCGGCCTTCGCAGCGCGTGAAACGATAAAGTCTTTAGTAGTACACAGCGCTCATGGCTGTCGTGCTCCTCCTCGTGTAAATGGTTGTCTGTAAATAAGCTTTGTTGCTTAAGTTCAGCCATTTTAGTCATTTGCTAAGTTGTCTTTACTAAGCACCTAGTGGGCCTTCTGCGTCCAAATTTCAGTCAGCTAACCTAATTATTCCCACATTTTAGCGTGCCGATTTTCTGTGCTCGTTACTTGGCTGGGGATGTCTGTGGCCGTTTTTTGCTACAGAGAAGCGTCGTGTACTTATCGACAAGTGTTAACTTTTAGGTTGTAGGATATTCCTTTGTCAATTCGTAACCTTTGTAATATTGCTCTAGCGTCTTTAGTGCTGGCTTTGTCTGGCTGTAAAGGCGGGGTACTTGATCCAAAAGGTCAAATTGGGGCTGACGAAAAGTATTTAATTATCGTAGCGACGGTATTAATGCTGATTGTTGTAATCCCAGTTATTGCCATGACAATTTATTTTGCATGGAAATACCGTGATGGACGAGACCAAGAAATTTATGCTCCTAAGTGGGCTCACTCAAACAAGATTGAAGCGGTTGTATGGACCATTCCGATTATTATTGTGGTTATTTTAGGTGTGATCACTTGGCAATCAACGCAAGATCTTGACCCTTATAAACCACTTGAAGGGAAGGGTGAGCACCTTACTGTAGAAGTGGTGTCTTTAAACTGGAAATGGTTATTTATTTACCCAGAGCAAGGCATTGCAACAGTGAATGAGTTGGTTTTTCCGGCTAACGTGCCTGTTCAATACAAGATCACCTCAGAAAGCACCATGAATTCGTTTTTCATACCTCAGCTTGGTAGCCAAATTTACTCAATGGCAGGCATGGAAACCAAACTTCACTTGATAGCTGATGAACCAGGAACTTTTAAAGGTTTCTCTGCAAATTACAGCGGTGCTGGTTTCACGGGTATGAAGTTTAATGCCATTGCTACCCCAACCCAAGCTGATTTCGATGCATGGGTAAATAAGGTTAAAAATACAGGATCTGCGCTTACTAAACAGACCTATGTTGAACTTGCTAAGCCAAGTGAGTACGACCCAGTTAAATACTACGCCAGTGTTGATAAAGATATGTTCCATTCAATCGTAATGAAATATATGCAAGCGCATGGCTCACACGGTGCAATGCAACACGCAATGCCAGAGCACTCAGCTCATAAAGGGCATAGCGAGGACGAGGAATAATCATGTCGTTGTTAGGTAAATTAACATTAGACGCAATCCCGTTTCATGAACCAATTATCATGGTTACCATGACGGTGGTTGCTGTCTTAGGCTTGCTAGTGGCAGGCTTAGTAACAAAATATAAAAAATGGGGCGTGCTTTGGCACGACTGGATCACCTCAATTGATCATAAGCGCTTAGGTGTGATGTACATCATTCTTGCGCTTATCATGCTTTTCCGTGGTTTCGCGGATGCCATTATGATGCGACTGCAATTAGCGATGGCTACCGGCGGTGCAAGTGGTTACTTACCACCTGAACATTACGACCAAATATTTACGGCGCACGGGGTGATTATGATCATCTTTATGGCGATGCCGTTCATGATTGGTTTAATGAACATCATTTTACCGCTGCAAATTGGTGCCCGTGATGTTGCATTCCCATTCTTGAATAATCTAAGTTTTTGGTTAACTGCTGGCGGTGCAATCCTAATCAATATCTCATTATTCTTTGGTGAGTTTGCGAAAACGGGTTGGGTGGCATATCCGCCATTATCTGAGCTGTCGTTTAGTCCGGGTGTGGGGGTCGACTATTATATATGGGCATTGCAGATATCCGGCTTGGGTACTTTGTTAACGTCAGTTAACTTCTTAGCGACTGTATTCAAAATGCGTGCTCCTGGCATGACATTAATGAAAATGCCTATTTTTACGTGGGCTTGTACGTGGGCAAATATCTTAATTGCAGCATCGTTCCCAATTTTAACTGCTGTACTGGCAATGCTAACGCTTGACCGTTATCTCGATTTCCACTTCTTCACGAATGAATTAGGTGGTAACGCGATGATGTACATCAACTTATTCTGGGCATGGGGTCACCCTGAAGTTTACATTCTGATCTTACCTGCGTTTGGTATTTTCTCAGAAGTTATCTCAACGTTTGCTGGTAAACGCCTGTTTGGTTACAAGTCGATGGTTTACGCAAGCGGTGCGATTTCTATTTTAGGGTTCATCGTTTGGCTTCACCACTTCTTTACAATGGGCTCAAGCGCTAATGTGAATGCCTTCTTTGGTGTGATGACCATGGTCATTGCAGTACCGACGGGTGTGAAACTCTTCAACTGGTTATTCACTATGTATCGTGGTCGTTTACGTATTACGGTGCCAGTGCTTTGGACTTTAGGTTTTATGGTGACTTTCACTATCGGTGGTATGACCGGCGTGTTACTTGCCATTCCTGGTGCTGACTACGTATTACATAACAGCTTATTCTTAATCGCTCACTTCCATAACACTATTATTGGTGGTGCGGTATTTGGTTATTTAGCGGGTTTTGCGTTTTGGTTCCCTAAAGCAATGGGCTTCAAACTTGACGAGAGCTGGGGCAGAAGATCTTTCTGGTGCTGGTTAATTGGTTTCTTCGTGGCATTCATGCCGTTATATGTACTTGGTTTCTTAGGTATGACACGTCGCTTAAACCACACTAACAACCCTGATTGGAACATTTGGCTATACATTGCAGCTGGCGGTGCAGTGATCATTATGTTCGGTATCTTATTCCAAGTTGTGCAACTGGTAGTGAGCTTCAAAAACCGCGAGCAACTCGATGATACAACGGGTGATCCGTGGAATGGTCATACGCTTGAGTGGGCATCTGCATCACCTCCGCAGTACTACAACTTTGCAAAAATCCCTCATGTTGATGATATCGATGCATGGACAGACATGAAAGAAAAAGGCCTAGCTTACAAGCAAGAAGCTTCTTATAGCCCAATTCACATGCCAAAAAATACCTCTGCTGGCGTGTTAATGAGTGGTGCATTAACAACCTTTTGTTTTGCCATGATTTGGCATATTTGGTGGCTTGCAGCCTTTGGTTTACTGGGCGCTATCGCGGTATTTATCAAACGTTGTTATACGGCGGATGTTGATTACTACGTGCAACCAGATGAAATTGTTGAACTTGAAACGGCGCACAATACCGCCGCGACTAAAGGGGTGAATGCATGAGTTCTATCACTGCTGATTTAAACACCTTAGATAATACTCAAGGTCATGTTGATGCACATGACCATGAGCATCACGATACGGGTGGCAACACGGTTTTCGGTTTTTGGTTGTACTTAATGACCGACTGCTTATTGTTTGCTTCTTTCTTTGCAACCTATGCCGTACTGTTTATGAACACAGCCGGTGGCGTGTCTGGCAAAGATATTTTTGAACTTGATTTTGTTGCGGTTGAAACCGCGGCACTCCTACTTAGTAGTATTACCTTTGGTTTTGCGATGATCTCTGCGCATTCGCAGAAGAAGGCCGCTACGTTAACTTGGTTGCTGGTTACCTTTGCCTTTGGTGCCGTATTTATTGGTATGGAAGTGTATGAATTCCATCACCTAATTGCGCACGGTAATGGCCCACAACAAAGTGCCTTTTTAACCTCGTTTTTCTCTTTAGTGGGCTTACATGGTCTGCATGTGACGGCAGGTTTAATTTGGATGACAATCATGATGATCGAAGTTTTACGTCGTGGTTTAAACCCGCAAACAGTGACACGCCTAAGTTGTTTAAGCCTGTTTTGGCATTTCTTAGATGTGGTGTGGATCTGTGTATTTACCGTTGTTTATTTAATGGGAGCAATGTAATGAGTCACAGTGAATCACATGTCATTAATAATCTAGAAGTACACGCACATAACGCGCAATCACATGGCAGTATCAAAGACTATTTAGTTGGCTTTGTGTTGTCGGTGATTTTAACGGCTATTCCATTTTGGGCTGTAATCAGTGGGTCGTTTTCAAAACCAGCCACCGTATGGTGCATTGTGACGATGGCGGTTGTGCAAATTTGGGTGCATTTAAAGTACTTCTTGCATTTAAGTTTTAAAACTGAAGACGGCAAGGCCAGCTCATTGTCATTTATCTTCAGCGCTATCATTATCGTAATGGTGGTTGGTTTGTCGGTGTGGATCATCTACGAATCGAACGCCATGATGATGTACTAATAACAATTACTTTGTAATTGATTAAAGAGTTTACGAAAGGAGCTGGTTAGTTTGAGGTTGTGTCTCCAGTTCTTACAGTCTGTTACTAGCTAGTTTCTTTCGTAATTTTGCGTTTGTGCGAAATATTAGAGGAGTCGAGGAAGTGTTTCGACGTTATTTAAATGTCACTAAACCTGGCATTATCATGGGCAACTTAATCTCCGTCGCGGGAGGATTCTTGCTAGCCTCTCGTGGTGATGTTGACCCATGGTTAATGATCGCGACCTTGCTAGGGTTATCTTTAGTCGTAGCATCTGGATGCGCAATCAATAATGTCATTGATCGTGATATTGATGTTGCTATGGCGCGCACTCGCAAACGCGTCACAGTCACTGGCGAAATGTCAGCAAAGGCGGCTATGACACATGGCATCGTGCTTGGTGTTTTTGGTTTCTCATTATTAGCAGTGTATACCAACGTAGTGGCACTCTTATTTGCTACGTTTGGTTACGTCATTTATGTTGGTGTATACAGCTTATATATGAAACGTCGTTCTGTGTACGGCACCTTTGTAGGAAGCTTATCGGGCGCAGTTCCACCTGTGGTGGGCTATTGTGCGGTAACTGGGCAGTTTGATGCTGGTGCTGTGATTTTATTGGTAATGTTCAGTTTATGGCAAATGCCTCATTCATATGCAATTGCAATCTTTCGTTATAACGACTACCAAGCGGCCAGAATTCCTGTGCTACCTGTAGCGCAAGGGATTGAGAAGGCAAAGCATCACATTGTTTTATATATCGCCGTGTATGCGTTGGTTGTGATGTTATTAACCATTAGTGGTTATACAGGTTTAGCTTTTATGGCTGTGGCTTGTACAACGAGTTTTTGGTGGTTGCTAATGGCGCTTCGTGGCTATCGTCGCAATATTGATGTAAGCGGCTGGGCGCGCCAAGTGTTTGCTTTTTCGATAGTAAATATTACGGTTTTGAGTATAGCGATGGCTTTAGATTACCATTCGGTAGCTCCACAGCTACTTGTTTTAACTTAGAAAAAAGTTGCTAACATATCCCAATGTTACAGTAGCAAAGGCCCGGTTTTTTCTCCACCGGGCCTTTTTTCGTTATTGTTTTTGTAACAATTTTAATGCTTGAAAGCCACTTCCTTTAGTCTCTCCATTCATTCTATAAAAGTATGAGTAATTGTATAAAGTACTGTTATTGTATTCCCCTAGGTACTCAAGACTTCTAAAAAACACACCGCCATCTTCTGTCGCTTCAGACTCACTTATACATGACTCATATGAAGAAGCGGATGGACAAGAGAAGTTGTGGATCACAAGTATTCGATTATTTTTGATTGTCCAAAAATTGTCTGTTTCTAACTCTGTATTGAGCTCTGGTAAGTCTCCAGTTGTTGAGCTAGAAAATAGTGAGCGTTCATCCTCTGTAAAAGCAAAAAAACTTTTACTATCAGAGTTTGATAAGCTTGGGTCGATATATAAACCTATAACATCTTCATACTTAATTGTATTGGAGCTGTTAACTTCACTGAACAGTGAGCCTTGATAGAAGCCTTGATTATTTTGAGCTAAAAAAATATCACCATTAGCTTTTTGGAAAAACTTGGCTGAGTAATTGTTATTATCATAACTATAACTCAATTTTTCACCGTCATTGTTGATGGTTAAAACGGTTTCTATTTTTTCAGCTTGATGAGGAAAATAAGAGGTAACAGAAAACTCTGTCTGAGTATTTACCTTAAAGACTGGATTTGCCCTCAAAGTGCCATCTTCAGTTTCAAACTCTGATGAGAGTAACCGTCCAGTATATATACTTCCTGAGTTAAGGTCAGGAACTGATATAGGCGCTATCTTTTCTTGTATTATTAAGTTGGTTTGGTTGCTTAAAGCTTTGTCCAATCCTCGAAAGTCTTCAGTATTGAATGTACCAAGATCGGTTAATAGAGCTGCGCTGTGTGATTGCTCTGCAAAGAAAAATTTATCATCCGAGTAAAGTATGTCAATTGCATTTATAGTCACAGCTAATTCTAGAGCTTCATATAGCCCCGTTTTCATGTTATGGAAATTAACTTGGAAAAGCTGTGAGTTGCTATCAGCAGTTATTTGATTATTAGATAGCTTGCCAGTAACTTTTACAGATCTAGAAAAGCTACCATTTCCAGTATCAACTTTTAAATCGCTGTATAAGTGACTATCGCTATCAACTACGCTAATATTTTCAGAAGGGTAGCTTCCTTCATCAGTTAAGTAACTAGGTGTTACTGCGGCTAAATCTTGTACGTGTAGGTTTAGAACGTGTTCTTCAGTTTCGTTTTTGAAGTGTACACGCAGACTTTCATTATCGGACGCAACAACGGTAAGATCTGAAATATTACAGTAAGAATAGCACACTCCGCTGTCATATCGCGTTAGTGCTATATCACCTTCGCTGCTTACTTGGTAATCAAAGCTTGTTAGTTCATTATTTAATATGTGGGCGCCAGCATTATTTTGACCGAATATAAACTTAGTCTTTTCATCACTTGTAGACCAAATGCCAGCAAGCTCACTTGAGGTAAGTTTTATTTTTTGCCACTTACTAGGATCGTCGTTGATTGTGATAGTTAATTGATAATCCTTACTAGCGTGGCCGTCAGATAGTGTTGCCTGAAATGTGTATTCACCAATATCAAAAAAATCTGGTTCAACTTTTAATGTGGCCTCTGTGCCATTAGTGGTTAATGTTAACCATTCAGGTTGATTTGCAATGGCTAGTGTGAGTGTATCATTATCATCATCTTTCATATCTAGTGTGAATGATGCTGATGACATTGCTTTAGTTTCTAGGGTGAGTTGACCTATTAAAGAAGGGGGATTATTTGTAGCTTCTTGCTGTTGCGTTGAATCATCAGAAGAACCACCTCCACAGCCTGCTAAGACAAGTGAAAGGGTAGTTATTAATAATTTTTTCATATTTACTTCCTTTTTTGTAAGCAAGTAGTCTAATCGTTTTCTGAAAATTCATCAATAAAATTAATGTGTTAAATGGTTGTGGTGACTGGTGGTAATCTCTTGTATGTTTATTTAATGTTAGAACTGAGCAGCTTGCTCTACTACTATGCCATGGCGAGCGGCAAGACGACGGTGATCTTTGTCATAGCCACCACCAATTACCGTTGCGACAGGTATATTGCGCTCTAGGCAACGCTTAAGGACTAAATGATCGCGTTGCTCTATCCCTTTCCAGCTTATATCAAGTTTTCCTAATCCATCCTCTTGCCATACATCAACACCTGCATCATAAAACACTAAATCTGGGTTAAGGGTGTTTAATAAATAACTCAGCGTATCGTCAACAACGCCTAAGTATTCACTATCCGCCACATTGGGTGCTAATCCTATGTCTAAATCGCTGGCTGATTTGCGAAACGGAAAATTCTTTTCGCAGTGGATAGAGCAGGTATAGGCATAGGGCTGATGCGCAAGCATTGCTGCGGTACCATCACCTTGGTGAACGTCTAAATCAAAAATAAGTATATTGGTGACTTCTCCACTTTTTATCAGGGTTTCGCTGGTAAACGCCAAGTCGTTTACCATGCAGTAGCCGGATCCAAAATCAGTATGAGCATGGTGGGTGCCTCCTGCTAGATGGCATGCTATACCATGCTTCAAGGCAAGACGCGCCGTTTGCAAGGTGCCAAGTGGGGCGGTAAAAGTACGCGCCATGAGTTGCTCAGACCAAGGCAGGCCGATACGGCGCATTGCTTTTTCGTCAAGGCGGTTATGCCAAAGGTCATAAATATAATTATCGCAATGTACTAGTTCGAGTGGTTCTGGCGTGCCTAACTTTGGTTGGACTAAATTACTATTAATAAGACCAAGGCTTTTTACATGTTCATATAAGTATGCAAATTTGCTCATTACAAAGCGATGCTTCGGATCGAAGTTAAATGAGTAATTAGGATGATAGACGATAGGTAAGTGTGGATTTAAATTCATTGAACACAGCACAGCCAGTTTTTAACTATGGTAATAAAGTTACCTTTAATAGTCTATTCGGATGTATGTATCAGCATAGTTAGCTCTCGGTGTAATAGGTCATCGTCTCCTAGGTTTAGCTCTACTAACCGCTTTAAGTGAGTAATGCTATCAATATCGATATGGACACAGTGTAAGCCTAAATGAAACGGCTCAATATGCCTGATTTCAACAGACATATTAATAGTGACTTGGCTTTCTGGCAGCGAGAAAGTAAGTTCTGCCAGCGCATTTTTATCAGCCAAGAGCTTATCAGGAAGGCTTACCAGTGCCCCATTTAAAGATATATCGAGTAATTCACAATTGTATGTGTGTTCATTCATAACCAATGTTGCTGGTGTAGAAAACAAGATACGCGAATACTTACGGCGATTTTTCATAATAACCCTTAGCGATGCTTAAGCTTAGAGTATAGTCAATCACTCACGAGTTTGGCGGCATTGTCATGAAGTTTTTTATCGTCAGGGTCTGATGTGGTGGTTAGCCAAATAACTTGGCCTTGTTTATTGATAAAAAGCGTTGTGGGTGTTCCTTTTACGCCAAGTTGTTGCGCAATCAGATCTGCCTTTATTGCTGTTTTAAAATGATGCCCTCTGTTTATTAAAGATTGTTGAGGTGTTGCATCATCGTCTTCACGAAAGCTAACACCTATCACGCGAAGGCCGTGACGTTTATATTTTTGATGAATTTTCTCAAGCCCAGGTTGAAGCTTTTTACAGTATGGGCACCACGTTGCCCAAAAGTGAAGAATATAAGGCGTGCAAAGTAATTCAGCCGTTTTAAGCTGGCTTCCATCAGCCATTTCAAGCGTTAGAGGAGGAAGTGGTATGGGGTTTTCAAGTTCAGATGCAGAGGTGCTATTTATAAAGCATGAGAACAGTAGAATAAGTGCTAGCAGGTGTTTCATGAGATTAGTTCTTTTTTAAAGTTGGTACTTTAATAAGAACTAAATGCAAACCTTTTTCTTTCAAAATAAAAAGCCCTGCGTGTGCAGGGCTCTGATAATGATAGCTTAAGTATCAATTAACCTATTTTTTTGTATTTAATACGCTTAGGTTGTGCTGCTTCGGCGCCTAAGGTTTTCTTCAACCACTCTTCGTATTCTGTGTAGTTACCATCGAAGAAGTTAATTTGGCCTTCGTCACGGTAATCAAGAATATGTGTAGCAATACGGTCAAGGAACCAACGGTCATGCGAGATACACATTACACAGCCAGGGAACTCTAAAATAGCGTTCTCAAGTGCACGTAGTGTTTCAACGTCTAGGTCATTGGTTGGCTCATCCAGTAGTAATACGTTACCACCTGCTTTTAATAGCTTAGCTAGGTGTAAACGGTTGCGCTCACCACCTGATAAGTCTTTAACGAATTTTTGTTGGTCGTTACCTTTGAAGTTAAAGCGGCCAACATAGGCACGGCTTGGGAATTCAAAGTTACCAATTTTCAATACGTCTTGACCGTTAGAGATTTCTTGGAAAACCGTGTTGCTCTCGTCCATGTCGCCACGGAACTGATCAACCGTTGCAAGCTCAACTGTGTCACCAACAATGATCTCACCGCTATCTGGCGTTTCTTCACCACTTAGCATTTTGAATAGCGTTGATTTACCCGCACCATTGGCACCGATAATACCTACGATAGCGCCTTTCGGCATTGCAAAGTTTAGGTCATCGATTAATACGCGATCGCCAAAGCTCTTCTTCAGGCCTTTCACTTCGATAACTTGGTCACCTAAGCGTGGACCCGGTGGAATGAATAGTTCATTCGTTTCGTTACGCTTTTGGTAATCGTTTTGCTGAAGCTCAGAGAACTGTGCCATACGTGCTTTAGACTTAGCCTGACGGCCTTTCGGGTTTGAACGAACCCATTCAAGTTCTTGTGCGATTGATTTTTGACGTGCTTTTTCAGATTTCTGTTCTTGTTGTAAACGTAAATCTTTTTGCTCAAGCCACGATGAGTAGTTACCTTCCCAAGGAATACCTTCACCACGGTCAAGTTCTAAAATCCAACCAGCTACGTTATCTAAGAAGTAACGGTCGTGGGTTACAGCAACCACGGTACCTTCGTAGTCGTGTAAGAAGCGCTCTAACCAAGCAACTGACTCAGCGTCTAAGTGGTTGGTCGGTTCGTCAAGAATAAGCATATCTGGTTTTTCAAGTAGTAAACGACAGATCGCAACACGGCGACGCTCACCACCCGAAAGGTGTTCAATTTTTGCATCCCAAGGTGGTAGGCGTAATGCATCAGCTGCACGCTCTAACACGTTGTCGATATTGTGACCATCGTGTGCTTGGATGATAGCTTCAAGTTCACCTTGCTCTTTCGCAAGTGCATCGAAGTCAGCACCGTCCATTGCATACTCGTTGTATACTTCATCTAGGCGATTTAATGCATTTTTAACTTCGCTTACTGCTTCTTCAACTGTTTCGCGAACTGTTTTGTTCTCGTCTAGCACTGGCTCTTGCGGTAAGTAACCGATTTTAGTGCCTGGTTGAGGGCGAGCTTCACCTTCAAAGTCTTGGTCAACACCAGCCATAATGCGAAGTAACGTTGATTTACCTGCACCGTTTAGACCTAGTACACCAATTTTTGCGCCTGGGAAAAAGTGTAAAGAAATATCTTTTAAGATAGTGCGCTTAGGTGGCACAACCTTAGAAACTCGACTCATCGAGAATATAAACTTATCTGGTAACACCATGAAAGGAGCCTTCAATTTATAATAAAAATTAACAGCAAGTATTGTATACCCAAACTACCTCAAAATACAGAATTCAGCGTTTATGATAGGCTTAATATCAAGGTGTTATTTACTCAAAGAGTCATACATTTTAATTAATGACCACTCAGAAATATTACTTCATTTGGACATCTAAACATCTAGAGGTTGAAATTTCTAACTATCCGTTCATAATTAGCAGTCAGATAAGTATGCTCGGAGCCAGCTATGCCCATTACAGTAAAAGATGAATTGCCAGCCATTGCAAAATTACGCCAAGAAAACGTGTTTGTAATGCCAAAAAGTCGCGCGAAAACGCAAGAGATACGCCCAATGCGTTTGGCCATCTTAAACTTAATGCCAAACAAGGTTGAAACCGAAGTGCAGTTTATTCGCTTGTTAGCTAATTCACCGCTACAAGTTAATGTTGAGCTGTTGCGCTTAGATACTCACCGCACCAGTAGTAACTCTGAGCAGCACATGGATACGTTTTATCGCTATTTTTCAGAAGTGAAAGATAATAACTACGATGCCATGATTATCACTGGGGCGCCGCTTGCTCATTTAGAGTATGACGAAGTTGCTTACTGGGACGAGCTAAAAGTTATTTTAGATTGGGCAGAGCAACATGTTACGTCTACGCTGTTTTCGTGTTGGGCGGCCCATGCGGGTCTATATCATCACTATGGTCTTAAGCGCGAACTTAAACCAAATAAATTAAGCGGCGTATTTACCCATAAAAGTTATTTTGACCATGCAGCACTCACTCGTGGCTTTGATGATACCTTTTTAGTGCCACACTCTCGCTATGGTCATATTGATATCGACAAGATCACTGCCTGCGATGATTTGGTGGTGTTAGCTGGATCTGAGCGAGTAGGCGCCTACTTAATTAAAAATAAATCGGGTAGCCAAGTGTATATTACTGGCCATCCAGAGTACGATGCCCATACCTTAAAAGGGGAGTATTTACGCGACCAAGAAAAATCAGCGGATGCGCCTAAGCCAGAAAACTACTTCCCTGACGATAACCCAGACAACGAACCGTCGAAAACGTGGCAAAGTCATGCCTTTTTATTGTTTTCGAATTGGTTAAACTATTATGTGTACCAAACTACACCGTATGATATTAACTTAGTTAGCCAAGATGTAAGGACTAACAACTATGCCGAGTAATGCAGTGAATAAACGCGAACAATTAACCGAGGCGCTAAAACAGCGAATTTTAATCCTCGATGGCGCGATGGGCACCATGATCCAAGAACATAAATTAGAAGAACAGGATTATCGCGGTGAGCGCTTTAAAGACTGGCATGTACTTATTAAAGGCAATAACGATTTATTAAGCCTGACTCAGCCAAAAATCATTGCGGATATTCACCGTGCCTATTTAGAGGCGGGGGCTGATATCATCGAAACGAATACCTTTAATGCCACGACTATTTCGATGGAAGATTACGATATGGCGAGCCTTAGCCGCGAAATCAACCTCGAATCAGCGAAACTTGCACGCAGCGTGTGTGATGAGTTTGAAGCAAACGATCCTAGCAAACCGCGTTATGTAGCTGGTGTACTAGGACCAACATCAAAAACCTGCTCTATCTCTCCAGATGTAAACGACCCGGGTTACCGTAATATCAACTTCGATAAGCTGGTGGCTGCGTATGTTGAGTCGACACTAGCACTGATGGAAGGTGGTGCTGACCTTATTTTAATAGAAACCATCTTTGATACCCTTAATGCAAAAGCGGCTTCGTTTGCCGTAGAAGAAGCATTCGAGCAAGCTGGTCGTAGTTTGCCTGTGATGATCTCAGGCACCATTACCGATGCCTCAGGCCGTACTTTATCAGGGCAAACCACAGAAGCATTTTATAACTCAATTCGCCATATTAAACCGCTATCAATTGGCCTTAACTGCGCCCTTGGCCCTGACTTACTGCGCCAATATGTTGAAGAGTTATCGCGCGTTTGTGAAACCTTTACCTCGGTGCACCCAAATGCAGGTTTGCCAAACGAGTTTGGCGAATATGATTTAGAAGCTCCTGAAATGGCAAAAGAAATTATTGATTGGGGCAAGTCTGGCTTTATCAACATTGTAGGTGGTTGTTGTGGCACCACACCGGCTCATATTAAGGCGTTTGCGAAAGGCCTTGAAGGTGTTAAACCTCGCCAATTACCTGAGCTTGAAGTGCGTATGCGCTTATCGGGCCTTGAAGCGTGTAACTTAAACTAGGAAACCGACATGACTGACCAAATTGCTGTATTTACTAACGTCGGTGAGCGTACCAATGTAACAGGCTCGGCTAAGTTTAAGCGCTTGATCATGGAAGAAGATTACGAGACCGCTCTCGATGTTGCCCGTGAACAAGTAGAAAATGGCGCGCAAGTAATTGATATCAACATGGATGAAGCCATGTTGGACTCGAAAGCGGCGATGGTAAAGTTTTTAAACTTAATTGCCTCAGAGCCAGATATCTCAAAAGTACCTATCATGGTCGACTCATCTAAATGGGACGTGATTGAAGCGGGCTTAAAATGTATTCAAGGTAAGGCCATTGTTAACTCAATTTCACTTAAAGAAGGTGAAGAGCCGTTCATCCGCCAAGCTAAGCTAATTAAACGCTTTGGTGCTGCTGCGGTGGTTATGGCGTTTGATGAAACCGGGCAAGCAGAAACTGCTGATCGTAAGTTCGAGATTTGTCAGCGTAGTTACAAAATACTCGTTGATGATATTGGCTTTCCGCCAGAAGACATAATTTTTGACCCGAACATTTTTGCCGTCGCAACGGGCATTGAAGAGCACGATAACTACGCTGTTGAGTTTATCGAAGGTACGCGTCGAATTAAGCAAGGTTTACCGCATTGTAAAGTGTCGGGGGGGGTATCGAATGTGTCGTTTTCGTTCCGTGGTAATAACCCAGTACGTGAAGCTATTCACTCTGTGTTTTTATACCACGCGATTAAAGCGGGTATGGACATGGGCATTGTAAATGCGGGCCAATTAGCGGTTTACGACGATATTCCCGAAGAGCTGCGCAAAGCAGTGGAAGATGTGATCCTCAATACCGACCCAGGTGCTGGTGAGCGACTAGTTGAACTTGCACCAAAATACTCAGGTATGGCGCAAGCAGAGAAAGTTGAAGATTTAGAGTGGCGTACTTGGCCTGTTGAAAAGCGCCTTGAGCATGCTTTAGTTAAAGGCATTACTGAATACATCGATGAAGATACCGAAGAGTGCCGTAAGAGCAAAGCTAAGCCTATCGAAGTGATCGAAGGCCCGCTTATGGACGGCATGAACGTAGTAGGTGACTTATTCGGTGCGGGTAAAATGTTCTTACCTCAGGTTGTTAAGTCAGCTCGTGTAATGAAGCGCGCTGTAGCCTATCTTGATCCTTTCATTGAAGCCGAAAAAGAAGAGGGTGCAACCAATGGTAAAGTGGTTATGGCAACCGTTAAGGGTGACGTACACGACATTGGTAAGAATATCGTAGGCGTGGTACTGCAATGTAATAACTACGAGGTAATTGACCTAGGTGTGATGGTGCCGGCAGAGAAAATTTTGCAAACCGCCATTGACGAAAAAGCCGACATTATTGGTTTATCAGGGCTTATTACCCCATCACTTGATGAAATGGTGCATGTTGCTAAAGAAATGACCCGTCGTGGTTTTGAATTACCGTTACTGATTGGCGGTGCAACAACTTCTAAAGCGCATACCGCGGTTAAAATTGAGCCTCAGTATGATAAAGGTGTGGTTTATGTCAATAACGCCAGCCGCGCTGTTGGGGTGGTTTCTAACTTATTGTCGAAAGAGTTAAAACCAGCATTTTTAGAGAAAACCAAGGCTGAGTATGAAAAAGTACGTGAACAACAAGCGCGTAAAAAGCCACGCTCAAAACCAGTTACTTTACAGCGTGCTCGTGACAACGCAGTAAAATTGGATTGGGACAACTACACACCACCTGTGCCGAAAAAGCTGGGTGTGACTGAGTTTAAAAATGTTTCGATTGCGACGTTAAGACAGTACATCGACTGGACACCTTATTTCATGACGTGGTCAATCGCTGGTAAGTATCCACGTATTCTTGAAGATGAAATTGTGGGTGAACAGGCTAAAAGCTTATTCGCAGATGCTAATGCAATGCTTGATGAGCTAGAGCAATCAGGTGCACTACAACCTCTAGGTGTCATTGGTTTATTCCCTGCAAACCGAGTAGGGGATGATATTGAGATTTACACCGATGAATCGCGTACAACGCTTTTAACTACATCGTGTCATTTACGTCAGCAAACTGAAAAAACCGAGTTTGCTAACTACTGTTTAGCTGATTATATAGCGCCTAAAGGCACCCCAGATTACTTTGGTGCGTTTGCGGTTACCGGTGGTCTTGAAGAAGATGATCTTGCTGATGCCTTCGATGCTAAGCAAGATGATTACAATAAGATCATGGTTAAAGCCGTTGCTGACCGTTTAGCAGAAGCGTTTGCTGAATATTTGCATGAGCAAGTACGTAAAGAGTATTGGGGCTATGCGGTCGATGAAAACCTTTCGAACGATGAACTCATTCGTGAAAACTACCAAGGTATTCGTCCAGCGCCAGGTTATCCTGCTTGTCCTGAGCATACAGAAAAGAAGAAAATCTGGCAGTTACTTGATACCGAACAACGTATCGGCATGAAGCTAACAAGTTCATACGCAATGTGGCCAGGGGCGGCGGTATCAGGTTGGTATTTCTCTCATCCTGAAGCTAAATACTACGCGGTGGCGCAAATTCAACAAGATCAGGTTGAAGATTACGCAAAGCGTACCAACATGACACTTGCCGAAGCTGAGCGTTGGTTGTCGCCAAATTTAGGCTACGAGCCAGAATAGTAAACAGCCGAGTATGCAAATACTCGGCTTTTTTATTGTGCTTAGATTTGCATGATAGAGTCTTAATTTGAGGGTGTGGTGCTAAAAGCCGATACTCTAAAGCGATACTTAATTGTGAATAAGGCTAAGTACCTAACTTTAACTTTCGTACTTTAAATCTCATACGATGCATCAGGTTAATCCTTCTAACGGATGGGGTTAAACTTTGTAAAGCTTTTCCGTAACTTCATCTCGTTTAATCACTTTCGTTGTTATGAGTTATCTCTACTCTCCATTGATTCAAGCCATAAATTCATTCTTTCTTGTTCATCACACACCGCTTTTTCAAGGTATCGCTCAGAACCATCGAGAAAATACTTGACGGTAACCTCATTTATTATCCAACGATTGTCTTCTTGATTAAACGAAATGTAGTAATCAAGAGGGACTCCGCTGGTATTGGTACCGCTTACTAATAAACACCCATCTTTATCATCAATTGACTCTTTAGTATCAATTATTTTGGTAATTTCTGTGGGGAATTTTGCTAGAGGATCAACAAATGCTGTTTTATCAGTTATGGATCTTGCTTCCACTAAAGCCTCCCAGAGCTCTTTTTTTAGTAAAGTTTGCTCTCTAGGGGTGCCGTACAGGGATTTATATTTATTGAAGGAATCGAGCAAGTCATTATTATGCAAAGTATTATTACTTGAACTGCAGCCAAATAAAAAAGTGCTTAATATGAAAAGTAAATATCTCATTAAACTTAGGTGCGAAAATATTAATTTAACGTCATCTAATTCTAACTTATAAATCTAGATTAGCTTTATTAAAATAGAAAGCACCACACCAATAAACTGATGTGATGCTAGGGGAGGCATAAAAATTAAAAAGGTGATTCAGGGTAAGCGGTTTTGCTTTGTGTGCCTGTTAGTCTGTGCAGTAACTGTTTTTGTCTGGCTAGTAATAAACCTGAGCGTTCGTTAAGTGCCTGACAGTGCTTTGATTTAATGACTAACTGCTGCATTAATGTTTGTGTTGTTTGTTTGATTTCTTTTGGCAACTTTTCAACTAACATCATTAAGCCTTCTTTACCTTGTGCAAGCCCTAAACTTTGTAAATAGCTATCACGGCTTAGATGGTTTTTATCTAAAGACTGTAAAACAGCAGACATCTTGGCGTTGTGCTGTTGTAATGTTGTATCTCGCTCGCTTAGAAGCACATACTGCTGTTCAAGTGCACTAATAAGTGAATCAAGCTTGCGTACATCGTGTTGTAGGCTTTCAATAAACTGCTTAATGCTGTTTATGGTCATTTTTTATGAAACTCTAGTAGGGCATTGATTAATGTATCTTGGTCAAGTGACAGCTCACCATTAGCAATAGCGGCTTTTACTTTTGCTACTTTTTCAAGGTCAACATCAGGCTTTGACGCTAAGTCTTCAAAGGTATTATCGATTGTTTTACTAAGCGAACTAATTTGCTCTGCGCTTGCTTGCTTGTTCGCCGCGGTGTGAGATTTTTTACTGATATCTTGACTGCCCGAATCAATAAAGTTGTTCACTTTTGCAGCTTGCTCAACATGACTACTGCTACCTTTGTTGTTTATGTTCATTATCAATCCCCAATTAATTTTCTACTAATTTTGTAAAGCGACCAAATTTATCGATTTCTTAAATTTATTTTTAAATTTATAAAAGTGTTGCTTTTACAACCCCTTTATCAATCACTTGGCCTTCAACAATTTTACCAGAACTGAGGTTTTTTACTTTGATCATTTGGCCTCTAATTCCTTCCTCAAGTGCAATTGCTTTTACACTTGCAGTAAAGGAGCTTGTGCTGATGAGAAGTTTTATATGCTGCTCTTTATTGACTAAGTAGTTATTTTCGAGCTGTCTGCGAGTGACTAAATCGCCTTGCTTAATGTTTCTTTTAACTGTCATTCCAATCAATTCAGTTGTGCTCGTTTCCATACCGTAAACGTGTTTTGCAATGTTAATGGAGTCATAGTTTAGTAACTCATTGCTCAACACTTCGCCGCGTTGTAAGTCACGTTTAGCAACGACTAAATTGAGCCACAGATCAACTTTTGCGGTGGCTCTAAATTGCCAAATGGGATCTGCACAGCTGACGGTCAGACGAATTCTACCTGCGGGAATGGAATTGGGTTTTACCCTGTTTATTGATAACTGATCACAGCTAAGCTCTTTTGCTGCAGCTGGAATGTATAACGCAATTTTTTTTTGCTGACCTTGCTTGTTTATGCTGCCCAAGTAATGAGTTATTTCGTTATTTATATACCGTTTAATCTCTTTTTGAAAATTGCTTGCTAAGACATTAGCTGAAAATAATAAGGAAATAATTCCAAAAAAGAGGAAAAAAGCACCATTCCGTATCGGAAGTATTGCTTCCGCTTTTACGTGCCTTAGATTGAATTTTTTACAGTAACTCATTGAAAAATATGTCTTATAAAATTTGGCATAAAGGTTGTTAATAGCCTTATACCGAATTCAAAATGTGCAAACGAGCATACAAGACGTAGTCAGTTGAGGCAACAATGGCATTATTTGATAAAGCGTTAGGCGTACACCCATTTGCTATGCAGTTGAGAATAGACAGAGCTGAGGTTATCGCAAGTAACCTCGCAAATGTTGATACCCCAAATTTTAAAGCAAGAGATGTGGATTACCAGCAAATTTTGGGCGATGTCGCAGCGAGTATGGAGCATAACAATGATGTAGGCTTTGCGGGAATTACTGCCAATGAGCTGATGTATCGTGTGCCGTATCAAGCATCCAGTGACGGTAATACCGTAGAGCTCAATGTCGAGCAGGCAAAATTCTCTAACAACAGTATGGATTTTCAGACCAGTATGACCTTTCTAAACATGAAAATCAGTGGCCTGCATAAAGTAATCAAAGGAAATTAATAATGTCTTTTAATTCTATTTATGACATTAGTGGCAGTGCAATGCGTGCTCAAGTCATGCGCTTAGATACCATTGCTTCTAACCTTGCTAATGCTGACACGGCGGCGTCTACCGAAGAGGGCGCGTATAAGGCGCTTAAGCCGGTTTTTTCTGCCATGTATAAAGACTCTTTTGATCAGCAAAATGTGGCGGCTGCTGTCAATACCATGGGTGTGACAGAGTCTAATCGTACTGTTGAGCAACGTTATGAGCCTAACAACCCACTTGCCAATGATGATGGCTACGTCTTTTATTCAAACGTCAATGTACTTGAAGAAATGGCAGACATGATGTCAGCAAGTCGTAGTTATCAAACATCCGTTGATGTTATGTCGCGTGTTAACAGCATGCAGCAAAGCATTCTTAAATTAGGACAGTAGCACCATGGATATCGCAAATACCACACAAAGCAATAACAATGCTGCCAATGTAAGCTCAAGTATTTCAGGGAATGTTAACTCGGCAGAAGAAATGTCGACCATGTTTTTAGAGTTGCTGGTGGCACAGATCAGTAATCAGAATCCGTTACAACCTATGGACGGAACCGAATACGTTAGCCAACTAGCTGAATTCTCAAATGTTGAATCATTGCAAAGTATAAAAAATAACACCAGCGCGAGTTTAGATAACAGTAGCAGCATGTTAGTCCTTGAAGCGACTAACTTAGTTGGTGAAACAGTGACAGTGCCAGCGGATGTGGTTGCTTTAGAAAAAGAGGGCAAAGTGTCGGGTCTTGTTAACTTATCAACACCTGCTGATTCAGTCACTGTGCAACTTTATGACAGTAATGGCCAGTTAGTTGAAGAAAAACAGTTGGCATACAGTGGTGTGGGTTCTTTGAATTTCGAATTTGATGAACAAGATGCGGGTGGCTATTCGATTAATGCTTTTTCGACAACCAATGGTGTTTCACAACGCCTGACACCTTGGCTAAATGGTGAAGTAGAGCGCGTCTCTGTGGGTAGCAGCAGCGACGATATTTTATTGCAAGTTGATGGCTTAGGTAATTTTGCCTTAACCGATATTAATCAAGTTGCCTAGACTAAAGAGGAATAATTATGTCTATGTTTAATATAGGTTTAAGCGGCCTTAAAAGCACTCAAACAGGGTTAGAAGTAACAAGTAATAATATCGCTAACTCATCAACTTCTGGTTATAAAACCGGTAATACAGAATTTGCCGCAGTTTATAATGGTGGTAGTCGTGGTGGTGTACGTGTTTCAGATATCAAAGAAGACTTTGTAACTGGTGGTGATATTGTTAGAACAGGTAACGCACTTGATATTGCAATTGATGGTCAAGGTTTCTTTGCTATCTCTGAAGGTAATCGTATTGCTTATACGCAAGCAGGGCAATTTACCCTAGATAACGAGCTTAATATTGTCAATGCAAACGGGGCAAAGCTGCAAGGTTATGGCGTGAGTGATGCTGATGCGGCTGGCGAAGCTGAGATCATCCCAGGTGTGTTAACGGACCTTAAAGTACAAGGTGCGAACATTCCAGCTGTCGCAACTGATGCAATTGATTTTCATGGCAACTTAAGCTCTGCCAGCGACATTATTTCTTATCCTGTAGCACCGAATAATTTTGATCCTACCGATGGCACACAGTATAACTTTTCACAGTTAACAGAAGTATTCGATTCGCAAGGTAACAGCCATGTATTGACTCAATACTTCAATCATACAGCTGATAACCAATGGCAAGTAATGTACTTTATGGATGGTTCACCACTACCAGCAAGTGCACTGGGTACCCCCGCAGGGGCTGTGACTGATACTCAGGATGTTGTTGTAGATGGCAATGTTGTCACAGCAGGTGTTGTTAATATTACCTTTGATGCCGATGGGCAAATGCAACCGCTTGATCCAGGCTTTACGCCTCCTGCGCCGCCAGCACAAGAAGATGACAACGTTCTTGACCCTTATAGTCAACGTGAAATTACCATGGCTTTCCCTGTCGGGGGCGGTGCTGCGCCAATGTCTTTAACGCTGGATATGGCAAAAACAACGCAGTTTGGTACTAATTTTAATATTCTTGAAAATGATGCCAGTGGCTATTCAGCAGGTACTTTCTCAGGTTTATCAGTTGAAGAAGATGGCAAAATTTTCGCCACATTCACTAACGGAGAATCTAAGCTTCAAGGGCAGGTTGTACTTGCTTCGTTTGCAAACACAAATGGTTTAGAAGCGGGTGATAATACGGTTTGGTATGAAACCCGTGACTCTGGTGGTGCCTCATACAGTGAGCCAGATAGTGGCACAGTTGGCGGATTAATCGCAGGTGCGTATGTTGGCTCTAATGTTGATATCAGTGAGCAGTTAGTCGGCTTAATGTCGTTCCAACAGAACTACCAAGCAAATGCGAAAACCATCAGTAGTGCTGATGAAATGATGCAAATTTTATTTAGTAATACTTAAGGTTTCATCTTATGGAAAAGTTAATTTATACCGCTGTCTCAGGGGCTGAACTAAACAATACAGCCTTAAAAGTAACAGCCAATAACTTAGCCAATGTAAGCACCGCAGGTTTTAAAGCTGATTTAGAGCAAGCGCAATCAATGCAAGTTACAGGCAGTGGGTTTCGCACTCGTTATCACGCACAAATGTTGCCAGTCACTACCGATTTATCAGCGGGTCCTATGATGGACACTGGCAGAAAACTGGATGTTGCTCTTAGCGATGGTGGTTTTTTAGAAGTGATTGATGACAATGGCGAACCTGCTTATACGCGCTCTGGCAACCTTGAAATTGATGCCGATGGTTTCTTAACCGTAAACAATCGCCGTGTGCAAAGCAATATCGGTGATATTCAGTTAGGGGATTTTGCAGAGTTAGAAATTGCTCCTGACGGTATCATTAATGTGGTTCCGCTCGGTGGTGGTGTTATCGCTGAAGAAGCACAAATTAAACTTGCTAGTACCGGTGATGAAGGTGCGGTGATGGTTAAAGGGCGTGATGGTTTATTTCGTGCTGAGAACCTTGAGCCGCTAGACATGGATGAAGCTATTCGTTTGCGTACAGGTGTACTGGAAGGGTCGAATGTGAATGCGGTTCAAGAAATGATTAAAACAATGAATATCAGCCGCCAATTTGAAATGAATATCAACATGATGAAAGCAGCTGATGAACTGGCAAACAGTGGTAATAAGCTGGTTAGCGGTCGCGGTTAGGATGTGGAGTGAATAATGAATTCAGCATTATGGGTAAGTAAAACAGGGTTAGCAGCGCAAGACTTGCGTATGACCACAATTTCAAACAACTTAGCGAATGTGAGCACGGCTGGTTTCAAAAAAGACCGTGCCGTATTTGAAGACCTATTCTACCAAGTACAGAAGCAACCAGGCGCACAAGCAGATGACTTGAATCAGTTACCGTCGGGTATTCAGGTGGGAACTGGGGTGCGTATTAATGGTACGCAAAAGCAATTTACTGAAGGAAGCTTTGAGACAAGCAGCAATCAATTAGATGTTGCGATTGCAGGGCAAGGCTTTTTTCAAATTGAAAGCCCAGATGGTGAGCTACTTTACACGCGCAATGGTCAATTCCAATTAAATTCAGAGTCTTTATTGGTAAATGGTAACGGCTTACCGCTTGCGCAAAATATCGCCCTACCAGAGGGGACAACTAAAGTCACCATCGGTCGCGATGGTACAGTGAGTGCAGTTGTTGATAATGGCGTTGAGCCAATTGAATTGGGTCAGTTATTAACGGTTAATTTTGCAAACCCTGCTGGCCTAGAGAGCTTAGGTGGTAATCTTTACCGTGAAACAGCAGCCTCAGGTGAAGCCATTGAAGGTGTGCCAGGTGAAGAAGCATTTGGTGAATTACAGCAATTTACCATTGAAGGTTCGAACGTCAGTGTTGTTGATGAAATGGTAAGTATGATTGCGGTACAGCGCGCGTACGAAATGAACGCTAAGGTCGTATCTGCAGCTGACGAAATGTTGCGTTTCATTAATCAGAATGTGTGATTGCTATGATTAAGTTAAGTGCTACTGTTTTATTGGTTATGCTGCTAGCAGGGTGTAGCAGTACCGATCATGAACAATATGTGCAATGTAAAGTTGTTCATGGTGAACCCAAGTGCCCGATTCAAAAACAATCCAGAGCACGCGAAGACTATGAAGTCGCTAAAGATGCGTATCAAGTAGGCTTAAATTATGAAAACGGTAGCCTTTACAGTGACAACTATATGTTTTCTCTGTATTCCGATAAACGTGCTTATCGAGTGGGTGACATTTTAACGGTTGTTTTAAATGAGCGCACACAGTCGAGCAAAAGTGCTGATAGTAACTTAGAAAAAAATACTGATGTTGATGTGTCGGTGCCTTTAGCGGGTAACTTGAATGTCGCTGATTTTAATTTAGGAATAGGTTCAAGCACTGAATTTGATGGTGGTAGTAGCGCAAGTCAGCAAAACTTTTTAAGCGGTGCAATTACAGTGCGCGTTATTCATGTGCTTTCAAATGGCACATTAGTGATTAAAGGACGCAAACAGATTCAGCTAAATCAAGGTGATGAATACATTGAAATGGAAGGCCTCGTTCGCCCAGATGATATTGACGTAGCTAACCGCATTTCATCATTAAGAGTTGCCGAAGCACAAATTAGCTATACAGGTAGCGGCACACTAGCCGATGCATCAAGCCCAGGTTGGTTTACTTCTTTATTTAGCCGTTATTTAAACCCATTTTAGAGCGTAGATATGAAACAGATACTTTTACTATTGCTTGTTCTTAGTAGTTGCTTTACGCCAGTGCAAGCAGAGCCGTCTTCACGCCAGCTTCTTGAGCTGGTTGATGTATTAGGAGTAAGAGACAATCAGCTTGTAGGCTACGGCTTAGTGGTTGGTCTAGCTGGCTCTGGCGATAAGGCACAAGTAAAGTTTTCTGCGCAATCTTTGAATAATATGCTTAAACAGTTCGGCGTCACAATGGATGAAAGCCGTCTGCCTAAATCGAAGAATATCGCAGCGGTTGCTGTGCATGCAACACTTCCTCCTATGGCCAACCCTGGCCAAGCAATTGATGTAACGGTTAACTCTTTAGGGGACGCCAAAAGCCTTCATGGGGGGAGTTTAATGCTTACTCCTTTAAAGGGCATTGATGGCAAAGTATATGCACTGGCGCAAGGTAACCTTGTTGTAGGTGGTACGAATGCCAGTGGCCGTAATGGTTCATCTGTCACAGTAAACGTCCCCACGTCGGGGATTATTCCTGACGGTGCGATCATTGAACGTAACACGGCTGATATGTTCAAGTTGCAACCTGATGTAATTTTGAATTTAAAAGAACCCAATTACCAAACCGCTCGAAACATTGTTAAAGCGATCAATAAAGTTTTTGGGCCATCGGTTGCAAGTGCTGAAAACTGGGGGCGTTTAAAAGTCAGTGCGCCAATCGACCCTGATAGCCGCAACACTTTCATGTCAATGCTTCAAGACATTCGTGTAGAACAAGGCTCTAAACAGCCACGTGTTATTTTTAATAGTCGTACTGGTACGGTCGTGATGAACGAGTTGGTAAAAGTGAACCAAGCTGCGGTAAGTCATGGCAACTTGACCATTACGATAACTGAAATGGAAGGGGCTTCACAGCCTAACGCATTTTCGAATGGCAGAACGATGCCATTGCAATCGAGTAATATCGATGTGCAGGAGCAACACAATGGTATGTTACTGATGCCGACAGGGACTTCGCTGGATGAAATTGTAAAAGCAATTAATGCGCTTGGTGCTACACCGAGTGAGTTAATGTCAATTCTAATTGCGCTTGATAAGGCTGGCGCCTTAGAAGCTGAACTACTCGTGATTTAATAAGGGGTCAATACAGTGACTATTGAGTTAACCAAGCCGGATTTTAATACCTTACAATCGCTTGCTATCGATCCTGGTCAAGTTCAGCAGCTTATAGCTAATAATACGCAAGAGGAAGGAATTCAAAAGGCTGCGGAGCAATTTGAAGCTATTTTCTTGCAGTTGGTTTTGAAAAACATGCATGCTGCAACCGAGGCCGTGTCATCACAAAATGGCTTTTTTGCAAGCAAAGAGCAACAGCAATTTCGTGATATGTATGATGCCCAAACAGCTCAGGAGCTAGCTGCAAATAACCAGTTAGGTTTAGCTGAGGCAATCGTTCGTCAATTTAGAGAAAAGTTTACACCGGTTGAAAATAAATTTAAGGAAATGGCACAAGTTGTCGCTGAACATAGTAAAGAGGTGAATGAAGTTGAGGCAGCGCCTGCGCCTGTTGAGCGTTTAAGTGGCCCTGCATTCGCTCAATCACTTAATATTATTCCGATTAGGTAATTGCTATGTCAATGATAAGTAACGCCATGAGTGGCTTAAATGCGGCTAATGTCGCTATGACGGTTGCAGGTCAAAATGTTGCAAATGCAGCGGTTGATGGCTACTCACGTCAAGCTGCAAGTTTTGCTACGAGCAACTCGCCGTTAGGCGGTGTTTATGTTAATTCAGTCGATCGTATTGTCGATGCATTTTTAAATGATGATATTTGGCGCACGCAGTCTGACTTGTCTTATTATCAAAGCAAGCAAACATATTTAGGTTATGTAGAAGAAATTGTTGGTACAGACTCGTTAAATTTTAATGATGCTGTTGGGCAGATAACAAATGCCTTTAATGCTGCGGCAAGTAGTCCTGATTCAAACGCATATAGACAGCAAATTATTTCTTCATCTGAAGGGTTGATACAAGACTTAGCACAAATGAATGGTGCGCTTTCGGCACAAATAGATAAATTGAGCCTAGAGATGACGAACTTAGCAAGTAACACTAGTTCAACAGCTCAACAGATCGCGGACGTGAATCAGAACATAGTGCAAGCTATAGCAAAGAAGCAGCCTACCGCAGAACTCAAAGACAAGCGCGAACAATTAATAACAGAACTATCATCGCAAATAGGTATTGCCATCACTGAACGTGATGATGGTAGCCTTGATATTAGCACTCTAAGTGGCGCGCCTTTAGTTATTGGTACTTCTGCTGCAACAGTGTCAGTTGCGGGAACTGAGGTTAGCACGTCATTAAAGGGGCAATCATTTACACTTAATGACCAAGTCGGTGGTAAGTTTGGTGGCTTAATTAGTGCCGACTTGCAAGTTATTCAACCAACACTTGAAAAACTAAGTGATTTGGTCAAAGACTTTGCCGATGATGTGAATACTGCTTTATCTGAAGGGTTTGACTTAAATGGTGATGCTGGTATTCCTTTATTTACTTACAACGTTGCAAACCCTCTATCGTCAATCGAAATTAATCCTGCAATTACCCCAGAAAAAATAGCGTTAATAGGGGGGGAGTTTGATGCTGGAGGAAATTGGGTTGCAGCAGGCGGGCGTGGCGATAACGCCAATGTCGCCAATATTATTGCGGCTATTCAAAGTAATGATGATGACTTCTCTGTGTTGGTTGGGGATTTGGGGATTGCAAGTAAACAAAATCAAAACAGTGCGACAACCTCGGAAGTGTTAAATAGCAATGCGGTACTTGCTCGAGATAGCCGAAGCGGCGTAAACCTAGATGAAGAAGCTGCTAATTTGCTGCATTTTCAGCAAATGTACAGCGCGAATGCCAAAGTGATTACTACGGCTGATCAAGTATTCAATACTTTACTAACCATGTTTTAGGAGTGAGTCATGCGTATTAGTAGTCACCAATTTCATCTTAATTCAATTAAAAATATCCAGCATAACACTGCAGAATTTAATAAAGCATCAGTTCAATTGTCGACCAATGAGCGTATTTCGAAACCATCGGATGACCCTTTAGGTGCCGTTATGTTGCTAAAGCTTGAAAGTGAAATCGAGTCTTTATCGCAATATCAAAGCAACATGGATGCAGTCAATTACGCTTTAGGCCAGCAAGAAGTACAGCTAACAGGCATTGTAAATCAAAGCTACTCATTACAAGAGCTCATTACGACTGCGGCAGATGGTTCAATGGGCACTGAGCAATTAAAAGCACTTGGACAAGAAATGCGGGTGATTTTTCAAGGAATGCTCGATTTAATGAATGCTCAGGATGGCGAAGGGCGTTATTTATTTTCTGGTAGCGAAACCAATAGTAAGCCTTTTATTCTAGATGCCGCGGGAGATTACATTTATAACGGTGATGAACGTGTTCGCGAAGTGGCAGTGTCACCAGACTCTAGCGTATTAACAAATATTATTGGTAGTGATTTAGACCCTAATGCTGATTTTTTAAACGCCATGAAAGATTATTTGGATTTAATTGACAACCCACCTGCTGCAGGTGTTGGTAATGAGTCACGCACTATGATTAATAATTTATCTGATTACTTAGGTCATATTACCGGCGAAATAACAGTGATCGGTGGCACGATGGCATCAATGGATTCGTTGGCAACCAGCAACCAAGACATCAATACGTTTACGACTAACCTGCGTGATGACATTAGTGCAGTTGACTACCCTGAAGCCTATATTCGCATGAACGAATCAATGGCTGCTTATGAGTCTTCGATGCAAGTGTATGCAAATGTTACACAGCTTTCATTGTTTTCATATATTAAGTAGTTATTGTTTAAGGAATAATTAATCATGCTTGTTCAAGGTAGCGAGAAGCCAACGCAGATTGAATCAGTTAAGTCGAGCAAAGCATCTGTTGTTGAGCAGAAGAGCTCGGTGTCGGCTAGTGATGTAAAGCAATCAGCTAAAAATACAGCTCCTGAACAAGGCCAAGTTGCCGTATTATCTCGATGGGCTAAAAAGGGGCAGTTGAGCCAAGCGATGGCGCAAGTTGAACATCGTGAAATGACGATAAAACAGTTATATTCAGGTCTAGAAAAGCTCGCGCAACAGTTAAAATCAATGCCTAGTAGTGCACCGGTTTCTGCTTTACAAAGCCACAGTATGACGCAGCAAATTACTCAGCTGCAGCAACAAGCAAGCGCACAAAGTTCAGGTCTAAATTCGCAACTTAAAGTGCAGCAGCCAAATGCTCAAGTTGTGCGTCAGTTAAATAGTAAAGTCGATTTGATATCACAGCGTCCGCACGATGAAAGTATTCATTTGCTGCTAGGACGAAGCGGTAAAGCCGTACATTTACAGCTACCGGCTAATCAAAGTGAAGCTGAAAACTTAAATACAATTGCTGAAGCATTCGCCAAGCAGCAAATAAATGTTGAGGTTAACCGCGATAACCGTTTGTTGTTCACTACATCTCCTGAGTACAGTGATACACTTAAAGAAAGTTGGGTCATTACCGGCCAGGGAGTAAGGGTTGCAGCGGGTAATCCTATTTCACTCCAACTTTCAGAGCTCGCCAGTCCGCTTGATCAACTAGAAGAGTCGGTAAAAAAACAGCAAGATGTCAGCGCACATTTAGATTTTATAAATCGTGCTCAGCGTCAGCTAAAGGCTAATTTATTACAAATCCAAGCCCAGCACCGTGAGCTTACAGCCCAATTACAGCAAATAGAAAAAAGTGCAGATGTCTCTGGTGAGCAAATGACGCAACTTAGCCAATCATTAAAATCAAAAATGCTTACGCCAAATGTTGATAATATTGCTGTGATAACAGCACAAGCAAACATGACCCGTAGTATGGTGAAATACGCTTTAGCTTAAAAGATAAATTAGTTTTTAAATTCGTACAGCGTGCCTTGAAGCACGCTGTTGCGTTTTTAATAACAGGCGGTTTTGAACAGATTTAAAAATAAATGAAAAAAATAGAAAAAAAATTTTAGTTTTCACAGTAGGTGGTCGCTCTTAATAAATGAAAGTTAAATAAATAGAATTCACAGGAGAATTTAAAAATGGCTTTATCAATTCAATCAAACATGGCGTCACTTTCTATTCAAAACCAACTTAACCGTAGCAACAACGATCTTTCTGTTGCACTTGAGCGTTTAGGTTCTGGTTTTAAAATTAACTCTGCAAAAGATGATGCTGCAGGTCTGCAAATCGCGACACGTCTTAATGCACAGGTTCGTGGTCAAGAAGCAGGTCTTTATAACGGTAACAATGCAATGTCTATGATGCAAACAGCTGAAGGCGCGTTTGAAGAAATGACAAATATTGCATACCGTATGAAAGAACTTGCAACGCAAGGTGCAAGTGACACAAATGGTGCCGGTGAGTGGACAGCACAAAGTGCAGAGTACACAGCTCTTGCAGCAGAGCTAACTAACATCATGGATAACACGTCGTTTGGTGACGGTACAACACTACTTGATGCAGCTGGTAAATTCGGTGCTGGTCAAGTTGATTTCCAAGTAGGTGCAAGTGCAGCAGAAACACTAAGTGTGGATATCTCAGCTGAGCTTGGCAACGTAACTACTGCAATTGGTAGCGCAGCAGCGTTTACTGATGTAGCAACAGCTCAAGCTCAAATCGCATTTGTTGACACTATCATTGATGAAATTGGTACAGCTCGTTCTGGTTTAGGTGCAACAATGAACCGCCTTGAGCACACAATGAACAACGTTACAAACATGAAAGAGAACACGCAAGCTTCTGCGGGTCAATTAATGGATGCTGATTTTGCACAAGAAACGTCAAATATGACTAAGCAACAGCTACTTATGAACTCTGGTATTTCAGTACTAAGTACAGCAAACAGCACAACACAAATGATTGGTTCACTACTACGTTAATCTAATCATTATAATAAGCACCGCCAATTAAGCGGTGCTTTTCAATAACGAAAGCATTTTTTTGTAAAGTGCTTTCGTTATCGTTAATTGGAGAGCCAATATGACATCAGCGCTTAGCATCGATCCCGCTAATTTAGCGAGTCAATACACGCAAATTGAGCGACAAGCAAAAGATCAGATTTTATCTACGCAATATGCAAAATATAATAATCAAATTAAAGCATTTACTCAGCTTAAGAATGATTTATCAGATTTTTTTGATGCATTAGAAGATTACCAAGACCCTGATACAGGTTTGCTTACTAATACAGCGTCTGTGAGTAGCGAAACAAATATGAATGTGACAGCCTCAGCTGATGCAGTCAGCGGTGACTACGATATTTTTGTTGAGCAGTTAGCACAAGCACACCAGATAGCATTAAGTTTTGATCCAAGCCAACCCTTATCGACCGATGGCGAATTGGCTGTTAGCCTTGGCACGGATAGCTTCTCTGTTGACCTAGCAAGTTTGCCTGCGGGGGCAACGCTTACTGACTTGGCCAGTGCAATCAACAATCATGCTGACAATAGTGGCGTAAAAGCGACGTTGATGCGCTCAGGGAGTGAAACATTTTTAGTGCTGACCAGTGAAGAGTCTGGTGCTGCAAATACTGTATCAACAACATTTACAGCCGGTGCAGATGCAAATGGTGCAAATATTAGTAATGCGATTGCATCACAGCAGGAATTAACCAGTGCGCAAGATGCTATTGTAAAGCTAGGTGCAAACTCAAATATTACGGTGACCTCAACCAGTAACCAACTAGATAATGTTATTGATGGTGTGAGCATTAACCTTACTCAAGCCCAGCAGGCTGGAGAGACACCCATTAAAGTGTCTGTCGCACAAGATAATGAGAAAAGCGTTGAGAATATTCAGCAATTTGTTGATAAATTCAATACATTATTAAGCTCAATAAACGATAACGATGCGTTAAAAAGAGATGTTATGGCATCAGGAATAGGGCGTTCATTGCGTAATGACTTTCAAGGTGAATTTGCAGGGAAAACCTTATTTTCCATTGGTATTGAATTTGACCGTTATGGCAAGCTATCTATTGATAAAGGTAAGTTAGAAGATGCAATTGCCACACAACCAGAGCAACTAACACACATGTTAACAGGTGCTGATGGTTTGATGGCAAAACTCGAGCAGCGTGTTGAGCCATACACAAAAAGCTATGGCTTAATTAATGATAAGAAAAACACTCTGCAAGCGAGTCTAAATCTAGTGACGGATAAACAACAGCGCCATGAATATTCTATGGAGCAGGTTTATAACCGCTACTTATCACAATTTACGCAAATGCAAATAACGATTTCTAAATTAGAGTCATCAATGGGACAATTTTAAGGGTATTAATTATGTATGATTTAAATGATGGCTTTTCAGCTTATAAAAATACTTCAGTAGAAAGCCGTGCGGCTGGCGCTGATATTCATAAGTTAGTTTTAATGTTATTCGATGGGTTTTTAGATGAACTTGAGCGTGTAGCTGGTCATATACAGCAAAAGCGTTTTGATAAAAAAGCTCAGGGCATTGAAAAGATGATGCGTATTCTTGGCGGTTTAGATGCCTCTTTAGATACAGAAAAAGGCGGCGAAGTCGTTGTTAATATGCAGCAGCTTTATGAGTACTGTGGTGGTGCTTTAATGACTGCAAGTCTTCAAAATGATTTATCTGCATTGTCATCTGTACGTGAAGTTATGCAAAACCTACAGCAGGGCTGGGCAGGATTAGGCTCTCAAGCTGCTTAATCACACCTTATTTATAAGTAATGTTATTTGTTCTGAATCCAAAGCCAGCATTTTTAGCTGGCTTTTTTTGTAACTTAGCATTCTCAACAAACGCTTAAGTTCCTCTTTACTTCCTATCTTTCCGATAAGCGGAAATTAAACTTCCGTTCAGCATGTTGTAAATTAATTTTTTCTTTATATATCAATGTTTTGTGTTTTGGAATGCTTTTTGCTCGTTAAGCTGGTGTTAATGCAGCTCTGAATTGTTTACGGCTGCTCGCTTTAATTGAAATGATCATGATGAATAAACAGCAAACAGACCAGAAAATTCAAACCCTATTGCAAGCTATGGCGAAAGCGATAGAAGAGCAGCAGTGGCAACATATTCGTCATTTTGATCAGCAATTAATGCAGATCCTTAATGAGGCGAAGTTAGCACCTTGGTATCCAAGTTGGCAGTCTAGAGTGCGTGAGTTGAAAGGTGAATATTCACACTTTCTAGCATTAATTAATGCGCAAAAAAACGAATTACAAACACGTATGCAGCAACATCAAAAAGATCGTGACGGCATTATTGCATACAAACAATTTACTGATGGTGCGCGTTAATGAAAGAATTAATCATACACCCACATGTTTCAGGGAATAGAGCCGGTGCTGAAAAGGTGCAAGCAAACTTTACTGACCCTGAAACAAGCCAATTCGATTTAACCGACCATGAAGAACACGCACAATCTACTAGTGAGCTTCGCTCTGAGCTTGAGCAAGTAGAGACAGAAAAGCCATTTGAGCTACCGTCTCAATGGCGCTCAGGTGTATATACACAGTTTAAAGCTGAAAATGAGTCAAGCATGTTAGCGTCAGGTATATCTGCATTATCTGAAACATCGCTACAACAAGGTGCTGAAGCAACAGAACAAGAACAAATCAATATGGACCAAGTTGATTCAGCCCTGCCTATTCAACCCGCTTCTCAGGGAGTTACAGAACCACAAGCTTTAGGCTCGCTTCCTGTGCAGAATAGCCTTACTTCAGCTATGCAGGCTGCTGCTGAAAATGAAGCTATATCAGAAAAAATACGTGTGAATGAGCAAAGTCCTACTACACAGGGTGAACTAGCCTCGAAAACCTTGCTTGATGGTTTATCTACTCAGTCGATAGCAAATGCTACAGAGCAAGAGCAGTTACAAGTAACGAGTGCTTCGTACGCTAAAGAGTTACTACAGCCTAGCCCTAATGGTGCTCAAGCTATACCGGCAGCTAATCAATTATTAAACAATGAAACTGTTGAGTTAACTAAAAAGCAAGCACCTTTATTTAATGCATCAAGTTTGAATACGGCTATTGTATCGCCGAGCAAAGAATACCCACTTAGCAGCCAGCAACCGCAAATGCCCCCTGTGGCTGAGTTGGAAACGTTGCGCTCAAGTGAAACTAAAGTAGGACCGGCTTTAACGCTGGAAACAAGCCCAACACAGCCCAGTAAGGTCAAGACAGCGCTTGAGCAGCCCAATTTTGCGATGACAGAATTAAGTCGCTCATTTTCTTTTTCTTCTGCTGCCAGTTCAGAGCAAGCCACACAGATGCAGCAGTGGCGAACTGAGTCGTTATCGACAAATAGTAGTGAATGGGGCCAACGCTTACTGAATGTGCTGCATGACAAGGTGCAGTTGCAAATAGGCCAACAGGTTCAACGCGCGCAAATCCGTCTTGATCCTCCCCAGTTAGGCAGTATTGACATAAGTATTAGTGTTGAGGGAGAAAAAACCACAGTACACATTGTTGCGAGTAATCCACAAATACGTGAAGCCATGCAACAAACGCTTGAGCAACTTCGCCAATCACTCACTAATGCTGAGCAAAGTACTGTTGATGTTGATATTAGCGATAAACATCAGCAGCACAAACAAACACACGAATTTACACAAGAGCAAGATATTGCAGCTAATCAGTTAAATGATTTGCCTACCTCCGTTGAGCCTAGGCAAGCGCAGCAACAAGATTGGTTGAATAGACTGATATAGAAATGGGAGTGGAACTTTGAAAAAAATACAATTAGCAGTACTTGCTGTCGGATTATTAGCACTTGGTTTTTTTGGTGCAAGCTATTTTCAAGAATCAAAAGCAGAGCAAGCCCCGGTGGCCTCCGTTGATAAACCAGACGTTAAATATATGGCAATGGATCGCTTTATTATCAGTGTTGCTGACGATGAATATGCTCGTTATTTAGTGCTCGATTTGAGCCTTGGTTTTGCACCCACCTTACAAAATGAAACAGATGCAGAAACCTTTATGCCAGTACTACGCAATGTGCTTGTAAAAAACTTTGCGAATATGGAGCACGCTACTGTGCGAAGCACATTTACCGATGTAGAGAAAGTTCAAACAGACCTACTTAGTCAGTTTAATAAAGTGTTGGCTAATAAGTCATCGCTTGAATTGGCTGATGTATTAATAACCAATGTTTTCATTCAGTAGAGAACGCGTATGTTAGTTGAACAACAATGGCCATCTTCGGATGAGCAGCAAGCAGGTTTAATGAGTACACATACCGAGGGTGAACTACTCGAACGGTATGCATACTTAGTGAAGCGTGCAGCTTCCCACATGCGAACGCAATTGGGTGTTGTTGTCGACATGGACGATATTCAGCAAATAGGTTTAGTGGCACTGCTTTCGTCAATTCGTCGTTATGGTCGAAATGTCGACGAACAATTTTCGGCATTTGCTTTTAAGCGTATTCGTGGCGCGATGCTAGATGAGTTTCGTCGAATAGATTGGCGAGGACGACAACTAAGACAACAGTCACATCAATTGCGTGATGCTTCGCGCAAGTTATTGAAGCAACTAGGTAGAGAGCCCAGTGATAGTGAGTTGTGCCAAGCATTGGATATTGATTTAGAGCAACTGTTGAAACTGCATTATGCAAGTCAAGCTGAAGCAATTGATAGCCTTGAAGCATT
This sequence comes from Pseudoalteromonas sp. N1230-9, assembly GCF_032716425.1. Lineage (NCBI taxonomy): Bacteria > Pseudomonadati > Pseudomonadota > Gammaproteobacteria > Alteromonadales > Pseudoalteromonadaceae > Pseudoalteromonas > Pseudoalteromonas sp. N1230-9. The sequence goes on from NZ_CP090419.1 coordinate 947,869, forward strand.
GCTCGGTCACGATGACTCGTTTACTGATGCAGGCAGCCAGTTATCACATACAGAAACAGCGTTAATGCTACAAAAAGCACTCGCCAGCCTACCAGAAAGAAACAAGTTGTTACTGCATCTTTACTACAGCCATGAAATGAACATGAAAGAAATAGCCCTTGCCCTTGATTTAACCGAAGCACGGGTCTGCCAACTACATAAATTGGCAATAGAATCTTTAACAAGAAAACTTCAACAAAGTGAATAACCAACCGGGAAAACAATTATGCAAAGAATATTAGGTTTAGTCGTTGTGCTGGCCGCCGTACTAGGTGGCTTTGCTATTGCTGGTGGTAACTTAGCGAGTATGTGGCAGCCTGCAGAGTTTGTAATCATTTTTGGTGCGGGCTTGGGGGCGCTTATTGTTGGTAATTCACGCCATGTTTTAACTGAAATGTTAAGTCAGTTGAAATATCAATTCTTTGACAATAAAAATCAAAATAACAAAGACTTGTATCATGACTTGCTCATGGTGGTATACACCTTACTTGAACTGGCTCGCCTAAAAGGAATTAAAGAGTTAGATGACCATGTAGAAAACCCTGATACCAGCTCAATTTTTTTAGCCTACCCACAGGTAACAGCCTTCCCTGAGTTAGTAACATTTATTTGTGACAACCTTCGTCTATACAGTATGGGGAAAATTAGCCCACATGATTTTGATGCTATGTTAGAGCAAGAGATCTTTTCAATTGAAGAGCAAAAAATGAAGCCGTCAAATGCATTAGGCGATATTGCCGAAGCAATGCCTGGCTTCGGTATTCTAGCAGCGGTAGGTGGCATTATTATCACGATGCAGCACTTAGATGGCCCTTTGAGCGAAATAGGCTATCACGTTGCAGCAGCACTGGTGGGAACTTTTGTTGGTATTTTTGGTTGCTATTGCCTGTTGGCACCTTTGTCATCGGCTATGCAGCAGTATGTAAAGAAACAAATGACTATGCTTGAGTGTGTTCGAGCTATGTTAGTAGCCCACGCAAAAGGCCATGTAGCTATTGTGGCGACTGACTCTGGTCGAAAACTGATAACACAAGAAAGTAAACCTTCTTTTACCACGATGGAACAGTGGATCAATAACCGAGCAGCTTAAATGAATAATTCTAACCCAGTAATTATTAAACGTGGTCGCCGCTCAGCAAAGAGTGGAAAACACAGTGGTGCTTGGAAAGTAGCCTTTGCTGATTTCACATTAGCGATGATGGCGTTCTTCATGGTGCTATGGATCATGGCTATTACCAATGAGCAAGAGCGAAAAGATATTGCTCATTATATGCGTACACATTCAATCTTTGATGGTAGTCCCGCATTATTTGAACCAGGCAATAGCCCTTTTCCTGTCGACTTAGGGGGATCTCCTTCTGTTGTTGACCATAAAGCATCAAATCGCTTGCCACCTGATAATCCTCGCCCAGGCATGAGTGAATATTTAAAAGTACCTAAAGGCGATCATGCGCCTTTAGCGGGTAAAGGCGATAAGCTTAATTCAGTGATAGACAGTGAATTTGCAGCATCGAGTGAGCTGAGTTTATTGCTAAGTAGTTTTCAAGATTTAGCCAAAGAAGAGCTATTACAGAACAATCTGCACGTTGAAAAAGTCAGTTCTGGGCTCAGAGTGATTATTCAAGATGATAAAAATCATCAAATGTTTGCGCGTTCAGAGCAAACGATGTCGCCATTTTTTGAAGATTTATTTTTACACTTAGGTGGCCTGTTCAGAAGTATTGAAAACAAAATCATTATTTCGGGTCACAGTGATGCCAGTGCATTCAAAGGAACTCAGTCGAATAACTGGGACTTATCAGGTGCACGTGCATTTCAAGCAAGAAAAATCATGGCCGCAGGTGGGATGCCAACAAACCAAGTTATGCAAGTTAATGCTTTTTCTTCTAATAGACCGATTAATCAAAAAGATAGATTTGCGAGTGAAAATAGACGTGTCGAAATCCTGATTCTGACCAAAAAGGCAGAATCAGAGTTAGAGGCGTTATTCGCTGAGGATAACATCAATAACCCTGTTAAAAAGGCCGCCAGTGCTGCAACAGCAAATCAGCCCGTATTACGCTCTCAGGAGTTATATGAATAAGTCAGAAGAGTCGAAACGAACTCACCCTCGCTGGCCTCTTTGTGAGCAAGATACTCAACTTCCTGCGGCAATGCAGCAAGGTGGCATTGCCGTGAAGCTGCATCATTCATGGTTGTTTAACTACTTTATATGCCGTGCTGTGGTTAAAGATATTAGCGTAGGTGGGGCTGGAATGTTGGTGCCTAATGAGCATAAGTTACCGGGCAAGGTCCGTGTAGCATTTAATGATAGTAATACTTTTATTGGCACAATTCGTTATACGCACCCCGTTACAGAGAAATTGAACTTTGTTGGTATTGAATGGCAAAAGAAAGATGAATTAAGGCGTATAGAGTTAGTTGCTGAGTTACAAAAGCAGGCTAATTACACAACGACTTTATAGCCACACTTTTGGATATTGGAAAATTTTATGAAGCAATTTGTTAAGCCAAAAATAAAGCTCTTCAAGGCTGAACAAGGTAAAGAGTTTAGGCCGTATGCGATCACGCAGCAACAACGTCAATACGAAATTGCCCATCAGCGAGCGGGTGAGTTTAGTTTGCATAAAGCCATCGAATTTGAGTTAGGACAGCTATTTAATGATAGTCAGTTTGCCGTTGATATTAACTTATGTTCACACAGCACCTTGCAAAGCTGGCTGGCTGAAGCGAAACGCGTTTTCTTTAAAAGTGCTGTTTTTGAGCCAATAGACGCTGATGCTTATATCGCATTGGATTACACAAGTGCTCACAGAATGGCTGATTTATGCCTCGGTGGTGATTTAAGCCAAGCTAATAAGGCTGTAGCAGAAGAGCCGCCAGCAGAATTAACGCGCACAGAAAGCCGCATTTGTGCACGGTTATTACAAAAACAAGTTCAAGGTATTCAAGAGCTTATTTTTAAAGAGCGGGCATGCTTACTCGCTGAACCATGTAGCACTAACAACTTACCGAGCGCGGTCAATTACCTTGCATTTAAAGTACGGTTGATTCTTGATAACGATGTGATCAGCTGGTTCATTTGGTTACCAGTGGCTTTCTTTAGTAAACCGCAGAATGAGCATGACGAACAACAAACACACTTATTAAGTATGGAAAAAAGCAGCCAATTTTTAGTGAAAGGACATGTTGAAATGGCGCGCAAAAAAGTCACGTTAAGGCAGCTAAAAGCGGCATTAAATGGTGAGGTATTGCCTATTCAACTTAGTGAGCCTGCTTCTTTCAAGTTAGGTAATAAAACCTTCTTTACAGGTCAAATTGTACAACAAGATGCCAGTTTGACTTTCCAAATTACAGATAACACAAATAAAGAGTAAATGAATTATGACTGACAACCTTGATGATGCATTAGCAGGTTTAGATCTTGATGGCTTAGACGACTTAAGCGCTGAGCCAAGCAATGAGAATGATATGTCTGTATTTGCTGATGTGCCGTTAACTATTACGCTAGAAGTCGCGAGCACAGAATTAACGTTAGGTGAGTTATCACAAGCCAAACACGGCGATGTTTTACGCTTAGACAAAGCCGCAGGTGAGCCGATGGATGTGAAAGTGAACGGTGTATATTTTGCGAAAGCTGAAGTTGTACTGGTTGATGGCCAATATGGCATTAAGTTTATCAGCCAAGATGAGCAAGAAAAGGCGGATAGTTAAGTAATGAATTTACGCAGTGCATTCAACGTCGGGTTTGGTTTACTTATCCTTCTTTTACCAACTTGGTTAAACGCGCAAGAATTAACATTGTTCTCGTTGCAAGACACAGAGCAAGGGCAAGACTATAACGTCAAGCTGCAAATTTTGTTAATGATGACAGTGTTGAGTTTAATACCAGCGTTGTTAATGGTACTGACCTCATTTACTCGGATCATTGTTGTGCTCGCGATTTTGCGCCAAGCAATGGGTCTACAGCAAAGCCCTCCAAATCGTGTCTTAATTGGTATTGCATTGATGCTTACCATGCTTATTATGCGTCCGGTTTGGCAAGATATATATCAAAATGCGTATAAGCCTTTTCAGGCAGAAGAGATGGGATTAGAGCAAGCACTTGCTCGAGCTGAACAGCCTCTACGTGCATTTATGCTTAAGCAAACACGTGAAAGCGAGCTACATCAAGTGCTTTTAATTGCTAATGAGCCCACCAACTTAAAAGCGGATGAAATTCCATTTGAAGTGCTTATGCCTGCTTTTGTGCTTAGTGAGCTGACAACCGCTTTTCAAATCGGTTTTATGCTATTTATTCCCTTCTTGATTATTGATTTAGTGGTTGCCAGCGTATTGATGTCGATGGGTATGATGATGCTATCCCCTTTGATTATCAGCTTACCATTTAAGCTGATGGTGTTCGTACTCGCTGATGGTTGGTCAATGGTGGCAGGAACGCTGGCTGCGACATTCGGAGGGCCAATATGAGTCCTGAGATGGCCACGCAACTGATTGCCGATGCAGTCTATACCATTATAGAGATGATTTTGGTACTGATAGTACCAGGGCTTATCTTGGGTATTGTGGTGGCAGTTATACAAGGCGCCACCTCTATTCAAGAGCAAACGTTAACCTTTCTACCTCGTATGTTGCTAACACTGTTAATGGTGGTGTTTGCAGGGCATTGGTTAGTACGCACCTTATTGACGTGGTTTGAAGATCTTAAGTTTATGATCCCAGGGGTTTTTGGTTGAACTCCTTAATTGCTTTAACCAGTAACGACATTGTTAGCTGGATGGGTACCATGTGGTGGCCATTTGTTCGGTTTTCGGCTTTGCTGTGGGCAATGCCAGTATTTGAAAACCCTGCAGTGACTCCACGCGCGCGAATCGCTGTAGCTATGATGTTGGCCTTTTTAGTGGCAGGGCAATTACCACTCGCGCCAGCCGTTGATATTTTTTCGTTAGATGCGGTCGTGCTGACTGTTGAGCAGATCATTTTTGGTGTCTTAATGGGGCTTGCCTTGCGGTTGTTGTTTGAAGTGATGTCTCTGGTTGGTCTTGTGTTGTCGATGCAAATGGGTTTATCGATGGCTTTGGTAATGGACCCAGGCAGTGGTAACCAAGTTGCATTGTTAGGGCAGTTATTCTGGATAATGGCTGCGCTTTTGTTTTTTGCCGCTGACGGTCATTTAATTACTTTGCACGTCATGGTCGAGAGTTTTACTGTTTGGCCTATTGGCAGCAGTATTTATAACTTAGACATTATGGCTGTCGTTAATTTATTTGCTTGGTTATTAGCCTCTACTTTACTGCTTGCACTACCTGGCGTGATTGCCATGATGTTAGTCAATCTAACGTTTGGTGTAGCAAGTCGCGCAGCTCCTTCTTTGAATATCTTTGTTTTAGGCTTTCCGATGGCCTTAATAATGGGTTTCTTTTGTGTATTTATGACGCTTAGTTACACAGGCAATGCATTTGCTAACCTGACCTACCATGTTTTAACCGTATTTAAAACGGCGATGAGAGGGTAAATGTCAGATAACAGCGCACAAGAAAAAACAGAACAGCCCAGTGAAAAGCGCCTCAAAAAAGCACGTGAAGACGGCCAAGTAGCGCGTTCTAAAGAACTTAATACGGCTATTTTATTAATGGTGAGTGTGGCAGGGCTATTGTTTTTCGCTAATTTATTTTATGACCTATTTATTGGTTTGATGCGCACAAGTATGCAACTGGATCATAGTATTATCGATAATACGAAACTCATGCCAAATGCCATTGCTCAAGCAATACTCGATATGCTGGCAACTTTAGTGCCTTTTTTATTGCTCGCGTTCTGTGCTATGTGGATCACGGGTGTGTTACCTGGTGGGTTTATTTTCTCAAAAAAATTACTTGCACCTAAGTTAAGTAAGCTAAATCCTCTCTCGGGTTTAGGAAGAATGTTTGGTAAGCAAGTTTTGACTGAGCTGTTAAAGTCGATGATTAAAATTGCCTTGTTAGCTATTTGCTTATTCAGCTTTTTGACTCAGCTATGGCAACAGTTGGTAGCCTTACAAAATCAAGATTTGCTGGTGGCTCTTAATCAAGGTATTAGCTTGCTATTTTTAGCTATGATGATCACTGTAACTTTGCTGTTATTTGTGGCTGTGATTGATGTGCCTATTCAGCAAAAACAAATTCTAGATAAAATAAAAATGACCCATCAAGAAGTCAAGGAAGAGCGCAAATCATCCGATGGTAACCCCGAGATCAAAAGCAAAATTAAGCAAATTCAATATCAGCAAGCAAATAGGCGTATCGAAGAGCGGGTCCCCACAGCAGATGTAATTGTTACAAATCCAACACACTATGCGGTTGCGATTCGCTATAACGAAGAAAAAGCCAAAGCCCCTTATGTTGTCGCTAAAGGTATGGATGAAATGGCACTTAGGATCAGAACATTAGGGCGTCAGCACAATAAAGAAGTCATTGAGTTACCTGCTTTAGCGCGGGCTATCTACTTTTCGACACGCATCGACCAAGAAGTACCTAATGGACTTTATAAAGCGGTTGCTTATGTACTTACTTATGTAATGCAGCTAAAGGCTTACAAGCAAGGGCGAGGTCAAGCGCCAGCGCCATTGCCTGAACTTGAAATTCCCAAAAATTTACAAAAACCATAATGGTGGAGAATGACTTTGAATTGGCGTAGTTTAACCCGACCTTACACCGCTATACCGGTATTGCTGTTAGCTGTTTTATCTATGGTTATTTTGCCATTACCCGCATGGCTACTGGATACCTTATTCACCTTCAATATTGTACTTTCTGTGATCGTGTTATTGGTTGCTGTTTCAAGTTCAAAGCCGCTCGATTTTTCTGTTTTCCCAACCATTCTGTTGGTTGCAACCTTAATGCGTCTTACCCTAAATATCGCATCGACGAGGGTTGTTTTGCTACATGGTCATGAAGGCTCTGATGTGGCAGGGCGAGTCATTCAAGCATTTGGTGAAGTGGTGATTGGTGGCAACTATGTTGTCGGTATCGTCGTATTCATTATCCTAATGGTGATTAACTTTGTCGTAATCACCAAAGGTGGCGAGCGTATCTCTGAAGTTGCAGCACGTTTTACTCTTGATGCAATGCCGGGCAAGCAAATGGCAATTGATGCTGACTTAAATGCGGGATTAATTGGCCCAGAACAAGCTAAAGAACGACGTGCCACCGTGGCACAAGAAGCTGATTTCTATGGTTCAATGGATGGTGCTTCTAAGTTTGTACGCGGTGATGCAGTAGCCGGTCTGATCATCTTAGTGATCAACTTACTGGGTGGTGTCAGTATCGGGGTATTTCAGCATGACTTAAGCATGGCTGAAGCATTTCAACGTTTCGCTCTTTTAACAATTGGTGACGGCTTAGTTGCGCAAGTCCCTTCATTACTGCTGGCTGTTGCTGCAGCAATTATTGTTACCAGAATGAACGATGAAGGTGACATGAGTGAAGCGGTGGGAAGCCAGTTACTTGCCTCACCAAGAGTTATTCTAACCGCCGCCTTAGTCATGTTGGTGTTAGGTATTGTGCCAGGTATGCCAAGCCTTGCGTTTATTGGCTTTGCATTGCCTCTTTTGTATGTTGCTTGGCGACTTTACAAAAAGACACCACAAGGGCAGTTAGAAGAAGCGCAAAGCATTACAGATACAATTGCCCAAGAACAAGCAGCTCTGAGCTGGCAAGATATTCCGCATGTCGATACTTTAAGCGTTGAGCTTGGTTTTCGTTTAGTTTATTTGGCCGATAAGGAAAAAGGCGAGGAACTAGCAAAAACAATACGTGGTATGCGTAAGAGCTTATCTGAACAACTTGGTTTCTTGTTACCTGAAATCAGAGTTAAAGATAATCTAAATCTTAATCCTCAAGAATATAAAATCAAACTAGCGGGAGTGGCCGTTGCGTCTGCTCAACTGAATGCCAAGCAGCTACTAGCTTTAAACACCGGCGATACTTACGGCCAGTTAGATGGTGAACTAACGACAGATCCGGCTTATGGCTTGGAAGCGGTGTGGGTTGATGAGCAAAATAAAGCCAAGGCACTGAATATGGGTTATTCAGTTGTCGACTTAGCCACTGTGATCGCAACGCATATGGGCAAAGTGATAAAAGAGCATTTAGATGAGCTGTTCAGTTATGAGGATATTCAAAACTTACACGAAAGATTAAAGGCTGTATCACCTAGTTTGGCTGATGCGCTTGAAAAGTCTTTACCAATTAACCTGCAACTAAAAGTGATGAGAATGCTACTTAAGGAGCATGTTGCGATTGGTGATATCGTGACTATTGCAGGCACTTTAGTTGACAGTATTGAAGTCACAAAAGACCCGATTCTACTTGCTGCCGATGTACGCTGTGCACTAAAACGTGTGTTAGTAAAACAAGTGATGGGCAGTCGTGACGAATTAGCTGCTTATAGCTTAGATGAAAAACTAGAGCAAACGATGCAGAGTTCGTTAGAGCAAGCAATGCAAGCAGGGAAGGTAGCATTGGATAGTTTTGCTGTAGACCCTAATTTACTTGGCCAGTTTCAACGAGCCATGCCTGTGATTGCTGATGAAATGAAATCTCAAGGTGTTAACCCTGTGTTGATTGTTATTCCGCAGCTAAGACCGTTACTGGCGCGCTATGCGCGTTCATTTACGAAGGGAGGTTTATCTGTACTTTCTTATAACGAAGTGCCTGATAACATTAAAGTTAGTATTATCGGTTCCCTAGGATAGTATGAGGTGTATGAATTTAATATGAATAAATACCCATAATGTTGCTTTTTGGTTTTTTTTATCTATAATCATTAAGAATTAGGTACTTGTTAACTGTTTTATAATAACAGTTACTTAGTTGGAAACACTAAGACAATTAAATGGCAAACTACGCCGAAAGGGTAGGACGCAAAGCTTCCAGTCTAAAACCGCAAGGTCATGATAGTGGGGTTACATTAACTTAGCGGCACGTCTATTCGCCTCTTCAGGCAATTTGTTCCGCTTATTATACACGTTAAAGCTCTTAATTGGGCTGTTTATGATAATTGGAATACGAATGAATAACTCACATCAGCTTGTTAAGGCAACTTTTTTAATTGTTGTAGGCATTATAACTGCTTATGCACTGCCTGTGAAAGCTGAACGCGTAATTACCCAAAATTATGAGCAGGCAACATGGTATGTCAGTGGCGATGCTTTTTATTGCCAGCTTAGCCAGAAACTAGATAGTTATGCACAATTATCGATTATCAGCGAGCCTTCAGAGCCACAGCATCTGGATTTTAAGTGGCTGTTAACTGAGCGTGATATCACGGATGTACAGGTATTTGCTCGTACAGCAGATTGGCAAGATAAACGAGCGATTGCCCCTTCTATACAATTCTTTTCAGCCAATATTGAACAGCAACAGGTTACGTTTAACAAAGGTGTTGCACCTATTTTAAGCGCCATTAAGCAGGGCTACTGGTTAGATACAATCGTCGGGTTTGGTGATGAGCAGCTCAGACTGACTTTTCCTACAACTCATAGCGATAACGCGATTGATCAATATCAGCAATGCCGTGAAAAATTAGCACCTTTGTCTTGGCGACAAGCGAGAGATTATGAAATTAATTTTGACTCAGGAGAGCGTGTTGTTAAACGTGCCGCAGACCTGAGTTATTTAGAGAAACTAGTTCGTTATATTCAACTCGATCCTAAAGTTAAGAAAGTCATGATTGATGGACATACAGACAATGTAGGTTCTCCGCTTGCCAATCGTTTGTTATCGAAAGAAAGAGCAGATGATGTGGCATCCCGACTTATCGAGTATGGGATCGATGCAAAGTTAATTGAAATCAGGGCTCACGGAGGACGCTATCCCGTGGCAAGCAATTCAGATTCGAACGGTCAGTCGTCAAATAGACGCGTCTTAATTCGTCTATTTCGTCAAAAAAGCTAAGGTGTGAGAAGGAATATGGATCAGAAACATCTACTATGGCTTGCGCCAGAACAACCATCACGTGAAATTGAATTGGCGATCAATGATGAGCAGTATCAACTTCTGTACACAGATTCGATCCCCGATGCTATTGGTTATTGTTTGAGTTATCAGCCTGAACTGGTATTAATTGATGCTCAACAAGCACAAATGAACTTGGTTGACTTGGTAAAACTAGTTAAAAGAACTCATCAAGGTGGACAAATTATCACGCTTGTGGAATCGAACCAAGGTGAGCTTGCTTCACAGTCACTTAATAATGGTGCTGTCGACTTTTTACTTAAACCGTTTTTTGCTGATCAACTAAAACTAACCATCCGCAACGCTGATTCTATGAAGCATGGTGTGAGTGACTTAATTGCTGTGTCACTGAAATCACAGCAAGTGCTGAGACTTGCCAATCGTGCAGCACAAACATCTGCAAGCGTACTGATTATGGGTGAGTCGGGCACAGGTAAAGAAAAGTTAGCTAACTTCATTCATCAATCTTCTCCACGTGCAGATAAGCCATTTATTGCGGTTAACTGCGCAGCTATTCCAGAAAATATGCTGGAGTCTATGTTATTTGGTTATAACAAAGGTGCATTTACCGGTGCGGTAGCACAGCAAGCGGGTAAGTTTGAGCTTGCAAATGGTGGCACTATTTTACTGGATGAGATAACCGAACTGCCTTTAGAGCTGCAAGCCAAATTACTTCGTGTCCTACAGGAGCGAGAGGTTGAGCGATTAGGCAGTCATCAACGCATTAAACTCGACATTCGTGTGATTGCAGCATGCAATAAGCCGCTGCGTGAGCAAGTAGAGAAAGGCCTTTTTCGTGAAGACTTATTTTACCGCTTAGATGTATTGCCGTTAATGTGGCCAGCATTACGTGACCGAAGTGACGATATTTTACCATTAGCAAAGTATTTTATTGCTAAATACGGAGATGAGAAGTTTCACTTTAGTCAACAGGCAGAGCAGTTAATGTATAGCTATCACTGGCCAGGTAATGTTCGTGAGCTGGAAAATGTAGTGCAAAGGGCATTAGTGATGGCTCGCGGTGTTGAAATCCAAGCGGCAGATCTAAACCTACCCGAAAACGTTAAAGCACTAACGACAACCAGTGCGTCACAGTTAAAACATAGCAAGAAACAAGCTGAATTTGATTATATTTATGATTTACTTAGCCGTTTCAAAGGACACAGAACCCAAACCGCAGAGGCACTCGGTGTGAGTACCCGAGCTCTTCGATACAAAATAGCCGCCATGCGTGAGTATGGCATGGATATAGACGCAATCGCTTAATTTAAGGAACAGAGTAATGTCACCTATTGAAAGTCAACGCCTTCTGCTTGGAAAAATGACTGATATGCAGCAACTAGCTGCGGCAGAGACCATTGCGCCTGCAGCAAGTAAATACCAAGATGCAGCAATTAGTACTGAATTCAAAACAGTTGTTCGCGCGGTTAATGAGCAACAAAATATCTCATCGCAAATGATGCATGCGGTAGATACGGGGCAAACAGATGATGTTGTTGGGGCGATGGTCGCCAGTCAAAAAGCGAGCCTAAGCTTCTCAATGTTAATGGAAGTACGCAATAAACTACTTAATGGCATTGATGATGTCATGCGTATGTCACTGTAGAGGTTGTTATGAAAGGCGAATTAACTAAAGCTGTACCGCCGATGTCTGGGGAGACAAACCTACGTGAAAAAGTCGTAAACTTCTCAAATAAAATAAACTTTTCAAATAAAAGCCATGATAGAAATGTCGCGACAATCGCTTTGTTAGCGACGTTAGTAGCGGCAACTATCGTTGTTATTTTGTGGACATCAGCAAAGAACTACGTGCCGCTCTATGGAAACCAAGAAAGTTACGATAAAGCCAATATTTTAGAAATATTGGATAAAGAACAAATTGTATTTCGCATTGATAACGACACAGGCAACATTTTAGTTCCTCAAGAAAAACTAGCAGACGCACGGATCACTCTAGCGGCACGTGGTATTAAAGCTTCAATGCCTGAGGGCGTTGATAACCTCAGTGCTAAAGTATCGATGGGCACAAGCCAGTTTATGGAATCGATGCAATATCAACATGCTTTGGAGGGAGAACTTGCCCGCACCATTATTAATATGCAAGGTGTTCGCAATGCGCGAGTACATTTAGCAATACCAAAGCGTAGCTTATTTATAGGCAGGGAAGAGCAAAAATCAGCTGCATCTGTGATGGTTGATTTAGCGCCAGGGCATGAACTAAAACCTGAACAAGTAGAAGCTATTATTTCACTCATCATTGGCTCAGTACCTGGTTTAAACCCGCGAGATGTATCAGTAGTCGATCAGCGCGGAAAGTTACTGTCGGGTGATTTATTTGATACCACTCCCGTTGGTAAAGAAAGTGATAAGAAGCTCGCTTTTATCGAAAAGGTCGAACGTAACATAGAGCAACGCGCTGAAATTATGTTACTGCCTATTTTAGGTGAAGGAAATTTTCGAATTCAGGTTTCAACAGATGTTGATTTTAGCGTTGTTGAAGAAACACGTGAAGCGGTAGACCCACAAGGGGTGTTAAAGCAAGAATTGGTTAAATCAGATTCTCGACAAGACCAATTTGCCGGTGGTATTCCAGGTTCACTGGCTAATCAACCTCCACTGCCAGATCAAGAAGGTGAAGAGGCTGAAAATGAGCGAGTATCTGAGCGCAGTGAAAGTAGCCGTGAATATGAAAATGGCCGCTCTGTTACCCATACTCGTTTTGAAGTTGGACGCTTAAGCTCAATGAGCGTATCTGTACTTGTTAATGAACAAGCCGCTGCCACAGCTGAAGGTTGGAGCCAAGAAGGCCTAAATTCTTTAGGCGAAATGGTTAAAACAGCTACCGGTTTTAATGAGCAGCGTGGCGATCAGTTCAATATCACCAGTTTTGCATTTGTTGAAGCAAAACCTTTTGTACCGTCTGACGGATTACAATGGTGGCAAATGCCTGAAATTCGAGAGTATGCTCGTTACATTTTCGGTACTTTTATTAGCTTAATGCTTATTTTCTTTGCGGTAAGACCGCTGGTAAATCATTTGATTAAAGGCAAAACAACAGCTTCACCACCAAGCGAAAATGAGCAAGAAAAATTAGCTGCTGCTAAAAGCGATGCTTATGAAAGACAAAGTACACCTCTGGATGGCGCACTTGAGCGAGATAGCAAAAATGAACAGCCTGAGCAGGAAGGTGAAAATATTGCATTGCCTAAGATAGGCAGTGATTTTGAAGAGCAAATAGCACACATGCAGTTATTAGCAAGCCGAGAAACCGAGCGTGTAACCTCTGTGATTAAATATTGGGTAGAGCAAGGAGTTGAAGTTGAGTCAAGTAAATCAAGATAATGTGACAATGTCAGCACCTGCTCGTGCGTCACTCGATAGAGCTGCTATTTTACTGCTCAGTATGGGCGAAGAAAATGCAGCAAGCGTGATCCGTAAACTCGGTCGCCGTGAGGTACAGGCAATCTCAGAGCGAATGGCCAGTATTTCTAACATTACAAAAAATGATGTAGCTGACACGCTCACCAGTTTTTTCGATTGTTACCGTAACGAAAGTGGGGTTAATGGCGCATCAAGGCTGTATCTTGAAAGAGCACTTGATAAAGCCGTTGGACGTAAGCTCGCACGTGGCATGTTAGATGATATTTATGGTGGCGCGATGAGTGATGATCTGCGTCGTTTAGAGTGGATCCCACCTGAGCTAATTGTACGTTTCTTAGAGCATGAACATGTGCAAATGCAAGCGCTGTTTTTAGCGTTTTTACCCGCCGATCAAGCTGCTGCTGTCATTGCATTGTTTCCTGAAGCAAAGCACGAAGACCTGTTATACCGTATTGCCAGCTTACGAGAAGTCAGTGAGCATGTGATGGATGATATTCGATTAACCATTGAAGCTTGTATTGAATTTGTTGGCAAGCAAGTCGGCTCTCAGGTAAATGGGGTTGATAAAGTTGCTGATATTATGAGTCGATATAACGGCAATAAAAGCCAAATTATTGAAGTTATTAAAAAGCATGATTTACAAGTGGCAGATGCAGTACAAGAGCGTATGTATGACTTTGCCAGTTTATTACTGCAAAGTGATGAGACCCTTTCTCAATTAATGAACGATGTACCTGACGAGCTTTGGTTGATGGCATTAAAAGGTGCAGATGAAAAAATTGTTGCGCGCCTTTTGGGGGCATTACCAAAACGCTTAGCGCAAGTTTATCAACAGCAGTTAGAAGCAACAACATCACAGCCGGTGAGTAAAGTGGATGCTGCACGTCGTGAAATCATGAGCATTGTACGTGATATGAGCAAGCGAGAAGAAATCACTTATCAGCTATACGAAGAAGAGACCGCGGGTTAAGTGCTATGCAAGCTTATCAGTTTCCAACATTAACAAAAGAACAGCAGCACCAGAGTGTTCAGCAGCGTATTGACGCAGCTGAACAGGCTGCTTGGCAAAAAGGCTTTGATGAGGGATTAAAGCAAGGTCAAGCGGCGCTACAAGCTGATATAGAAAAGCGGGTCTCGCAGCAAGCTGAACTATTATTACAAGAGCGTGAACTAGAATTAAAGCAGCAAATGCTGGCACAATTCGATGTGCTAACACAGCAAACAAAGCAACAACTTAATCTGCTGTCTAATGAAGTACTAAAAGATCTTAGTGTGTTAGTTGCGAAGGTCGCGGAGCAGGTAATTGCCTGTGAGTTAACTTTGCAGCCTAATTGCTTAATTGATTTAGTCGAACAGGCCCTCAATTTATTAGCAGGGCGAGATGATGTTAACGAAATTGTGTTTTCTAGCGCTGATGCGGCTCTTTTTGACGATTCAAGCTTTGATAAAATACCCCTAACAGTGAGTTTTGAACCTCAACTTGCAAGTGGCAGCGTAAAGCTTATTTCTAGTGAGCAAAGCCATAGCTTATCTCTTTCAGAGCGTTTAGATGCTGTACTTACTGATATAACGCCAGCCCTTCTTAACGGTCAAGTTATTCATGAGTAATACCGTGTTATCTCATGTTCTTAGTACTGCGACAAAACAGCTGACAGCCCCGCCTTTAATTCAAAGTTACGGTCGTCTTGTAAGAGTCAATGGTATGACATTAACAGCTGTCGGCGGGCAGTTTTTAATGGCAAAAAAATACCAAGTCGAGAGCATTGATGGTACGTGGAATGATGCTCAAGTGATTGGTTTTGATGATACCAAAGCGTTCTTGATGCTACTAAATAAAGCAGATGGTTTATACGCTGGTGCGAGAGTCAGAGCTGTTGCTGATACACAAGCGATAAAGATTGATATGTCTTTACTCGGAAGAGTAATTGATGCACAAATGCAACCGATAGACGATTTAGGTAACTTAAGTCGTGTTGATTTAGGAGCTGATTGCGTTCTAAAAAAACAACCCTCTTTAAATCCGTTGCAGCGTAAAGGGGTGAGCGAACCCTTGGATGTGGGAGTCCGCTCAATAAACGGCCTTTTTACCGTTGGAAAAGGCCAGCGTTTAGGGCTTTTTGCAGGCTCAGGTGTCGGTAAAAGTAAGCTACTGGCCATGATGACTCGCTTTACCAGTGCAGACGTTGTAATTGTGTCTTTAGTTGGTGAGCGTGGCTGGGAAGTCAAAGAATTTATAGAGCAAAGTCTTGGCCCAGAAGGGCTCAAAAAGGCCATCGTAATTGCTTCCCCTGCTGATGATTCACCGCTTTTGCGAGCAAAAGCGGCGGAGTTAAGTCATCAATTGGCTGCTTTTTATCGCGACCAAGATTTAAATGTTCTGTTATTGATGGACTCTTTAACTCGCTATGCGCAAGCACAGCGAGAAATAGGCCTTGCGGTTGGCGAGTTGCCTGTCGCTAAGGGGTATCCGCCATCGGTATTTAGTAAGCTGACTCAGTTAGTTGAAAGCTCTGGAAACAGCGAAAAAAGTAAAGGCTCAATGACTGCCATCTACACGGTATTAGCAGAAGGGGACGACCAGCAAGATCCGATTGCGGACAATGCGCGGGCTATTTTAGATGGCCACATTGTATTGGACCGAACGCTTGCAGAAAAAGGTCATTATCCAGCTATTAATATTGGCGCATCTATAAGTCGTGTTATGCCTAACATTGTCTCCTCTGAGCAACTTGCCTTTTGTTATAAGCTTAAAAAGCTCTATAGTCGATACCTACAAGTGCATGAATTAATACCGCTTGGTGCCTACCAGGCAGGGAAAGATGCTGAATTGGATTTAGCTGTACACTTGTATCCACAAATAGAAGCATTCTTATGCCAATCATTAAATGAAAAAGCAGATTTTGCGACTACAAATCAACAGCTTTCGCAGTTAATAGGAAAACATGATGCTAGATAAGTTTAAAGATATGCAGCAAGAAAAGCTTGATAACATGCTCTCTGAGCAGGCTGTTTTGAAACAGCAAACCGAGGTAGAACAACAGCGATTAGCCCAATTAAAGCAATTTATCGACGATATGCAAACAAACAACCAGATGGGTAATGCAATTGGTTTGCAAAATTTAGCAGGCATGAAACACATTCTACATGGGTTATCGCAGCAGCAGGCCGAACGAGTCACGCAACTACAAGGCGATCAATCACGTCAACAACATGCTTGCATCCAACAACTTTCATTTACGAAGGGGTTAGAGGGCGTCATTGCTAAAAAAGCACATCAGATCAAGCAAAAACAGGCTCGTCAGCATCAGAATCAACTTGATGAGTTAGTCGCGCATGCAGCCGTTCGTCGTAGTTAAAATAACCAGCCCTATAAAGAGGGCTAACCTCTCACTTGTCTGGCTCTCAGTTTTGATAGTGCTATAAGTAATTAATTTATAGAAACTTTGCTCCTGTTTAAGGTAAAAATAACCTAGCCTTAATGAACCAAAAGGTCGGTATTTTTAATACTTTATTCTTTTTGTTAGGCATTTAGCATGTGAAAAGCTGTATTACGCCTTCATTATTAGATATTTGTGTTAAAGTTATTTAGGAATAAGCAATAATAAACGCAAGGCAAAAGTGTGATCGATACAGTCAATGCAAGTCAGCAAGATAAAGCACGGTTTTTACGTGTATTTGCATTCATTGGGGCCGTTACCTCTTTTTTTATGTCTATTACTAGTTACTTAGATGGCTACACCGTTCTTAGTACTATGCTAGTGGTTGCAGTGGGTGTATTTGTCAGTCCGTTTATTATTAAAAATCGTGACCATACAATTGCTATTCTGATGCTTTACACCTTGTATGCGATTATGTGCTTTTTGATAGTGTCTGGCGGTAATCATGGTACAGGTCCTTTATGGTTATTTATTGCTTCGCCTGTGACCTTTTTTATTCGTGGCTTAAAGCGCGGAGCGATAGATTTAATCGTACTTGCTTGTGTGATTTCAACTCTCTTTTATTACACGGACAAATTGGGTTATTACAGTTATCCAAGTCATTACTTTCCTACACGAGTTATGCTGTGTTTCTCAATTTTATGCATTCTTGGTGCGTTCTATGAGTATTACCGAAATAAGTATAGTCGTGAGCTCATAGCGCAACTTAAAATAAACAAAAAGCTGGCCCGCCATGACCGATTTATCAAACCGACATTATGCGACGGAGTGTATGCAAAGTCGTTGCTTTGAAGAGGGGGCCGTGTTTCTTTTAATTGATGTTGATAACTTTAAACAAGTGAATGACACCTATGGTCACCAAGTGGGTGACGAAGTGCTTATCTTTATTGCCGATATCTTTAAGAAAGTGTGTACCGATGAAGACATTAATTCACGTTGGGGTGGTGAAGAGTTTTTAATTGTAATCCCAAAAGGGCATGAACTTCGCGCACGAAACGTTGCTGATGAAATACACACACACCTAGCAAATAATACATTTAAAAGTGGTGAGCATTCCTTCAATGTGAGTTTAAGTATTGGTTTGTATCAGCGAACCCATATGGACAGTATTGATCAGTGCTTAAATATCGCTGATAAGCGATTATACAAAGCAAAATCTCAAGGTAAAAACCAAACAGTTGCTGAGCCAGATTTGGCCAAACACGAGCCAGCCTAATAAGCCCCGCCGACTCAATTATTTTTACTGATGCTACTTTTTATCACTAAGTTGTGTACTATGTGCTCATTATTTACAAGGGCATGTGAATAGTGAGTCAAGATAAGGAATATCATCAACATCTTCTTCGCGTTAAGTTCACAGCCTGTTTTGAGGCTCATTTTTAATGTCACTCTTAGAATCATTTAAGAAGTTGGGTAACTATTTTGGTGCATACAAGGTACACCTATGCCCCGAAGTTAAAGGCCAAGTGAGTGAAAATGGTGAACCTTTAATTAACGCAAAAATAGAAAGAAGGCTTCGTTTCTCTGATGGGAAATATGTAGAAGATTTTGCCTATACCGATGATAAAGGCGGCTTTTCTTTTCCAGAAGCCAATATGCGCTCTAATCAACCCGCAGTGCCATTTGCAGAAATTTTTACTTCTCAGTCACTTCTTTTAAAACATAAAAGTAAAGAGTACTGCTTATGGGGGGCAAGATTGTCAGGTTTTAGTTTTCGTGAAGAATATGCCAAGAAGCTAGGACGTTTAGTTGCAGATATTTCTAGTGATAAAGTACTTTTTAAATTTGAGAACACTAAGGGTGAAGATTATAAATTTGAAGCTGTAAGTATTGGGCGTTGGAATGAAGACTTCGAGATTATAGATTTAGATTCTTATTTTGATTTATCGGACATTGAATCTGATGATGAAGAGTGTCAGTTATAACACTTAAGCCTCATCATAGCGTTAACTTCTTTCCTTTAAATAACTCTCAATATCAATTTTCAAGCAAGTTTTAAAAAGCAAAATACCTAAAGACTAATCTGCTTGGCATAGTTTTGCGGCACAATTATTTACAATGATACTATTCTTTTTTATCGCTCAGTTGTGTACTATGTGCTCATTATTTACAAGGGCATGTGAATAGTGAGTCAAGATAAGGAATATCATCAACATCTTCTTCCCGTTAAGTTCACAGCCTGTTTTGAGGCTCATTTTTAATGTCACTCTTAGAATCATTTAAGAAGTTGGGTAACTATTTTGGTGCATACAAGGTACACCTATGCCCCGAAGTCAAAGGCCAAGTTAGTGAAAATGGCAAACCTTTAATTAACGCAAAAATAGAAAGGCTACTTTGTTTCTCTGACGGAAAATATGTAGAAAACTATGTATATACTGATGACAAAGGCGGCTTTTCTTTTCCAGAAGCCAATATTCGCTCTAACCAACCAGCTGTGCCATTTGCAGAGCTTTTCACATCTCAAATTATAACGCTTATTTATGAGGGCACTAAATATATTTTATGGACATCTAGGCTTTCAAATATTAAATATCGTCATGAATACGCTAAAAAATTAAGCTGTTTAAGAGCAGACTTATCAGATGAGGAGGTCTTTTTTCATTTTAAAAATAATCAAGTTCCGGGTTATAAATTTCGAGCTGCGAGTATAGCGCGTTGGGATGAAGACTTTGAAGTTATAGATGTAGATTCTTATCTTGGTATATCGGATATTGAAACGGATGACGAAGACCATTAATTAAATTATAAGGACATAAGTATGAGAACACTAACCCCAGCTTTTGCTGCAAACTTTGCAGCACTTGCCTATGAAACTTTGGAAAAAGCACCCTTAGTGTATACAGACTATTATCGGCTATTAGAGAATAGCTTTTCATTTGAATTAGAGCCTATAAAAGGTGTCAGTGGCTCTATTCTTGAACGCGTTTTTACTCATTCGACCAACTTTGGTTGCATTGCAAAAGGCAAAAAGGGACTGTTTGAAGGTGATTATGTCTTAGCACTACGCGGCACGGCAAAAATGCGAGATGTGATTACTGACCTTAATTGTGGTTTAAGTACCTGTAGTAATAGTCAGCCTGTGCATGCGGGGTTTAATCACACTTTTAACTCATTTAGAAAGCAGTTAGAACAATTTTTTAGTAAAAAAGCGAGCAAAAAGCTAAATATACATGTTGTGGGTCATAGCTTAGGCGGTGCTTTGGCTAATTTAGCTGCGAATTGGTTAAAAAATCACTTTGGTGCAAATGTGAAGCTTTATACTTTTGGTGCTCCACGAGTTGGTTATCATAGCTTTGCTATACAGACAGAAGCTGCAACAAATAACCATATTTACCGCTGTGTGCATGCCGCCGACCCCGTACCTTTAGTGCCAGTCTGGCCATTTATGCATACGGAGCAAGAATATATTTTAAATGGTGCTGCAACAATTACTCCAAAAGCCCATAGTATGACAGACCAGACGCCTGGCTACTTACATACTGCGAGTAATTTTAAAAGTTATGCTGCAATCAATAAAGGTATGGAAAAACGGATTCAAGAAGAAGTTAGGCTTGATTATGATAAGCGATTAGAGTGCAGCCGTACTTCAAGATGGGCAAGAAAAATAGGCGCTGCATTAATCACATATTTACGTGATACAGGCAAGTTATATGCGATACAAAACCACTACACGAATACGCTTACCGTCTATGACCAAATTGCTAAAGCATTAACCGACAGTATCGATCTCTCTAAAAATTATACGAGTGATGTGAAGGGGATTTTAGGTTACATGCTGGCTTTTTGTGGCTATCCATTTAAAGCAATCTCGTTTACGTATGCATCCATCAGGCATATTTTAAAGTTAATGCTTAAAAATGTGTTTTCTCTTGCAGGCCAAGCAATAGCACTAACAAAATAAGTACAAAAGCCGCCGATGGCGGCTTTTGTTAGGCTGCAAAATTAATGGCTTTTCTCAAAGTCATTAACTTCACGCTCTGCTTCTTCTTTCGATTTGCCGTATTTTTGCTGGATTTTACCAACAAGCTCTGTACGGCTACCTTCGATTCTATCTAAATCATCATTGGTAAGGTCGCCCCATTTACGTTGCACTTTACCTTTCAACTCTTTCCAATTGCCTTCTAAACGATCGCTGTTCATCATTATCTCCTTACTTTTTTAAACATTCACTTTAATAAAAGCAATTGATATGCCATTCAATTAAACTTATTAAACTGTTGAAATTATTGCAAATAATCAGCCTTGTCTATAAGGCGTTTATTTTTTACTGCAATTTGTTCTTAGTTATTTATAAAACTCTGTAACTTTTTCTTGCAAGGGAGAGTCATTGTCGTCGACTGTTTTTTGTTACAATAGCTAAAAATAAAGTAAGAGAAAGAAACGTGCTGCCCGTACAAGATATTTACCAATCATTGTTAACAACGATACAAAATAACCCTATGGCTTTGCTGCAAGCGCCACCAGGGGCAGGTAAATCAACATGGCTGCCATTAACGCTGATGCAAGCAGGCCACTTCAAGCGGATTGTTATGCTTGAACCTAGGCGTTTGGCTGCACGTAATATTGCTCAATACTTGGCGTCTTTACAAAATGAGGCCGTTGGTGAAAGTGTTGGTTTGCGCATTAGGGGTGAATCAAAAATTAGTAATGCAACCAAGCTGGAAATTGTGACAGAAGGGATGCTGACACGGATGCTACAAAATGATCCTGAGTTAACCGGTGTCGATTTACTTATTTTTGATGAATTTCATGAGCGCTCGATTGCCGCAGACACTGCGCTCGCTTTTGCGCTTGAAACACAAGCAGCCCTTAGAGACGATTTAAAAATCTTACTCATGTCGGCCACCTTAGACGGTGAGCGGTACAGTGAGTTTTTTGACTGTCCAATAATATCATCTGAAGGGCGAAGTTACCCAATTGATGAAATTTATGTTCCACTTAAAGATGAAAGCCGATGGTTAGAGGATATACCTACGGTTATTAAGCAAGCACTCAATGAGCAAACTGGTAGTGCTTTGGTGTTTTTACCAGGTCAGCGAGAAATTTTACGTGTAAAACAGGCATTGAACGATCTTGCTGATGATTGCGAAGTGTTTACTTTATTTGGTGAACAAAGCAAAGGAGAGCAACAAGCTGCTATAGCTCCTGCACAACAAGGTAAGCGAAAAGTCGTGCTGACAACAAATGTAGCCGAAACTAGCTTAACGATTGAAGGGATCCGTATTGTTGTCGATAGCGGTAAGCGCCGTGCAGCCAGCTTTAACTTAAAAACTGGGGTAACTGAACTTGTAACCCAAAGCATCTCTCGTTCCTCTGCGGTACAACGTGCAGGCCGTGCAGGGCGTTTAGAAGCAGGTGTGGTATATCGACTAGGTAGTAAGCAAACGTTTGAACGTCGTAACAGCCATGACGCCCCAGAAATCCTAACAAGTGATATTAGCCAACTACTGCTTGAAACTAAGCAGTGGGGCGCAGTTGTTACTGAACTAAACCTTCTTGATGCACCAAGCCCACAGCAAATTAAACACGCAACAGCACTTTTAAAAATGCTTGAAGCGCTTGATGAAAATGAAAAACTAACAAAGCTTGGTAGCCAAATGCTTAGTTTTGGGGCGGATATTCGTTTATCACATATGCTTATTAAGGCTAAGCAACTTCAAGCAAGTATGCCGGGAATTTATGAACTCGCTGTATACTTAGTGGCGCTGCTTGAGAGTCGTGTGAGTATACCAGCTGATCTTAAGCTTGCACTTCACAGCATGCATACAAAGCCTCATCCACTGTTTAAGCAACAATTAAACTATTGGCTATCACGTTTAAATTTGAAGGCAGTGCGTGAGCTAAATATGCAGCCCCTTGCTTTGCTGGTGGCTTTTGCATTCCCAGATCGCTTAGCGAAAAAGCGTGGCAACGGCTATTTGCTCGCCAATGGTGCGGGGGCCGACTTAAGTGATGAGTTTTGGCATAACGATGACTATCTCGCTATTGCCAGTATGGGCGGCCACAAAGGGAGTCGAATATTTGCGGCAGTCGCATTTTTACCAAATGAACTTGAAGATCAGCTAGGGCATTTGTTTTCAGAGCAAACTCGCTGTGAATACGATGAAAAATCTGGACGTTTTATTCATCAAGAGGAACTAAAGCTAGGGGCAATTACAGTAGCAAGCCAGCCAAGTAAACAGCCTCTTGATAAGGCCGAGCGCACTAAAGCATGGCTAAATTTGTTCAATAAAAAAGGTTTTTCACTATTTAATGAGCAAAGCGAAAGTGAGCAATTACTAATTAGAATGAGCTTAGCGAGTAAATTATTGCCGCAGTCATTTCCTGTTATTAGTAGTGACGAATTGACGACTAATAATCAGTGGCTTGCACCTTTCCTTGATGAGATAAAAAACGTAGAGCAATTAAAAAAGCTTAATTACAGTGAAGCTTTAAAAAATTGTTTTGATTGGCACCAGCAGAGTTTACTAAATGAGTTGTTGCCGCTGCGTTTAACCGTCCCCAGTGGCTCAAATGTGAGAATTACATACCAGCTGGATGGGCCAGCAAAGCTGAGTGTACGCATGCAAGAAGTTTACGGCATGACTAGCACACCCTTGCTTGCACAGGGCAAGTTACCTCTACTAATGGAGCTATTGTCGCCAGCAAGGCGGCCACTACAGCTCACTCAAGATTTAGAAAATTTCTGGCAAACTAGTTATAAAGAAGTACAGAAAGAGATGAAAGGTCGTTACCCCAAACATTTTTGGCCAGATAACCCTGCTTTAAGTCAGGCAACTAACAAAGTAAAAAGCAAGATGTAATCTAACTCGCGCTATGTGTTAGTTCAGAGATACAGTGTAGTTATAAAGCAAAACCCCAGTAACTTAATTACTGGGGTTTTTAATTATTCAACTTTAGCGATTACTTGTTAAGTGCCAGTTGTAGCTCACGATTGCGTTCAAGCTGCGCTAAGAAGTTGTCTGCAATTGGTTTAAACTTAGCTAACTCATCACGTGGTAGTGGCTCTGACTTAGGCAGTTTAACTGTTTTAGGGTTGCGGTGAACGCCATTTACTAAAAACTCATAATGTAAGTGAGGGCCTGTAACACGACCTGTTGCACCAACAGTACCAATCTTTTGACCTTGTTTTACTTTTTGACCTGTTTTAACGAGCTTTTTGTTCAAGTGTAAGTATTTAGTCACGTATTGAGTGCCGTGGCTAATAAATACATAGTTACCGTTATACTTACTGTAGCCAGCTTTAACCACTTTACCATTACCAGCAGAAACCACCGGTGTCCCCGTACGAGCAGCGTAGTCAATACCATTATGTGGCTTTACAGTCTTCGTTACTGGGTGTAAGCGACGTGGGTTGAAGCTTGAGCTTATATATTTAAAGTTAACAGGGGCACGCAAGAATGCTTTTTTCATACTACGGCCTTCAGGTGTGTAGAAGTTTCCATCAGTATGACGAATTGCAGAATAGCGTTCGCCTTGGTTGATAAATTCAGCGGCAATTATTTTGCCGTCGCCTATGTACTCGCCATCAACATAATGCGCTTCGTAAATAAGACCAAACTGGTCGCCTTTACGAATGTCGTTTGCAAAGTCAACATCCCAACCAAAGATGTCAGCAAAATTCATTATTTGGCGTTCACTTAACCCTGCGGCGATACCTGAGGTCCAAAAGCTATTGCTGATTTCGCCACCGGCTGACTTACTCAAGGTTTCGATTTCTTTACTATCGATTGCTGTGTCGTAGTTACCTTCATCATTTAAAGTAACGTACAGAGTATCTGTTTTTGAAATTACATAACGAAGCTGTGCGAGAGAACCGTCATCAGCTGTAGCAAAACTCAAAATTTCACCAGGGTGAATTTTGGTTAATTTACGCGTTTCGGCATTTGTGTTGATTAGTTTATGTAATGTTTGCGCTGAAAAGCCCGCGCGTTTGAAGATAAGTGCTAGATTATCGCCGTTACGTACTTGATGATCGACAAGGTCGTATTCTGGTAATTTAGCAGCTGCTTGCTCTGAATTTAGTTCAGTTAGTTTTTCGTTATCATCAACTTTAACTTGTAATTCGTAGCGTTTGCCAATTTCAAGTGCGTCGGCACTGTTATCCTTTGAAGCGGTGGCTTTTTCTGACGGTAATAATGCTAAGCCGATAATAGCAGAAACCAAACCGAGAATAAGCAGTTTGTGTTTTTTGGGGAGTTTATGCACTACGTGAACCATAACGTGCCTTTTTCTGCTGTCAAGAAAATTAATTACTAATATTGCAGGATATACCTAAAATAGAGCAAATACCAGTGTTTTGTAGATTTAAACTAGCGCTATTTTACGCTAGAATTGCTCAGCGTGTTAATCTTTTTTGGTTAAATTTGCAGCATATGTCTGATGTTAAGCTAAATATGCATTAGTTAACTAAAGTACCTTCATAAAAATGCAATAACGCGGTATAAAGAACAATCACGCGCGCTGCTCCACTAGGCTGATGCTTAAAATACTTAAGTTGGCTTGCTCTTGGTGCAGTTTTTCTGGAGCTAACTTGCTAAATTTAATCATTTTTAGCTCTATTTTTAACCCTGATAGGCCACCACGCCCGGTAAGCTGAATTTTTGGAGTAATACACAGTGGATTTACAAACCGCTCTAGCTGAGATAAAACGCGGTGCAGAAGAGATATTAATTGAAGACGAATTAGTTGAAAAACTAAAGTCTGGTAAAAAGCTTAAAATTAAAGCGGGTTTCGATCCAACGGCGCCTGATCTGCATTTAGGTCATACGGTTTTAATTAATAAAATGAAAACCTTTCAAGACTTAGGTCATGAGGTTATTTTCCTTATTGGTGACTTTACCGGCATGATCGGTGACCCAACGGGTAAAAATGTGACGCGTAAGCCGTTAACTCGTGAAGATGTACTTGCTAATGCAGAAACATATAAAGAGCAAGTATTTAAGATTCTAGATCCTGCAAAAACAACTGTTGCATTTAATTCTACTTGGATGGAAAACTTAGGTGCAGCAGGTATGATCAAACTGGCTGCGCGTCAAACAGTAGCACGTATGCTAGAACGTGATGACTTCAAAAAGCGTTATGCCGGTGGTCAATCAATTGCTATCCACGAATTTTTATACCCACTGGTACAAGGGTGGGATTCAGTTGCATTAGAAGCAGATGTTGAGCTTGGTGGTACAGATCAACGTTTCAACCTACTAATGGGCCGAGAGCTACAAAAAGATGAAGGTCAAAAACCGCAAACAGTGTTAATGATGCCACTGCTTGAAGGTACTGACGGCGTTCAGAAAATGTCTAAGTCATTAGGTAACTACATTGGTATTACTGATGAGCCTAATGATATGTTTGGTAAAGTGATGTCTATTAGCGATGAACTAATGTGGCGCTACTATGACTTATTAAGTGCATTATCTATCGAAGAAATTGCAGCTCTTAAACAGCGTGTTGCTGACGGTGCAAACCCGCGCGACATTAAGATTGAGCTTGCGAAAGAAATGATTGCACGTTTCCACAGTGAAGAAGCGGCAGAAGGTGCTCATCAAGATTTTATTAAGCGTTTCCAAAAAAATGCTTTACCCGATGAGATCCCAGAAGTAACAGTAACGATTGCTGAAGACACTGTATTTATCACTAATTTACTAAAAGAAGCTAATCTTGTTGCAAGTACGTCTGAGGCTATGCGTATGATCAAACAAGGTGCTGTAAAAATAAATGGTGAAGAAAAAGTAACAGATACTAAGCTTGAAGTTGCTAAAGGCAGTACTGAAATTTACCAAGTAGGTAAACGTAAGTTTGCTAAAATCACCGTCGCTTAAGCGTTAATTAGACGTATTATAAAAACCAGCCTCGGCTGGTTTTTTTTGTATTTGTTAGGCAAAGGCCAGAAATGTGATTATCTCAATACAGATGATAAATAGTAGCCAAAATGCTTTAGCCTGATTTAGTCGCCTTATAAGAATAGGAATGTCATCTGCACAGGGTAATCGCTCCGTACCCACACGCATTTTGTTAAAGCGCACACCTTTGTATAAAGCAGGCCCCCCTAGTTGCACACCCAGTGATGCCGCACTTACGCTAAGTAGCCAGCCAGTATTGGTTTGGTAAAAATGGCGTCCATAATGTTTAATGTAATGCAGGCTTTGTTTACTCGCGTTTGTTGCTGCAAGTGTAATGGCAAGGAGTCGAATAGGTATCCATTCAAGTACAAATAACAGCTTAGCAATAGGTATTAAAAAAGGGCTGTTAGGTAATTGTTTTTCGCGCCATGCTTGGTGAATAAGGGTTAATAAACGGTAAGTCAGGCATATTATTGCGCCGCCGACCAAGTAAAAAAAGATTACGGCAAAATACTGCCGTGCGCTTTGTAGCAGTAAAGACTCCATACATGCTTTGCAAATCCCTGGGGCTGATAGACGAGATACATCTCGTGCAACTAAACCCGCGAGTAATTCTCTGGCAGCCGCTTTCTGATTTTTTTTAACTAAGCGCGCAATTCGAAGTGTCTTCTTTTCTTGTCCACGGCTATTGAGTAATAGGTAAAGAATTAGCCCGTTGAGCAGCTCAGGATAAAAGGCAAACTCTAAAAATAGCA
This sequence comes from Pseudoalteromonas sp. N1230-9, assembly GCF_032716425.1. NCBI lineage: Bacteria > Pseudomonadati > Pseudomonadota > Gammaproteobacteria > Alteromonadales > Pseudoalteromonadaceae > Pseudoalteromonas > Pseudoalteromonas sp. N1230-9. The sequence continues at coordinate 975,315 of NZ_CP090419.1, forward strand.
TGACCAGTACTACAATCAGCAAAGTTGTAAGCATAAATGCAAGTATTGACGATAAATACTGATAGCTTCTTGGATTATGTTGATCGTAAAGGCGATCGCCAAGTGAAGAAAAAATAACACTCAGTAGTGTATTGGGGTGATACCAGCTTACTAAAGGGAAAAAGCGCTCAGCAAGGAGCGCTATAAAAAATACAATAATGTCCAAATGGGTTTGAACAAAACTTGCAATCACCTTATAAACTCACCGACGTCAGTTTCTCTAGTAGAGCAACAACCATTTTAGATGAATTAATAGAGGCTGTTTCGATGTACTCTTCAAATGATTGTGGAGACTCTTTACCAGCAATATCAGACATAGAGCGGATAACCACAAAAGGAGTGTCTAGTGAGTGACAGGCTTGAGCAATTGCTGCGCCTTCCATTTCTACTGCAAGCATGGTTGGGAAGTCTGCACGTGCTTTATCGATTCGCACCGGATCACACATAAATGAATCGCCTGTGCAAATTAGACCAATCATGGTTTTTACATCGCTGATTTGGCTTACGCTTTGTTCAGCAGCTTCAATTAATTTAGGATGTGCAGCAAAACCTGCTGGCATTTGTGGTACTTGGCCAATTTCGTAACCAAAGGCTGTTACATCAACATCGTGGTGACGAACTTCAGATGAAATAACGACATCACCCACGTTAAGAGAAGCCTCAAAGCCGCCAGCTGAACCTGTGTTAATCACACAATCTGGAGTGAAGTTGTCAATTAAAAGCGTAGTAGCAACTGCAGAAGCAACCTTACCAATGCCTGATTGAACAAGTGTTACAGTATGACCTGCTAACTCACCTGTATAAAATGTGAATCCAGCTTTTGTCATTACACTTGGGTTAACCATGGTTTCGCGTAAAATTTTTACTTCTGGCTCCATCGCGCCAATAATACCAACATGCATAATATTTGTTTCCTTAGATTGAATAGGGTGATTATATACCCAACCTTAAGTAGTTACGAGAATTCAGCAAGTGTAAAAACAAAAAAGCAGACTTAAAGTCTGCTTTTGCCAAAATTATGACACCTTATATTTCTGCCAAGGCTGTTGAGTGAGCTTTTGCCTGAGAAGGTGACAACACGGCCGGTTTTGTTACGCGGTTGCGAGTTGGTCTTAGTGGCGCTGCGCTAGGTTTACCGAGTTTAAACATAATCGCATCACGCACTTCTTTAGGTTGGTAGCCCGCTTTTACTTTCATGCGGATATGTGGAATACCTGCTGCTTCAAGTGCACCACTTACAAACCAATCACGCTGTGCTTTGTGTCCATCCTTGTTCGTGTTATTCACAAGGTCAACTGCGGCAACAATGGTGAGCTTATCTTTATCAATTAAGACATAGTCTAATTGCTTGTTTTTGGCTTTAGTAATTGCAGCACGTTTAGCTTTAGGCGAAAGCCCTTGTTTGCAGTCAATTAAGTCGATGAGTTTAACACGACTTACGATCTTATATTGATCGCCTACTGCACGTTCAAGAAGGTTTAAAAACGCACTCTCTACTTGTGTAAATACACTTTGTTTACGAGTGAAAGGGTATGGGTTTCCGCCATCATCTGTATACTTTGACGCAACAACAGAAGCCCCTACGACTAAAACTAAAATTGATAATAAAGCGAATTCCATCTGGTAACTCCACAACAACAAATTGACACTGAATTGTATTAGCAATTTATGTGCCTAAGTTGTGAGGAGTTACTAAATTAAGCGGTATATCCGTTAGCAACACCTTTTACCGCAATGGCAACGGCGTCGTGCGCATGCAAAGATTCATAGTGATTAATTTGCAACCAATAATCAGCGTAGCTTTGTGCCTCAAGCAGGGCTTTAATTTTGCGGGCAGCGTCTTCACAAAACATCAGGTTTTGACCATTTAAGCGAGCAAATTCTTGCTCATCTTCACGTTTTACGGCTGCTTGTACTGGGGTTTTCAGTTCGCTTTCAATGGCATCTATTAAACCAACAACATCAAAGCTCTCAATGCTGTTATCAAGCTTCACTTTTACATTGGCAATCGAACGTTGTGAGTGTGGTGTTGCTACTATTCCCTCTGTGCTGCCAAGCCACTCATGGACAGCTTGTTTATCAAGTTGACTGTCAGTAAATTTTTCAGCAAAGGCATTTTGAATTAACTGACGAGCAAGTGCAGCAGAGCATGGGCAAGTTGATGAGTAAGTAACATCAACCATTAATTCAAAGCTTAAGGTGCCTTGGTTTATTTTTGCTATAAGATGAATAGGGTAGTTTTTCCAGCCTACTTTACCACTTAACAGTGATTTACGACGTAGCGGCAGTTCAAACTTAAACTCAATTTGTGCACGGTCGCTCAAATTATCATGGCTAGTAATAAAAGCATCGAGTGCTTGTGCTAATGTCTGCGGGTTAACGTGTTGCTCAGTCGATAAGGTATCAAGCGCCAAAAATAATCGCGACATATGGATGCCTTTGGCATCTTCTTTGTATAAGTTTACAAAAGCACGTGCCTTAGCAATCACATTTACAGGGGCAATATTGTGAGATTCAAAAATAAAAGGGAGCTCAATTTCACCCATGCCAACCCAGTCTAATTTACCAGTTTGTAAAGCAGGTGCTGTATCAGCAATGTCAGGCATTGTGGTTTGCATGGTTATACTCATTTCTTTGCAGTTATTAAAGCGCGGTAGTTTACATGAAAAAATATAAAAAATCGGCGTTGATGAAAAAATTCTGTGTTTATCGCACAATATGAATATTTCTAAAGGAATAGTGGTAAAATTAACTATGCTGTTTTTTTTCAATTATGTGCCTAAGCTTTATCTATGATTGATTCGTCTTTGAGTCCGTGGGCTCGCACACTCTCAAGCTTGATCTCCAAATATGGTGAGTTTAAAACTGCCGCAGTTTGTTATGCCTTATTGTTAGTCATGTCATTAATTCTGTCATGTATGTTTTATTATGTGGCAGTAGGTACAGTAACCTTGGTTGATGTTCTTGCAGTGATGTTTTTTACCGCAGTCGTATCGCCACTTTTAATTTCTGTATTATTAAACTCAATTCGTCAATTAGAAGCCTCTTACAGTTATTTGGATAGTGCAACTAAGCAAGAAAAGCTGTTAAACCAAACACTAAAAGACAATATCAGTCGCTTAAATGAAGAGATTGATGAACGTAAAATGGCTTTTCATGCAAAGCACAGAGCAATTGAAGAGCTAAGGCGTGAAATCGCAGAACGTAAAAAAACACAGCAAGAGCTGGCACAGCAAGGGATGTTACTACGCTCAATCGTCGACTCCTCTCCCGATTTATTTTATTACCGCGACAACAATGGTGTTTTTGCAGGCTGTAATAAAATGTTTGAACAAGTGATGGGTAAAAGTAGTGAAGAGTTAATAGGGAAGAGCGTTGAAGAAATCTACCCTAGTGATTACCTTCCTGAAGTGCTGTGTACAGATAAAAAGGTAGCACAAACTCACCAAGCACTTACCTTGGATGTTGAATACCCTGTGGATGGTGAAAAACGCTGGTTTGAGATGCGTAAGTTACCGTTTATCAATGAAAAGGGTGAGTACATTGGTTTGCTCGCTTTCGGCCGTGATATTACTAGCCGTAAAGAGGCTGCTCAAGCTCTTGAAGCGGCATATAAAGATAAAGGGAAATTTATTGCCACCTTAAGTCATGAGCTAAGAACTCCCTTAAACGGTATCGTTGGTTTAACCCGTATGTTACTTGATACTGAGCTCGATAAGCAGCAGCGTAGCTGGTGTAATACAGTTTTTTCTAGTGCTGAAACGCTTGGCAATATCTTTAATGATATTATTGACTTAGACAAAATTGATCGTGAGCAATTAGATATTGTCACGGATTCTGTGAATGTCGCTGACTTTATCAACGATGTAGTGAATTTTGCAGGCCTTATTGCTGAGCAAAAAGGGCTTGAGTTTAATATTAAACGTAAAGGCACGCTGGATGTTTATGCGTCGCTCGACCCAACTCGCTTACGCCAGGTTGTTTGGAATTTAATTAATAATGCGGTGAAGTTTACTCAGCAAGGTCATGTTGAGCTTGAGTGCCGCCGTGAAAACCGCCCTGATGGTCCTTGGCTTGTTATGCGAGTCACTGATACTGGGCAAGGGATCCCACGAGAGCAACTACACCGTATTTTTGATATGTATTATAAAGCACCAGATGTGAATGGTACCAATGCAATTGGCTCTGGCATTGGGCTAGCGGTAACGAAAGCACTTGTAACTGCAATGAAAGGCGAAATTCACGTGAGTAGTACAGAGGGCGAGGGAAGTGTATTTGTTGTGGAAATACCGCTTAAGCTTTGTATTGCACCGACAGAGAAAAGCTATGCTGTGCGTAGTTTAAATATTTTATTGGTTGAGGATGTTCCTCTTAATGCTGAAATTGCCACTAACTTACTTGAGCAACGAGGGCATGAGGTTATTTGGGCGGAAACCGGTGAAGATGCATTGTCGTTCGTTTATACCGAAGATGATTTAGATCTCGTATTACTTGATATGCAGTTACCAGACATTAATGGTGACGAAGTAGCTCGCCAAATCCGTGAGGATGAACATTTTGATGGCCTGCCTATAGTCGCGTTGACTGCAAACGTTCGTAGTGCTGAAGAAGAGCTTGCAGGGATTAACATTCAAGGGGCACTCGCTAAGCCTATCAACACCACTAAACTTGATAAAATGCTCGGTGAGCTATTTGATATTAAGCAGCAACAAAACTGTCAGCCTGAGCCAATTAAAGCCGTGACTAGAAAAGACTTATCGGGTATTCGCGTTGAGCTTCTCGATATAGAAACCATTGAGGACTTTGTTGGTTCAATGGGTTTAGTTATCTTTAATCGTAGCTGTGAGTTATTCAATAAGTTGAACCCGCAGTATCAAACAGAGCTTGCAGATGCTTTGGCATCAGATGATAGAGAAGAGTATAAGTCTGTTGCCCATAAACTAAAAGGTGCGGCTGGCTCTGTGGGCTTAAATGATGTGCAGTTACACGCGAAGAAGATGGAGCACGGCGCGCTTGAACAAAGTAGTGAAGAGTTACAACAGTGGCTGGATGTTTTAGCAGTTAAAATAAATGAAGGGCGTGACGCCCTCCAATCATTTTTACAACAGTTAGAAAGTTAATTCTAATTAGCTGTCGATTTTACCAATGAAGCGATAGCCTTCACCATGGATGGTGCTAATAAGCTCAGATGTGCTGTTATCGCTTTCAAAGTGTTTTCTGATACGACGAATAGTAACGTCTACAGTGCGGTCATTAGCACGCAGCTCACGACCTGTCATGTGCTTAATAAGTTGCTCACGGCTGAAGATACGACCAGGAGAGTCAAGCATTAGACGCAGTGCACGGTATTCACCTTTAGGTAAACGTTTAGCATCACCACTTGGCGATGTTAAACAACGGCTGTTTTCATCAAGTTCCCAACCGTTAAATGTAATCACACCATTTGTTTCAAGGTTTGTTTCTTCACCACCAAGCGCTGTACGTGTAATAAGGTTACGCGCACGAATTGTTAATTCGCGAGGGTTGAATGGTTTTGTGATGTAATCATCAGCACCAATCTCAAGACCTAAGATGCGGTCAACGTCGTTGTCACGACCTGTTAAGAAAATTAGACCAACGTTGCGTTTTTGGCGTAGCTCACGTGCTAAAATTAGCCCGTTTTTACCTGGCAGATTGATGTCCATAACTACAAGGTTCACATCATCATTATTTGTAAGCTTGTCATGCATATCATCGCCATCAATGGCTTCAATAACTTTGTAACCTTCAGCTTCAAATAAACTAACGAGGTTTAGTCGAGTTACGTCTTCATCCTCTACGATCAGAATGACTGGCGTTTGCATTGTATATTAACCTTTTCGGAAATTTTATTTACAAAAATTCGGTATTACCAAGCAAAACCGAATACTAGAGATTATAGGATTAGATCCAATTGTTAACAAGTAAAATCAATTTGGATAAAACTTAGCCATAGCTAACAATCGAGATTGCACTTTAAAGTTTTGCTGCAATACGTGCTGCTTATTGATATACAGTCGGATTTTATTTCCTTCTTGAACCAGAGAGGCTATACCGCCGTTTTCTAAAAAACTGATACTTTCACCTATGGTTAAAGTATCCAATGAAATTGTATCGGTCCAAAGTGGAAGTATATCATTTTCTAATGTTTCATCAACGTATGTGATATCACAAACCTGAGAAAGTTCAGAAATTTGCTGACTTTTTTTCACTAAAATAACCTTGATTGGTTTTTTGTTAATTTGCAGTTCATTTCTATCTTTTAGGAACGCACCTGGTCCGTACTCTAAGTCATAAAAACAAAATGAAATAGGGCGGGTTATATCATCGTGGGTAAACTCGACAAACTTTGCAATCTGAAACAAAAAAGCAGATTTAACTTGATCTGGAGATTTAGCAAAAACCGACCACGATGAAAACAGCAGCAATATAAAAACAATACTTCTCATCGTATTCCACCTTCACTCATTGGTAAGGTGATAATGAAGTGTGCCCCATCTTGCGCTAACTCGTCATACACAATACTGCCACCAAGCGCTTGAGTGACTAAATTGTAAACTAAATGCATGCCTAAACCACTGCCACCTTCACCACGCTTAGTGGTAACGAATGGATCGAAAATACGTTTTTTTACTGACTTCTCAACACCGATACCATTATCAAAATAATGAATAGTGAAGTTTGATTCATTCTTTTGTACGTTAAAGGTGATTTCGTTGTCTTTATCATCATTAAATGCGTGAATCACAGAGTTACTTAGGAGTTGCTGTAAAACTTGCTGTAAGGGCCCTGATTTGGTTTCTATATTCAGGTCTTTGTCACAGTTTATTATTATGTTAGGGTTGCGGTACTGTATTTCTGAACGCATAGAAAGCACCACATCACTTAATAAGTTATTAAGATTAACTTGTGAGGTACTCTCACTATCTTGATTCACTGCGACCTTTTTAAAGCTTGAAACAAGTTCTGCTGCTCGATTCAGGTTTCGATAAATGAGATCGAGGTTTTCAATGCCATCGTCAATAAAACGCTTTAAGTGAGTTGAGGTTAAGGTTTTTTGTTCAAACTGTGTACAAATTTCTGCAAGTTTATCGCGTAATAGGGTGGAACCGGTTATACCTAGTCCAATAGGGGTATTTACCTCATGGGCAACACCCGCAACCATTTGCCCAAGCGAAGCCATTTTTTCATTTTCAACAATTTGGTTTTGATACTGGTGCATTCTTTCTAGGGTATTAAGAAGCTCTTGATTTGCCTCGCGTAGGGCTATTGTTCGTTGGTTAACTTTTTCTTCGAGACTTTGGTTGAGTTGCTTTATTTCTTGCTTATCTTTTTCATGACGTTCAATTTGCTTTTGTGTGCGAGCAAGCATGATATTTAAGCTAGCAGCAAGTTGATTTATTTCATCGATATTTGTCTTTTTCGCCCGTGTTTCGTAATTATGGTTCTTTGACACATCTTGCAGTAATACACTGAGCTCGTCGATTGGGTTAGCAATACGTCTTTGAATCTGGCGCGCGACAAAGTACACCAACACTAAGACAAAAAGTATCAGAAAAATATCAATAATGATTTTTCTGTTGATGTATTGGTTTAATCTGTCTAACCCACCTCGAACATACACGTAGCCTATGGTGTTGCCTTCGTAAACGATGGGGGTGATAAGCTCAATGACCTTATCTTTTATATGAGGCTCTAATAGTTCATTTATGCTGCTGACTTTAATGGGCACTGGCGGCGTTTTGCTGGCATTAAAGCTACTAAAGAAGACGGGCTCGTTAGATAACTCATCAATAGAGTAAATATGGATATTTTTGATTAATGGAACAGACTCAAATGACTTTAAGCGTTCAGTTTCTGTGTCATTATCGTCGAATAGCACAGTCACTTGGGCATTATAAGAGACAATCTTCGAGAGGATCGTTATTTTATCAATAATAAGGCTTTTTTGTTCTTTAACATCAAGATAAGTCGAAATTGAGATCGACAATGACAAGCATAATGCTGTGACTAACATAACGGCATTAGTCAATGCTTTACGAATACTTGTTTGTCTTTTGAATATTGACATATGCCTTATTAAGCCAATCTTTTTTATATTATTAGTAACTGTTTAGTCTAGCAAAGACAATAGAAAGTAACTAAATATTAGGAAAAATATTTAGTCACGGAATAGGCTATTAGGCATTTTTGCTACTTAGCAGAGTAAACGGCAAATTTGGTATTCTTAAAATCTGTGTTGAAACTAGCAAACTGCGCCTCGAGGATGGGCGGGTATTTTAAAAAGCTATTAGCAACAATCGTTAATGAACCTTGCTTGGTTAGGTGTTGTTTAGCATTAGCTAAAAATGCTTCGGCAATACTGTAATCTGTGGCGATACCTGTATGGAATGGCGGGTTGCTGATGATTAAATCAAATTTGCCACTAATATTTTCAAGGCCATCACTTAATAAAGCTTCACCTTTGAGGTTATTTAGCGCAAGCGTTTGCTCAGTGGCATAAGTTGCCAGCGCACTTACATCGCTACACACAAATTCAAGTTCAGGCTGCTTGAGTCCTAAGTAAGTAGCAATAACACCTGCACCACACGCGAAGTCGAGCACTTTACCCGTGTTAATATGAGGCGCATTATTAAGAAGTACTGCTGTACCCACATCAAGTGCACCGTGGTTAAATACCCCAGGCACGCTAATAGCTGTAAATTCTAGATCGTTTGTTTTGACTTGGAATTGTTTGTGATAACGGCTGATATCAAAGCTATTGTTTAGCGTAAGCTCAGAAAATAGATACAAAATGCAGTGTTTGGCACTGTCGATTTTGTTACTAAAGCCAGAGTAGTCTTTTAATTGCTTTTCTGCTGATTTAACGCCGCTTTTATTTTCACCTACCACAAACAACTGGGCATCTTGGTGACATACAGCACGAATGTTATCAAGGCACATTAGTGCTTCAGGCTTCGCCTTTGGATAATAGTAGATAACTAAATCATAGTTGCCATTGGGAATAGTGTGATCAACCACGGCATGTACACCGGCAATTTTGCTGGCATACATGGCATTAGCGTGATTATAACTGAACGCAGTAATTTTGGCGTCAGGGTTTAGCGCTGTAAGCTCGCGTAAAAAGCCATCTTGCTCGAAGTTAACCACTAAAATGGACTTTCCAACAAGCTCGTCTTCATTTCGAAGCAATAATAAACTTGGGTTGGTTAACTTGCTCATGCTGCTTTTACCTTATATTACTTTGTACGCTCAAACATTAGATCCCACACGCCGTGACCTAAACGGTGACCGCGTTGCTCAAATTTCGTCAACGGACGAGAATCTGGGCGAGGAACATAATCATTCGTGTCTGATTGGTTTTTGTAACCTTCAGCAACCTGCATTACTTCAAGCATATGCTCCGCATAGTTTTCCCAGTCAGTTGCCATGTGAAAAACACCACCAATTTTTAATTTGCTACGTAATTTTTGTGCAAATTCAGCCTGTACGATACGACGCTTGTGGTGACGTTTTTTGTGCCATGGATCAGGGAAGAATAACTGCAACTTAGCTAAGCTTTCATCAGCGATACAATCGGCCAATACTTCAACCGCATCGTGCTCGAATACGCGTAAATTAGTAATACCGGCTTCGTCAGCATCCATTAAACAAGCGCCAACACCTGGACGGTGTACTTCAATACCAATGAAGTTAAGTTCTGGAGCGTTTTTAGCCATTTCAACCAGTGACTTACCCATACCAAAGCCGATTTCTAGCACGACGTCATTATCGTTACCAAATACATCTTTAAAGTCGAGCATGCCATTTTTGTACTCAAGGCCCATTGTTGGCCAACACTTTTCGATGGCGGCTGCTTGGCCTTTTGTTAGGCGACCTTCGCGCTTAACGAAACTACGAATTGTGCGGATATATTTACCCTCTTGCTTTGCTTGCTCGAGGTTTGGGTTACTTGAGTCATTCATATAATTTGGCCTGATAAAAACACTGACTATAGAAAAAGGTTGCGTATTATCCCTGACCTGCGCCTTGAGTACAAGCTTTTAGCTTGCTTGGCCTAACTAACTGCAATAGACTGAGCCGCAATGAGCTTCAGCAAGTAAAGATGTTATTTTGAATTTAAGCAATAAGGAGTCAACTTGGTTCGCTAGCCAAGTGGTTGACTGGTATCACCTTCACGGCCGTAAAACTCTTCCATGGCAGTTAAATAAAACCCCTTATAAAGTGTGGATCTCTGAGGTTATGCTTCAGCAAACTCAGGTCGTCACTGTCATTCCGTATTTTGAAAAGTTCATGCAGAGCTTTCCTGATATTATTGCACTGGCCGATGCCGATGAAGATCAAGTGCTGCATCACTGGACTGGCCTTGGTTATTATGCTCGCGCACGTAACTTACATAAAACGGCAAAAATAGTCCGTGATAAATACCAAGGTGAGTTTCCAACCACGCTTGAAGAAGTAATGGATTTGCCTGGTATTGGTCGCTCAACAGCGGGGGCTATCTTATCGTTATCGCTTGGTCAGCATCACCCAATTTTGGACGGTAACGTTAAACGTGTACTCGCGCGCTTTTTTATGATCGAAGGCTGGTATGGGGTTAAAAAAGTTGAAAACCAACTGTGGTCATTATCATCACAATTAACGCCTAAAGAGTCGGTTACCGAGTTTAATCAAGCAATGATGGATTTAGGGGCAAGTCTGTGTTCACGTAGCAAGTTTGACTGTGAGCCTTGTCCTTTAAACAGTAAGTGCCTTGCTTTTAATGAAGGTAAAGTTAAAGAGTTTCCGCATTCAAAGCCTAAAAAGGCTGTACCGAAAAAGTCATGTCATCAGCTTATTTTAGCCTGTGACGATAAAGTACTTATGGAAAAACGGCCTAACTCAGGAATTTGGGGAGGCTTATTTGGCTTTTTCGAGTTTAGTGAGTTAAGCGAGCTAGAAACATTTTTAGCCCAGCATGGTTTAACGGCTAATACACAGGAACTTGAAGCGTTTACTCATGTGTTTTCGCATTTTGAGCTGACCATTAATCCACATGTTTTATCATTGCCAAGCATTCCAGATCTCATTAATGAGCGTCAATTGGTTTGGTATCCGCTTGATGAGTCTGTTGAAGTCGGCCTTGCAGCCCCAACGAAAAAGCTGGTTAAACAATTACGCGCAATAGATTAGAATAACATCACGCAATAAGAGTAGAGAGCAATTATGGCACGCACAGTATTTTGTCAAAAGTTACAAAAAGAAGCTGAAGGCTTAGGCTTCCAACTATATCCAGGTGAGCTTGGTGAAAAGATTTTCAACAACATCAGTAAAGAAGCGTGGGGCCAATGGCAACACAAACAAACGATGTTGATCAACGAAAAGCATCTAAATATGATGGACCCAGAACATCGCACTTTTTTAGAAGAGCAGATGGTTGGCTTTTTATTTGAAGGTAAAGACGTTGAAATTGAAGGTTATCGTCCACCTGAAAAATAAGTACAGAAATTAAAAAGGGCCGATTGGCCCTTTTTAATTTTCACTTTCTTGGTCGGCTTTTTTGATTTGTTCTTTTAAGAACTGTGCTACTTTAGAGTACTCGATTTCGAACTCGTCGCGCAGCTCAATTAGATCGTCACTTGTTAGCTCCTCTTCTTTACAGCGTTGTTCAAATGCTGCTGCAAGTTCGGCAATTTTCATTGCCCCAATTGTTTTGGAAATTGACTTTAATTGATGGCATGACGAAATGATGGTTTCTAAATCATGATCGATCACCCCTGCATTTACCTCTTTAGTTAGTTGATTACTTTGTTCAAGGTACATTTTAAAGAAACGCAGTTTTTTAGCTTCATCGTTATTTATGTATTTACCAAGCATGCTCATATCAATTGGCATGGCAGGTTGTTTTATTTCAAGAGGAGTACGCTCTGGGTCGACTTTATGCGACCACTTTAGCAATGTTGCCTCAAGTACGTTGAGTTCGACAGGTTTTGTAATGTAGTCGTTCATGCCAATACTTAAACAACGTTCTTTTTCCCCTTTCAGTGCATTAGCGGTAATAGCAACAATATAGGGTTGGGCGTTGATGTCAGGAAGCAAAGAGGCTTCGCTGCGAATTTTTTCAACCATGTCATAGCCTGACATTTTTGGCATGTGTAAGTCGGTCAAAATGATCGAGTAGTGGTTTTCACGCCACATTTCTAATCCTTGCTCACCGTTTTCGGCCAACTCGACACCATAACCTAATAAATGTAATTGATCTGTCAGCACTTGCTGATTCAGAACATTGTCTTCAACCAAAAGGATTAATTTATTTTCTTCACGGGCTTGATCCACGCTCAAATAGTTATTGAGTGTTTTTGCAGAGGAAATTTGTTTTGGCTGATGAAGGCCAGCAGCAACTAATAACGACACCATAAAGTTAGACTTACATAGTGGTGCTGCATTTAAATAAAAAATATTTTTATGATTAACTGCGGCTTCATCTAGCTTACTTAATACAATCACTTGTTGATGGTTGTCTTCTAAGGTGTAAAGCAAACGGCGTAGTATGTAGTTAATATCCTCCATGCTTTCGATGCCATCGAGAATCCAAATTATGTCTTTTTTATCTTGCTCTGCTTCTATTTTTTCATTGCTATTGGCAATGATTGTCGTAGCGCCCATAAATGAAAGATAACGAGTTAACAAGCTTTGTCTGCTTTCGTGCTGAGTTACAACAACCACTCGTTGGTTTTTCATCACCTGTTTGTGAGCAAAGTTAACTTTTCCTTGCGTGCTAAACGGCAGCTCAACGATAAATTCACTACCGATCCCCAAATCACTGTTTACAGTAATCGTACCTAGCATCAACTCGGTAAGGCTCTTACAGATCGAAAGCCCAAGACCTGTGCCTCCATACTCGCGCGTAATAGAGCTTTCGGCTTGAATAAATGGGTTAAATATTTCACGAAGCTGTGTCTTGGTCATGCCTTTACCGTTGTCGGAAACGCTAAAACGCAAGGTGTAATGATCCGTTGTGTTTTGCGCGACTTCGACAGATATTTTTACATGACCTTTTCGGTTATCGTCTGTGGTTGTAAATTTAATCGCGTTACTACATAGGTTATAAAGCACTTGGCGTACGCGCACTGTATCGCCAATTAAGTTAGTCGGAATATCGGGTGCTATGGCAAGTTCCAGATCTAAGTTACGCTTTTTAGCTACAGAAGACAGCACACGGGCTACTTCTTCGATAGTATCTGAGACCGAAAAAGGAATGTTATCGATATTGAGTTTTCCAGCTTCGATTTTAGAGAAGTCAAGAATGTCGTCTAAAATGCCAAGCAAGGAAAAGGCAGAGTCACGAATTATTGTACTAAGTCTATGTTGTGCACCATCGAGCTCTGTTTGGCGCAGTAAATCAATAGTCCCAATCACCCCATTCATTGGTGTTCTTATTTCGTGACTCATCGTTGCTAAGAAGGTTGTTTTAGTTTCGTTGGCTTGCTCTGCTTTTAATGTTGCTTGTTCAAGTGCCAGTGTTCTGTTTTGTACTTCAGTTTCAAGGCTACTTTGTAGTTTTTGTAGGTCTTGTTGTGCTGCTTTATTTTCAGTAATTGCAGACTGAACTTTACTAAGTAAATGGTTAATGTTTTTAGCTACAATATCTAAGCCAAAGTCAAGGGTTTCAGTAACATGAGTGTGGTAATTTTGGTTTTCTGTAATAGCTAATAGTTCATCGCTAAGTAGTTCACTACTTTTCAGAAAACGTTTATTAATATACACATTTAATAATATAGACAGAAAAATAAGTGCAATCAGAGCAACAGCAGCTAATACATATGACATTACAGCTGATTCAACAATAGGCTGTTCTTGTGAATGCTGCTTTACGATTAACTCGCCAACGGGTTGGTCGTTAAATTCAAGCACTTTGTGAATTATGCTGGCTTGTTCTAATTGCTGATTTACTTTCGTTACAGCGATGAGTTCTTCTTTATTGTTTGCAAATACCAAAGACACATCACCATTCACCTCGTACCTATATAAGTAGTAATCAAAGCCAGCATTGAGTAAAAGGCTAAGCTCCAGTACTTCTTTGACCTTATCTTGGCCCGGCATTGTGAGTGCACTTACTAAGGGTGGTGATAATTGTTCCACTACTTGCACAGCATTTAGGCTAGGGTATGTGACTTGAGTTTTAGAATCCTTTGTTGGGTAAAAAGAGTAAGCTACAACCGCGAAAAGTGTAATAACAAGGTTTGTTATAATAAATAACGGTAATAGCCCTTTTACAGGAGATGTTGATTTACTCGACATGGCTTTTATCCAACAATTTTACAGCAGTAAGAAGTAGTTACTTGATTGATTAACACAATCCTACCATCAACGAAGAAAAATTCACCACGTTTTTACTTAACCAAAGTAATAATCGTTGGAGGAAACTATTAGAATAGGAATTTTTGCTGCATAAGCAACCGTAAAAGTACGAAAAATAGCAATCTTGATTGAAAACTGTTCAAACAGTCAGAATCCTTAAAAAAAAGTTGACTTGAGAGGGCAAAACCCGTTTAATACGCCGCACGCCCAGACAGCGACAACTAGGTTTGTTGCCTAAAGGTTATTGCCCAGATAGTTCAGTCGGTAGAGCCATTTGGAATTGCATTGAAAATCCTCTTTGGATGTTCAGCACAAAAACCGAATATTGCCCAGATAGCTCAGTCGGTAGAGCAGAGGATTGAAAATCCTCGTGTCGGTGGTTCGATTCCGCCTCTGGGCACCATTATTTAATATATTGGTGTTGTATCTAATAGTGAGAACATCAGTATTGTGCAAAGCACACAAATTTAGTGTGCCGACTTAGCTCAGTTGGTAGAGCAACTGACTTGTAATCAGTAGGTCATCCGTTCAACTCGGATAGTCGGCACCATTTATTATCCTAGGCAGCAAATTGCAGTCAGGAACTTAGCCCAGATAGCTCAGTCGATAGAGCCATCGGGAATTGCATTGAAAATCCTTGTTGATATTCTGCATAAAACTAAATATTGCCCAGATAGCTCAGTCGGTAGAGCAGAGGATTGAAAATCCTCGTGTCGGTGGTTCGATTCCGCCTCTGGGCACCATTATTTGATAATCTCTTTTAAAGTGATTATAGTGCACAGCGCACACAAATTTAGTGTGCCGACTTAGCTCAGTTGGTAGAGCAACTGACTTGTAATCAGTAGGTCATCCGTTCAACTCGGATAGTCGGCACCATTTATTTTTAAACGAAAGTTTAGAATGCCCAGATAGCTCAGTCGGTAGAGCAGAGGATTGAAAATCCTCGTGTCGGTGGTTCGATTCCGCCTCTGGGCACCATTGTTTTATAATCTCTTTTAAAGTGATTATAGTGCACAGCGCACACAAATTTAGTGTGCCGACTTAGCTCAGTTGGTAGAGCAACTGACTTGTAATCAGTAGGTCATCCGTTCAACTCGGATAGTCGGCACCATTTATTTAAACATCAAGCTTCTAGCTTTTTGTTACGCCCAGATAGCTCAGTCAGTAGAGCCATTGGGAGTTGCATTGAAAATCCTCTTTGGATATTCAGCATAAAACCGAATATTGCCCAGATAGCTCAGTCGGTAGAGCAGAGGATTGAAAATCCTCGTGTCGGTGGTTCGATTCCGCCTCTGGGCACCATCCTTTACTACTTCAAACTATTTCCCTATATTAAAAATTCCTAATTAATTTAGTTATTTTAAAAAATAACTACCTGTTTTTTAACTGTTTGTTTTCCTAATTCCAAGAGTTAGAGTTTTATTCAATAAATTATTGCTCAAAGATTATGCTTTTTAGTTGAGTTATGCCAACATGTGATAGTATTTTGTCATTTTTAGGAACTTGATTAGGTGCTACTTATCATAAAAATCATTGTCATGATCAAATTATGCGAAAAGAAAAGATATAGCAAAATTGTCGAAAGTGCCTAAATAACAAAGCTTGTTTTTCAAAACAACGCACTTAACTAAGAAGGTTAGGCCTAAATTTTATATTGGTTTAGTTATATGATTTTAAATTAAATAGTCATATTGTTAAACGTTATGGTAAGCATATTTAAATGGAAAGGAATATTTAATATGGATATTAAAAATATCGCACTATCTATCACATTTAGTTTTTTATTTTTAGTCGGTTGTGGTGGTAGTAGTGGTGAAGACAACCCTCCACAAAGCATTCCAGAAGCGCCTACTGATACCCCAGTGGCGAATACTTTACCCACTTTAAGTTTGAGTCCCGAAGTAGAAGTTAATGAATTAACTGAGGTTATAATTAATGCAGAGGCAACAGATTCCGATGGAACAATTACTTCAATAAAGTGGGAACAAATTTCAGGAGAGCCAGTCTCTTTAAGTGATACTGATAAGTTGATACTTTCGTTCACATCACCAAAAGTCTTAGCTTATGAAGTTGAAAAGTCGTTTACTTTTAAGTTAGTTGTTACGGATGATCAAGCTGCATCCGCTGAAGCAGAAGTGAATGTTAAAGTTATCCCTACTAACAACGTTCCTGTTGCTGAAGCTGGAGATAATAAGACTTTCCTAGAAAATGAATTAGTCAGCTTAAGTTGTGATGAAAGCTACGATCCAGATGGTTCTGCTATAAGCTATAGCTGGGAACAAGTAGAGGGACCTCAGGTTAAAGTACTTAGTGCAGATACCTGTAACCCCTCATTTGAATTGCCTCAAGGGGCAAGTCAGCTAAGTTTTAAGTTGACAGTAGAAGATGAGGATAAAACCACCTCTTCTGACTTAGTGAGCATTGTTGGTAAGGAGTATTCGGGTACAGTAAATAGCTTTAATAAAGAAAGTTTAATTTTTCGTGATGAGTACTCTAGTGACTCAACCTACTCTTTTTCTGCAAGTGTAGAAAAAGGCATCGCTTTTACCTCGGATAACAGCCGATTAAAAGCTTTAGATATATCTGACCCTTACAATATTCGAGCGTTCGGTTGGGAGAGTGCTCAAAATGGTTATCAGGCGAGTGTAATTTTTGATGATCTATTGATTGCTGAGGGAAGAACTGGACTTTGGTTCTATGATATAAGCGACATTTCAAATATAAATCTTGTAAGTTCTATTGAAAATGCTTTCCAAAACAAAAAATTTGCTAGGTATAAAAATATAGTTTATGTATCTTCAAGTGAATTTGGGATTGAAGCGATTGATATTTCTAATTTAACATCGCCTCGCTATATAGATAGCAATACCTTAAATGAGAGTCTTTCTGGAGTTAATGACTTAAAAATTAAAGGAGATTTTTTATATGTTGCAACTGAAAGTGAGGGGTTGAAGGTATTTAATGTATCAACGCCACTTGAGTCTATTTTAGTGGCTGAGTTACCTTGTGATTGCTCTTTCAAACAAATCGAAATAAATGAGAATATAGCAGCATTAACTGGTTCAAAACAAAGCTTGCTGCTCGTTGATATTTCATTACCTACACAATTGAGCGTCATTTCAGAAACAAGCGTATCATCCCAAAATATTGCTATGGCTTTTGCTAAAAACGTTATTGCGGTTGGTGATAGCTCCGAAAGTGTCCGTTTTTTAGATATATCTGATCCTAAATTTCCTAAATGGGTAGGTAAGTTACCAAACACTATAGCCTCAAAATGGCTAACTTTTCATGAAGACACTTTGCTTTTAGTAGACTATTTTAGTTCAAGCCTAGAAAGTTTTGACATTTCTTCTCTTTCAGGTCCTCTAACAAAAGAATATCAAGTTGATCAAAATTTTCAGTTAAACTCACTGGTCGTTGAAGATGAGGTTTTATACTTATCTAGCAAAGATAATAGATTAATTATTAAAGATGCCTTTAATTATGAACAGCCAGAAGTATTAAGTGAAGTTACAGTTTCTAAAGCGAATAAACTTCTAATTAGTGAAGATTTATTGTTTGTTGGTACTCAGAGCGAAGGTTTACATATCCTTAATGTTAGTGATAAGAGAGCTCCTTTTTCAGTGGGTAATATCCCATCGGCTAACCCAGTAAATGCTTTGGCTGTGAAGGGTGATAAACTTCTAATTAATACAGCTAATTCAAACCTAGTTTTATATGATATAAGTGAACCTAGTGAATCAGTAGATAAGTCATTATTACATGGTTTAGCATCTAGAGGTGGGGCAATTTCTGATATATCCATCTCTGGAAATACAGTTCACGTTGCTGCTGAAAATGAAGCTGCGATTATCAATATTAATGAAAATAATGAGCTCAACAAACAAGGGTATTTTTTTAAAGATTGGTTTGGAGATGATAGCTGGCACTATGTCTCAATTGTTTCCTATAAAGATTACGTATATTTGTTGAGTAAATATTATGGACTAAGGATACTGAACATTTCAGAACCCGAAAACATTATTGAAGAAGCACGCCTACTGAATATTTCTGGAACTAGTTTAAAGTTAATTGGTAATGAGCTGTATGTGGTTGATCCAGAAACTGGCATTTCAAAGTACTCTATAAAAGCACCCAGCAGTCCAAAATTGTTAAGTAGTTACATAACAAGTGATTATGTTACAGATATAGCGATTCAAGGAGATAAGATCTTTAATATGGAGTGGAGTAGGGATCCGACTGCTTATTATTACAACTACTCTTTGCCTAAGAATGGATACTCTGTTTTTGATTTTGATAAGTTACTCAACGTGACTGGTGGTAAAGCAAGAGCAACTGCAGGTTCGAATTTAACTTATGATGTAACTTGGGATTTTGACGGTAAAATAAAGCTGGATTGTATTGTGAGTGGAGGGGAATGTGAAGTGGCTCTCGATACACAAAATAACAGTGCTAAAGTCTTGTGGAACACTCCTGTTAGTAAAGGTGAATATCAAATTTCGATATTAATAGGTAATACCAGCTTTTTTAACTCATATGAAGACATGTTAATTTTAGATTGAGTTTTTACTAGATGTTAAAATGCGTACTCTCCCTGTAACTAGGGAGAGTGCTTCAAGTATTAGGTTATCCTTTTTAAACATTACCACTAAAGCTTTAGCGCTCACTTGGCATAAGGAGCAAGGTCACCGTGTAGTGATAGTTTCAGGAGAGTGTGCAACAAAAAATTGCTTTGGACCTGAAAAAGTTTCGAGAATTAAAACCGCTTATACTCTCTCTGAATTTGAACATATTTATGCTTATGGCGATAGCTCTGGTGATACAGAGCTTCTTGAGTTAGCAGATACGTCTGGTTATCGGATTTTCTAGTTTAATGTTTTCGTTTTTTATCTCCAGAGTTTAGCCCCTTATCGTATGCCTATGTCAGGCAGTGTAATTTTATGTAAAGTCAGTTGAGCAAAACTTAACGTGGTGCTTGAATAACATTCATAAATTGATGTTTTTCAGGTTTTTAGAATGAATTGGCAATATAAGCCGAGTTTATTGGCTTTAAGTGTAATTTTGCTAAGTGCATGTGCGAGCCAGCCGACTCACAATGAGCGAGTTGCTGAGCTTGAGACTGTGCCAAGTGCATGGCAGCAATTACCAGCGAGTGACAAGGTGCTTGCTGTTGAAGATAACTGGTTGCAGCAATTACACGATCCTCAAGTTTTTACTTTAGTTGAGCAAGCATTAGCCCATAACCAAACGATTTTACAAGCGGGTTACGATGTAGCGATTAAAGAGCAGCAGCTTATTGCTACTGGGGCAGATTTATGGCCCAGCCTTGATTTATCAACACGTGCTAGCCGAAGTAAAGATAATCGTCCTGTTAGCTACAACAACGCCAGTTCAGCATCATTAGAGTTAAGCTACGAAGTTGATTTATGGGGTAAATTATCGGCTTCAGAACGACAAGCAAACCTTGAATACCTAGCTGAAAAAGCCACATTTGCGCAAAGCAAACAAAAATTAGTGGCTGATGTAGTATCAGGTTGGTTTGATGTAATCACAAATCAAAAACTGCTCGAACTTTATAAACAGCGCGAACAAAATGCCGAACAGAATCTATCGATCATTGAGTCTGGTTATCGCCAAGGTTTAAATGAAGCGCTCGACGTCTATCTTGCTCGTAATGAGCTAAATACTGAGCGCTCGAACATTGCCGCGCAGCAAGCAACTATAATTAAATCGATCCGTGATTTAGAGCGTTTAACAGGCCAATACCCTACTGGCGCGTTAAGCGTTAGCGCAGATTTACCACTACTCGATAGTGCCATTCCACTTGGTTTACCTTCAGAGCTTATTACTCGCAAACCGGAGTTAATGGCAAGCTGGTATCAATTACTTAGTACCGATGCTGGGCTTGCTTATGCGCATAGACAGCGTTTTCCGAGCTTAAACCTTTCTGCATCAATCAGTGATAGCACAGATAGAGTGAGCGACTTATTTTCGCCTTCAAGCTTAGCGTGGTCGTTGATTGGTAGTATTTCGATGCCGCTTTTTGAAGGTGGCCGCTTAAAAGCCAATGAAGAACAAGCAAGGTTAAACGTTAAGCGCCAAGAGCAGGCGTATCTTGCCACACTTTATGATGCCTTTAACGATGTTGAAACAGCCATCAGCCAAGAACAAGCGCTTAAAGTACGCTACGAAAAAACCTTAGAAGCGCAAGAAAACGCTATTGCTGCAGAGCGTTTGTCTTTTGAACAATATCAAAGTGGTTTGGTTACCTACACCACGGTACTTGATGCGCAAGACCGTTCGTTCAATGCGCAAAGTTCGGTAATCGAAATTAAAAACCAGTTAATTATCAACAGAATCAACTTACATATTGCCCTTGGTGGTGATTTTAGTGAAGCAAACAGCGAAGTAGCAGAGCAATAATCATGAATAGCAAGACACGTAAAATTTTAATTCCATTGGTAGTGATCGTTGTAACGGTACTGCTTGTCATGTTTATAAAAGGCAACCCGCCAAAGGCTAACCGCTTTTCTTCACCGCCAAAAGCAAAAGTGAATGTGGCTGTTAAAACCTTAACACCAGAAACCTATCAGGTGATGATTGATAGTTTTGGCACCGTAAAACCACGTACGCAAAGTATGCTAGTCGCGCAGGCTTCAGGGCAAATTATCGAAATTAGTGAGCAATTTCGTGAAGGTGGCTTTTTTGAAAAAGGCGATGTGTTGTTGCAACTAGATGATAGAGATCACCGCGCCGAAGTAAAATCAGCACAAGCGGCTTTATTAACCGCTGAGCAAAGCCTACTCGAAGAGCAAGCGCGTGGTCGCCAAGCAGTTACCGATTGGGAACGCTTAGGTAAAGGTGAACAAGCAAGTAGCTTGGTACTGCGTAAGCCACAACTTGCAGCGGCCGAAGCAAGTGTGTTGTCTGCTCAAGCGACGCTTGAAAAAGCAAAACTTGATTTAGAGCGTACAAAAATCACGGCACCATACGCGGGGCGAGTTTTAAGCCGCAGCGTAGATTTAGGTCAAGTGGTGAGTAATAACATGGAACTTGCCAGTATTTATGCGATTGACCGTGTTGAAATTCGCTTACCAATCAAAAATAAAGATCTGCCGTTCATTAACTTACCAGAACAATTTCGTGATGGTGCTAAAAATAGTGCCGGTTCACTCGTTAAATTTAGCTCAGATCTTGTTGGTAAACAGCAATGGCAAGGTCAAGTTATTCGCACCGAAGGGGCCATTGATGAAAGCGCGCAGCAGCTTTATGTGGTTGCACAAATTAATGACCCTTACAAAGCCACTTCAGCTAATCAATACCCAATTAAAATTGGTCAGTACATCAAAGCACAAATTACCGGCAAGGCGATTGAAAATGCCATTGTGATCCCAAACAGTGCAATTTACCAAGGCACCTATGTTTATGTTGAAGAGCAAGGTGTACTGCGTCGCAAAAACATCTCACTGGCTTGGCAAAACGCGACTCAAGCTATGGTTGCCGAAGGCTTATCAGCAGGAGATCACTTAGTGATTACGCCGCTAGGTCAAGTTAGCTCAGGTACCCAAGTGACGGTAATGGGAAGCGAAGCGTATCAAGCTACGCGTGGTAAAGCACAGCGTCCAAGCCGTGAAGAGCTTGAAAAGCAAGCAAAAGAGCAAGGTATTACCGTTGAAAAATTAATTGAACAACGCCGCGCTGCTCGTAAGCAAGGAGCGCAATAATGATAGCTTGGTTTACAAAGAATCATGTTGCAGCAAACTTATTGCTGATCAGCATTTTATTAGCGGGGCTATTTAGCGTTTCGACGCAAATACCACTTGAAGTGTTCCCATCATTTGAAGCAGACCGCATTAGTGTTAGCGTGACCCTACGTGGCTCAACACCTGAAGATGTTGAAAAAGGTGTCGCTATCCGTATTGAAGAAGCGGTGCAAGATCTCGAAGGCATAAAGCGTATTACTAGCCGCTCATCAGAAGGGTCTGCCTCGGTATCAATTGAAGTCGATACTGGCTATGACCCACGGGAGCTATTAGCCGATATTAAAAGTCGGGTTGATGCCATTAACACGTTTCCGGTCGATGCCGAAAAACCAGTTGTTGCCCTCGCGCAGCGTACCCGTGAAGTAATAGCGGTAACTGTGTCGAGTGAATATGGCGAAAAAGAAACCCTAGAATATGCCGAGCATGTACGTGATGACTTATTACGCTTGCCAGAAATCACTCAGGTAGAGCTAAGTGGGGTGCGTGATTACGAAATTGCCATTGAAGTAAGCCAAGATACATTACGCCAATACGATTTACGCTTATCGGACATTTCTTCAGCAATTAGTAATTCAAGTACCGATGTTTCAGCGGGTAACTTAAAAACAGAAGGGGGTGATGTACTCATTCGTTCAAAAGGCCAAGCCTATCGTAAAGATGAGTTTGCCCAAGTTGTGGTGAAGTACCAAGCTGATGGTACCATTATTCGCTTAGGCGACATTGCCCGTATTACCGATGACTTCGAAGAAACCCCAGTTCGTACTCGCTTTAATGGTAAGCAAGCGGCGTTTATTGATGTGTATCGCATTGGTCCACAAAGTGCGATTGAAGTTGCTGATGCAGTAAAAAATTACATTACCGAGCATCAAAGCCAGCTGCCTGAAGGGTTTGAGTTAAGCTTTTGGGATGACGACTCTGAAATCGTGAAAAGCCGTATTGCGACGCTAACAACCAATGCTATTCAAGGTGGTATTTTAGTTCTTGCATTACTTACCTTGTTCTTGCGTCCTGCTATTGCGTTTTGGGTGTTTATTGGTATTCCTGTGTCATTCATGGGGGCGTTTTTAGCCATGCCGATTTTTGGTATTACGCTTAATGTAATGAGTTTATTTGGCTTTATTTTGGTACTCGGTATTGTTGTTGATGATGCCATTGTGACCGGTGAAAACGTCTACACCCACCTAAAAACAGCCGAAAGTGGTGAACAAGCTGCTATTCGTGGTACGCAAGAGGTGGCAACTCCCGTTACCTTTGGTGTACTTACAACGGTTGCCGCATTTTTACCATTAGCTTTTATCGAAGGTAACCGTGGTGCCTTATTTGCGCAAATTCCTGTTGTCGTTATTCCAGTATTACTGTTCTCTTTAATTGAGTCTAAATTTGTTCTGCCGGCTCACTTAAAGTACTTAAAACTACGTAGTGAAAAAGCAAATCCGTCAAAACTGCAGCAGTTTCAGCAGCGTTTTGCCGATGGCTTTGAACACGCCATTATGAAGTACTATCAGCCGCTACTAAATGTTGCGTTAAAGAATAAATTAGCAACGGTCAGCTTGTTCGTCGGTATTTTCTTTATCATTTTGACCCTGATCACCAGTGGTTGGACGAAGTTTATATTCTTCCCGCGTATTCCAAGTGAAACCGTTCGCGCAGAGCTAACATTCCCTGCTGGAACACCGTTTGAAGTGACCAACAAATACATCATCGATATGTCAGATAAGGCCAAAGAGCTACAAGACAAGTATCGTGATGAAGATGGCCAAAGCGTGATTTTAAATATTTTGGCAACCACGGGT
This sequence comes from Pseudoalteromonas sp. N1230-9, assembly GCF_032716425.1. NCBI lineage: Bacteria > Pseudomonadati > Pseudomonadota > Gammaproteobacteria > Alteromonadales > Pseudoalteromonadaceae > Pseudoalteromonas > Pseudoalteromonas sp. N1230-9. The sequence goes on from NZ_CP090419.1 coordinate 999,268, forward strand.
GGCCGAGGTGGTTCGTCAAATACAGGTAGTGTGCGTTTTGAAATTACACCAGCCGAAAAACGTGAATCAGATATTGGCTCTCGAGAGCTTGCCAGTGAATGGCGTGACCTTATTGGTATTATACCTGGGGCTGAGAGTGTAACTTTCCGTGCTGAATTTGGTCGCAGTTCAGATCCTATTGATGTACAGCTAAGTGGCAGCTCAATCGACACCCTTGAAGCTGTGGCAGAAAAAGTTAAAGAGCGTTTAGCGACTTACCCAACTGTGTATGAAATTGCCGATAGCATGTCAGATGGTAAAGACGAGCTGCAAATTGAGCTAACAGAGCAAGGTTTAGCGCTTGGTTTAAACCGTGTTGATGTATCGCAGCAAGTGCGTAATTCGTTCTTTGGTGCGCAAGTTCAACGTATTCAACGTGGTCGCGACGATGTACGTGTAATGGTGCGTTTGCCAATTGAAGAGCGTCGCTCAGTTGCTGATTTAACCGATATTTTAATTAAAACACCAACGGGTGGCACAGTGCCATTGTCGCATGTGGCGACCTTAGTGCCGGGGCAAAGTCCATCGTCTATTTATCGTATTGATCGCTATCGCACGTTGAATGTGACAGCTGATGTCGAAAAATCAAATACTAACATGACGGTGCTGCAAGCAGACTTAAAAACCTACTTAGATGAGCTAATGGTGCAATACCCAGGTGTTGATTACTCGCTCGAAGGTGAAGCCAAAGAGCAGCGAGAATCATTTGGTTCACTCGCTTGGGGCCTCGTGTTTGTATTCTTTATTATTTATGCGTTATTAGCGATACCGTTTAAATCATATATGCAGCCATTAATTGTGATGAGTGTTATTCCGTTTGGCATGATTGGAGCGGTAATGGGTCACTGGGTAATGGGCATGGAGTTAACCATTATGAGCCTACTTGGCATGCTAGCCTTGATAGGTGTTGTAGTGAATGACTCACTAGTATTGGTCGATTTTATCAATAAGAAGCGTGAAGAGGGCGGCGATTTACTTGAAACTGTGAAAATGGCAGGTGCGGCTCGTTTTCGCCCAGTAATGCTAACCAGTTTAACCACCTTTATTGGTTTAATGCCGTTGTTATTTGAAAAAGCAACGCAAGCACAATTCCTTATTCCAATGGCTGTAAGCCTTGGCTTTGGAATCATCTTCGCAACGCTTATCACCTTACTATTAGTGCCAGTTAATTACCTATTAATGGAGCGCTTTCAGGGATGGTTTAAATAAGGTGTGAAGTTAAAAATTGGCGCTTGGTTGAGACTAGGTGCTAGGACGTGGGGTAAACCCGCTGCTACAGGTAACGATGTGGCGGCGGATTTATCCCACCGAAAAATATAAGAGTTACTAGATATTAGTTGTCAGAAGTTAGATTGTGCCTGCACACAGTTAAAGTGAAATGCTCACCCGTAGGCGTGAAATTTATTTCGCGCGAATAAATCAGTTATTGTAAAAGCGAAAAAAACAGAGAAGATTTCGATATCTGATAGATAAAAAGAAAAGGTGTTCCCCAAGTATGCGGTGCCCGGTGTCAGTCCTGAAACCTTGAGGTTTCAGGGCGGGAATCTGCGGTTTACCGTAGGCTTCTCGGTACATGCCGAGCTTGCACAATAGTAGACGAACAGAAACCCTAACATAAAATTTATCGGCTCAGGGACTTAACCAAGCTCCTGCACCCTAGGGAACACCTTCAGTATATAAGACAAGTTTCAATCCTTAAACCATAGAAGTAAAAAAAGCGAATCGTTCGGGTAGTTTTTCCCCACCTTTAACTGCTTATTTACTTTTCAGATTGCTTTTTGACCTCAATCATACAATTAATTGGAGTTGCGATTTATCGAGTGGTAGCATGGTGTTACTTAGCCGAACAAAGAAAAAGTTATGAGCACGTTACCTGATTACCAACAAGCCCAATTGTTATTAGAAAAGAATGAAATTTTTGTCGCACCAGCCGAAGCTCATGGTGTGATCAGTGGTTTATTAGCCTGTGGCATCAATATCGAAGCCGACGAATACTTAGGTTTATTAAGTGATGTATTCAACGATGGCTTAGCCTTCAATAAAGATTTAAAAGCATTTTTTGCTGATGTGTATTCTCAGGTTGTTGCCAGCTTTAGCGATGAAGAGTTTCAATTTGACCTATTCCTACCAAGTGACGACGAAACACTGATCGATTTAGCTAATGGCTTAGTATCTTGGGTATCGGGTTTTATGCTTGGTTTTGGTTTAAAACAAAAAGATTACGGCAAGTTATCTGCTGATGTGAAAGAAGTGATCAGCGATTTTAGTGAAATTACCCGCCTAGACACTCTATTTGAAGAGACCGAAGAAGACAGCCAAGCACTGCACGAAGTGATTGAGTATGTGCGTGTTTCTGCGCTGCTATGTTTTGCTGAGCTAGGTAAAGAGCCCGCAGATAAAAACCCTAAGAAGACCCTTCACTAATCAAATTACAGAGGTTTAGCATGTCGTCTATTGCAATCGATAAAGCTGAATTTAAAGCCCGTCGCGAGCGCTTGCTTGCGATGATGGATAAAAACAGTGTCGCTATTATTCCTGCGGCAGGAGAAGTAACACGTAGCCGTGATACTGAATATGCATTTCGCCAAGACAGTGACTTTTTCTACCTAACAGGCTTTAACGAACCGGATGCGGTTTTAGTGCTTTGCCCGTCGAGCGATACACCAAGTACCCTAATTTGCCGTAACAAAGACAAACTAGCTGAAATTTGGCATGGCCGTAGAATTGGCTTCGAAAAAGCTAAATCTGAGTACTTATTCGACGCAACTTGCCCACTTAGTGAACTAGATGAACAATTATTAGATTTGGTGAACGGCCAGCAGATTTTATTTTATGCACAAGGCACTTACGCAAATTTTGATGCAAAAATTTGGGATTTATTAAGCACACTTCGCGGCGCACCTAAAAAAGGCTATAAAGCCCCACATACCATTAAAGATATTCGTGGTTTAGTGCATGAGATGCGTTTGTTTAAATCTGACGCAGAATTAAACATTATGCGTACAGCGTGCGAAATTAGTGCACAAGGCCATATTCGCGCTATGCAGTTTGCCAAACCTGGTGCAACTGAATACCAATTAGAAGCTGAGCTTCATCATCATTATGCAATGAATGGTGCTCGTCATCCTGCTTATGGCACGATAGTCGGCAGTGGCGATAACGCCAATATTTTGCACTACACACAAAATGATGCTGAGCTAAAAGATGGCGATTTAGTATTAATTGATTCTGGCTGTGAACTTGAAGGGTATGCGGCAGATATCACACGTACTTTCCCAATCAATGGCAAGTTTAGCGAACCACAAGCGGCGCTTTACAACATTGTATTAGCAGCTCAAGAAGCTGCATTTAGCCAAGTAAAGCCGGGCGGTAGTTTATCGAAAGCCAATGAATTAGCCTCAACAGTATTAACGCAAGGGCTGATTGATTTAGGTATTTTAACCGGCGAGCTTGATGAGCTAATAGCAAACCAAGCCTGCAAAGCATTTTACATGCATGGCCTTGGTCACTGGCTAGGGTTAGACGTACACGATGTTGGCGAATATAAGCTTGATGAAAAAGAGCGCGTATTTGAGCCAGGCATGGTGCTCACCATCGAGCCTGGTTTATATATTAGCGAAGATGCAAAAGTACCAGAGCAATATAAAGGCATTGGTATTCGTATTGAAGATAACTTACTTGTCACTGAAGATGGCCATGAAAACCTGACTATTTCGGTTCCTAAAACCATTCGTGACATTGAAGCAGTGATGCAAGCAAACAAAGGCTAGGAGCAAGCGTGGCAAAGCAGTTTGATGTTGTCATTATCGGCGGTGGAATGGCGGGTGCAAGTTGTGCACTGGGCCTAAAACAGAGCAACAAGCAGTTATCAATCGCTGTAATTGAGGCAAATGAAGTAAGCGCAGACTATCACCCTAGCTTTGATGATAGAAGCATTGCGCTTGCTCAACAGTCTGTTCAGTACTTAAAATCAATCAATGCCTTTGATTGCCAAGCACCATTTGCGGCAGCGATTAAAAAAGTAACTGTCTCTGACCGTGGTCATTTTGGTAAAACGCATATTGATTGCCAAGAATATGGCCATGATGCCCTTGGTTATGTGGTCGAAGTAAACCCATTTGGGCGTAGCCTTCATCAGCAACTTACGCGTACTGATGTTAGTTTGTTTTGCCCTGATACGGTTGCCAAGCTTGAATACCAAAGCGACTGTGCCAACATCACGCTGAGCTCGGGCGAGCAGTTAAGCGCAAAGCTTGTGGTGATTGCCGATGGCGCTCATTCGCAAAGCCGTAAACTGGCTAATATTGAATTTAATACCCGCGCATATCAGCAAGCGGCGATTATTGCCAACATCGAAGTAGCTGCTGGTCATCATCATCATGCTTTTGAGCGTTTTACTGAGCACGGCCCAATGGCGTTGTTGCCAATGAGTAATAACCGATACTCACTGGTGTGGTGCATGGAACCTGAGCAAATTGAGCACACTATGGCGCTTGAAGACGATGCCTTTTTAGCTGAGTTACAAAAAGCATTTGGTTACTGCGGCGGCTCATTTAGCAAAGTGGGTATGCGTGCAAGTTATCCGCTTGTGTACGGTAAAGCCGAATCATTGAGTAGCCATCGTACAGTATTAATTGGTAATGCAGGGCATGCTATTCACCCAATTGCCGGGCAGGGCTTTAATTTAGGCCTGCGTGATGTGCAATTATTGTGTGATATGGCAAATAGAAGCGATCTTGGTGATTACGCCTTTACCCGTTATTACAGCCAAACTCGCAGTAAAGATATTACGACCGTGATGACACTCACAGACAGCCTAGTGCGTTTGTTCTCTAACTCATCACGATTGCTCGCGCTGGGTCGCAGCATTGGCCTTTTCTCAATGGATTTATTCTCCTCGTTAAAAACCCCGCTGGCAAAACAGCTTATGGGTCAGGTTAAGCAAGGTAAACGGATATGAAACAAGCACAAGTTTGTATTGTCGGTGGTGGCTGTGTTGGCCTTACGCTAGCACTTGGTTTAGCAAAAGCAGATATCAGCGTTGTGGTGATTGATGCGAGTAAAAATCAAACCTTACCGGGTGATGATTATGCACTTCGCGTGAGCGCATTGAGCTTGGCTAGTCAGGGTTTATTTGAGTCATTAAATGTATGGCCAGAGATCATTAAACAACGTGCTACACCCTATACGTCGATGGATGTACGTGATCAAGACAGCTTTGGCAAAATTCATTTTGATCATAACGATCTCGACTTACCGCAGCTAGGTCATATCGTCGAAAACGACATTATTCGCTACGCTTTAATTGGCGAACTTGAAAAGCAAAGTAATGCCACTTTATTGTTCGAAACTCGCTATCAGCAAATTCATCAAACCGACTCTGATGTGTTTATTACCCTTGAAAGCGGCGAGCCTGTGATTGCTAAACTATTAGTGGCGGCTGATGGTGCTAACTCGGCTATTCGCAAGCAGTTTAACATGCCAATTACTTTTAAAGATTATGACCATCACGCCATTGTTGCCACGGTTAAAACTGCTGAAGAGCATAACAACACCGCACGCCAAGTGTTTTTGCCAACTGGACCGCTGGCGTTTTTACCCTTGCCAGATAAACATACGCACTCAATTGTTTGGTCAACAAGTCCAGAGCATTGCGACACACTTTTAGCGCTTGATGATAGCAACTTTAATAAAGCGGTTATGGCAGCCCTCGATGGCCAATGTGGTTTATGTGAAGTGCAAAGTGAGCGCATGGCGTTTCCACTTAAGATGCGTTATGCCCAGCAGTGGGTGTCGGGCAAAGTGGTATTAATGGGCGATGCAGCGCATACCATTCACCCATTAGCCGGTTTAGGTATGAACCTTGGTCTTAAAGACGCCGCGTATTTAATTGAGCTATTAAGTAATGAGCAAGGCGAGTTTGCAAGTGCACGTACGCTGCGTGATTATGAACGTACTCGTAAGCTTGATGCACAAAAACATATTGCCATGATGCAAGGCTTAAAAGAGCTATTTGCAGGCGCTAACCCACTGAAAAAACTTGTCCGTGGCGTTGGCTTAAGCCTTGTAGACAACCTTGGGCCAATTAAGCACTTATTTGCCAAAGAGGCCATTGGTAAATAGCTATATTAGCGATTTTTGTTTCAAACGTTTTCTAAATTGGCTCGGTGTCGAGCCTTTTAACGTTAAAAAACGTCGATTAAAGTTTGATGCGTTTTTAAATCCGCACTGATCGCTAATTGCTGTGATAGAACGATTTGTATTAATCAGTAACTTGCATGCCTTACCAATTCTAAGCTGATTAATAAACTCAGTGAGCGTTCGCTCCATTCGTTTTTTAAAAAAACGATGAAAATGGTTTGTACTCATATGTGCCATTTTAGCGAGTTGCTCTGCGTATAGCGGCTCTGTGTAGTATTGGTAAATATATTCAATTACTTTATCAAACTTATCTTTGCTAGGATCTGTTCTGTCGGTATATCGAAACCCAGAGCTTGATAACGACAAGGCACTGTTATCTTGGCTCATAAGTCTTAGTAATTTTAATAGTCCTAAATATTGCTCAAACGGTTCACTGTGTTCAATTTCTTCAAAGTATGATTTAGCATGTCGAGCACATGCTTTTGAAAATTTTAGTCCTTGATAAGAGTCTAGGAGTAACCCTTCTAGGGAGTGTAGCTCTGGGTGGCTATCAATCAGTTGAAATAACCATTGCTTGGGGATTTGTGCAACATGAACAACTTGGTTGCTCTGATCCTGATTGGGTGTTGATTGCCATGTGTGGGGCAAATCAGGGCCAAGTAAAACTAAATCTAACTCGTCATAAGGCGCAATATAATCACCAATATGACATACACCTTGGCTATTCAGTGTTAAACAGACTTCAAATTCTGGGTGGTAATGCCAATTAAATGGAATGTAATCAAGCTGATATTTACAGTATCGCCACGATGAGTTTGTATTGGGGATCACTTTTTCGCACATTGCACGCATTGAATCAGCCTATTATTATTTTTAATTTCCTTATTTGAGCAAATGTTAAGATTGATAGTGATACTATTCTATTACCTTTTGGTATTAACCTGCTCCAAGCTTACTCTTATTTATTACCATGGTTTAAATTTTCGTCATAAATAGGCATTAATTGATAGAAAAATACTAGAACAGGTAAGAATTGTACCTCTTAACGTAAGGTTAACGGGATAACCTAGTGCCGCTTTTATAACAATAAATAGGGACTAGGAATGAAGATTAAACACACCAAAGCACCATTTCGACTAAGCATATTGGCAATATGTACTTCAACATTATTTAGCGCACCAACAACAAGTTATGCTCAAGAGATTGATGCTAAAGACGACATCGAAACCATCGAAGTAAGAGGCATTCGCCGCTCATTAGAAGCGTCTATGAATACCAAACGATTTGCCGACGGTGTTGTCGATGCTATCACCGCAGAAGATATTGGTAAGTTTCCTGATAAAAATATTGGTGATGCACTGCAACGTATTTCAGGGGTAACTGTTGACCGTCAATACGGCGAAGTAAGTGGCGTGACAATCCGTGGTACAGCACCAGAGCAGTCACGTGTGTTATTAAATGGACAAACAGTGGCAAGTACATCTTGGTATAACTTAGGCCCTGCCACACGTACTTTCAATATGGAGCTATTATCGGCTGAGCAAGTATCTGCTGTTGAAGTGTTCAAAACGCCGGAAGCAAATATTGAAGAAGGTGCTCTAGGCGGCACGGTTAACTTAACAACGCGTAAGCCTTTAGACCTTGATACAAATACGCTCATGGTGTCGGCTGAGCTGGCAAGAAGCTCGCTGTACGATGAAACGGATCCAGGCGGTTCTGTGCTATTCAGTTGGAAAGACGATAACGAAAAATTTGGTGTGCTAGCAGCCTATTCATATGAACAGTTAACATCTGGTCGTCATGTATTAGAGTCCATAGGTGGCTATTACGAGTACTTCGCAGAAGATCAAGGTACAAATCAACAATCGACGGTAGGTGCATGGAGTATTGGCTCGCAAGCATTTAAAGCTGAGCGTGAGAGAACAAGTGCGCAACTCACGGCACAATTTACACCAACCGATAATACAGAGTTTGTCGTTGATTATTTTCGTTTTGAATTCGATAACCCGCATGTAAACCATAACTTTTTAACAGTCAGTGCGCGTGGTATGGGCTCATCTAATGTTGTTAATAATTCATTAGGGGGAACAGAGCAGGCAACAATCGAGCCTGGGTATGCATCTATTATATACAACCCTGTGGTGCGTAATGCCGTTAACATGAAGGCTGATGTATTAAACCTATCGGGTAAATATGTAGGCGATAGCTTTACTTTATCAGGGGTTATTGGTCAGTCGACATCCGATGGCGGTACTCAGTTTGGTGCATCTTCTTGGTGGATCCCCGCAACAGATGAAGGCGATAAAATTGGTGATCCGGCATTTCCTGATGGACAAAATAGTACCGATGGAGGTTTTACCTATGATGCAACAGGACCCTACCAAGTATGGTTAACATCACTTGATGCGACAGATGCTTCGCAGCTTAAGCATGCACAAGAAGCTAACTATGAAACCACAGTGCAAGAGCATGAAGTGAGCTATGCGCAATTAGATCTTGAATTTATCCTAGACGGCCAATTTTTTACTGCGCTTGAAACCGGTATTAAATTTAATCGCAGTGAGTTTTCTCGGGTCGCGTTTAATCGTAATCCCGATGAAATAATTGGTTTTGTGCCAGACGGTAATTTTGCAAACTGGAGTGGCGGTGTTTTTACAGGCCTACACTCACAATCTTCAGGCCACACACTTGATTCATATGCCTATCTTGATACCGACAAATGGTGGGGGTTTATTTCAGATAAGTACAAAGCCGGTGCGCTCACTGAAGTTGCAAATCTAGGTAATACCTTCTCGGTTGATGAAGATATGATTGCTGTGTACGTAAAAGCCGATTTCAGTGGTGAAAACTATCGCGGTAATATGGGTGTGCGCTATGTTGAAACAGAGCAAACATCACAAGGTTTTGCAGCAGGTCAACAGTTTGAAGAAACCATCGATTACGATAACTTCTTACCAAGCATTAACTTTGCCTATGATTTAACAGATAACATTATTATTCGTGCGGCAGCATCGCAGGTAATGGCGCGTACCAACTACAGTGATTTAAAACCTGGTTTAGCTATTAATGAAAACTTTGGTAATGCAACAGGTGGTAATCCAGATTTAAAACCGTATGAGGCTGATCAAGCTGATTTAGGTATAGAGTATTACTTTACTGATGCATCAATGTTTTCAGCAGCGTTATTTACTAAGCAGATTGAGAATGTTGTTTTCTCAACAGAAGCGGTTGAAACCGTTGATGGCTGTGGTGCGAGCCCAGATCTTTATGATCAATGCCGTGTTACCAGACCGCGTAGTAATGGTGACGGTGAAGTAACAGGTTTAGAGCTACAGCTTCAGCATAGCTTTGATAATGGGATTGGCTTTATAACCAATTACACTTACGTTGATAGCGAAACCAATACCCCTGATAACACCAAAGAAATGGTGCCAGGGGTGTCGGAAAATAGCTTCAATGCGTCATTGTTTTATGAAAATGCTTACATCAGCACTCGACTTGCGTACAACTGGCGCAGCGAGTGGATTGGTGTTGGTGCGGCCCAAGCTGTGAAAAACGATGATTATCAGCAAATTGATGCTTCAATCATTTGGCATGCGATGGAAAATCTTGATGTCAGCCTTGAAGGTGTAAACCTTACCAACGAGGTTATCCAATCATACGATACCAACTATGGTCTTACACAAAATACCATTGAATTTGGTTCTCGTTACTATCTAAGTGTTAGCTATAAATTTTAATGGAGTTAGGCCGTGTAATACGGCCTAAACACCCTATGAAAGAAATTAAAAAGTTAGCAATTTTAGGGGGTGGTACAGCCGGTTGGATGTGTGCTGCTTACCTAAGCAAATTCCACACTGATCTGGATATTACCCTGATTGAGTCGAGTAAAATCGGCGCTATCGGTGTAGGAGAAGGATCTACACCTCATTTAAAACAGTTTATGCAACAGTTGGGGATTGCTGAGCAGCAGTGGATGCCTTATTGCGATGCGACATTTAAAGCGGGTATTTACTTTAAAAATTGGAATGGTGATCACCGTGCTTATTTTCATCCCTTTTATAGTGAGATGGATATCAACACCGCGGAGGTATTTTTTGTAAATGCCAATGCAAGACGTCGCGGTCATGAGCAGTGGTGTGGCCCCGATAGTTATTTTTTAACAGGACATCTTGCAAAAAACGCGTTAAGCCCGAAAGCCAAAAGCCCAATGGTGCGTGAGCAGCACTATGGTTATCACTTTGATGCCAAAAAGTTAGCTCATATTCTAAAGGGCTATGCAATCGAGCGTGGTGTTACACATATTGATGATGAATTTGTTGCAGCAATAACAAATGCTCAAGGTGAAATAAGCGAGCTGAAACTAAAACACTCAGCACCGGTTAATGCTGATTTTTATATTGATGCAAGTGGTTTTAACGCGCTCTTAATTGGTGAAACACTCGGCTGTAGGTTTCAACCTTTTACAGATCAGCTATTAAATGACAGCGCTGTAACTGTAGCGTGCCCACAAAATATGAATCAGCCGCTACAAGCTGCGACACATTCAACTGCGTTGAGTGCAGGTTGGCTTTGGCAAATACCTTTAACCTCACGAGTTGGCACAGGCTATGTTTATAGCTCGGCTTTTCTCTCAAAACAACAGGCAGAGCAAGAGCTTGCAGCAACGCTTAATATTTCAGTGAATGACGTTGAGTTCAGACATGTGTCCATGAAAGTAGGGGCACGCTCGTCTGCATGGCAAAAAAATGTCATGGCAATAGGCTTAGCACAGAGCTTTATCGAACCTCTTGAGGCGACATCACTGATGGTTACCCAGCAATCTATTTTGTGGCTTAGTAAGGCTATATCAAAAATTCAAACAAGTCCTACACAAACTGAAAAGCTAAGACTACATACCAATCAGCAACTCCATTATTTAGTGAATGGGATTAAAGATTATATTTGTGCGCATTATGCGACATCAAAGCGTCGTGATAGCGCTTATTGGCGTGCTGTAACACAGACTACCGAGATACCAACTAGGTTAGAGCCATTGTTAGCAGCATGGCGAAACGGCGATGATTTTGATGCTTATTTATATCATCAATACCCAGAAAGCGTTTACTCAAGGCCGAGTTGGTACAGCTTACTGGCAGGTATGGACTATAGAGATAGCGCGTTAAATGCCCCCACTGAAAGCGCTCAACAAGAGATCGATTTAGCCGCTCATGCCTATTTAGAGTCGTTATGTAGCAAGCACTTCGAACCGCACATAATGCAGCTTAAGGCAATGCAGCAAAACAACTTTGAATAGTATTAGTAATCGCTTGATAAATGTCACATGGCTTTAATTTTTTAAGCACACTAAGAATTAAGAGTGGTGATTACCACCCCTTGGATCATTTTGTTTGTCCGCCCACAAGCAAATGCAATCACCACTCTGCTTAATTTAGGTATATAACAATGAAAATTAATTACTTATTAGTAACTTTGTTACTTTTTACATTTTTTACTATCTCTTTTATCACTAACTTGCTGGCACCTTTGTTTCCGGCATTAATAGAAAGCTATGACATAGGCTTGGCACTAGCTGGTTTCTTTGCATTTGCTTTTTTTATTGCGTACGGCGTGATGTCAATTCCCGCGGGCTTATTGGTGCAGCAATTTGGTGAAAAGAAAATCATGCAGCTAGCGTTTTTATTAGCGCTGATTGGCAGTGTTATTTTTGTAACTATGCCGACCTTTTTTGTTGCTATGCTCGCGTTATTTTTGATTGGTTGTTCAATGGCGATGCTGCAAGTTGCTATTAACCCGTTACTCAGAGCCAGTGGCGGTGCACATAACTTTGCGGTGTTATCGGTTGCTGCTCAACTAATGTTTGGCCTCGCTGCGAGCATTTCTCCATTAGTGTATAGCCACATAGCGGGCTCTGCCAACAGAGGTGAGAAGAGTTGGTTACTACAGTGGGTGCCAGAGAATATGAGTTGGCTCAGCATGTATTTAATCTTTGCATTGGTATGTGCCGTGATGTTGTTTGCTGTATCACTTGTACCTATGGCGAAAAAGGCCGACGACAACAGCGAAACGTTACATCTCACAGACAGCTTAGCGCTTTTAAAAGACCGTACTGTGATTAAGTTCTTTTTTGCTATTGCTGCTTATGTGGCTATTGAACAAGGCGTTGCGAATTCAATTTCAGTTTTTCTAGAAAGATATCATCAAATCGATCCACAAACTCAAGGCGCACAAGTCGTCAGCCATTTTTGGTTAGCACTCACATTAGGCTGTTTATTGGGGATTATATTATTGAAACTGTTCAACGCTAAGCGTGTATTACAAGGTTTTAGTGTTGCTGCTAGTGCCTGCTTTATTGCTGCAATATTCGGTAGTAAAGAGGTTGCAGTGATGGCTTTTCCTGCGGTTGGATTTTTCTTATCTATTATGTGGTCCGTAATATTTTCTCTTGCCCTGAACTCAGTGTCATATGGGCATGGAGCTGTATCAGGTGTTTTATGTACAGGGATTATCGGTGGAGCGCTTGCATCGCCAACCATCGGTTTGATTAGCGACCTGACTAATAGCTTGCAGTTGGCTCTATTGGTTGTACTTATTCCACTGGTTTACTTATTCAGTGTGGGAATATGGGCCAAGCCACTTGTTAATAATCACACCATTAATATTTTTAAGCGTAACGCGCAAGCGTCGATTTAAATAAATTTAGAGTAGAGGCTGAGATGTCAGACACCATTTTATGCGTAGATTTAGGTGGAACTAAAGCACTGGTTGCTCAAGTTGATGAGCAAGGGATCAAGGAAAAACATTACTTTGACGTTGATAGCCATTTAACTAAGCAGCAGATGAATCAATTTTTGTATCGCATAATTGATCACGTGATAGATAAACATTGCAAAGGCATCGTTGTTGGCGTGCCAAGTATGGTGTTACAGCCGACAGGTGTGGTTATTGAAACGATCAATATTCCCCATTGGTATGATGTTCCTTTAAAAACATTATTAGAGAATCGTTTTAACTTACCGGTTCTGATCCATAACGATGCAAATTGCTTTGCGATGGGGGAGTATAAATATTCTCAGGTAAACCCAGACGATAATCTTGTTGGTGTCTGCATTGGCACAGGGCTGGGGGCAGGGCTTATTTTAAATGAGCAACTATACACAGGTAAGCATTCTGCGGCAGGCGAGTTTGGTAGTTTTCCCTATTTAGATGGCATTATCGAAGACTACACATCTGGGCAGTTTTTTAAAAATCAACAAACCACAGGTCGCGCAGCTTATAACAACGCACTTAACGGCGACACTCAATCACTGCGTTTATTTACGCAGCTAGGGCAGCACCTTGCACATGCTATTAATCAGGTAATACTTGCCTTTAATCCAGATAAAGTTGTGTTGGGTGGGTCTGTTGCTCAATCCCACGCGCTATTTATGCCTGCGCTTAAATCGGAACTCGCCTTACTGGTGCAGCCCATTATTATGCAGTCGCTGCAAATTACCATTAGTGAGCTTGGTGACAATGCGCCATTACTCGGTGGTTATGAGTTATTTCAACTTGCTGCATCTGAAACGAATTTATTGGAACAAGCATCATGAACAAGGTTATTTTATCGGTTATAGCAGGGTTGCTATTGCTGAATCATTCAGCCCAAAGTGCGACTCAAGCAGAGTTAAATCATTTAGCAGAGAGTCTACAAGTAAATTATCAGTTGGTAGATGCAAACCCCGTAAACTGCCCAGCTCCACATGAAAAGCAGTGTTATTTTTCAGCGCTTACATTTACCTCTAGCACTGATATTGACCCACAACAGTGGCACATTTACTTTAGCCAATTAATGCCTGTTTATAAGGTCGATTCGAAGTGGTTTGATATTGAACATATCAATGGCGATATTCATCGTATTTCGGCTAAACAAGCATTTAAAGATATGCCGGCAAATGCCGCATTTGCAGTACAGTTTTATAGCCAAGAGTCGCAAATTACTCGTTCAGAATTTTTACCTAACTTTATACTCGCTGCACCAGGGCTTGATAGTAAGGTTATTGCCAGTACTAAAACATCTGTCGATAATGAAACACAACTTGAGCTACAGCCGTACTTGCAACCATTTACCACTGATGCACAACTACAAGTGAGCGATGACGATGAAACGCCTTGGATGGGCGCAAATTATCTTTATGATAGCTACACAAAACCGACATTTAAAACAGCTCCGTTAGGGTTAATCCCTTCACCTATAAAACTTGAGCAGCTTTCAAGCTCGCGTATTGATTTGAGCAAAGGCATAAAGGTCGTAGCTAAAAAGTCGCATTATATTGCTCTCATACCGGCATTAAAGCGATTAGCCAAGTTAGGAGTACCACAATCGAAAGAGGGGGTTGTGATTAATGTATCGCAGCAATTAACGTCTCAGTTACCTGATGCGTATGAACTTACCTTACGTAATAACGCTATAACTATAAATGCAAACAATACAAGTGGTGCTTTTTATGCCTTACAAAGTCTTGCAGCCTTAATAAGCTTAGATGATTTAACCTTACCTGAGTTGAGAATTACAGACGGCGCTAGGTATGAGTACAGAGGCATGCATATCGATGTGGCCCGTAATTTTAGATCAAAGGCTTTTATTTTAAATACGATAGAGCAAATGGCTGCGTATAAATTAAATAAGCTTCATTTACATCTAGCTGATGACGAAGGCTGGCGTTTGCAGATTGCGGATCTTCCTGAACTAACCTCTGTAGGAGCAAATAGGTGTTTTGATTTAACAGAGCAAACTTGCCTGCTACCTCAGCTTGGTGCTGGCATAAATGCTAACTCTGGAATAAATGGCTACTATAGTCGCGCTGACTATATTGAAATTTTACAGCACGCTAAAA
This sequence comes from Pseudoalteromonas sp. N1230-9, assembly GCF_032716425.1. Taxonomy (NCBI): domain Bacteria; kingdom Pseudomonadati; phylum Pseudomonadota; class Gammaproteobacteria; order Alteromonadales; family Pseudoalteromonadaceae; genus Pseudoalteromonas; species Pseudoalteromonas sp. N1230-9. The sequence continues at coordinate 1,014,324 of NZ_CP090419.1, forward strand.
AATATTTTGTTGAAGTGATCCCCTCATTTGATATGCCTGGGCACTCTCGAGCAGCAGTTGTTGCAATGGAGGCACGTTTTAATCATTTTATGGCATTAAATAAACCAGCCCTTGCAAAGCAATATCGACTTACCGAGCCTGAAGACACTACCGCATATAGCTCTATCCAACATTACAAAGACAACACGCTAAATGTATGCCTTGATACCACCTATGACTTTATCGATAAAATCTTAGACGAGGTTATTACACTTCATAAAGAAGCGGGTGTGCCTTTAAACACATATCATATTGGTGCCGATGAAACAGCAGGAGCTTGGCTACAATCACCAAGTTGTATCGCATTACAGCAAAAAAACAAGATACACTCGTTCAATGGTTACTTTATTGAAAGAATTGCTAAGCTCGTTGCTGATAAAGGCTTAAATGTGGCGGGGTGGAGCGATGGTTTAAGTGATGTGAATGTAAACAATATGCCCAGTAATGTGCATTCCTATGCGTGGGCAACATTAAGTGACGAAGGTCACAAAGTCGCGCATAACCACATAAACAATGGTTGGAAAGTCGTTGTGACCAGCCCTGATGTTACCTATTTTGACTTTCCTTATCAGTCACACCCACAAGAAAGAGGAAATCATTGGGCAAGTCGTGCTATAGACAGTAAAAAAGTCTTCTCTTTTATGCCGGATAACTTACCCGCACACGCGCAAATTTGGCGCTCTATGAAGCATCAAACCTACGTCGCCGATGATAGCCAATCAGCAAGAACGGCGGATGCATACGGCATTCAAGGACATTTATGGTCTGAACTATTACGAAGCGATCAACAAGCTGAGTACATGATGTACCCTCGTTTGTTTGCTCTTGCCGAGCGAGCATGGCACAAAGCTGAGTGGGAACTTGATTATAAAAAGGAAGGCGCTATTTATAGTCATAAAACTCAACAGTTCACTCTAGCCATGCAGCAACAAAAAGAGCAAGACTGGCAACACTTTGCAGCCCTTGTTGGGTTTAAAGAGCTTGCCAAGCTTGAGCAAGCAGGGCGCTTTTATCGTATTCCCACAGTCGCAGCCAAAAAGACGGACAGTGGTATTGATGCGTTTGTTCCCTATCCAAATATTGCTATCGAGTATCAAGATAAGTTAGGAAATTGGCATCGTTACGATAGCCATAATAAACCTTTGCAAGCTGTCAAAGTAAGAGCGAAGAGTATCAATAATGACAGGGCTGGTCGTGCTTTAAAACTAACTAATTAAATCAAAGTACTGTCGATTTTTAAAGCCGCAATTAGCCTGCTGATTGCGGCTTTTTCATGTTGTGTATACAGTAAAATGATAGCGCTGTCATTTTTGTTAGTGTATGATTAAATTTTTGTGATTGGTATGGAAATTAAACGGCAGAAAGCTGCTATTATGACCCGCCAAATAAAAATAATTAACCAAGAGAACAATTATGGAAGCAACGGTTGAGTGTGACAACAACACAAAACAAAGCATCTGGCTGCCAATGGTATTGGCCGGCTCGATGTTTTTTATTCTAGGGTGTATAACCTGGCTTAATGGCGCAATTACACCATTTTTACAACAAATGCTTGAGCTATCGCCGTTACAAGCTTCGTTTATTATCTCCTCATTTTATATTGCTGTAACCGTTGCCGGTATTCCATCTGCAATGCTTATAAAACGAGTTGGATATAAAAACGGTATGGCGATTGGTTGCGCTATTATGGCCTTGTCGGCGTTAATGTATATTCCGGCCGCTAAACTGCAAATGATCGAAATCTTTTTGTTTGCTCAGTTAATGATTGGGGTTGGACAAACTGTTTTACAAACTGCTGTTAACCCGTATGTGGTTAAAATGGGCTCTGAAAAGTCAGCCGCAGTGCGTGTTTGTATTATGGGCTTATTAAATAAGTTTGCGGGTGTGATCGTGCCTGTTATTTTTGCCGCTGTGGTTGTAAGTGGTGTAGTGGATGGTGCGGGTAAACTATCGCAAGAACAAAAAGACATGATGGCGAACAGCCTTATCATGCCTTATGTGTTGATTGCTGGTTTAATCATGCTATTTGCGGCATTTGCTAAATTTGCCCCATTACCTGATTTAGTGTTTGATGAAGATGAATCATCAAATGGCAAAGGCGAAATTAAAGAAACTCTTGCACACCCACATTTGGTTTTAGGTGTTGTTGGTATTGCGCTATACGTTGCTGTTGAAGTGATTGCCGCTGATACTATCGGTTCGTACGCGTTGCAAATTGGTGTAGCTGACTACTCAGTGATGACCTCATATACCATGGCGTGTATGTTAATTGGCTATGCAATTGGTATTTTAACTATCCCACGCTTTATGAGCCAGCAAACTGCGTTATTAATGTCGGGTATTGCGGGTATTATCACAGTCTTGTTAGTGGTTATGGGTAGCAACGACTCATTCATCATCTCAAACTTTTTATTAGTGCCATTTGGTGGCCCAGAGCTTCCAGATCCTCTTTTATGTATTGCTTTACTCGGTTTTGCTAATGCTATGGTGTGGCCTGCAATTTGGCCTTTAGCGCTTGCAGGCTTGGGCCGTTTAACTGGCACAGCCTCAGGGTTATTGATCATGGGTATTGCTGGTGGTGCATTAGGTCCTTTATTAATTGGCCTTGGGAACGTGGCTGGCCTTGGTGCACAAGGCGCATACATTGTGATGATCCCAAGCTATGTATTTATCTTATTCTATGCCTTAAAGGGTCATAAGATGAGAAGTTGGAAATAACTTGGTGTAATAATTCAAGTTAGGCAAAGCCGCGGTACGCCCATCACCGCGGCTTTTTTATTTCGTATAGATTATCGTATGGTTATGCTTTTATAAACGCGCCATGCAAGCATAACGCCTACGCAATGGTAGAAATGCCGTTGTAGGCGTGAAATTTATTTCGCGCGATTTGTCTTATAAATTTTGTTCATATAAACGCGCCATGCAAGCATAACGCCTACTCAATGGTAGAAGCGCTATCGTGGGCGTGAAATTTATTTCGTGCGAATTTATTCCACAAAAAAGCCGTGGGATTTTCATCACACGGCTTTTAAACTTTCGCTAAGTCGTTTTATTAGAACGAGTAGCTGTAACCTAGTTGTAGGGTACGTGGTTTACCTGTTTGAATACCACCATGAGCGCGGTTTGCAACGTAAGTCTTATCAAACAAGTTATCTACAGTTAGATATACTTTTTGTTTGTCGTCGATAAGGTATTTAGCTGCTAAATCCCATACTACACGGCTGTCGATTGCATTGCGGCCTGAGTCTGATAGATCTGCATGCGCATCTGAAACATAGCGCATTTGCGTATCGAATACGAAGCTTGAGAATGCAGCACCAACAGAAAGGGCTAGCTGGTTTTCAGGCACGTATGGCATTTCATCACCGTTTGTTACACTTCCCCATAGGTCAGATTCAAAATCGTTTTCGAACTCAGAGTCTGTGTATGTGTATGTTAAGCGAACAGGGAATGATGCTGCATTGCTTGTAAATACTTTACCCGCGCTTAGCTCAAAACCAGATACTGATACTTCACCATAGTTGTATTGGTCGCCAATGTTGTCATCGCTACAACCTACAGCTGCAGTACAGTTACCATGCATGTTGCTGTAGTCAGAGTTAAAGTAAATGACTTCACCAGTAATACCAGCGTAATCATAACGACCACCAAGCTCAATATTTACACTCTCTTCTTCTTCTTGGTCAGCGTTACCAGGCGCTGCTGGAGCGTAACCTTTTTGAATACCAGCAAGCAGCGTAAGGTTGTCGTTTAATGTATAAGTTGCGCCAAGTGAAGGCACTAAAATATCGCTGTCGTTGCTGATATCTTTTGTTAGGCCATTAGAGCGTGTTGGATCAGACTTAGACCACTCTTCACGTGTAATCGTAATATCTTCGTAGCGTAGGCCAGCATTAATGATTAATGCGTCAAGAGTCCATTGATCTTGGATAAAAAATGTTGTCGCCTCAGCGCTATCTACGCGGTTACTATCAGAACCACGTACGCCTCTTTCAGTTAGCGTCATTGAAAGGTCTTGATTTAGCGTGTATGTGTCTTGCCACTGAAAGCGGTCCATCTCGTCTTCATGGTAACGAGCGCCAACAGTAATGTAGTGGTTACCTGCTGGAATGTGGAATTCAGTTTGTAAGCCTTTTGCTTGGTAGTCACGGTTATTCGCTTTTACGCCAATGCCTTCGATACCTTCGCTTGTTGGGTTTGCTTCAAACTCGCTGTATTGCTCAAGGTAGCTTGTACCCACTTTACTTGCTTTATACCAGTTACGGTGAAAGTCGTTTACATAAGCCGTAGCCAGTAGTTCGTAACCGTCACCAAAACGATATGCATAGTTTAGTTGATACGCATTGTGGCGTGTATTCATTTCATCGTTTTGTGATGCTGCATAACGACGGTATGGACTTTCTTTGTAATCTGCATCTGTTAAGCCCATATATGTTTCATCAGAGCGCTCATCAGAATACTTTAGTTTCATTTCTAGGCTGTGGGCTTCGTTGTCGCCAAAATCAAAACCAAATTTTAATAGTAAGTCATTTTTCTCAAAGCCAGTGTTGTCACTGCCAACAGGTAGATCTTTAAAGCCATCAGCACCATAAGAGAAAACTTCAACTAAGCCAGCGGCATTGTTTTTCTTTTTACCGTAGTAAGCGTGGCCTTTATAAAAACCATCACTACCAAGCTCGGCATTAAACAATCCTTTAGAGCCTTCTGTTGGTAAACTACGAGAAACTAAGTTTAAAACACCACCTGTTGTACGAGGACCATATTTAACAGAGGCTGCACCTTTTAGTACTTCGATAGACTCCATACGACCCATAGTAGGGAAGTAATAAGCTGAAGGGGCAGAATATGGAGCAGGGGCTACAAGTACGCCGTCTTCCATTACAGATATTTTATCATTACGAGAAGTGCCCGTGCCGCGCATGCCAATATTTGGGCGAAGGCCATAGCCATCTTCCTCTTGTACATAAACGCCAGGTACTGAGCTTAATACACGTGAGATGTCAGTGTATTCAAACTTTTCTAGCTCTTGCTCGCTAATAAACGTTGCTGAACCTGGAATATCATTAATAGCCGCAGCTGAGCCAATTACAGTAATTTGCTCAAAGCTTTTTTCTTCTTTTGTTGCATCTTTTGCAAGTGCATTAGCGCTTAATGATAACGCGATTGCAGTCGAAAGTGCTGAAACAATAAACTTAGATGTCATTGTGTGTCCTGTCTGTGCTTGGTTTTGAAACGCTGTAATTTAAACATGGAAAATAATACGAATCAATCCTATTTGTACTAAAATAGGTACTAATGATTAAGTTTTTGATATAAAAGAGTAAAATGGCTTTATAGTAGTATTGTAATACTATACTTTAGCTAGTGTTTTAGGGTGGTTTTACAGGTGGCTTTTAAGTTTTTTGTACAGGAAAGTGCAATAACTTAATGGTTGATATCAATATACAGTTTTAACCATGCACGATATTTTGGCTTTTTTTGTGTCGCAAATACTGTTTTTATCCTGATTCAACCTTAGGTTAAGCGTAAGGCTATAAACTCAGCGAGTTTATCTACTGCGTTACCAGCTTCATCAGCACGTTTTATTAAACTAATACCGATTTGACCCAGTTCAGGGAGGTCTTTGGTTTGCAGTTGGTAGCTTAGCTCATTGGGTACGGTACTTTTTGCGAGCACCGTAATGCCTAAGCCTTCTTTTAAAGCGGCAGTTAGGCCTGTTAAGTCGGCATTACTGTAAGCTATGCGGTATTTAATACCCGCACTTTGTAGTGCTTCGATTGCACGGCGGCGATAAATACACCCTTCAGGGGCGGTTACAAGCGTTACCACATCATTTTGGGCAAGATTTAAATCACCCACCCAAACTAGTTGGTCTTGCATAAAAATAGGGAACTTGGCTGATTCGAGCTCTTCGTTTAATGCCAGTACTAAATCGAATTGATCTTGGCGCGAGACCGACAATAAATGCTTACTCAATCGCGAGCGCACTTCGAGCGATACGTCAGGGTAGAGGGCAACAAAGTCACCAATGATCGAGGGGAGAATACGTGCAGCAAATTCACTTGGGATCCCTAAGCGCACTTTACCGGTGACGTTTTCGCTGGTGAACTGCTGTAAAATGGCATCGTTTTGTTGCAGCATTTGTTTAGCTAATGGCATGAGCAATTCGCCATACTGGTTAAGCACTTGGCGCTGCCCTTGTTTTTTAAACAGCTTGTGGCCAAGCATGTCTTCTAGGCGCTTTATTTGTAAGCTCACAGCTGGTTGTGATAGCCCTAATAACTCACCCGCTTTGGCAAAGCCGCCTACTTCAACAACGGTGACTAGGGTACGTAAACTGTCGGTAGAAATATTTTTCATAAAAAAAATCTATTTATAGGGCTATATATATAAGCATTATTTATCAATTGATAAATAATTACAATTTGTTGTTGTATGCACGGCGCAATATACTTCAAGCATTAACGATTGATAGGTGTCACATATGACTTTTACGCCAATAATGTTTGCTCGCCACAGCCAAGCTGAGACCCCAGCAGACAACGTGCTACAAGCAAATAACGATACTGCCATTATGGACTTTAGTGGCACTGAAGCAATCCCATTTTTAACGGCTATTTTAGGTCTTGATATTAATAAGCTAACCGCCAGCGGTTTAGGCTTACGTAGTTCATTAGACGATGACCTAACAAGCAGCTACGCTTACGCCCTGTACTACTTTAATGAAACCGCATTTCGTTTTGTGCTAGGTAAAGATGCCAGCGTGCAATTACAGTCGCTTATTAATGAGCAACAACTACGTTACGACATTGATTATGTAATGCGTGACGACTTAAGCGCGTTAACCTTAAGTGGTGAGCAAGCGTTTGATGCCTTGGTCGACAGCTTTAAACTTACGCCAGGGCTGCGTTTATCAGACATGCGCAGTTGCTATGGTGCACAAAGCGGTGAAGTATTTATAACCGCTATAGACAACCAAGCAACACAGCAATTTCAGCTGGTGGCGCGCCAAGCAGAGCTTGATAAATGGCAAACGCACTTACAGCAGCTCGGCTTTGATTTAGCCTTAGCCAACGTTGCTTAAAATAGAAAGTTTTTAAAACAGCTATACACTTGGGTGTTTAGCTGTTTTTTAGTTACAAAATCGCAATTTGGGTGTGACAACTGTGCAACTAATGTATAATCGCCGCCCATGTTATTCCCCCTCATTAAATTGAGGCCACGCCCCACAACTTGTGGGTTAATTTAAAAGTGAAGGAATATTATGACTTCTAAAACAGTTTTACATGCTAAGCACCTAGAAGCTGGCGCAAAAATGGTTGATTTTCACGGCTGGGAAATGCCAATCAACTACGGCTCACAAATCGAAGAGCATAATGCGGTTCGCACAGATGCAGGTATGTTTGACGTATCTCACATGACAATTGTTGATGTTCAAGGCGAGCAAGCACAAGCGTTCTTACGTAAGCTAGTTGCAAACGACGTTGCTAAGTTAACTGTACCGGGTAAAGCACTTTACACAGGTATGCTTAACGAAGAAGGCGGCGTAATCGACGACCTTATCATCTACTTCTTCTCAGAAACTGACTACCGTTTAGTTGTTAACTCAGCGACACGCGAAAAAGATTTAGCGCATTTAGCTAAAGTGTCGGCTGATTTCGCCGTAACAGTTACTGAGCGTCCTGAGTTTGCAATGATTGCCGTTCAAGGCCCTAATGCACGTGCTAAAACAGCAACAGTACTTAACGCAGAGCAACAAGCTGCTGTTGAAGGTATGAAGCCTTTCTTTGGTGTGCAAGCAGGTGATTTATTTATTGCGACAACAGGCTATACTGGCGAAGATGGTTATGAAATCGTAGTACCTAACGATCAAGCTGCTGATTTATGGCAACAACTTCTAGACGCAGGCGTAGCGCCAGCTGGTCTAGGTGCGCGTGATACATTACGCCTTGAAGCAGGTATGAACCTTTACGGCCTAGATATGGACGAAAGCGTTTCTCCACTTGCTGCAAACATGGCGTGGACAATCGCATGGGAGCCAGAAGATCGTAAGTTTATCGGTCGTGAAGTATTAGAGCAGCAACGCGCTGACAAGAGCACAGACAAACTAGTTGGTTTAGTGCTTGAAGAAAAAGGCGTATTGCGTAGCGGTTTAAAAGTCATCGTTGAAGGTGGTGAAGGGGTGATTACCTCTGGTACATTCTCACCAACGCTTGGTCACAGTGTTGCGCTAGCACGCGTTCCGCGTTCAACTGGCGAAACAGCCCAAGTAGAGATGCGTAAAAAACTGGTTAACGTTAAGGTTGTTAAACCTTGCTTTGTACGTAACGGCAAATCAGTTATCTAAACTATAAAAATTTGGTGTTATCACCTAATAATGCCAATCATGTTGAGTTGTTAGCATGATTGGTAACAGAACCAAAGGAACAAAAAGATGAGCAATATCCCAAGCGAATTAAAATATGCTACTTCACACGAGTGGGTTCGCGACGAAGGTGACGGTACGTTTACTGTAGGTATCACTGAGCACGCACAAGAACTTCTTGGCGACATGGTATTTGTTGAATTACCAGAAGTTGGTGATGAAGTTGACGCGGGTGAAGACTGCGCAGTAGCTGAGTCTGTAAAAGCAGCATCAGACATCTACGCACCAATCGGCGGTGAAATCGTTGCAATCAACGAAGATCTTGAAGATTCGCCTGAAACAGTAAATAACGACCCGTACACTGACGGTTGGTTATTCCGTATCAAAGCATCTGACACATCAGAGCTTGATAACCTGTTAGACGCTGAAGGCTACACTAACACAATCGACGAAGACTAATTAATTAGTCACGCCGACTAAAAGCCCCGTCTAGATACCTAGCTAATCAACTGCCTAGCTTGGGTTTTACTGGGGCTTTTATGATTTTATAGCTTACGTTTCCATACGCTGTAAGTTACTAAATCAACACGTTTTTAAGTTATTGCCAGTTACCCATTGGCAGTAACCACTTTTTTTTGGATCATAGGAATCTGGACAAATGTCAAACGCCAAATCTCTTGAACAATTAGAGCAAAAGCAAGATTTTATTCGCCGTCACATTGGGCCAAGCCCAGCGCAAGTAAGCGACATGCTGAGCGCTCTTGGAGTATCGAGTGTTGAAGAGCTGATCGGTCAAACGGTACCTGCAAGCATTCGCTTAGAGCAAGGTTTATCAATTGGCGAAAGCCGCACTGAAGTTGAAACACTAAGCTACTTAAAATCAGTAGCAAGCAAAAATAAAGTGTTCAAATCATACATCGGTCAAGGCTACCACCCAACTCACGTACCACACGTAATTTTACGTAACGTGCTTGAGAACCCAGGCTGGTACACTGCGTATACACCATATCAACCAGAGATTGCACAAGGTCGTTTAGAATCATTATTAAACTTCCAGACTATGACCCTAGACCTAACGGGTCTTGATTTAGCAAGCGCGTCATTACTTGACGAGTCAACGGCTGCGGCAGAAGCAATGGGCCTTGCAAAGCGTGTTGCAAAGTCTAAAGCGAATGCATTCTTCATTGCTGATGACGTACACACTCAAACAATCGACGTTGTTGCAACACGTGCAGAGCAGTTCGGTTTTGACGTTATTGTTGGTAAAGCAGCTGAAGCACTAGACCACGACATTTTTGGTGCATTATTCCAATACCCATCAACAACGGGTGAAATCACTGATGTAACAGATTTAATCGCTGGCGTACAAAGCAAAAAAGCGATTGCCTGTGTTGCTGCAGACATCATGAGCTTATTACTGCTTAAAGCACCAGGTAAACTAGGTGCAGACGTAGTGCTTGGTTCAGCACAGCGTTTTGGTGTACCTATGGGTTACGGTGGTCCACACGCTGCATTCTTCGCAACACGCGACAAGTACAAGCGTTCACTACCAGGTCGTATTATTGGTGTTTCTAAAGACCGTTTAGGTAACGACGCACTGCGTATGGCAATGCAAACACGTGAACAACACATTCGTCGTGAAAAAGCCAACTCAAACATCTGTACAGCGCAAGTACTACTAGCGAACATGGCAGCGTTCTACGCGGTTTACCACGGTCCACAAGGCCTTAAAACGATTGCTGAGCGTATCCACCGTTTTGCAGACATCTTAGCGGCAGGCTTAAAAGCGAAAGGCGTAAACCTTAAGCACGACACATGGTTCGATACACTGACTGTTGTTGCAGATAACAAAGACGAAATCGTTGCACGTGCAGTAGAGCACGGCGTTAACTTTGCCTCTAACCGCGCAGGTGAATATTCAATTTCTGTATCAGAAACAACAACGCGTGCAGACGTAGCAGAGCTATTCGACATCATCTTAGGTGAAGACCACGGTCTGAGCGTTGACGCACTTGCAAACGAAATCGAAGTAAACGGCAGCAACTCTATTCCTGCAAGCCTAGTACGCGATGACGAAATTTTAACGCACCCTAACTTCAACTCGTACCACAGCGAGACTGAAATGTTACGTTATATAAAGCGCCTAGAGAACAAAGACTTAGCGCTTAACCACTCAATGATCTCATTAGGTTCATGTACAATGAAACTTAATGCGACAGCTGAGATGATCCCAATCACTTGGCCTGAGTTTGCAAACCTACACCCATTCTGCCCACTTGATCAGGCAGCGGGTTACCAAATCATGATGACAGAACTACATGATTGGTTAGTAAACATCACAGGTTACGATGCAGTTTCACTACAACCTAACTCAGGTGCACAAGGTGAGTACGCAGGCTTAATCGCTATTCGTAAATACCACGAGTCACGCGGTGAAGGTCACCGTAACGTATGTTTGATCCCAAGTTCAGCGCACGGTACAAACCCTGCGTCTGCACAAATGGCAAGCATGAAAATCGTGGTTGTTGACTGTGATAAAAACGGTAACGTTGATATGGCAGACCTTAAAGCGAAAGCCGAAGAGGTATCTGAAAACCTATCTTGTATCATGATCACTTACCCATCTACACACGGTGTTTACGAAGAAACAATTCGTGAAATCTGTGACATCGTGCACCAGCACGGCGGTCAAGTGTACATGGATGGCGCAAACATGAACGCGCAAGTAGGTGTTACAAGCCCAGGTTCAATTGGTTCTGACGTATCGCACCTTAACCTACACAAAACATTCTGTATTCCACACGGTGGTGGTGGTCCAGGTGTTGGCCCTATCGGTGTTAAATCTCACCTAGCGCCATTTATGCCTAACCACAGCGTGATTAATGTAGCTGGCACAAACATCGGTAACGGTGCGGTTTCTGCTGCTCCTTACGGCTCAGCAGCTATTTTACCAATTTCGTGGGCATACATTGCCATGATGGGCTCTGAAGGTTTAAAACAAGCAACAGAAATGGCTATCGTGAACGCTAACTACTTATCTGAGAAGCTAAGCGAGCACTACCCAATTTTATACCGTGGCCGTAACAACCGCGTTGCGCACGAGTGTATTGTTGACCTACGCCCACTTAAAGAGCAAACAGGTATCTCTGAAATGGACGTAGCTAAACGTCTACAAGACTACGGCTTCCATTCACCAACTATGTCATTCCCAGTAGCTGGCACACTCATGATTGAGCCAACTGAGTCTGAATCTAAAGTTGAGATCGACCGTTTCATCGAAGCAATGGTGTCAATCAAGTCAGAAATCGACCGTATCGCATCTGGCGAATGGTCAATTGAAAACAACCCGCTCGTGTTTGCACCGCACACACAAGCAGACGTACTAGGCAATGAGTGGAACCGTGCATACGACCGTTTCTACGCAGCATTCCCAGTACCAAGCGTAGCAAAAGACAAATTCTGGCCTACAGTAACGCGTATCGATGACGTATACGGCGACCGTAACCTAGTTTGTTCATGCCCAGCGGTTGAGACATACCGTGACTAAGGTTTGATTAAATTCAAATGCCAAAAAGCCGTTGCAGCAATGTAACGGCTTTTTTGTGTCTTGGGGAAAGTTAGCGAGTTGCAAGGGGGAAAGAGTAAAGAAGCTTTAAGCCATAAGTTTTAAGTTAGATTTTGCCTGCACATTGCAACGGTTAAACCCGATACCGTAGGCGTGAAATTCATTTCGCGCGCAATGTTGTTTGTAGGAGTTGGCTTTTGCCGTGACTATTTCGACATTAAAAACCTTATTCAAGGTTTGTCGCGCTGGCGACGGCAGCCAAAGAGGGGTTGCCACAGACTCCTAACTGGACTCTCCCAGTCACCCGAGCATCACGCTATTTCCTTCAAAACACAATTGATATGAATGAAAACGGCTAAGATAGGCCATCCATGGCTAGTTTCGCCCAATCGCGCATCCATGCGCGATATTACTCTCAATTGCTTATTTTCAGGGCGTGATGATGGGGGAGGGTGTTAAACGTGAGATTAGTGTTTGGTCTTGGTAAAATTCAAGACCTGACCTCTAGATTTCTTTTACTCTTACTTTATGTTGATTGCACCACTTAAGCATAATGACAAATGGTAGCGCTTAGAAAGCGCTCTTTGTTCATCAACATACCCTAATCAAAAATAGTAATTTGGTGCTGTTCGCGTGTTAAATTAGGTTTTGATTAATGGCTTTTATAACGGCCTGAGTACGGTCTTTTACGTCTAATTTAGCAAGGATTTGTGACACATGATTACGAATAGTTCCCTCAGAGTTATCTAATTTTTCGGCAATCACTTTGTTCGACATACCTAAAGACAAACACTGCAATACAGTTTGTTCTTTGTCCGTTAAGCAGAGCTGAGGGCTTAGTTGCTTTTTGAGTAAAAAATCAGTCACCGCACTTTGCAATACTCGCTCACCTGCAACGACCTGCTTTATAGCGCGAATGAGTTCTTCAAGTTCAATGTTTTTAAGCACATACCCACGTGCACCTAGATTAAGGGCTTTGACTAATACATCACAATCTTCAAATGTGGTAATGATTAGCACGGGGGTTTTATCACCCTTCTCGCGCATTTTTTGCAGCACGCCGAGCCCGTCTAAATTCGGTATTCTCATATCGAGTAAAGCAATGTCAAAACTATGCTCAGCTAATAGTGCAAGCGCTTGCAAGCCATCTTCAGCTTGGGCTTCTATATTAATGGCGCTATCGAGGTTAAGTAAATTAGCGAGGCCTAAACGAACTAAGGTCTGATCTTCAACTAGTAGGCACTTTATCATGGCTTTTGTCTTCTAAATTTAGTGGTAATGTCATGGTATTGATCAGTGTTTCTTGTTCAAGATGTTGTGAAAATTCACCGCCAAATTGTGCCATTCGCTCATTTAATCCTGCTAATCCGTTCCCTTGCTTTGGTAAATGGGTCTCTGGTTGATTGTGATACGCTTTTGCAATTAACAGCGGGTGTTGGCTAATGTGGGTGACATTCACATGCAAAGTAAAATGGTTTGCTTGGGTATGTTTAAGGGTGTTGCTGATCATCTCTTGGGTAAACCGTAATATACACAGGGTGTAGTCTTGAGAGAGCTGCTCTGTCTCCTCACTTAGTTGGAGATCACAGTGTAAATTAGGTGTTAGTTCGCAAATAGCCTCAAGAGCCTGCTTAAGTATCGTTTTGTCATTGCGTTGAGTGGAAACGATTTCGCGTACTTCTGCCAATATTTCTTGGCTAAGTTGGTGGCAAAGAGACAGAGTTTCAACGGTGGCTTCATTTGCTGCCCTTTTAGCAAAATCTAAATTAATGCTGAGTGCGGTAAGCTTATGGCCGAGTGAGTCATGGAGCTCGCGTGATATACTTTGTCGCTCTTGCGCTGCATGCATCGCCCCCATCATGTGTTGGGTGGCTTTTAACTCTTTGTAGTTTTGGCGGGATTGGTAATGTGTATTTAAACTTTCGACAATACGCCGGCTAACAAACCAATTCATCAAGCAAAAGAAGAACCAAATTGTAAACGTGATCCAAGGAATGCCATTTTCCCAGCGCGAATAATGCGTTAAACCATACACCAGCATGGCGGCCACAACACAAGCCAGTATTTTAGGAAGCGAAAAATGAGGACTAAAAACCGCTGTGAACATCACTAGGTGGATAAAAACTAAGGACGTTGAACTCAGTTGTATCATGGTCAAAATAAGCAGGAAGTAGCCAAGCGCTACGCCATGAACAAATTTGTTGGGCTGCTTTAACACATACAGCAAAATGGCTAAAATGGAACCACTTACTATGATTTGCAAATATAGTGCTAATTCTGAGTTTGCATAATAGGCACACGCCGATGTCACCCCAAGCCACGATGCCAATGTTGAGAAATGCCAATCGGTTGTATGTCGTATAGTTGATTCCATTACTGCGGCCATCTTTTTTTAGCAATTATTGCAGAACTCGCGTTGTAAAAACAGTGACATCTGTCATAGCCCAAGCTATGAGCTTTGTGACTAGTGTCATTAAGCCCCATTCATTTATGCTTTATTAATAAAAATTAGTTGGGCACATTAATGAATAAAGACAGTCGATTACATTACATTGATAATTTACGCAGCCTCGCGCTATTGCTCGGCATTGTATTTCATGCCGCTTTAGCCTATAGCCCGTTTTTTAGTAATATTTGGTTTACGGCAGACCCAAGCACACATGGCCTTTTTGATTATATTACGCATACGCTGCACTTATTTCGGATGCCTTTATTTTTTATTATTGCAGGGTTTTGCAGTGCGTTATTAATAGTTAAATCGAGCAACACGCGATTTTTACGCCATCGCAGTCAACATATATTTCTGCCTTTTATTGTATTTTTACCGTTAAGCTTTGCTATTTACTACCACGCATTGAGTTTTGGTGCCGATATAGCCAATCCAACACCGCCAATTTTTGCTGTGTTTCAAGTCATTAAAGAGCCTGTTGTTAGCACTATGCACTTATGGTTTTTGTGGAATTTATATCAGTTTTGCTTAATTCATTGGTTGTTGAAAGCAACTAACTTATTTGGTAATAAATTCGATGGGCTTAGCGTTCACCCTTTATTTATGTGGGTTGTGCTTCCCATCGTGTTAACACTTTCTTTGATGGGGCAATCTATTCCATTTCCTGCTCCCGATAAACTCACGCCACAGTTGTGGTCGTATGGTTTTTACGGCAGTTTTTATTGCTTAGGAGTGGGGCTTTATAAAAAACAACAACTCATTTCGTTATATCATAGGTACTTATGGCCTCTAATTTTGGGTGCTGCAATATCACTGACTGGTTATTTTTCTCTATTACCAGCCGCACCAAGCTTAGATGAAGTGATTGCTGCCGCAACTACGGGTTATTTTGCCGCGGCGGGAGAGCTATATGTATTGCATGTTTTATCACAAGGATTGAGTGTTATTTTGTTAACCGCCATAACGTTTTTACTTGGGCATCGCTTTTTAAATCACAAAAGTAAGCTCAGTCGCAGCATATCAAATGCATCATATTGGGTTTATTTAATACATGTGCCAGTGCTGATTTATATTCAGATGCTATTGATTAATACTAATTTACCAGTTTTAGTAAAGTTTATAGTTAGCGTGGCTGTTACATTACTTATAGGTCAAATAAGTTATTTATTATTAATTAGAAATACATGGTTGGGCGCACTGCTTAACGGTAGGCAAACCAAGAGAAAGATAATACAGTCAGCTTAAATATCGTCACGAGGTAATGACTTAAAATCAGCAAAGCTGACACATTAAGAGCTACATAAAGGGATACCATTATGCATGCAATAACAATCAAATCGACAATCGCCACGATTCAACAAGGGGCAATCAAAGCCGACGGCAGGTTTTGGCTAACCAACACCGATATTCATTTTGCACCGTTTAATGCACAATTTGGGTTAGGTCCTTATACGTTTGCACGGCGTGAAATTGTAAAAGTGAGTAAGTGCACTGGTAAAGTTGCGGGTATTTTGTCTTATACACGTGATGCAATTGAAATCGTATTAGTAGATGGTAATAAATATCAATTCATTGTGTCGAATCCAATTGAGTGGATTAAATTAATTAACCAATAGTTTGAAGCACAAACGCTTGTAGTTCATAAAAGTAACTATTGTTTTAATGTACCTAATAATGCACGGTAAAACATGTCACTATTTTATTGGGAATATAGTAAGCACATGGATTTGATAAAAACGCTTTTGCTCAAGCTCCATTTAGGTAAAAAAGCCTACCCCCATCGTTTTAGGGAAAACTATCAAACAACAATAACGTGGTAGCTAAGTCGCTTGAGTTATATTGTTTTTCGCCTGATGTATATTTCGACGATATCAGTGAGTTGAGAAAGACAATTGTTTTATTGAACCTGTAGATGATGTAAGCCCTGTTGATGCATTGGTGGGAGGCAGAGTAGTGCAAGTGCCGTTTTTTGGAACACCATGGGTCAGGCCTTTCTTTTGTCTGACCTTTTCACCAAGTCAAAACCAATACTATGCTGTTAGCACCTAGCACCTAGCACCTAGCACCTAGCACCTAGCACCTAGCACCTACAACTGATCTTTCATATACTGCAATTGTTTTTTGTGGCGTCTTTTATGCCTTTTTATAACAAGCGCACTTGTTTTAAGCTGCTTACTAAAAAATAACACCGCTAGTAATAAATTAAGAAAAAGAAAAAAGCTTGATACTTTTAAGGCATTAATAGATTGAGCATGAAGGTCAGCGAATAAAGTCATAAACAATGTGTAAAGTGAGATTAAAATCGCTGTGAGAACTAGCCCTTTAAAAACTTTTATGACCCATGTTTTCCCGATAGATAAAAGTACACCTAGTGTTATACATGCAAATGTTCCAGTGAAGAAAACTATTACTCTAGGAGTTAAATCGTTAATAGATTCATAAGGCCAAAGAACCATTAATACTAAAAATGCAACCGATGAGTAGCTAACAACGCTAGCAACTATAGAGATAGCGCGAGTTAAAATATATTTTAACTCAGGGATGGAGTCACTTAAGGGGAGATCTTCAGCTTTCACTTTTTAAGCTCTCATTTACCAATTGCAATTCCTTTAATTTCATCATTGTGCGCTCTTAGGTTCAATATGTATTTTTAACTTCAAGCAATGAGTTGGTAGTTTTATTGTTGGTGAAATTAACTGTATTAATGGCAGGGCATGACCTTTCCCCCAAAACTAAACTGATTTATAGTAATTGATACAACTTAGAGCTCTTTGAGCGCGACAATGAAGTTGCTATCACTCATTACCTGTGTTTATATAAATTTTAAATACCTAGTTTTTTCAGGTCTATTTTAATTTAGTTCAGGAAAGTACAATTATAATTAAATGGAGTTTATTTTATATGGAAGTTCATTTCTATCCTGGTCAACACCTTTTAATTGTTAAGAAGAATGGCATTAAATTTGCCGAATTCGAAGCAATGGGGGGTCCTTCAAAAGTTGGTAATGACCCTTATATGGCCGAAGAGCCAACTACTGCTGGGCATTTTATTATCGATAAAACTGAAGCCTATCGAACGCCAACGTGGCCTATGTCAAAATTATCGTGGGGGACAAAGCTCAGGGATATGCCGTCAAAAGGAGACATCTGGTACGCCTTACCTAGCGGTAAGTGGGGAAGTTTAAATCAGTTATATAATACGCCTGTTCGAAGCGCCATAATGGAAATGCATAAAGAGCTATATGGTAAAGCTATTGTACCTGAAAGTTGGGTTTTTAATGATTTTGGCCCCACAGCTATTCGTTGGTTTAAAGATCTTAATGGTAATAAAGTACTTGATGGGAATGAGCGTCTTTCAGGGCAGATGTTTCATACAACGCCAGAAAATGAAGCAGAGGAAGCGACAGGTTCAACAATTCGGTTAGTACCTTCACACGGTTGTATTCATCTAAAACCCAACGATAGAGATCGCTTGTTCACCCTAGGCGCTTTTAAACGAGGCACATCCTTTACGGTACATAAATATCATGAACGTTATAAACCTAATTAGTAGAAATATCTGCACTTTATTAATATTTTTGAGTACTTGCTTTTTTAGCTCTTACCTTTTTGCCTCGGCTTCGCATTTGTTACCGAATGACATTAAAGTACCTAATGATCTCGATAGTATTAACACAACTTTTGAGTCAAATGATGGCTGGTTTATTGGCGGTTATAAAATAATAGATGAGAGTAATGCAGCTGTTGTAGTTTTTGTTCCTAACGATGAAAGTGCAATAAAATACTGGTCTTTGGACACAGGATATGTTTCTCAGTTTTTTAAGGTTAATGATAGCTTTTATGTTCTAAGTTCTGCCGGAGAGGCTTTAAAAATAGAGAAAGACAGGCTTGTTGCAACTAGTTACAAGGTTAAACCAAAATCGACTTTAATCGTTGAGGAACCTTATTTAATTGCTTGTCATCCCAGAGGGTGGGCCAAGCTTAGCTCTGTGAATACCGGTAGTTGTTACAGGTTAGATGGGGTTTGGGATATTGATTTATCTTGGACTCATATAGGTACCCCACCAAAACTGTGCGATGGAAACTTAAAAGTATTAATAACAACTAACAAAAGTTGGAGTGTAGTTTCTATTGATCTCGAAACAGGGGAAACCCTACAAAGCAGAAAAGTAGCCAAACCTAAAAGTGATGTATCATTATGTGAGCTTTAAAAGTAGCCAATCAAACAAAGTTTTATTTTGGGAAGCACCGTAATGTTGAAAATAAAAGCAATTTTTATTTCTCTCGTTGTTTTGGTTAGTTGCTCTAGTGTTGCCACAACTAAAAAGGAAAGTGATGCGTTGCTGGAGTTTGCTAGCGCAAATTGCTTGTTTTGGTATTTTAAGGCAAATGAAATTCCAACTAAAGATATTCAAACTATATCTGGTGGAATCGTAGAAAAGAGTCGTTATTCTGCTGACAAATTCCAACAGGTTGCTCTATTGGTTAAAGGTTACACTCCAAAAATAAAAACAAAACATGAGGTAGATTTGCACTTAGCTAGATGCTTCATGCTACGAGAAGATCATGAATTTTTGAAAGAAATTAAAAAAATTAGTGACTCTTAATAAGTTTATTTAAAAAGACAATTTGTTTTTAATAAAGCCCTATCTTTTTAGAGCTTTTATCTTTTACTTAAACAGACTAGCAGCTGATTAAAGCTCAGTGCCTTATAAAAAGTTTGCTATGAGAAGTAAGCTCGCAAGTACTTTATCGCAAAAAAATCGATAATGAGGGTTTTTCCATGAATTCTAAAACATTGGCACTATCTCTTGCTATTTTTAGCTGTTTAGCTTGTTCTCAGGAGTCGAGTTTAGAGAGAATTGGTAATAATCAACCGATTCAGGTAATTAAGGGTCAGTTAAATAACGAAGCTGTTACTTATTTGCGCTATAACACTGAGGTACAACCTTGTATTACACTAAAATTGGACAGTGTGGATAAACAAAAGCAGCTATGTATTTTTACCGATCAACAAGGGAATACTGTTGATGTAAGAACAGATGTTGCTGGAGTTGACTATTTATCCCCCGCCTTTTCTGAAAGTGCCTTCACAGTAACTTTAGATCTATTTAGCTATTACTTAGATTGCAAAATTACCCTTACAAATAAATCAGTAAAAGATCCTGTGTGTCAATTTAGAGATATGGATTAAGAAGATTTATAAATAAAAGTTAATTCTGAGGGCTTTTGTCTAATGATTAGCTTTAAAACCTACCTAGTAGGCAAGTTTCACATATTCATTTAACAGTTTTTGCCAGTGAAAAACCTAATGATTTGTACTTAAAAAACACATAAAAGTTAAATTTATGTAAATATTTCTTGCTTTCGTACCTGTTTGGTCTATGTTTTTGGTCGGAGGTCACTCCTCCAACCTGATAGATAAAATGACAATCAACAGGAACACACATGAAAATAAAAACACTCTCACTAGTGCCAGCTTTAGTGTTGGCAGCGGGTATCAGCCACAGTGCTTTTGCTGCGCAAGGAGTCGCGTTTGTGCACGGTACAGGCCAGCAAAGCGATGCGTATAATGACTATTGGACAGGTAGCTTTGTCGACACGGTTCGTCAAGGTTTACCTAATAGCAGTAATTACACAGTCATTAATTGTGATTTTGAGCAGTATATGTGGGCAGATGCGGCATCTGGCTGTTTAGCGGGGCAGCTTACTACATTTATCAATAATAAAAACATCACCGATTTAACTCTGATCACTTATTCTAATGGCGGTAATGTGGTGCGTTGGATTTTATCTAACCCAACATGGGATAGCCGTTACCCAAATATTATTAGCAAAGTCACGCGTACAATTGCACTGGCTCCTTCAAGTGGTGGCACGCCTTTGGCTGATGCGGTTATTGCAGGTAATTCGTTTGAGCAAAGCTTGGGTTGGCTGTTAGGTTATGGCAACGATGCGGTTAAGCAACAACAGGTATCTTGGATGGCGTCGTATAACGCACAGTGGCTATACGGCACACCGAACCGCCCAAGCTTACCGTCTCGATTCGAAACTGTAGTAGGCAGTGACGTTGAATCAGCGGTATGGGACAGCGACAGTTATTGTGGTGGCTACCAAAATCAAGTGGGTCTTGAAGTAACACAAAACTGGTTAGACAGCTGCTCAGATGGCTTTTTAAATTGCAGTTCTCAGTCGTTAGCTGGGGTGGTGTGGTTTACCGATAAGTCGCGAACTCAAGGTAGCGAGCCTTTGAGCCATCAGCAAAGTCGTCGCAATTGTTTTGGCTTACCAAACATACTTAAAAATCGAATTTAGGAGCTAAGCCATGATTAATAAGTTAACCACACTTTGTGCTGCAATGATGCTTGTAAGCACTGCGTCGTATGCTAATGAGCAAACGGTTTATCAATTTCCTCAGGTGCAATCTTCATCTGCGGTGCAGTTACAAATGCTTGAAAAAGATAGCGTTGAGTATTGGCAAAAGGTTTCGGGCAAAGAGCTTAAGCGCGGTGTGCCACTGTATGTAAACCAAGTTGATAATTTTATTCGTATCGCCCCAAAAGCACGCTTTGATAGTGGTGAGGTGTTTAAACCTGATGATTTACAGCTCGATAAGTTATCAATTAAAGATGCAAACTCGCAGCCGTTATCAGTACAAGCCGTTGCGTCACAACAAAAAATGCAAAATGCTGGATTTAATGACGGTAGTGTAGGGCTTAGGCTTGGTCAGGTAGGTGCTAAGGCAATGTTAAAAACAAGCCAAGCCCTAAACGACAGCGACACTTATTTAGTACATGTAATTGAAAAAGGCTCACGCAACGCCTTACATGCTAAAACACAGTTTAAAGTGAAGGATCAGCAGCAACGTTTAGGCATACAGCTAAGTATGGGTCAAAAGCGCTTTAAAGATAAGCAGGTGAAACTAAGTTTATACAGCCCTGAAGGCGAACAGCTTGATGTGCGTTATGAAAATGGTGAAGCGGTGCTTAAATACCCACTTGAAACCCTAGGTGCCGTAAATGGTTACTATGAACTTGAGGCAAGTGTTAAAGCGGTGGTAAATGGGCAAATAGTGAAACGCTCTATAAAAATGCCGTTTGTACATAGTTCGCAAACCATCACTATGGATAACGCGAAAGTGACAGCACTTGGTAATAACCAATTCCAAGCTCAGGTACCTGTGCAAGTAACCGATGCTGGCCGCTACGCGATTCGCGCAACGTTAACAGGCATGGGCGATAAAGGTAAACGTGTAAAGCTTGCGACGGTTGAGGTTGCAAAGCAGATTAATGGTCAAGATAACTTTATGATGCCGTTTTCTGTGGCTAAAGCTGCCAAAGCACCATTTGAGTTGGTGGATATTGAACTTACCGATCAAACGCGAATGTTAAAGTTTGCAGGAGAATAAAGGCCAAGCAATATGCAATGGGTTGGAGGTTGTAGTGCAACCTCCGACTTTTTAGGGGCTATTTTTAGTTGCTTTAGGGAGTTATTTAGCGAGTATGAATACGGTGGTAATGGGTTTATTCGTTATTCGCCAAAACGGGTTTTTCTGTCATTGTGTTTACTATCTTTTCAATACATGCGTGCTTGTCTACAACCCACAGTCCGTAGCTTATGGGTAGCATCTCAATGCCGGCACGTTTGAATCGTTTATAGGTGTTTAGCTCAAAAAAGGTGGCCCAAGGGCCAGGAAAACCAATGAGATCAACCGCTAAGTAGCGGCCATTGTGACGACATAAAATATCAACTTCTGTACCTGCTATTGTGTAACCAGGCCATGTTTCAATGGCTCGTTTATTCAGTTCATTGATCACCTCATGCTGAAATTGATCAAGTTGGTTTTGAATAGAGTGTTTAGCTTCAAATTCACTGATGCTTGTAAGGTACTTTTGTAATAAATTTTGTTTGGGAAGTTGGGTTTCATCAACCGATAAAAATAGCACTTGTAGTTGGCGTGCTCGGGTGATTGTGACGTTAAAAACATCAGCTTTATTTAAATAGGCTGCGGCTCGTTTAGATTTATTGTCGAGTGAAAAAGAGATCAACATTATATCCCTTTCTTCGCCCTGAAAGCCAAACGGGGTAGCGGCACGTATTTTATGTTTTGTTATCTCCGATTCACTAAAGGTTGTGGCTATTTCTTTAGCTATGTCGTCGGCTTGTTGCCTAAACGGTGAAATTACCCCTATGCTATGGTTAACCCCCGTTTTTTCATCTTCCTGTATTTGTGTTTTTATAAACTCTATAACACTCAAGGTTTCTTGATGATTTACCCCTGTTTTGTTTCTGGTGCCGTTAATGCGTTTTACATGTAAATAGCCGCTGCTGGTACAGGGTTTATGTTGCATTACTTTCAATTTATTTTGATAAAAGTGCTGGTTACTAAAGTGAATAAGCTCTGGCTTACTTCTAAAGTGTTCATCAAGAAACGCAATGTTTGCTTGGCTATTAATTGAGCTCAGTGCTAAATCTAAAATTGAGTTATCACGATAACTTACAACACCTTGGCTATTATGAGATAAGTTATGCTGTGTTTTAAATTGTGCTTCTTTATGTTTTGCCAAAAAAGAGTAGTGCCTTAATTGTTTAGTATCGCCTACGATAAGTGCTCTTTTAGCGCGATAAAGGGCAGGAATACAGCTACTAATATTACATTGGGTTGCTTCATCAATAATAACAAGATCAAACATTTCTGCTTTTAGTGGCAGAACACGGTGTAAGGTATTTAAGCTCACTAACCACACAGGAAATGCAGACAAAAGCGCACTGTATTCAATATTATCAAATAACTCGAACTGTCGTTTTGATGTGCGGCTACGTATTGCTTTATTAAAGGCCTGCAGAGATTGGCGCTGTGTTTCTACAAGTGTTTTAAGGTTTTTGAGTTTCAGTGCATTTAAATAGTTACTCGCGAGTAACTCTCTTTGCATATGTTGCGTGTTTATTTCATCTAAGGCTGACCACTGCTTTGTTAGTTGTTGAATTTTGCTTTTCACTAAAGTTAAGTAAAGGCGCTTTAGCCATTGAGGCGATTTGTCTTCAATATTTTTTAACCGTTGTCCTCTGATAATCGCTTTTTCACAAAACTTAAGGAAGCGTAGTTCTAGCGTATTTAATTGGCTGTTGAGCTGTGTAAGCTCTTGCTCACACTCATTGGGCTCTTTATTTAATTCATTTGAAAAATAGCCTGCAAGTAAAGATTCTAAGTAATCTTTTAGCTTGGATAAAAACGCGTTTTGACCGGCTCTTATAGAGATATCACTTAAGTTGAAGTTTTCATCGAGTTTACTGGCAATGACGTCTAAAGCCGCATCATTATTTGCAACAACAAGCACTGACTGACCCCTTGCTATGTGCTCAGCAGCAACAGCGGCTATGGTGTAGCTTTTTCCTGTTCCTGGCGGGCCAGATACACACCCTAGTGAGCTATTAGCAGCAATTTCAATCACTTTTTTCTGCGAAGAAGAGAGTAATCCTGGCAAGTAATTAAACTTTAGTTGTGCTGCGTTACCTGTTGTATTTGTATGGGTAAAGAGACTAGCCAGTGGGGCAGGCAATGTGTTTGAAGCTGTAATTTCTTCTAACTCATGGAGTATACCGCGAGAGCTTCTTGAGCGCTCAACAAAGGTAAGCATAGATACCGGTAATAACGAGGCTGTTTTTCTTTTTAAAGCACGCTGAATGGCGTCTGCATCTGTAAGCTCGGGATAGTTAAGTAACTCAAGTAGGTTAAGCTCAATAGGACTGCCTTTGAGTAGTGAAGTCCAATAATGAGGTGATTGAATATCTACAGAGTTGGTAATGTGGTGAACTGAGTCTTCCTCAGGCATCAGTAGTTGAATCAACGATTCATTGACTTCAGGCACTGGGTTATTAGTTGAAAAGTAATAATCCTCACCGTCTTTTTCTATGCTTGCTTCGTTGAATAAAATAGGGGAAACAACCGATTTCATTTCACCTTTTATTTCTAATTTACCAACGACAATAAACCTGACATAAAGCAAAACCCGCTCGCGTTGATATATTTCAACACGTTTAACCATTTGCTCGGCAAATTCGCTAGGCAATGGAAGCCGAGGTAAAAAGCCTGAGCCCAGCTCATCTTTTCCTTCGAGAACGAAACTGTCTTCCTTCTTTAACTTATTGAGATTCCATAAATTAAGGTCTGCGCTATCTTCTTTATAGCAATCTCGATAATAAGAAAGGATATTTTGAACGTTCAAGATTAAATTCCATTTTTAAAAGTCAGTTTGCTGGTAATTTATAACATAAAACTTGTGGGTTAACAGTGTTTCTGAAGGGGAGGCTGATGCTAGGTATCGGCATAGATTATACAAAGTTCGTTCGTAAAAAGTGTTACATCCGCTTTTGTAATCGCCTAAATGAAGTCATATTTATATACTATGGGTTTTAGTAAAAATTATTTATTATTTAATGCGTTACATTATTTGTAACGCATTAAATCGGGTTAATCAATAAGAGGGGAAACAAGTTATTTGACTTTTAAGGTTATCTTTATCGCCAGTAAAAGTTATCCGGCAAGTATACTTTTTGGCTCTACTGTAATTAACAATTGCATTGTGGATTTTTTGAGTTCTTTCCCAATAGTTTAAATCATTGCCTTTTTCAATTTCAAAAACTAATTTATTATTAGCGAGACTTAAAACAACAACTTCCGGCATATCCTCACAACCAGATGCTGTAATTTCACAGACCGACATTGCAACTCCATTTCTAGAGTTTACAACAAATTTTATTGGGCTTTCTTTTGTCTTCTGATCCTTTGCTTTATCAAATATTTCGTTGACGGAACGGGTCCCTAACTGGGTTGCGATGCCTTCGATAAATTTGTTTGCTATATTTTTTCGGCCAGAGACTTGTTCTCTTACAAGTGGTACAGATGAGCTTACATCGCTATTGCTTCCAGAGCCCACAAAGTGAGCTACATTGCATGTAGGACAAGGAGCTCCATTTTGAGTATATATGTAATTTTGTTGAGATAATGTTGAAACAACATAGTCATAAAAGGCCTCTTCAGGCTCTATATCGTCAGGAATAATGAATGTGTAATCTATTTCTCCCATAGCAGAGTCGGAAGCAGAAACCTGTATTTCCTCTCCATACCTATTTTCGTAAAAAAAGATTAATTTATCGTTACTTAGTACAGGGGCAGAGTATGTAAATAGGTAAAGTATGATAGATACAATTAAAAGTTTGAAGTTAGGCATATAATTTCCTTATTGTTTTATAAATTTGCGATTAATCTAAAAACGTACCAATCCATATGGTTCACGCTAACCCTAAATTTCTCTTCATATGAAGTCAAGCTGTACTCGACAACAGCTATTAGTTTTGGAGGAATGTGCTTGATGGCCGTGGAGAAAAGAAAGAAGGCTTTAGCTGTACAAGGCAATTGAAAGTGGATGATATTGTATTAACGTTTGATTTGGAAAACACTCATATCCCTGTTTCTAAACACATTGATGAGTTTCTTGTAAATCAGTTAAATAACTGGCGCTGTGATTAAGGTAACTTTTTAATTAAATGATGTGTATAGTATTATATTTTTATAGGTGTTAAATACATCTTAAATATTCTCACGTAAATGAGAGGACTTTGAACTACTTAGCTCACCTTTATTTTGCAAAACCGACAGCAGATTCACATTTTGGTAATTTGCTGGGGGATTTTGGCGGGCGTAGACATGTAAACGGTTTGCCCGTAACAGTCAAAAATGCGCTTGAAAATCACTATTTAGTAGACCGGTTTACCGATGCACATCCTTTAGTAAAAGAAGCTAAGCACTTCTTTTCACCACAGCGTAAGCGTTTTGCCAGTGTTGCCATTGACGTGGTTTTTGATCACTTTCTTATTCAGCATTGGCATCGTTTTAACGACCAGCCATTAGCAGATTTCAAACATCAAAGTTATGGGCTGTTAAATGCACGTCAGGCCTTGATGCCCGCACGTATGCAACAAGTTGTCACGAGTATGACCAATAATGACTGGTTCAAAGAATATGAAACGGTCGCTGGAGTAGGGCTTGCGCTTGATAATATCGCAAGGCGTATTCGTTTTAGTAATAACTTTTCAGGGGCTGCTGAGGATATTACCCGTCACTACCATGAATTAGATGCCTCTTTTTTAGCATTTTTTCCAGAGCTAGTTGAGCACGTGAAGATACACAATCTTGAAAGATGAGAGGTTGTAATAAATAGTGATATGCCTTTACTGTTTAGCTAAGCAAGTATTGGTACTTTATTTATAAAAATAGAATAATTAATGCGCTGTGTTTTTCTTTGTACTATTTATAATATATTTTAAGCTAAGTTTAATTTTTACTTATTTTATTCTTTCGCTCGGTTTGATGTTTGATAATTATTTGATTCTATATATTTCATGTGCGATTTAAATTAATACAGTTGAAGCCTTAAGCCTTATTTAGTATTGTTTTTTCGTAATATATTTAACAAGGAATTTAATAATGTTTAAAAAAGTAACTGTTGCGTTAATTGCAATTTCGACCTCGGTTTTAGTGGGCTGTGGCTCGACTCCACCAATTCAAGCGCAAGATAAAACAGTTTCTTATCAAGGAAAAACACTTACTTTTGGCGGTCAGTACGATAAAAGTCGTAATGAATTAGCGCTGACTGTAAATGGTGATCCTGTGATGAAAGGGCGTTTTCCTCCTTACACACCAACATTAAACTTAAACGCAGATTATCAAGAGCTTGATATTTCAAGTTATTGCTACTTTGGTTCAGTGTTAAGTCGTGATGGCGGTGTTTTCGGTATTGTTGCCGGTGCAGTACAGAGCGCAACGTCAAAAAGTGGCGATAAATGCGAAGTTAAAATTGCTGGTGAAATAGTAGAACATCTGTATTTCTAAGCTCGTTTTAACTAGCTGATGTTGTAATAAAAAGGTTTAACACTGTTGATAAATGAAATGACGTATTAAAAATAAAATTTTATCTACTGGTGTGGTTAAATCGTTTATTTAAAGGTGTGAGCTTTACTTAAGTTCACACCTTTTTAATTATAGGCTCAAGTTATACCATGTACGGTATTAAAACAGCTACTTGTCGATAGACAAAGTTAATCATCAGGGCCTTTTAAGGTAAACACTAAGTGCCTGCGCATGTCTTTTAGAATCACGCCTTTTTTCAGCATTGCTGCACTCAAGCGTTTCTGCCATTTCAACAGCTCAGGGGTCGCTGCATCGAGTGATTGTTGGTTTTCAAATTGAAAGCACAAAAGTAAAGATCCTGGGAATAAGTGATATTCAACATCAAACCAGCATTGCAGCATACCTTCAAGTTCAGCGCGGCCTTGCTCTTCAAGGGCGTCGGCAACATTAAGAACCAGTGCCTGTTGCTTTTGTTGTACTTTCGAGAGTGTTTTCATTGGGTGCCTTGTATTCATCAACAAAATTTAAATCATTAAAAGTAGCCACTTCTAATGATTGCGTGCAATTTACCATAGATTTTTTATTTGATGGCATTTTAGTTTTGAGCGAAGTTCGTTTTATGTTTACTCATAGTGATGGTTCAGGTATAAAATCTTTAAATAGCAATAAGTTACTTATTACAAATTTCAATATAAAAAGGAATTTTTATGGGGTCGATGGCCAAGCACTCACTTGAATTAGATTTAAATGACAAAAACTGGTTTCGATACGCCGCTTTTAAAGGGAAGTCATCATTAACCGAGGATTCAATAACTGAGTTAGAGACATTACCAGGCCTTGCGGTTTTATCTGGCAGGGCAGAAGTTCTGTTTGCATTTATGGTATTCGCTATTTCGCTTTCGGCCTTTTATTTAAAAGATGCAGTGCTCCCTTGGTTGGCTTTTTTGATTTGTCTTGGCAGTTTTTTAGCTGTGTTTATCACAAAACGCATCATGACTTACAAAAAGTATGGCTTTGGCTTTAAATGGGCAATGAGCATAAGCAAGAATGAGCTTAAAATTGATAAATTGACGTTTAAAAAGCACACAAATCGTACAGTCACAATTGCTAGAGACGACATTGCAGAGGTGATATTTAATTATACAATGGATCTTAAGCACAGGCGGAAGTTTGGTGAAGCACATAGGAGGCTACCAAGTTTGCATGTTTGTGAAATCCACTTAAAAAATGGCGATACGCTTGAAATTGACGGGATGCGGGTAGGGCTATTTAACGTTTTATACTTAATGGTTTTCCATGATTACCCGCTTAGTTTTAGGGGGACGCTAGCGGGTGGAGCAGGCAATGTTTCAATTTTACTGCTTCGCATGTGTGCTCTTTCGGCAATTGCGAGTTCACTTAGTATGCTTTTTTTTAATTTGAAATAGAGTGTATGTCAAAGCTCACATTACAGACGTTCTGTGAGCTTTAATAATCGTATTAGTTTGCTAATTGACAAGCATCATTAGCAAGTTTCCAAACGCCCCATTGATCTGAGGTAGTCGGTTGTTCACCTTTAGTCCACCAACCGGCTCTATAAATATTTCCTTCATAGTTTACTAGTTGGTTTGCTAGATAGACTGTGTCTTTATCCCATTGGCTTGCACATAGTGTGCTGTCAGAAATTGTGATAGTTCTTACCTCTGTTGAGGTTTGTGAAGCACTGTCAGATACTGAATAGGTAAGGGTGTATTGACCAACTCTTGAGTTATCAACATGACCTGAAACCGAGACATTAGCTGTTAAATCACCGTCCTCAGTGTCATTTGCTGTGACACCCGCCATTGGGTCAAAAGCACTACCTAGGGCAAGCTTCACGTTGTTGACCCCACTGAATAAAGGCTTATCACTAAACACCTCGACTTTGCGGCTTTCTTTACTTTCGTTACCTGCAGAATCTTTAACAGTATAAACGAGAATATATTGTCCGAGAGTTGATGTATCGACACTACCCGTGACGATAATACTACTGGTGAGGTTATTGTCTTCTTTATCGATGGCGCTTACATTTGCTAGCTCGTCAAATGAGGCTCCTTGGCGAACTCTTGCGTCAGTGATACCACTCAGTACAGGTGCATTTTTTGGTGGTTCAATAATTTGACCATGAATAAAGGGGCCATAGTTTTTTATAAACGTGCTGTTATACATTGTACCTGCGGCATTCGTCCCCATGTCCCAATTGATAGACCAAGTCATCACGCCTTTAAGCGGTTGTCCTTGCTGTGTTAATTGATTAAATGCATTGTAGAGGTTTTCAGGATTTTGAATAAACCCAGATGCTGCTGCATCCATATTGGCAGGAATACCAAACACGAGTTTATCATTCGGGATTTTATGAAAGCCGCGAGTACCATTTGCTAAAGAGTCAGCCATATAGTAGATGAACTCCTGCTTTAGAGATTCATTTGTTTGGGCAACCCAACCTACGCCATCAACAAAAACACCGTCACCACCTTGATTGTAAAACTGCGGGTTTATCCAGTCATAATATCCTGCAAGTGCGGTAATATAAGGAATGTACTTACCCCCTTGTCTAAGATAAGGAAATTCTGGAGCCATGGTAATCAAAAAGTTTTTACCTTGCGCTTTGTAATGATCTTTTACCAAGCGAAGTGCGGCAGGTATAACGGTTTGATTATCAGCTGCTGTTACGGCTGCTTGCTCAAGATCAATATCGAGTCCGTCAAAGCCAAATTTATCGGTAAGGCGAATTATTTCGTCGGCAAAAGCGCGTTCATCACCCTGTTGTAACTCTATATGGGCATCGGCACCACCTAAAGCGAGTAATACGCTACGCCCTTGGCGGTTTAATTCACTAATTTCATTAATAAACGCTTGTTCTGATAAACCTATGTTTGGATCTAAGCGAAAAGTGGGAATGCGGCCTTCTGCTACATCAAATACTTTCATAAATGAGACATTAACCACGTTATATTGGCTATTAACTTGTTTTAAGCTAACACAAGGTGCCTTACCGCCTTTATAGCCTGCACCATCACACCAATTGTGCCAATAACCGACGACCACGCCACTTTGTTGATTGACCATTAGGTTACCATCATTTGCATTTGCTGGGAGTATTGAGAGTACAGATACGCTTATTGCAGTCATTGCAAACAGGTTTTGGGTTATTCTGATCATGTTGTTTAATTCCTTTCATAAAAAGTTACTTTCCTACTAAAAGCATACGTGCGTTTAGTTGATTAAACTGAACTTTGAACCGCTATTGGGTACAATGTTCAGTGTTAAGTTATCTCTCTTGATGTGAATTTAATGTGAATAACAAGCAGCTTGATAAGCGTTTAATTAACTTTTTATGTTTGGAATTAAAGGCGTTATTTTTAGCGCCTATATCAATACAGGCGCATTATTGTGTTTAGTTTGAGGTTTAATTAGGCAATAAAATCTAATGTGAGTAGTAAGCGCTTTTCCCCAGTTGCAACCTGTGGCGAGCGATGTACAAGGCCTAAACCTTCATTGCCTTGCCATGTTTCTCCTTTTAATAAGGCAACATCACCGACAGTTAATGATTGCACTTTAGTGTGTGGGGCAATTAAACCAGAGTCCTGATCACTTAAACCTTGGTTTCCTGCGCCAAGTTTACTGCGGTCGAGTCCGCTATTATGTAGCCATTCAGAGCCACTACCGCTATAGGTACTCACTAATCGACAAGGAACACGATCCACATGAAAGCGTGGACACATAGCCCGCTCAAGTACTTTTAGTCTTAAACCCACACGATTAAGCTCAAATAAATAGCAAAACATATCAACCAGCTGAACAAGGTCGGCTTTAAGCGCTTCTGCTTGAGGTAGTTTTTCGAGTGCTTTATCAATGTCTGCCACAATCGCGTTTTGATTAATTACAGCGTTAATACTGAGATCTGCAAAGGCTGCAACAGTCTCGGTTACTTCAGTTTGCAGCTGCTGTGATAAGCTACGCTGCCAAATCGCGATGTTATGCTCGGGTTTATAGATTTGTGAAAATACCACTGGGCTCAATGCTATTGCTGCCTCTGTTGGTAGGTTATCAGGATTATGTTCAAATGCGTGGGCTGTCATTTATGCTTCCTCCCAAATTGGAAACGGATCGGGTAGTGTTTGCCAAAGCTCTTTTCCTGCTAGCAGTTCATCATCGCTAAGCAAGCAGTTGTCGAGTGCGCGTGTGATTTCTACTTGATTGAGGTTTTGACCAATAAAAACCAGTTCTTGACGCATATCGCCAAAGGGTTCTTGCCAAACTTGGTTAATTGAATTTAGGTAATCGTTGTCGGTTGGCCACTGATCTTTTGGTAAGGCCTTCCAAAATATCCCGCCAAAACCATAACGTGCAATACCGCCAGCTTGGTTCCATTGACAAGCAAACTGTGGTCGAGAGGCTAGCCAGAAATAGCCTTTTGAACGGAGTAGTTTGCCTTCGCGTTGATTATTATGAATAAAGTTATAAAATTTCTCGGGGTGAAAAGGACGCCTAGCCTCATAGGTAAAGCTACTAATACCGTATTCTTCGGTTTCTGGGATATGCTCACCGCGCAGCTCTTTTAACCAGCCTGGTGCTTGTTGTGCTTTTTCAAAATTAAACAAGCCCGTGCCTAAAATTTCATTGATATCAATTTGGCCATTTTCAATGGCAATAAGCTCTGCGGAGGTATTTAATGAGCTTAAAATGGCTTTTAAACTTTCAAGTTCATCTGCGTTAATTAAATCGGTTTTACTAATCAAAATTACATCGGCAAATTCAACTTGATCAATCAGTAAGTCGGCAACGCTGCGCTCATCTTCGTCACCTAAGTGTTCACCGGTTTCTTGCAAAAATTTGGCTTCGTTAAAGTCTTTTAGAAAGTTTACGGCATCAACTACTGTGACCATGGTATCAAGTCTAGCCACATCTGAAAGTGATACGCCATCTTCATCGGCAAAGGTAAATGTTTCGGCGACCGGAAGGGGTTCTGAAATACCGGTTGATTCGATAACCAGATAATCAAATTGCCCCGTCTCTGCTAAAGCGCGTACTTCTATGAGTAGGTCTTCACGCAGAGTACAACAGATGCAGCCATTACTCATTTCAACCAGTTTTTCTTCGCCGCGACTAAGCGACACATCGTTTTTAACTGTCGCTGCATCTATGTTTATTTCGCTCATATCATTGACGATGACAGCGACTTTTTTGTCTTGACGGTTATTCAAAATATGGCTGAGTACAGTGGTTTTACCTGCACCCAAAAAGCCAGAGAGCACGGTGACGGGGAGTTTGCTCATGTTAGTGACCCTTAAGTAGATTAAAAAAATAACGCTAAATGTTTTGTTATAATATATCAACTTTGTGTCGTTTAGAAATAGCTATACCTGATCTCGTTAGACTATTTGGCAGTGTACTTATAGGTACAGCTCACTTAAGCTTTATAATCGACTGCTTAATAAGGATTTATATGCGCTTAACCAAACTGTTCTTACCGCTTTTTATTACTTGTTTGCCTTACACTTTATCGGCAAATGAGGAATTCGCACCTGAGCTTCCCGAGGCTATACAAGAAATTTACCCAACAGTAATGAATAAACAAATCTGGGTTGCTGGCGGTATCTCTACTGAGTTGTCAGAGTCAACGGGTAAAATGACGGAAAAAGTTCACTTTTGGTCACCTGATTATGCAACTTGGCAATCAGCTCCTAGCTTGCCTGAAGGACGCCACCACACCTATTTAATTGCAGTAGAAAACAAATTATTTGCCTTTGGTGGTTTTGTTAATACCCAAGGTCAGTGGACGAATAGCCGTGATGTTTTAATGCTAGATAAGGGCGCCAAAGCATGGCAAAAGGTGGCGCGCTTACCTTTTGCGTTAAGTGAAACAGTAGGTGCAGTGCTTGATGGAAAGGTGCATTTAGTGGGTGGCCGCAGTCCAAGTAATGAACAAAATGGGCAGTGGCAACATAGTTTAGATAAAGCAGAACACCTTGTGTTCAACCCAAATAATTATGAGTTTGCTAAAGCAGCACCGTTACCCTTTGCACGTAATAGTGCGGCAACTGTGCAGGTGAATGGCCGTTGGTTTGTGCTTGGCGGCAGAACCGTTGGTGGCGAACCTTTAAAAGATGTACTTGAATACGTGCCAGAGCAAGATCAGTGGCTAACTCATCCAGCCTTGCCAAAAGGTAGGGCAGGGCACGCTGCGGCAGCAATCGACAACATGATCTACATTTTTGGAGGGGAGCATAATCAAACTGTCGATAGTGAAATCTTTAAATATGATGTACTTAAAAAGCAATGGCATAAAGTGACAACGTGGTTAGCCCCTCGCCATGGCTTAGGTGCTGTAACTTTAAATAATCAAATTTGGCTCATAGGCGGCGCAAAGGCTGTCGGATTATCACAAACGACCAATGAACTCACATCTGCGCATGAGCTATTAAATAAGCGCTAATACAAAAATGTAGGATTTTGACTTGGTTTTAACTCATTAAAATCAAGTCAGAAAAGATTACAAACGTTATGTAATCTATTTACTTTATATCGTAACGTCCTTTCTTAACTTATTGTTTATAAAGCTATTCTTTGTTGGCTTCTTTTTTGCTGACTAGTCTTTCACGTGTATTACGCGATGTTATATAAACGAGTAAATAAGAAAGGGAAACTCATGGCAGAGTCATTTAAATATTCAGGTCAAAAAGGGCATGGTGGCGAGCTTCACCAAACAGCGAACAATCAACATCCCACCATGACAACAGCACAAGGTTGTCCTGTTAGCGATAATCAAAACTCCTTAACCGCAGGTAAACGTGGTCCAACATTAATGGAAGATCACGTCTTCCGTGAAAAGATATTTCATTTTGATCATGAACGTATTCCAGAGCGAGTTGTGCACGCAAGAGGCTATGGTGCACATGGTTACTTTGAAACATACGATACACTTGAAGATCTTACGTGTGCGGATATTTTTCAACGCAAGGGAGAAAAAACACCTGTTTTCACACGTTTTTCGACTGTAGCAGGTAATAAGGGCTCACCCGATTTAGCACGAGATGTGCGTGGGTTTGCAGTAAAACTTTACACCAAAGAAGGTAATTGGGATTTAGTTGGCAATAATATCCCTGTTTTTTTCATTCAAGACGCAATGAAATTCCCAGATTTAATCCACAGTGCCAAAGCCGAGCCTGATCGTGGTTTTCCGCAAGCACAAACGGCGCATGATAACTTTTGGGATTTTGTGAGTTTATCGCCTGAGTCTATGCACATGGTCATGTGGGCAATGTCAGACAGAGCGATTCCACGCTCATTACGTTTTATGGAAGGCTTTGGTGTGCATACATTTAAGTTTGTTAATGCGAAAGGTGAACAGAAGTACGTTAAATTTCACTGGAAACCAAAAGCAGGAATGCAGTCTGTGGTGTGGAATGAAGCATTAAAACTTAATGGTGCAGATCCTGATTTTCACCGTCGTGATATGTGGGAATCAATTCAAAATGGCGATTTTCCAGAATGGGAGCTAGGTGTACAAGTATTTGACCAAGCTTTTGCAGATAAATTTGAATTTGATGTTTTTGATGCTACAAAACTCATACCTGAAGAACAGGTGCCAGTAAAAATTATTGGTCGCATGGTGCTCGATAGAGTTGTCGATAACTTTTTTGCAGAGACAGAGCAAGTTGCTTTTTGTACTCAAAACATAGTACCTGGCATTGATTTTACCCCTGATCCACTATTGCAGGGTCGTAACTTCTCCTATTTGGATACGCAAACAAAGCGTTTAGGCGGGCCAAACTTTACTCATATTCCTGTTAATGCACCTAAATGTCCAATGCATCATTTTCATCAAGATGGTCATATGGCGATGCATAACCCTAAAGGGCGAGTAAATTACGAACCCAACTCTTGGCAAGGTGATGAAAACAACCCTCGCGCATGCCCTGCATATGGTTTCAAAAGTACAGACGAAGACACACAAGGTGGCAAGCTGAGATACCGCTCAGACACCTTTAGCGACCATTACAGCCAAGCAAGGCAGTTTTATTTAAGTCAAACTCAAGTAGAACAATCACATATTCAAGATGCGCTGGTTTTTGAGCTTTCAAAAGTTGAGCATTTAGCGATAAGGGAGCGTGTCGTGTCTCATTTACTTAATATTGATAGCGAATTAGCTAAATTAGTGGCCTCTGGCTTGGGCTTACAAACAATGCCAGAACCTGCCGAAGCAGCACTCGAAACACGCCAAGACCTTCCAGTGTCTGATGCTCTAAGTATTCAAAAAAGTGCGTTAAATACATTTAAAGGGCGTAAGCTGGGTATTCTTGTGAGTGATGGCTTTGATGCTCAGTTATTTGATTCATTGCGTTGTGCGCTTAAAGAGCAAGGTGCAAATTTTGAAGTTATAGCCGCTCAAGTTGGTGGTGCGAAAAGCTCGACTGGTGAGCATCTAAGTGCCGATCAAGTTATTAATGGTGGTCCTTCGGTTTTGTATGATGCGGTGGCGCTACTAACAACAAAAGAAGGGGCTGAAAAACTGAGTCAAATTCCTGAGGCAAAAGACTTTGTTTCAGATGCGTTTTCGCATAACAAATTTATCGGTTATACCAAGGATTCAGTTGAGCTGCTAAAAGCGGTTGGACTTACTGAAAACCAAGATGATGGCGTCATTGATTTAGGCACCTGTCAGGTAGATGAGTTTTTAAATACATTAAAAAACCTTCGCTATTGGAAACGATAGAAACACACCTTAAGGCGGGCTTAGCTCGCCTTGAAAGGCTGTATTACTTAAGGTAGTGAGGAAATGTGATGAAACTGATTTATGTTGATGATAATTTGCCTGGAATTACTCGAAAACGGCATTCAAAGTGTTGGCTTTACTACGACCCTACCGGCAAACGAATTACAGCAAAAAAGGAAATTAAGCGTTTAAATGCGCTGGCATTCCCTCCTGCTTACAAAGATGTTTGGCTTTGTCCTGAAGAAAATGGGCATATTTTAGCGACAGGCTATGATACAAAAGGCAGAAAACAATACCTTTATCATCCAGATTTTAGAGAGCAGCAGGAACTAAAAAAGTTTGAGGCCTGTGAGCTTTTTGGCACCAAACTTCCTTTGTTGCGAGCTAAATTATCTGAATACTTACAAGGTAATGAGCTGGATTATCAACGGACATTAGCTGCGGTTGTCCGGTTAATGGATTTAGGTTCATTACGCGTAGGCTCAAAACGAAACGCGAAAGAAAATAACAGTTTTGGTGCAACAACGTTACGTAATCGCCACGCTAAATTAACGGGTAAAAATATTCGCTTAGAATATAAAGCTAAATCTGGCAAAGTGAGAGAGGTTAATCTTACAGATCGTGTTTTAAGCAGCATTATTAAAGAGTTGCAAGATTTACCAGGGCAAAATCTCTTTCAATATAAAGAGGGTGATGAATGTATTCCCGTGACCTCCCGTGAGGTTAATCAGTTTATTCAGCAAGTGATGGGAGAGGAGTTTAGCGCTAAACACTTTAGAACGTGGCGCGCTAGTGTTTTAGCATTCGAAGCTTTTTATAATGCTAAGAAAAAGCTCCCTTTGTGCGACATGCTAGAAACGGTATCGAGCCATTTGGGTAATACGCCAACGATAGCCCGTAATTCTTATGTTCATCCTGCACTGATTGATTTGTGCAAAGAATGTGAAGCCACACAGGTACGTACAAGACAACAACTTAAGTTACCTCGTAAAACAAAATACTTGAGCCGGTATGAACGTGGCTTACTACTTTTTTTAGCGCAGTAACAGCTGCGTTGTTTTAAATGGTGAACAGTGCAATACAGCTATAGATACCAAAGCTTGAAGTAAAACCCAATAACTCATAATGCGTCGTCATAAAGATAATAAGCATCGTGTCAATACGATGGTTTAGGTATGGCTGCGCTAGTTTAGTTAACTCCTCCAAATTAGCGGTAAAGTTACTTTATCAATAAGGAGGTTAATTATTTAGAGTAAATTAAACGATATAAGTATAAATAGTTTTAAACCTGCTATTGACCTAGATTCCCTAGTAAAGGAGAATCGCGCGCTTAAATTTGTTCAATTAAGCAACTTAATTTTGAACACTTCTCAACAAGAGGGAATTTCTTTTTTGCTCTTGATATGAGTACGGGAACATAACAATAATTTTATACTGTTTAGGATAGGGAAATGACCAAGCTACCATATCTTGCGTTGCTGTTTTGCTCGCAATCACTTTTAGCCACAGAAAATACTACGTATTATAACCAATATGGTGATGCGACACTTTTGAGTTCGCAACAGATTAACTATGAAAAAACTTATTTTACTAGCCGCGATAAAAACAATTCACAACCAAATTTAGATAGAACTTCTGGGCTAAACTTATCTAATGCCCTTGCAGATGAAAGCTTAGAATTAACATCTATATACCGTCGTTACTCTTTGGGTAACTCAACAGGTCTTAAAGGTCTTTATTCTGTTGATTTGTACGGTAACGGTAATAAGCAAATTATTTCAGTGCAACGAAACAATATTAATATTATTGAGTATAAAGATAATCAATATTCAGTTGTTGAAGATTTCGATTATCAGGATTACATCATTGATAGTGCATTGGTAAGAAGCATTGCTGATGATACATATTATTTAATTCTTGTGATGAGGAATCAGATAGTAAAAATTAACTTACTAACAATGAAAACGGAAAGTACGAAGGAAGTATTTTCTAGCCAATCAGTGTTGGCGAGAGATATTAATAATGACGGTCAGGACGAGCTTATTGCTGTTGCCAATAGCCAGATTCTAATACTAGACCAATCAGACCTTTCAGTTATTTCAGAGCTTGAGTATAACGGTAACAAGTTTGTTGTTGGCTCGTTTACAGAACAAAATGTTCACGAATTAATGCTTGAAGATGGCCAGTTGTATCGTATCTCTGAAAATACAATAGATTATATAAAAACATTAAATACTCAACTAACAGGTATCCATTTACAGAGTGTTGATACAAACCAAGATGGCTTAGATGAAGTTATCAATGGAAATAGTTGGTATTCGATTGAACTAATTAGTCCAAACACAGACAGTATCATGTGGACAGCTAATAGCGATTTAGACATTTCAAGAATTATAGTTGCAGATGTTAATAATGATGGTGTCCAAGACCTAGTATATGGCGATGGTCAATGGGGACAAATTCATGCTTTATCTTTAAGTACTGGTCAGGAGTTTTGGCAGATCAATAATCCTGAACACAGTGTTTCAAGTATTTTGGTGGACGATTTTAATCTTGATGGTAAAACAGATATCGCGTGGGGGGCTGGTTATACGTCTTCAGGTCATGATGGGTTTCACATTCATACTGTTGAAGATAAGTCTAAGCAATTGTCTCAAAAGATCTTTACCTATTCGCAGTCTTTATTAGGACTTGCAGATATTGACGGTAAAGGTGGGATTGATGTTATTTTCTCTGAAAAT
Organism: Pseudoalteromonas sp. N1230-9; assembly: GCF_032716425.1. Classification (NCBI taxonomy): domain Bacteria; kingdom Pseudomonadati; phylum Pseudomonadota; class Gammaproteobacteria; order Alteromonadales; family Pseudoalteromonadaceae; genus Pseudoalteromonas; species Pseudoalteromonas sp. N1230-9. The sequence goes on from NZ_CP090419.1 coordinate 1,053,129, forward strand.
GGCACAAATAAACTTCAAGTTATTGATATAGAAACAAAAGAGCAATTACTAACCAATGTCAATTTAACCGATGGCTGGAATGACTACCAGTATATGGTTACAGCTGATTTATTCAATGATGGTAAAAACTATTTAATCGTCGCTGGCTCAGAAACTTACACAGGAAACATACAAGTATTTTCACCAGATAATGGAAATTTACTGTACACAGTTCCTTTTAAAAGTGGTGACCAAATTTCAACGATTGAAGCCTATGACATTAACCAAGATGGTTTCTTAGAGCTAATTGTTGGTAACGGCGCATCTCACAGCGGAAGCGAAGGCTCATATATACGAGTTTTTAACGGACAAACGGGTGAACTAATTAAGCGTTCACCTCGTTTACAGGATTTTGGGAGTGGGGTATCTGGCATAGTCGTAGGCATAGATACCCAAGTAAATAACAAAGAGCTATTTGCTTTAATTGGTAACCAATTAGTTAAATATAACTACGTTGATAATAGTATAACTAATTACTCATTAGGTAGCAGTTTTAAGGCGCTAGAGGGGATTGTTATTAATGGTGAGAAGTCGCTTTATGCAGCAAATGAATACGGCCTTTTATTCTCTTTGACAGAATCAGGAGAAATGTCAGAAGTTGCGAAACTATGTGACAATTCATTAAACAATGTTGTTTCTACACGTGCAGGCTTCATTCAATTCAGTTGTGAAGATAAGTTTGGAGAATATGACTTAAATAATAATGAACTGGTATATGAAGTAGCGCGTGCAAACCAGCAAAGTTCTATCGTTAGTGCAACTTATAAAGGTGTGGACTATTTATTACTTTCTGGAAAGTCTATAGAAGTGTTCTCGAATGAAGCAGCAACGACGTTAGTTAAACCTGATGATAGTCAAGCTACATCACACGTATTGATGCCTGTAGAGGTTAATCTTTCGTTAGCTGATATTGATTTCGTAGTATTCGAAAGTAGCCCAAGTCTAGGACAATTAACGTTTACTGACCGTCAAACAGGACAGTTTACTTATACACCAAACGGTGATGTAGGCGTAGATGAGTTAGCTTTTTATACAGTAAAAGGTCGTTCACGTTCTGAGCTAGCAACGTTTACTGTTTACTTAACTAACCAAGCTCCAATGGTTGAAAATTCGACGATTAAAACTCACTGGAATACACCGTTGGTACTTAACTTGCCAGCCTCAGATGCAGATAGTGAGCAACTTATTTTCACTGTGAAGAATGCGCCTCAGCATGGGCAGGTCGAGTTGCTTGATCAAAACTCAGGTGAAATAAGATATACCCCGAGTGGTGAATCTTTGCAGCCAGTTTCTATTACTTTTACTGCCAAAGATACGCTTGAAGAGACTGCGCTTGCGAATGTTGTTATTGAATTAACGAATACATCACCAATCGCCACAAATCTAAGTTATGAAACGTATTACTCAACAGTTGTTAATGGTCGCTTAATTGGTACAGGTGCTGACGCAGATAGGTTGGAATTTGAGGTCATATCGAATCCTAGTTCTGGCGAGCTTAGCTTTGATAAAGATACAGGTCTATTTGTGTACAAGCCAGTCGGTGAGTCTTCTCACTCAGTTAACTTTAGTTATCTAGTAACAGATAAGTTTGCCACATCAGAAACTAAAACAGTGACGATTAACGTTGTTGGTAAAGGAAATAGTTCAGATTCAGGCTCCGGTGGTAGTATGTATTATTTAATACCTTTGTTAGTGCTCTCTATTTTACGAAGAAGAAAATACCAAATGTAAGTGGTTTACTTTAGTATTCTGTAATTACGCTTTAGATATGTGCTGTGTCGACTGGATTGGTACAGCGCATTTTTTAGAGTGCATAAAGCCTGACTCAACCCTTAGTATTCAACTTACATTTATCCTCACTGTCTGCTAAAAATGATGTTATATTTGTGTTTTTGACTAAAAGTAATAAAATAATACAAATTAAAATTAACGATCAGGTTTAAACATGACATTACAAACAAACAGCCCGTTAGTCGAACAGCGTGCCGACCCGTTTGTGCATAAGCACAGCGATGGTTTTTATTATTTTACAGGCTCTGTACCAACGTATGATCGCATTGAACTTCGTAAATCTGCGACATTAGAAGGCTTAAAAGACGCTGAGACCTTTGATATTTGGTTTAAGCATGACAATGGCCCAATGAGTCGCCATATTTGGGCACCTGAAATTCATTATCTGGATGGTAAGTGGTATATCTATTTTGCAGCCAGCCAAGAAGACGATATTTGGGCATTACGCCCGTATGTGCTTGAGTGTCAAGGTCAAGATCCGCTAAATGATGAATGGGTTGAGCTTGGTATGATGCAAGCGGCTGAGGGTGATGAAAAGTCGTTCACAGACTTCTCACTGGATGCGACTATTTTTGAGAACAATGGCAAACGTTATTTCTGTTGGGCAGAGAAAACCGGCGGCCAATTTGCTGCATCAAACCTGTATTTAGCTGAGATGGAATCACCAATTAAGTTAAAAACAGCACAGTTTATGCTGACTACACCTGATTACGATTGGGAGCGTGTGGACTTTTGGGTAAACGAAGGCCCTGCAGTGCTTAAGAATAACGGCAAAATTTTTATCGCTTTTTCTGCAAGCGCAACAGGTGCATGTTACTGCATGGGCTATATGGAAGCCGATGAAAACAGCGATTTACTTGATCGAAATTCGTGGACTAAAACACGCATGCCAGTGCTTGAAACAAGCGTTGAAAAGAAAATTTTCGGCCCAGGTCATAACTGTTTTACGGTTGCTGAAGATGGCGAAACACCATTATGTATTTATCATGCCCGTGACTATGAGCATGCAGTCGGTGAGCCAAGTGTGGTGCCAAAAACGGATACACGTCCGCTTGAGGAAATTGTAAAAGATCCGCTTTACGATCCAAACCGACATGCCCGCATAATGGAAGTAAAGTATGATGAAAATGGTCGACCATTATTCGAATTGTATTAATTAATGTTAGCTTCAATTCAAGCCACCTCTAGGTGGCTTTTTTATTTCTGCCCCCCACAGCCTGTTTTCTTAAAGTTAAATTCATTTACATAAAATAAACAAAATACTTTATTTTGGGAACGAATGGTTTAGACTTTACTTCTTAAGTATTTTTATATTACAAATTTAAGAGGGATAGTTTTGAAAACAATAAACGTCATTAAACAAATTGGCTTGGCTAGTCTACTTCTGAGCTGTTTGACATCTTTACCACTACAAGCGGAAGATTGTACTGCAATGCCAGAATCAGGTCAGTTGTATTCCGTTATTAACCGTGGGTCTGGCTTAGCGTTAGATATCAATACAAGTGATACAAGTGCAGCACCTAATGTCATAACTTATGACTATTGGGGGGGAAACAATCAAAAGTTTCAGTTCATTAAAGAAAGCGATGGATATTGGGTTATCCGATCTAAGTACAATAATAAGGTATTGGATGTACTTAACTCATCTCAATCAAATGGCGCTAATGTTATTGTTTATGATGATTGGCAAGGAGCCAATCAACGTTGGCAGCTTAAAGCATCGTCATCAGGTGGGTTTAATATTATTAATAAGTTAACCAATAAATCACTGACTGTGGCAGGCTCAAACAATGTGGCTAATGTGTATCAAAATGATGACGCAGGAATAAGCTCTCAAAGATGGTTTATAAACCCTGTTGATGCAACATGTGGCAGTGACGGAGGCAGTCAGCCAACGCCAAGTGATTTAGTTGGGTTTGCTGCACAACCAGGTCAAGATGGCCTAACGACAACAACCGGTGGCGGTAATGCAACACCTGTTAGGGTTACAAGTTGCAGTGCTTTAAGTGACGCTTTAAGCTCGCCTTCTGCCAAGGTGATCCACATACCCGATAATACGACGATTAACTGTCACACTAACAATAGAACAGTGCAAGCATGTCCTTTAGATTGCGGCCAATGGAATGATTACGGTAAAACATGGTATCGAGTGCCTGTAGGGAATCAAAGCTGTAGTGAGCTGGGCAGCTCTTCCAATTCACCAGTTAATGTAACGCGCAATGACCGTCGTATTATTGTTCAGTCTAATAAAACGTTACAAGGTTTGGGTAAGAACTCAAAAATTGTTGGTGCTAGCTTAGTCATCAGCAAGCAACGTAATATTATTATTAAAAATGTCATGCTGGAAAATATTAACCCAGCACTCGTCGAAGCGGGCGATGGAATTTCAATTGATGATAGTAGCCATGTTTGGGTTGATCATATGGCGTTTAATAAGATCAGTGATGGTTATATTGATGTTGATAATAGTCAGAATATTACCCTAAGTTGGAATCGTTTTTATGGGTATAACACTCAAGTTTGCGCTAATCAGCATTGGTACACGCATTTATTCAGAAACTCACAAGTCACAGCTCATCACAATTTTTGGGATACTGCGGCAGGGCGAAACCCTAAAATAGATGGTTACAACTCACGAGTTCATATGTTTAATAATTACTGGAAAAACATTACCTATTTTGCAATTAGTGCCAGTGATGGTGCAGAAGTACTTGTTGAGAATAACTATTTTGAAAACTCAGCGAAGCCACATTGGAATCAAGGTTCGGGTTACTTCAGTGCATCAGGAAACATTTACACCGGGCGCTCAGCAACAGATCAATACCGTGATAATGGTGCAACAGTGTTTAGTGATGTTCAGCTTTACCCGTATAGATTAGATAATGCAAATACTTTGGAGAGCCAAGTAGATGGAGGAACGGGCCCGCAATAGGCCGTAGGTTTTATTGCTCAGCGAATGCATTAAACACTCGCTGAGCTAATTAACTAGAGTGCTACAAGGCTGTGTTCGAGCATCGCTTTGATTTGTTTAACTATTTTTGCTTCTGTTTCTGGCTCAAATTGCGCAATACGAGGGGTATGAATATGCCCTGTTGGAATATCTGAGTTAAGTTCATCACGAAGGCGAATACTACGGTACGAAATTTCGTTTGATAAGTAACCACCGCCACCACCTTTTACTGCGACGGCACCTTCAAGTTCTTTGAGTGATTTTGGCTCAAAAGCCTTTTCAAGTGTAACGACCTTGTGGTTATCGTTAATTGGGAAGGGGCCTTTCGCTTTTTGCATTTGCTCTACGGGTAGGCTAAACGTCACAAACTCATTACCTGGTAAGGGGCGGTTATGCAAGCTTGATATTTTTGGATTAGTCTCTGTTCCACCATAAACAATATTGGCGTTATCGGGTGCTGTTACGCTGCGACGTTTACCTGGGAAGCGTTCTAAGTCAAAGTCTTTACTACCCATACTGATAGTGGCAATCATATCTACATTGTTCAGTGCATAGTACGGCGCAAGTAATGATTCAATAATACCTTGATCAAAGTCTTCATAGCGCACTGGCACCATCACTGTGTTGATCTCAGCAGTAATACCCTGATAGCTAATTACTTGCCCGTCGAGTAATAATGCGGCAACGCCAGATGGGTTACTTTGGTTGATATTTCTATCAAGTAAAAAAGGATCAAAGCCGGTAATTAATATACGTTTGTCGGTTTTTTTACTGAAATCAAGGTCGGTACGACCACGGCTACCATTTTCTAGCATGGTTAACAGCGCAGCTTGCTCGCTGTCAGTTATTGCAAACTGTGGCTTGTTGGTACGAATAACTTTACTTGAAAGTAAGCGTGCCCAATAAAGTTCACGGTCGTCGTAGCTGTTGGTTTTTTTGATCCGTGCTTTTGCATCACGCCATAATTGTTTTGAGTAGTCATAAATAAGATCACTTGCTTGCTGGTAGCTTGTGGTTGCTTGCCAAGCATTTTTAAAATGACTTATGTCATCACTGAAAGCGTTTAAGACCTTTGGCATTGCCTCTGTCGCTTTTTCAATACGCAGTTCTTCAACAGTTAAATTGGCTGCAAATGCCGTAAATGACGAAGCGATGAAGCTGGTGGCAAGTAAAACTTTTTTCATGATTATCCTATTGTGTAACAGCAAGTTTTTAGGCTTTTGTTAACTATCCTATGGATAAAAGCTGATCGCAAATAAAATCGCCCGTTGGCAAGTAAGTTCATGCTATTTAAGTGAGTTTGATAATTGGTATAGAACTTTTATTTGATGAATTTAATATACCGATTTCAACGCATAATGAGTTTGGTTTTTTTAGTATGCGTATTATTCAATAGTTTGCGGTATCTTGCCGGTGTAATATGCATTATCGCTTTGAACTCTTTAATAAAATGCGGCTGATCAGTAAAGCCACACTGTTGAGCAATATCTGCAAAGCTCATCGTCGGGTTATCTTTTATTGTTTGTTTGGCCATTTTTACGCGGTAAATTCGTTCGAAATATTTAGGTGTAACGCCGCACTGGCTTTTTATTTGCCGTTCGAGCTGCCTCTTACTTAACGGAGCTAGTTGATAGGCGGTTTGCAGTGGTGTTAACTCAATCAGTTTACTAATTAATTGTTTTGCATATGTGTGACCAATGCTATGTCGGTAGTTAAAATGCGTGCTAATGAGCGCCTCAAAAGCCTGCAGATTGGCACTTTTTTGAAGACCTTTGGCAATAGCCATTAATGATTGCTCACAAATAAGTGGGTGATTGTGCTGTTTGAACTCAGCTAAAACAGTTGGATTAAAGCGAATACCACAAAATTGTGCATTTTCTGAAAATGTGATCTTTGCTGCGTGAGTAGACGTTTCTTGAAATGCATAAGGTGGAGAAAGCGCTTTATCATCAAGTAAAAGCGCCCCTGCAAGAGGAAAAATAACCCCAGTCGCACCATCGCAAGCAAGCCATTGCTCACCGTGTGAATGCGCCGTCGCATACCAGATAGCTTGAATATAATTAGCTATATCACCCTCAGGTGTTTTTAGTTCTAAAGTTAAATGGTTACTCATTAAACTCAACGTCAGGTTTAAACATTTTCACAATGCGATTCCAGCTGTTGATTGCGTTAATAGCAATCGTCAGTGCAACTAACCCCTGTTCAGAAAATGTATCACTAAGAGATTGATAGAAAGTATCATCAATAGGTTGGGCAAGTGTCAACTTTTCACATAATTTTAAAGCCAGACATTCTTGTTTTGTATAAATTGGCATGTCTTGCCATGCACTTAAACCAATAATACGGTTGGTCGTTTCACCGTATTCTCTTGCTTGTTTGGTATGCATTGCAATGCAAAAAGCACATTGATTTATTTGTGATGCTCTTAGTTTGATCAGCTCCCATATTGTTAGACCAAAACTTGTTTCAACCGCTTTTTTAATTAATTGCTCTTGCTCAACAAGGTGTTTGATTAATGCAGGTTGAAGGTTGTAATAGTCACCACGTTTCATCGTAAATTAGCCTTTTAAAATTAAATGAGTATTCAGTTTAGGCCGATTGCAAAGTCGAGGATTGCAAAAAAACGACGTTTATATGGGGAAATTCGGTTTACCTAGTTCGCACCAAAATTTCAATCCTGTTATGCTAGGCCGATTAGCAATCACTGAGTATTTAAGATGATTAACGATAACGATGTAATCGAAACTTTAGACGAATTAGAAACGTTTTTACGCCTTGTTGAAAATGGTGGCTTGGGGCTAGAAAATGTTGCGGGTGTTGCGGGTGTTGCGGGTGTTGCGGGTGTTGCGCTTGCTACAAATAACAGTGATGGTCGTCCATTTGTCGCTGTGCTGGATGATAATCATCAGCTTTTATTGGGACGTTATGTGAGTAATGACGTTTATGAAAATGGTAAAGATATGGTGAGATACGGCACTAAAAAACCACATTAAGTACTATTTTGTACCTAAAAAATTTTATTTTAGGCTAGCGATATAATAGTATGTTCTTAATAAACACTGAATCAATATAAAAAAGGGAAGTCTATGAAATTTTTAAGTGTTATTTTATTAGCCGTTTTAATGAGTGGCTGTGCAAGTTCAAGCGACGAGCAAGCAAGCAATGATGGCTTAATTTGTAAAAGGGAAAAACCAACAGGCAGTAACATACCAACACGTGTATGCCGTACTCCTGAGCAAATTGCTGCGATGGAAAAGGAAAGTAAACAAGGTATTCGTGATATCCAGCGAAACAGTACAAATACAGTAAGAATGAATTAGTACAAGTACTAAACGCTTCTGTAGTACAAAAAATGGCCGCACTCATTAAAAGTGCGGCCATTTTGTTTATATCTTTGCGCGTATACCTACAGCAATACTCCGCCCTGGTTGTGGCGCTAGATAGCGTAGATAACTTTGGTGAGGGCGAATTTCTTGGTTTGTAAGATTATTGATATTTATAAAAAATTCATTCTCAAAACCAAACAGTGAACGACTATAACTAAAATTAGCGCCTAAGCTATAGTAACTTGGTGATGCGTGTTCAAACTTTGCAAGTTGTTGTTGCGCTTTGTTGTGTTGGTAATCAACTGACGCCTTAAAACTTTCAAATTGCCAATGCACTGCTGCCCCATAGCTGTCGGCTGGCGTGCGAGGAATACTGTCTCCTTCGAGTCGACGACGAAAGTACTCAGCCATTTGCGCTTCGTCTGGATTAAAAAAGGCCTCAGGAGTGAAGGGGTTATAGCTTCCATCAAATTGATAGACTGGGGTGTTTTTTGTTTCATCTACATAAGCGCTAAAGCTAAAATCGCCTATGTTTTGCGTATTGAGTGTGTAATTAAGCTCAACCTCAAAGCCTTTATTGAGTGTATCCGCTTGACGCCACTCTTTGACATAAACACCTCCTCTGTTGACGCCTGTGCTGCCAAGATAAATATAGTTATCGTAGTTATTTTCGTACCAATTGGCGGTAATACTTAGATTTTTAAATTGCAAACCTGTGCCAAACTCTTCTGCTTTATTGCTCTCTTTTTTGAGATTTGAGTTGCCTTGCTCTTCAATTAAAAGTGCGTAGTGAGGATTGCTTGCATAAAGCTCATTCATGCCAGGTGCACGCTCAGCGTGAGTGAGGCTTGCAGCAATATACCAAAATGAGGTGATGTCCCAATTTAAAGAAACCGAGTGGTTGAATAGGTCATATTTATTATTTTGAACCAGTGCTCCAAGGCCTCGGCCTGGTTGATAGTGACTATTTATAGTGGGTGTGTACTTTACTTCTTCGTAGCGTGCGCCAAGTTGAAGTGAAAGAGGTCCAAACGCTGCGTTTTGCATCATATAGGCAGCTTCGCGTTTGGCTTTAATATCTGGCAAATAGTTATTGTTACCACTGCCTTGCTTTTCACTTTGGTCTATAAACAGGCCAAATGTACCGGTGAATTGTTCACTGAATTGGTAGTTTAAAGTTGGGCTAATTTGCCAGTTTTTCAAAATGAATTTATTTACTCTACGGTGATCAAGGTTTTCGTCATCTGATTGTTTTGAGTAGGCTGCTTTTACATTAAACTGGTTCAAGTATAAATTAGCTGAAAATTGTTTTTGGTAAAGCGCATCAATTCGATATTGCGATGAGTAAATTCGAATATTTCCTGACTGGTTACTCTGTTGTGTGTCATGTGAGTGTTCTCGTTCGCGTATCGGGTGAATAAACCCAGGTATTGCACGGTTGGCGGCATTATAATTTACAGATAAACCGAAAAGCTGCTCATGTTCAAAACGTTGACTCCCCCCAAACGTTAAATTGGTTTGGTAATAACTTGAATTGACCACTTTGTTTGCGGAGTTGGCAAGCTGGTGAGTAATAATTTGCTCATCAATGGGTGTCACATCAACAAATTTGGTGCCGTCATGTTCCCAAGTGGGTCTTGCGAGAGAAACCTGACATTGGCTCGTCAGTTGGCTATTTAAAACTAGTTTCCCCCAGTTGGAGCAATCAGCAGCCTTTGCTGTATTAGGAATTTTATAGTCACTGTGTTCTCGGTAGAGCAGGTTTACGTTATACGCAAAGTCATTTTGCTGACCACCTAGCGTACTAAGTAAAGAGGTTGCAGCATTATAACCCGTTTGAATTTCTACTTTGTCTTCTTTTTCGGCTTCTTGTTGTAAAGGTATGCGACCATCATTAACATCAACAAGACCCGCCATAGCTTCACCGCCAAAAGGAATTGTTGCACGTGCCCCTTTTAGAACAGTAATAGACTCAGCAAAAAAGGGTTCTATGGGAATGAGTTGATCATCGCTGATCGCTGACATATCACGAATTGGCATACCATTGCTTGTGATTAACACGCGTTGCCCACCTTGCCCCCTAATTTGCGGTCGACCCGCAGAAGATCCAAAAAAACTGCTACTTACACTTGGAGTTTGCGATAGGGTATCACCTAAGGTCGATGCTTTTTGTTGCGCTAATAGCTCGCCAGATAGAACCGATTTGCCCACAACAATTTGACTCACGGGAGAGTAGTCTTTTACATAGCTATTTACTTCAATGTGTTCAATGTGTTCAATGTGTTCAATGTCTTGTGCATACAGCGGGGTCGATAATCCTATGCAGAGGATAGGGGATTTGAGTCTCATTATTCACTCTTTGATATGTTATAGTATATCGATTTTACTTTGTATCTGAATGAGGTTCAAATGATAGATTCACTATTTAATCTAGCTTTACTTAAAAATGTTTTACTTTAGGACAGGTTAGCGTGCTCCACTAATTAGGGAGCACGGTAGATTTTTAAAGCATTACTGAGGGAGTTGTTGGTGGATGTTATCAACCAGTTCATTTGGAATACATAATTGATTTGCTAACGCTTCTAAATAATGTTTAGAGATACTCTGATTTAAGTCAATGGCACTAGCGCTTGCAACGTACACTTCAATGCCCATTTGAGCGTTGGGTACAGCATTAACAAGTTCTGATAATTGCATGGGTTTTCTTAGTTCATCGAACAACATCGCTTTTTCTTGTGCACTCAGTTCTAGGGTATCGACTTGTGCAAAAATCTTTTGTCTCTCTGTGTCATCGATATGCCCATCTGCATAGGCGGCAGCGATCATTGCTCGCATTAATAAGAGTTGCCCGTCGGTGTGGTTATCATCAATGACTTCATTAAATGAATGCTCTGGCATTACTGCTGGAGTAAAGTCAAAAGTGCGCGAGGAGGTGGGTTTAGCTGTTGTTGGTTTTTGCTCTGAATATTGTTTATATGCTTTCCAAGCTAGGCCACCAATGGCAGCAAGCGCGCCATATTTTATAGCCTTTTTACCTGTTTTCTTGCTTTTTCCTCCCATCATGCTTGTAAGTCCACTACCAGCCACACCACCTAGCAAGCCACTCAGCGCACCAGATTTGTTTAAGTTACCTACCAGTTTTTGCAAGTCTTTCATTGTTGTCTCCTTATCATCTACTGCTCAGAGTAGAGTTTTTAGAAACAAAATTAAATATGTTTAATGTTACAAAGCATGATAGCTCGTATTTTTTTGACTTCTTAAGTTAATAAAAAACAATGTTAAACATTCTTTATTTTATGATAATCATAAAATATAGTTTGACAGTCATAAACTGGTTGTGTAGTTTTTGAACTATGAAAATACGTATTAATTTAGATGTTGAATTAGCAAAGAACAAAATGCAGCTCAAAGAGTTGTCGCAACGTATTGGTATTTCTATGACCAACCTCTCTTTGCTCAAAAACTCAAAAGTGAAGGCTATTCGCTTTAGTACACTTGCGGCCATTTGTGAGGCATTAAATTGCCAACCAGGCGATATTTTAGAGTACCAAAAGGATAGCGACGAAGATGATAAAGAAAGCAGAATTTAGGAGCGCAAATGCTTAATCGTGATTTTTTACTACCAGGAATAGCGGCGGGGGTGTTAGCTGTTATATTTCCTATGTATTGGATTTCAATTTTTGGCAACACACTCGAAGGATTAGGTGAAGCACTGAAGCTTGATCTACAAAGCTTGAGCTTCTCTGATGCTGTATTTGTGCTACTAGGTGCGTTAGAAATATATGTGTATCTAAGCTTACGTAAAGCACTTAAAGATATGTTTGATGTCGAAATTGTACGTATTATGTTATGTATATTAGCTGTATTGGTTTTATCGTTTCATGCAACAGTTTTGTGTGATGTTTTCCTTGCTGTGAGTAGTGAAACTGTTTCGGCTGCTACTGCTGAAACGGTGGCAGGTATCGCCATGATAGTATCCGCTGGCAGTCTTGGGTTGTATGCTTTAGTTGGGTTAATAACCGCAGCTTTATTATTAACAAAACGTCATGGTACGCCCACTTTATTGACGGTTTTTTCAGTACTTTTATTGATTATGTGTATTTTCCAACTTACCGTGATATTTGCATATATGAACCTAGTTTTATTCCCTGTTGCGTTAATTGTTTTAATGATCTTCTTTATAAAAAAACCAGAGTTAGTCGAGGTTGTGTAACAACTAATAAGGTTATGCTACTGGAACATACCAGTAGCATAGGCATTTTTAGCTGAGCGAGAATGTTCCTTGCATTATTGCGTAGTGACCAGGGTATGAGCAGAAGAATGCATAGCTTTCACCTTCTTTTAATAGGCTTGTTTTAAATGTGACACTTGTTTGTTCACCTCCACCGATGATTTTGGTAGCAGCGAGAACACGCTCATCACCCGGTTTAAGGTAGTTTTTATCAAGCCCTGCACTCATACCGTCACTGGCAATATCAGGAATATTAGCTTGTTTCGATAACACCCAATTATGACCCATCGCATTGGCAGGAAGTGTTCCTGTGTGCTTTAACGTTACAGTGACCTCTTCACAGCTTTTTGGGGCTGATAATGACTTAGTTGAAAATTGCATCATATCATTTGACTCAATTGTTAATTCACACTCGTTGGCATTTGCTGATGCAGCCAATACGAATAAAAGTGAGCCTATGGTTAGTTGTGTGATCTTCATGAATTTCTCCTTGGGTTTATAGTTCGCATTAGAAAGGTTAAACAGTACTTCTTGCTTCTTTAGTAAGCTGAACAAGTGCAACACGTACTGCTTGTGGGCTATCACATTCCTCACTAAAAGGAATGTAGTAGTTTCTCTTGTGGCTTCTGATATAACAGCCTTGTGGTAATAAGCCATTCATGACAGGTGCATGGGCATCTACCTTGTAATGGTGTTTTAAGATCAATCCCATAGCGTCTTGATGATCTTCGTTCATATGATCGATCATCTGTTGTTCTTGGGTGTTATCCCACACTTTTTTCGCTGATTGCCATTCGTCTTTTTCTATCCAGAAAATTTTGCCAAATCCACCAATATAGCGAATACGCACAGGCTCAAGTTGCCATAAATTAAAGTCATGGGCACTACGGTATGTATCAGCTTCAGGGTAAAGGGCAATGTATTTATTCAGCAATTCATCAGCGAGTGCTTGAGGTACTTTAGAGCCGTCACCCACAATTGTTACTCGGCCATGTTCGTTTTGATCCCCTGTATCGGCAGCATCAAAAACGGTGAGGCTCATGCGCTTGTCGTGAGTTAGGTTTTTGGTGTGTTGTGCAATATCGCTAATAAAAAAATAAAGTTTGCCTTGCTCATCACACATATAAGGCGTGACAGAACCAAATGGATAACCACGTAAATTATATGAAAGGGTCGACATAACACCGCTATTTTTTTTATATACCAATTGTTTGGCATGATGGACTGCTTGTGTTCTCATAAAAACTCCTGACGTTGAGAATAGATCATAGGGGCGTCATGCAATGGATGAGGCTTAACATGCAATGGCATGGCATAAATATGATTTAAATTTTGTTCTGTAAGGACATCGGGTGTAGCACCGGATGCTAAAATCTGTTTTTGATGCAACATGATAATGTCGCTGGTATACAGGCCGGCTAAGTTTAGGTCATGAATCGCGATGATAGCTGCATTTCCCATGTCTACGAAGTGCTTTACGCAACTCAGCAGAGTATGTTGATGGCGCATATCAAGGGCAGATGTTGGCTCATCAAGAAGCATCAGCTTAGGCTCGCTATTATCACTAAAAGCATCAAGTTGCGCTAAACAACGGGCCATACTGACCCGTTGTAGTTCTCCACCTGATAGCGCAGTTGTACGACGTTCCTTCAAATGACTAAGTTCCATAAAGTCGATATATTGAGCTACTTTTTTGGCACTTTGTTTAGCTGACTCTTTGTATGAATAACGACCCATTGCAACCAGTTCTTGTACTGTAAAAGCAAAACCCAATTGCTGAGACTGCATGACAACAGCGCGTTTATGTGCCAATTCTATTTGACTATAGTGCGCTAAAGGTTGACTGTGTAATGTCACATCTCCTTGATAGGGGATAGTTCCTGCGAGAGTATGTATAAGAGTTGATTTACCGGCGCCGTTTTCGCCTATCAAACCAACACATTGACCTACCTTTACCTCGCCGGTGATATTTTGCAAGATGCGTGTTTTGCCGTAGCTGACATTAAGATTTCTAAAACTAAGCACCTAGGCCTCCGTGTTTACTTTTAAGGATGAGGTAGATAAATAAAGGTGCACCAAGCAGGGCTGTGATAATACCAATGGGCAGCTCCGCTGGCATAACGAGCGTACGTGCAAGCCAATCAGAGAGCAGTAAAACAATAATCCCGAGCAGCATAGATAAGGGCATCATTATTCGTAAATGCGGGCCAACCATGAGTCTTGCAATATGGGGTACGACTAAACCTACAAAGCCAATTAAACCGGTTAGAGCAACACTTGCGCCAACACCAAGGGCAACTAAGATAATGATTTGGAATTTAAGCGTGTGCGTATTGATCCCCAAATACTGTGCTTGTGATTCGCCAAGTAATAAACAATTCATGGGTTCTTTTAAGTACCAAAGACCGATAGCACTTATCAATAATAAAGGCATTGCTTGGCTTAGATTGGCCCAGTTTGCACCACCTAACGAGCCCATAGTCCAATAGTTGATTAGTCTTAAAGCACTATCGTCGGCATAAAAACTCAATAAACCAATGAGTGCAAAGGCTAAAGCATTAATTGCAACGCCAACTAAAATCAATGTTGTTACATTTACTTGGCCTGCTTGCTTAGCAACTAAGTAAACAAATAGGGTGACAACGAATGCGCCAATAAATGCTGCATAGGGTAAGTATTTATTAGCTTGAAAATCAAATTGAGTACCTAACGCAATAAATGCAACAGCAACAACTGCAGCTCCTGAGCTAATGCCGATAATTGACGGATCAGCAAGGGGGTTACGGCACAGAGCTTGTGTTGCTGTGCCTGTTTGCGCTAAGACTAAACCTATCATTACAGCAAGCATGAAACGTGGCAGGCGTATTTGTGTTACCACGTTAATTTGTAATGCATCAAACTGGGTAAAGTACTCAGGTGCAAGCCATGCGATTGCTAATTGCCAATCCCAGCCAGCAGGGCCAAAGCCTATGCTTATTAGAGATAAAACAGCAATACATAACACGCATGCAATAATCCACTTATTAGGAAAAAACCGAGCAGTCATCTGCAAGGTTATCGAAGCGAATGTACTCATAGGTTATTTTTATAATTGCTTACTTGATTAATGGCCTGTGCAATGCGTGGTGTTAAACCTAATGATAATAAGCTGTCCATCACTAACAACTGACAACCTTGCGCTGCTTTTAATAGCGTTAAACTCGGTTGTTTACAAAATGCTTCTTTGCCACCAAGTGAATAGACTACGTGTGCAGGAGCAACAATAAAATCAGGCTGATTAATTGCGAGAATTTCGCTGTTTAATGGTTTAAAGCCGCGATGTGTTTTAGCCAAGTTTTTAATGCCTGCATAATCAAAGAGCATGTTTGGTACTGTATCAGTACCAGCAGCGACTAACCCACGGTCATTCGCAGATAAAAGAAAAAGCGCTTTGAGCTCAGTTTTTACCGCTTTTTTAGGTAAGGTTTGTTGAATTTTTTGGTTTAAAGCTTGGGCTTTTTTGCTAGCGTTTAGGTGATTACCTAATGTAGTAATCAAGTGTTGAAGGTCATCCACGGTGTCTGGTTTTTTGTACACGCGTAAATTAACACCTGTTGATGCAATTTGCTCTAAAACTTCAGGGCGGCCTGCACCTTCTAATGCAAATACAGCAGTAGGTTTAAGTGAAAGGACGCCTTCAGCGGCTAGATCCCTGTAATAACCGACTTGGGGTAGTTCAGCTGCTGCTTCAGGATACACACTAGACTGGTCAACTCCGACTAAGCTTTGTTGTTTTTCTAGTGCATAAATAATCTCAGTTAACGTGCCACCTGCGCTGACAATACGTTGCTCGGCAAACACAGTTTGAGAAAGTAGTAATAACACGACACTTAGGTATTTCATACGCGAACTCCAATTTTGTTTGTTTCATTATATACATTCATTCGCAAATGAAAATAATTATCATAACTAATTGGATTTTGTGTTTTTACTTTTAAAAATGATTAGCAAGATTACGCTTTGCTCTTATGGCTAATTTATTGTGTTGCGCCCAGAAATTTATTTGAAAAACCAGTGTATTTAGCGTGATAGTTACTGGTACTATTTTGTCACGTGGGTAAAAAAGAGTGGGGCATATGTTAAGATTTTTTTCAATCAACCAAGGCGTAATAACACAAATAGAACCTGCCCCCGACACGCCATTGGCCACATCCATTAAAAATGCCCATTGGATTGATACGATTGACCCAACAGACGAAGAGCGTCGCGCCCTTGCTAGTACCTTAAACATTACTTTGCCTGCGGCTGATGATGTTGAAGAAATCGAAGCATCGTCGCGTTGCTTTATTGATCATGAAGGGCTTCATGTACATGCTCTGTTTATGTCGCCAAATGAAGGACGTTTTAATACGGTGACAGTTGCGTGTTTATTACAAGATAATTGTTTATTGACGATTCGTGATGATGAATTAGCTGATTTTCGTTTATTAAGACTTCGTGCTCGTAAAGGGCAAGTGGCATGTGATAACCCTAAACAATTACTGGTGACTTTATTCGATCAAAAGGTCGAAAATCATGCGGATATGCTTGAAGACATGCATCATCAATTAGAAAACCTCAGTGCCTATGTACTTGAAGAAGATGATTCAGACTTAGAACAAGCAGTAAGTCGAATTGCACGGCTTGAGGACAACAACGGTAAAGTACGTTTATGTTTAATGGATACCCGTCGCAATATTTCGTTTTTACTACGTTACCTTGGCGCACCCACAGAAGATCGTGAGTCACTTCGCGAGATTGTACTTGATATCGATACCCTGATGTCTCACTGTACTTTTTTGTTTGATAAAGTTAATTTCTTGATGGATTCAACCCAGGGTTTTATTAATATTGAGCAAAACCAAATCATTAAAACTTTCTCGATTGCGTCGGTGGTTTTTTTACCTCCCACAGTTGTTGCGAGTATTTATGGTATGAATTTTAATAGCATGCCAGAGCTTGAGTGGGCTTGGGGCTACCCGTTTGCTATTGCCATTATGCTACTGTCCGGCTTCGCGCCTTATTTATTTTTTAAACATAAAGGTTGGCTGTAAGGGCATAAAAAAGCCCAGCGCTAGCTGGGCAAGGGGTCTTCGGAAAGAAGTGTTAACCTTTTAATTCGCCTGTAGATGATTCGATATGTGCACGAACAAACCATTGGAACTGTTCAAGCTCTGCAAGTTGACCTGTGATCATATCTTCAGAAACAGGGTCTAATTCAGCAAGTTGCTCAAGCGCCTTGCGGTGATCTTTATTAACGCCGTTATAAACTTTATCAAGAGCAGTTAAGTGATCAGACACCAGCCCTTTGCCTAGCGAATAATCTTTCCACTCGCGGCGATCAACAATTGACTGTGGTGTGCCAACCGGAACACCGCCCATAGTTGCAATGCGCTCGGCAATAGTGTCGGTCATTTCTTGAACGGCACTCACTTGTGGATCAAGCATTTCATGCACGCCGATAAAATTTGGACCTACAACATTCCAGTGGATATGCTTAAGAGTAAGATGTAAATCGATTAAAGCGACCATGCGCTTGTCTAAAATAGCAATTGTATCGGCTGCTGATTCGTTATTAACGCCTGGGGCCGTGAATTCAGCGACTTTTGATGATGTATTACTCATTACTCCTCCGAGATTCTCTAAAATTGTATTTCCATAAAGCTTTTAAGTTACTTAGTCGTTACTTAAAAAGCGAAGTTATTAGAGTAGAAGCAATCGTTATGCCGATATCTTAAATGATTTTAAGTTTTTGTTTTTAAATGGTTTGCTTTTATTTTTGCTTTGATGGCGCCCAACATGATACTGAATGAATATGAAAAGTCTGCACACTCTATGTAAAAAATTCAGTGTGCAGAAGCGAGGAACAGAAATCGCTAAGAAAGCAGGGCCGCTGCTAAACGAACAAAGTCAGAAGAGGTTAAAATGCCAACTAAGTTATTATCATCATCGACAACGGGCATACAGCCGTGACGATTTTCAACAAAAAACTTAGCTACTTCGTGTAGTGGTTGATTAGGTGAAATACTTGTGAAATCAGTGGCCATAATATCTTGCACTTTAGTTTGCTTTTCTTTGCGTTCAAGTGCACTGGCACTGAAGTTAGCCATAATACTCATAACTTGAGCGATCATGATCTTTTGTGTCAGCATGCCAACTAAACCACCATGCTCATTAATGACAGGAATGTGTCGAATGTTTTTTTCTTTCATTAAGTTATGAGCATCATGCAATGAGTTTTCTGCGGTGATCGCCAGCGGATCGGGCGTCATCAGGTCTGAAACAAGGTGTGTCATGGTAAAGTCCTAGTAATTTAATCACGTTGGTATCAGTGTAGTCTGAATATGATTGGGTGCACTTCACCTAGATCAAAGTTTATGATTAATTACTTAAATTTTTTAATGATAAGGAATTAAAGTTAAACTGTGCAAATGATTAAAGTATGGTTTCAATTCGGTTACGGCCATTGTTTTTAGCCGAATAGAGGGCTTTATCTGCTCGGTTAATTAAGTCGTCAAATGTATCAGCTTGTTGCCAATGAGTTAGGCCAAAACTGGCTGTGAGTGAAATGATTTGTCCCTTATATTCAATTTGACTTGATTCGATAGTTTGGCGAAGCTCTTCAAGCTTTTGGTAGGCTTGATCTGGGGATTTTTCAATACTGAGAATGAGAAATTCCTCGCCCCCTAAGCGGCAGCAAAGATCTTCTTGGTGTAGATGATGTTGCAAAAGTTCGGCAAATACTTCTAGTACTAAGTCTCCTGCTTCATGCCCGTAATTATCATTTATACTTTTAAAAAAGTCGATGTCTAAAGCGCTTGCATAAAGAAAAGCCGCATGCTGATTAGTCAATAACTGCCGTTTTTCCAAAATATACTGAAGACCTCGACGATTGTATAAATTGGTTAGAGGATCCTTGAGTGATAGTTCAGCGTAGCGTCGTTTTTCATCGATTAGCAGAGTAGTGATAAGCCCAAGCCCTGTCATGACAAACACTGTGGCATGAGCAATCACTGTTAATGAGTAAAGTGTCAGTAGGTTATGTGAATGAGTGATAATAGTTAACTGAGTAATAGGCACTAAAAGTAAAATACATTGCGCTGCCAAAAGTACTGTATTGCCTATATTGCTCTTGTGTAGTGCCCGGGTAAAAGTAAAGTAAATAAGGGCAGGTAACACAGTTAGCGTAAAGCATGCCTCAACTAAAGCAAGTTGGTTGATATCGTTTGTAAATAATACGAAAACTGAAAAAATAGCACCGTGGCCAATCATTAACCTATTAAAGCGGCACTTTTCATCGTGGTTATAAATCGAGAGCTGAAGTAGTACCATTGATAGGATATAAATAATAACACTGGGCCGAAAATCACTGGGAAGTCCGAAAATATTTTGTATCCACAGCCAAGCAAAGCCAATAACGCCTAGATAGAAAAAGAAGTTAAAGAAGACAATTGACTTACTTTTAAAACGGCTAATCATGAGCCGAGTAGCAATGACCGAACAGGTTATTACAGTGATCAGCAAAAAAACAAAGAAGCCGTGATAAAAATAACTGTCAAGGTTAATAGCCATAACTCACATAGAAAAACGAGCAATAGTTAAAAGCTTAGCATAGAAAGATTTTTACACTAAAATCTACTCTGTTGTGGCGTTCGCCTTTTGTGCTGCGACAAGTTCAAAATAAGCTAAACAATACAGAAACGATTAATAGCCCTGCCATAATATAATTAAATACTTTTAAGCGTATCGGGTTCCCAAGATAGTGCTGAAGTTTTTGTCCGAGCAAAGTCCAAGAGCATACGCATGGTAAGTTAACGACTCCGAAAACGATACTAACAATAAAAACAGAGAGTAGATTTTTATCAGGTGCGTAAAGACCAATAGCACTTAGTGCCATTGCCCACGCTTTTGGATTAACCCATTGGAATAATGCAGCTTGGGTAAAAGTAAAAGGATCACTGTTGTGGTTAGAGGCTTGTTGCCCATTGCTGGTGGCAATCTTAAACGCAAGATAGAACAGGTAAGCAACACAAAATACTTTGAGAATGAGGTAGCTTGATGGAAATAAGTCAAACACTTGCATAACACCTAGTCCAACAAGTATTAGCATTAACATGAATCCAAGTGTTACGCCAAGTAAGTGTGGCATTGTTCTACGAAAACCAAAATTCGCGCCTGAGCTCATTAACATCAAATTATTAGGACCTGGTGTAATTGATGAAACTAAGGCAAATAGCGCTAGTGCAGTAAGGATCTCAAAAGTCATTATCACTTCTCCATATTTTTAGAAATGCAATTATAGCTTGAGGATGATGCAATTTTGTCGCTTAATATTGTTTATATGGATAGCATAGAGCAACAATAAATGAAAAGAGATAGTATAAATGAGAGAATATTGCATGAGCTAAGGCGCAATGGCCGAATTGCTAATGCTGAACTTGCAGAGAAAGTTGGATTATCACCATCAGCCTGCCTGCGCAGAGTGCAGGAACTTGAACGCTCTGGTGTTATTTCTGGTTATCGGGCAGTGATTAATAACCAAGCAGTGGGTCTAGGGTTTATAGCCTATGTGGGGGTTGGTTTGAATGAACACTCAACACGATCACAGCTAGCATTTGAGCAAGCCCTTGAGTTTATAGCTGAGGTTAAAGAGTGCCATAATGTGACAGGCTCGTACGAATACTTGCTAAGAGTCGAAACAGTCGATCTTAAAGCGTATAAATCATTTCACGCTGATATATTGGGCTCAATACCTCAGGTAAGGACAATTACTTCACATGTCGTTATGGACTCCCCAAAGGATGAGCGAGCCTGAAAGGATAAAATGGTTACTCAATAAAGATATTAAGTAGTTTTATACTACTTAATATCTTATTAATAAAAAATGAATCTCAAATTAATATAAATAACAAAAATACAAATAATAACATTACCTCTGTTAAGCCAAAGTTAATTCTTGTATTGACAGAATGTCCCGATAAAAGACGTATACCGTTAAATATAATAATATTTATAGTGCTTATGTTCTGATGCAGGCTGTTGGACTAATAATTTTTGTTGGTTTATTATCCACGCCTAAAATTTCACATGCAGGGACAATAATAAGAATGGATCTTCACACATTGCTCATTTGCACAGCCTTGGTTAGCTTTATTATGATGCTTACAATGGCTGCGCTTTTCATCGTTAGTCGTAATGAAAAATACTTGCTTGATTGGCTTGTATGTGGAGTCCTATTTTTTGTCTCTAACTTAGTCGGAATTGTAGCGACGCAAGTTTCCCTTTCTTGGATTTTTCACCCCTCGTTTGCTAATGCTTGTTACCTTGGCGCGCATGCCGCCTTATTTAGTGGTGTATCACGTTGTTTGTATGGCCGCTCTACTTGGTTATTAGTTGCTATAGTGTTTGTGGGTATTTACTTACTTAATCTGCTACCTCCAATGGTTGAGTCTGTCGAGTTAAGAATTGTAGCCTTGTATCCGGTGGTTGCAGCACTTGATATTTCAGCAACTATGGCACTTTGGAAACACCGTAAAGAAGAAGTTGGCAGAGGGTATTATTTATTAATAGGCATTTTATTTATATTCGCTGCTCAACTTTTAATACGTGGTTATTTTTTATTAGCAGGTGTAGAGAATTATCCGTGGTTAGATAAAGGCCTATTATTAGATGTTGGCAGTTTAGCTGTTATCGCATTTGTATTTTTATTAACCATTTCCTTTTCAGTGGTCGTAACATGGCGAAAAGAGCTAGCCCTTAGAGAGTATTCTTTTACTGACCATTTAACGGGGTGGTATAACCGAAAAGCACTCGAAAAGGTTGCTAGTAATGAAATTAAACGTTGTTCCAGAAATAATTTTCGCCTTGCATTTATCGTGTTTGATATTGATTTCTTTAAATCAGTGAATGATAGATTTGGTCATATACAAGGTGATAAAGCCTTGAAACATGTAACTAAGATTGCAAAGCAGCAGTTAAGAGGATATGACCATAATTTTCGTTTAGGTGGTGAAGAGTTTGCTGTTTTAGTCAGTCACTTAAAGCCTCAAGATGTCGAATTACTTGCACAGCGTATTCGTAAAAAAGTCGCGAGAACACCCTTGTATATTGAAGGTGAAGCAGTGCATTTAACCATTAGTGCGGGTGTTGCAATATCAAAAAATCAAGAAACCTCTTGGGAAGATGTTTTAAAGCGTGCGGATGATGCCCTTTATCGCTCTAAACATGATGGCCGTAATTTAGTCACTAGTTATGGTGATTTAGCCGAAGCTTAGCACTAGCTTGGTCTAGATTAAGCCTAAATCAATAGCCTTCAGAGCGGCTCGTGTTCTATCGCGCACATCTAGCTTTCGTAAGATAAACGATACTTGATTACGTATTGTACCTTCTGATTTATATAATGCTTGGGCTATTTCTGAATTTGAGTAGCCCGCAGCAATTAAATTAAGTACCCTAAGCTCACTTTTACTTAACTTATCAGGTAATAAGGTTGGCTCACTGTGAGACTTAATTGGGTTGTTAAGTATTCTCTGCGTAATTGCTGGTGAAAGTGCAGAGCCGCCACTAGCCAGTGTTTCGATGGCAGACACTAGTCGTTCTAAATTAATATCCTTTAATGCATAACCTTTTGCACCATAGCGAATACATTCAAGTACTTGCTCACTATCATCGAAAGTTGTAAGCACTAATACGGGTTGAGTTAATCCCTGTTTCTGCATTGTTTTGAGCACGCCAATACCATCCAAAATAGGCATGCGAATATCTAAAAGCACAACGTCCACAGCGCATTGATTAAGTACAGTCAAAGCGGAACGACCATTATCTGCTTCAGCGACAACATGAATGTTGTCTTTTAAGGCTAATAAGCTTTTGAGCCCTTCTCTTAGTAAAGTTTGGTCATCAACCAATAGCACATTAATCATAATGTTACGCCAATGTATGTGGATTAAGTTTATGGGGTAGGGTTGCATCAATCGCAAAGCCGTTATCACTGTGCTTGAACTCAATGGCTCCTTTCACTAAAGCCAATCGCTCTTGCATGCCTTTTAAACCATTACCTAAATTAAGTTCAGCGCTTTTATTGCCATTATCTTTTATATGCAATTGCACCGTTTGATTTTCGAGCCGTAAAGTAATGTTAAGCTCATCGGCATCACTGTGCTTTATGGTATTTGTTATTGCTTCTTGAATTGCATGAAATAAGGTTTGCGCTAAGAGTGCATCACTGATTTTGATTGCCGGATCATATTCAAGTGTGACATTTAAGCCTGCGACATCACTGCATAAAGAGTTCAATGATGCGTATAAGTCGATAGTTTGGTTTTCACGCATTGATGACACTGAATCACGCACGTCACTGAGTAATAAGCGCGTTATCTGCTGGGCTTTAGCAACATGCTTAGGTGCTTGAGCACTTGCGCAGTGACTAGCTACTTCTAAATGAATGCTCAGCCCTGTTAAATGATGGCCAAGCGTGTCATGTAAATCACGGGCTATGCGAATACGCTCATCGCGAGTTGCAGTGTCGTTTAAAAGTGATTGAGTTGCTTTTAATTCGCGTAACAAATGCGCAGCTTGCTCTTTCGCTTTACGTTCAGAAATAAGCCGTGTTGCAAAACGATATGCAAAGCTATTGTACAAGGTAAATGCCAGACCATTTAACAAAACAAACTCTTTTTCGAAACCATAATGAAGAACCAATGCCATAAAAAAGGGCAAGCATATAAGGAGGTAAAGTACTGATTTTCTTGGTTCGTAATCACTGAATTTGACTAAGAAAATGATCAATAAAATTGCCACAAAGCCAATATTAAATAGCCACATTAGTAGTAATACATTGATGATAGTGACGTTTAAAATAACTGTTTGATAACTTTTCAAACGACGCCTAAAAAACTCAAAGTAAATTAAAAATGCGAAAAAGCTAATAAATAAACAGCTGACTATTGCAACATGCATTGGTGTGTAATCGAGTGTTAATGTTTGCCTGTTGAGTGACCATGCATGCGAGGTGTAAATAAATACAAATAGCCAAGTGACTGCTGAAAGCAGAAAGTCGCTGCGCTGTACAAAAAGACGTAAAAATTTGTTCATGTCTTTATTTTAATCCGCATTTATCTGTTTATGTATATGACAAATGTCACGTTTAAACTTGTGACATTTGCAGCATGTTTGCCCATCAGATGAGCGTTATATTGTTATTAAACATCAATATAGGGACATTATCATGACCAAACATGAAATTCTGCGAAATAGTTTATTTTCTTATCCGTTCATCCTTGCTTATTGCTTTGCATCATTATTTATCAACGGTGCTCAAGCAAAAGAGCAAACAGATAAATGGCAAATGGATGTGGGGGCTGGGCAGCTTGCAATCGATACTCCTTGGCATGGTTACGATATACAAGCGATGTCGCTTCCATATTTTAATGTGCGTAAAGGTGCGTGGCGTATTGGTCCTAAATACGGCCTCGTGCAATATGCTTTTTTATATGGAGCAGAATTTGAAGCCACCATGGGGCTAAGTTTTCGTGATGAGACCTACGATAGTAGCTTAATTTTTAGTGATGAGTTGTCAGACGACGAGGTATTTACAAATTATAAAGATGGTAAAGGGGAGCTTACTTTTAGAACTCAGTTACAGTATAAACAGCTGTTTTTACGTTTAGCGCAAGATATTTCTAACCACTCAGAAGGACTTACCTTACTTGCGAGGTATCACCTACCTATTTATGGTAAAGGTTTGGGTTTACAGCTCAGTGCTGATCTTGGTCTCTACTGGCAAGATGAAAAGTACACCCAATATCTCTATGGCATCTCTGAGAAGAACATTGCCCCAGAATACGGTCGATATGCTTATCAAACTCGCTCTGCTATTAATCCATTTACTGCGTTGAATCTTGCTTATATTTTTAACGAACATTGGTCCATCCAAGCGACTTACCGTATTGAAACGTTAGACTCAACAATCAAAAAAAGCCCGTTAGTAGGAGACAGTGCTAAGCAGCAGTTGGCCGTTTTTGTAAATTATCGTTTTGAGAAGTAAAAAAGAAAATGAATCTTGATCACAACTAAAGAGTAACTACAACAGTGATTTATGACATTTTCGTGAATATTGTGATAATGTAACTTTTTGGTGGTTTATTGCTTTATAATGCTTTTTTATTTGTATGATAAAGCTGCTTTCAGCTTGGAGTTAGCATGGTTTCACGTCGAGAATTTTTAGTCGGGGCGGGTACTTTAGCTTTTTTAGGATTGTCTAAAAGTGCCATGGGAAATGTTTCATTAAGTGATCTTAAAACATCAATAAGTGGTTTTGGCCCATTACTTTCAGATCCTAATAAATTGTTAGATCTACCAGCTGGGTTTAGTTATCAAGTTATTTCTAGGCTTGGTGAAAAAATGTCTGATGGATTTACGGTCCCTGATAAAGCCGATGGTATGGGCTGTATCGCACTTGGTAATGATCACGTTGCTTTAGTGCGTAACCATGAACTCAAGCCAAAAGATTTAGCAAAAGCTGAAGCGAGTATTGCAAACCATAAAACCCCCCTCGCATTCGATACCAACAGTGACGGTGTTGCATTACCAGGTGGAACTAGCCACATCATTTATAACTTAAAAACACATCAAAAAGAGCAAGAGTATTTGTCGTTAGTAGGGACTATTCGTAATTGTTCAGGGGGGATTACCCCTTGGGGAACATGGCTAACTTGTGAAGAAACTACCGATACAAAAGCCGATGGATTCAATCAAGATCATGGTTATATTTTTGAAGTGCCAGCAAATAGTAAAGGCCTAATTAAACCAGAGCCATTAACAGCAATGGGGCGATTCAACCATGAAGCTGCAGCGGTTGACCCGCGTACGGGCATTGTTTATTTAACGGAAGACAAAGGCGACAGTGTTTTTTATCGTTTTATTCCTAATGAATATGGCAAGCTGCATAAAGGCGGGCAATTACAAGCTATGGTGGTAAAAGGTAAGCCACAATTCGATAGCCGTAACTGGAATAAAAAAACCATGGGGTTACATCAAGAATTTGAGGTTGAGTGGGTAAATCTAGATAACCCTGAAAGCCCAAAAGACGACTTACGCCTGCGTGGATATAAACAAGGAGCAGCATTATTTGCCCGTGGTGAAGGTATTCATTGGGGTGATAAAGAACTGTATTTTTGTTGTACCAACGGCGGTAAAAAACAACTGGGTCAGGTTATGAAATATCAGCCATCAGCGTTTGAAGGCACGGATAAAGAAGCTGAGCAACCTGGTAAAATCTCCTTGTTTGTCGAAAGTAGCAGCAAAACCCTTTATAACTTTGGCGATAACCTAACCGTGTCACCTAATGGCCATTTAATTGTGTGTGAAGACCAATATACCGATGTAGTTGATAATCACTTGCGTGGTGTAACACCACAGGGCCAAGTTTATAATTTTGCTCGTTTAGTTGCGCAAACTGAGCTGGCAGGTGCCTGTTTTTCACCTGATGGTAGCACTTTGTTTGTGAATGTTTACTCTCCAGCAAAAACATTGGCTATTAGAGGTCCTTGGCATCAATTTAGTGCTTAAGTTATTCGCTCTCATAGTCATTTTTTAAAGTGGCTATGGGCATGCTTTGCTTTAGGTATACTTTTTTGTGACGCTTTATGGGCGTGTTTGCTAATCCATTTGGTTATCTTTTTCATTAAGGCTGGCGGAAAATCGTGACCCATCCCTGGTATAACTTTGAGCTTGCTACGCTTTATAAGTTGCGCCGTATGAATCCCACCAGATAATGGCATAACAGGATCTGCACTGCCATGGATCACTAAAGTAGGGGCTTTAATTTTCTTTAAAAGTTGCTCACGATATGGCGTTGCGGCAATGGCCGCAAGCTGACGTTTAAAACCCTTTTGGTTATTGTGAGCGCGTGTTATATAGCGTTCGGCGTTGGCATATAAAGTGTGTTCATCTTGCGGGTAAGCAGGGCTGCCAATCAATTGGTTTAGCCGAACATTATATTCAATAGCGGCTTCTTTATTGCTGCTGCGAGGCCTTATTTTGGCAAGCTTTACCAGCAGGTTAACATTTGAACTTGAAAACGACAAAGGCGAGCTGCTCGACATAATAGAGGTTAAGCTCAGTATACGTTTTTTATACTTCGCTGCGGCAATTTGCGCAATCATACCGCCCATAGAAGCCCCCACTAAATGGGCTTTTTTTATGTCTAAAGCGTTCATGAATTGCTTTACATCACGAGCCATGTCATCTAACGAGTAAGGTAAATTAGTGCGAATAGGAAAGCGTCGACTTAGCCAATGTTTTAGCAAGCTCGGTTTGCCAAACTCATCTAGTTTTGATGACAAACCTGCATCTCGATTATCAAAGCGGATGACCCTAAAACCTTTTTCAACGAGTCCATAATAAAGGCTATCTGGCCACACCGTGTATTGCGCCCCTAAACCAATGATCAAGATAATAACTGGCGCATGTTTATCGCCTTCATCTTGATAACTAATAGATATGCCGCTGGCTGTAAGGATATGTTCCATAGACTGACAAATAAGCTTACGCAGGTATCATCAGTTTAGTATGTGTAGTTGGCAGTTTAGTGACAGTGAGGTATCGCTACGTAGAAATAAAATGGCAGCCCCGATGTGCTGCCATTTTTTATGTGTAATTGTGGGTTATAGCTTAAAAGTAAGCGGTAACGCCAATCCAGAAGTTACGACCTTTATCTTTCACGTTGTAGTCGTCTGTGAATGTTACTTCGCTAACTACACCGCGACCTGTTAGGTACTCATATTCACCATCACCATTTAGGTCGGTATAGCTAGTGCTATAAGATGTGAAATCTTCGTCTAATAGGTTGTTTACACGGGCATTGATTTGCACGTACTCATTTACATAGAACTGCGCACCTAAATTAAGTAGGTTGTAGTTTTTATAGTAAAGCGCTTTGTCGTGCACGTTATCCCAACCGCGGTAACGGTCAGAACGATACACACCTTGAAGGTACAGATTCATAAAGTCAGTGGCTTCCCAGTTTAGGGTAAGGTTTGCCATGTGCTCAGCTGAGTTAGTTAATGGCTGACCTTCTTCTGGACCGCTCTTTTGTTCGCTATCAGTCCACGTATAATTACCGTTAATCGATACCGTTTTAGTAATAGTGTATTGACCTGCAATTTCAACACCTTGTAGGTCTACTTCATCGATATTGATTTTTTGGCTGTAGCTATCGTAGCCAAGTTGATCGTACTGACCTAAGTTTACACAAGGGCGAACATTGTTCGTTTGCTCACAGCTTAAAATAGTATCGCCGCGGGCAATTTTGTCTTCAAACTTGGTGTTGTAGTAAGTCACATTGATATTGTGATCGCCGTCTAAAGAGTTCCAGTAAAGTGCGATTTCTGAATTCACACTGGTTTCTGGCTCTAGGTCTGGGTTACCCGCAAATGGGCTTGTGCCCTGACCACCAAACCCTGTGATACCGTCGTAAAGATCGGTTGTTTGTGGTGTTTTATAACCTGTACTCACACCCCCTTTTAACGTCCAAGTATCTGATAAGTTGTACACACCGTAAACGCGTGGTGATACTTGGCTGCCAAATACATCATGGTCATCGTAACGAGCACCTAATGTGAAGGTAAAGTTGTCAGTTGCCATCCAGTTATCTTCGGCAAATACTGAGTACATGTTTTGCTCTTGTACTTGACCTGCTTGATCGCTTTCAAGGCCGAATACACCGTCTTTTAACTCACCGTCGATAAGTTGGCCACCAATTGCTAGGTTATGGCTACCAAAACGCCCTGTAATTGGAATATCAAAACGTAAGTCATAGGTGTATTGGCTGCTTTCAAGTGGACGAGCAGGGCGTGGTAAGAAGGTTTCTTCTGCTAAGTCTTTACGTGCCTGCTCATCCAACCCTTCGTATTCGCCAGTGCCATCGTACATAGCTTGCAGCTCTAAACGCTCGCTTACACTAAGTGGTAAAGTACGGCCGTTATTTTGCGTATCAACATAAGAAACAGAGGCCTTAACAGTTGCCCATTCAAGCTCGCCATCGTAACTGAGTGACCACCATTCACGATCAAACTCTTGATCAGCTGCATAACCTGCGCGCGGGTTAACTTGACCACGGCGGTCTTGCCAAATTGATTCAATATTGTCTTTTGTGCCAAGCGGGTAGGTAATCGTGCCCGATTCAATGTCGTAGCTTGGCGTGTTGTCATACACTTGGCTTGAGTTATCATAATCAAAACGTAAATGATGAGACTCAAACGGGGTATAAGTTAAAGTAAAGCCATACTGCTCGTTTGTGTTATCAACCGTACGACCACCACTACCAAAGCCGAGTGAGCGGTTATGTACAACACCATTAGGATCAGTTGCAGGTTCGAATGTTGGCGATGATGCTTGTTGTTCGTATACACTGCCGCGTACACCTAAACTTAATACGTCTTTGATAAGCGGACCCATCACACTAAAGTCAGTGGTAATGTCATCACCAAAATCATCGTTTTGCTGTAATGAACGGCTAAATGAAACAGCACCGCTCCAGCTATCAGTGTGCTTTTTGGTGATGATATTAATTACACCGCCCAGTGCATCTGCACCATAAAGCGTTGATGCAGGACCGCGAATAACTTCAACACGTTCAATGGCATCGACCGGTGGTACGTGGTTAAACGCGTTGCCACCAAAATTGTTTGGATAAATGTCGCCATGGTTATTTTGGCGTTTACCATCAATCAATAACAGGGTGTACTCGCCTGTTAAACCACGCATACTCACACTGCCTTGGCCCGTTTTATCTCGTGTCGTGCCAATGTCGATACCTTCTAAATACTGCACAGCATCTAGCACTGATGTAAATGAGTGAGATTTTATATCTTCGTTAGTAATGATAGAGATACTTGCGGGCGCTTCAGTTACTTTCTGTTCGAAGCCCGTTGCAGTGATTACTAAGCGTTCCATATCTTGCTTAGGCTTAGCATCGTCAGCAAACGCTGAAAACTGAGCTGCAATAGCCAGTGTTAGTAAGCTTGGTTTGATTGATTTCATTGTAGGTTCCAGTTCTTTTTATAAGTTATCCATTTATTGGACGTGCGTATAGTACAGAAATGGCGAATACAATCAATAATAATTTCTATTTAGATTGGTCTTTTTAGAGTAGTTATGACCTAAATTAACGCTTTTTAATAGCATTTAATTCGTTCGTATGAGTTTAAAATATAATGGAATATTAAATGATTACAGAGAACGCCATACTCGAAAAGCTACCTAGGCCCAACTTTACAAAGCCATTAGCAAAGTAAATTTATAACGTGAAATTGCACAACAGCTGCTACCTTTATAAATCACACATTTAACGTTGAGGTGTAACATGGCTGTTTCTGCAATTCCTAAAGGTTTCCATGCGGTAACCCCGTATTTGGTTATAGACGGTGCCACTAAGGCGATAGAGTTTTACAAACAAGCATTTGATGCCGAACTTGTAATGCAAATGCCCTTGCCTGATGGCGGTGTCGCTCACGGCGAAATAAAAATTGCCGACTCTCATATCATGCTATCTGATAATTGCCCTGATATAGAATTTAAGTCTCCACAGCAATTAGGGGGCTCTCCAGTGAGCCTTATGCTGTATGTTGAAGATGTTGATGTGGTATTCGCCAAAGCCCTATCGCTAGGGGCAAAAGAGCTGCGCCCAGTGCACGATCAATTCTATGGCGACAGATCAGGGACGTTAGAAGACCCGTTTGGTCATATTTGGACTATAGGCACACACAAAGAAGATCTTACCGAGCAAGAGCTTATGCAGCGTATGAGTGAGTTGATGAGTAAAGAGCAAGATGCCTAAAAAGTTGTTTCAACCGACATTCCTATTTGCCATGAATCAACGTCTTGGTAACTGCCAAGAGGCGTACTAAAGTCGATATGGATAACATTGTCGTTACTTGAGCGCGATGAATATAGGCGAATACCTACGCCAGCACTGGTTAGCATTGAATCTGAAATATTCGCGGTTTCAGTGCTGCCAAATGCTTGGCCTACATCAATAAAGCCAACAAAGCCTACATCTACAAACTGATACAGATTGATATTAGGGTACATTCTTAGTTCAGCCGTTGCTTGTACGCTTGAAGTACCATGTTGGTAACTTTCTGGGAAGCCACGCATGCCTTCTTCACCGCCAACAGCCAGTGGTTTGTCAGCAAATTCATGGTTTTGCCAATGACCATTTAGATGCGCATAAAAAGCAAATGAGTCTGACCAGCGATAGTTCATTTGTGCTTTTGAATAAAGCGCTAAACGGTCATCAAGCTCAGTTCCGACATTGCCTTTCATTCCAGCGGCAAATCGATACAAGACGTTATTGTTGAACCACGCTTTGGTAAGATTTGTATCAAATAAAAAGCCTTGGCCAAAATTTACGGTATCGATGGCAAACTTTGAATTTAGCTCCCAACCTAGGTTAACGTCTTCGTTGTGGTTTATTAGGTCAATATCGTGTAATACGGCGTAATTGTCTTCTAGCCAATGTAATCCGACCCAAGGCGCTGCAATGGTGTAATCGTTAAGGCCTCCAAGCAAAGGCCCTGTTTCAAAAGGGCGGTAACTTACATCTTCGTAATCAATCCCTGCAAGCCAGTGAAAGGTTTGCTGACTGTCTTGCGATAAAATTTCGCCGTAAGCAAACTGGGCGATTAATTCATCAGTAAAAAACTCTGAACGAGTCATGCCATTTTGATAGATATAACTTTTTTGCTTTTGTGATTTAGCAAAGTAGCGCATTAGTGCGTCACTGCTGCGTTGATAAAAAGGCTGATGATAATCCACTAAAAAGACTTGCCCGTCATCGTAATCATCAGCTTGTAAAGTGAGGGTTGCATGAGGCTGCCAAGGCACTGGCATTTGCAGCACTGAGTGGTAGCCTGAGCGTTCATGATCTGATTTATACTTTAATGATGCGCGAATACCGTAGCCTAAAAAGTTTTCTTCTTTAAAGCCTAAGCTGTATTTATTATTGCCGCTACTACGGCCAAAATTAATGGTTGGCAATAAACTCCAGGTATCCCAAGTATCGATTTGCACCACGCGGGGTTCATCTTCAAGGCAATCTTTTGTATAGCTAACCTTGGCATCTCTTAAGTATTTTTTGCTGCGCAGAATGCGCTCCGCTTCTTGTAGCTGACGCTCACTGACTTGGTCACCCTCTTTGAAGGTAATTTGCTCACTAACAACTTTGTTTTTGGTATCTATGTGCAGCCAGTTTATAAAGCGATGTAGTGCGGTTGTTTCAGGGTCATTTGGATCGAAAATCGTATGCGTATCAATGTTGAGTTTATCAACAGTGATGTCTTTGTCTTCGCTTAACTCTGCAGTAGGTTTGCTTTTTACTTCACAAACCACATCTAAGCTTAAAGGCTCGTTTGCATAAACAGTCCCTGTAGCAGTGCATGTTATTAATAAAACGGGTGTTATTTTATTCATCATTATTATGCCTGCTAAATACCAAGGAGATGCAGCGTGTTTGGCTTTATCAACCTTCAAATTCTTTACAGTTATCAGCATAAAATCGCTAACTTAAGAAAAACTTAACTAAAACTTAAACTTCATTGAAGATTGTAAGTTTATGATTAATAAACATTATGCTAACTAACTGTGACGAAGTTAATCGAGAAATAGCTGGCTTACGTATGATTTCTTAAGGTTTCTAATAGAGTAAATAATGAAAAAGCGTGTTTTATATTGGCTGCAAAATGATTTACGCCTAGTCGACAATGAAATTCTATCTGAGTTAGCTGATTTTGATGGCGAGCTTGATTTAGTGTTTGTGATTGAGCCGCGCTGGTTTAGGCAAACTAACTATCAATCAAAACCGTATGGGACGCATAAATACCACTTTTTACGTGAGAGCCTAGCAGCATTTTCACAAGCTGTTGAGAAACTCGGGCAAACGCTTCATGTGATTACTGGCGAGCCTGAGCAAGTAATCAGTCAGCGTTTGCAAAAATATGATATTGAAACATTGGTTTGTACCGAGCAAGTGGGTTATTACGAGCAAAAGCAGCTAAGTAAAATCAGCGAGTTATGCCCTGATGTTATTATAAAAACCTACCAGCAAGATACCTTGTTTACAGAACGAGACTTACCATTTCAGCTTCATAATTTGCCTAAAAACTTTACTGCCTTTCGCAAAAAAGTAGAGTCTGAGCCAACATTCGTTGCAGCTTCGCTTGAGGCAGTATCTCAACTGCCACATCCTGTACAGCTATGTCCAGAAAACGTGCTCCCTGAAAGTTCAGCTCAGTCTGGGAGTTTTTGTGGTGGTTTAATTGCAGCCCAGCAGCATTGTAATGACTACTTCTCATCTAAAGCACCCAGTAGTTATAAAGAAACACGTAACGAGTTAGACGGCTTTAGCAATAGTACAAAATTCAGTGTTTGGCTTGCCAGCGGTACAATAAGTGTTAAGCAACTTTACCACGAGGTTGCCAAATACGAACAAGAAAATGGTGCGAATGAGTCAACCTATTGGATTAAGTTTGAGCTACTTTGGCGTGAGTATTTTAAATGGCATGCTAAGTTGTTTGGTGCAAAGCTGTTTCGTTTTAATGGGCAAAAAGAGTCACCTCCCTTACATACATTTAACAGTCACCGATTTTTAGCCTGGTGCCAAAGCAGGACGCCATTTCCACTAGTTAATGCAATTATGAACGAACTCAATTCGACAGGCTATATTTCTAATCGTGCACGGCAAATAGCTGCAAGTTGTTTAGTCAACGAATTTGCAGTGGATTGGCGATATGGGGCAGCTTATTTTGAGCAACAACTTATTGATTACGACGTAGCTGCGAATTGGGGGAATTGGCAATATATCGCAGGTGTGGGTGTTGACCCTCGGGGCGGTCGCCATTTCCATATAAATAAGCAAACAGCCTTATATGACCCAACGGGATGTTACGTTCGGAAATGGGACGGAGAAAGGCAAATTACACCGAGTATTGATAATACCGATGTGGTTGATTGGCCCATTTAATCCTTGATTTGCGCTAAATCAAACATTCAATTTTCATTTTTAGAGTTTTTAACCTTTGTTATCTAAAATAATAAATAAGGCTTGCTTTTTCGTGCTAGCCAGATAACAAGGCATGCTATGACATTCAGTGATGGTTATGAAAAAATAAAGTCCCAATTAGGCTTTGATATAGCAGAGTCAATATTAGAGTGTGGTGACGCAGGCATTTGGCTGTGGAACGTACAAACAGGTGAAACCGTTTTTAATGAAAAATGGGCAAAAATTATTGGTTTTTGTTTAGCTGATTTACAACCTGTTTCAATTGAAACGTGGTTAAACCACGCTCATCCTGATGATTTACCCCGTTCACAAGCATTATTAGAAGCACATTTTAATGGCCTTTCAGAACGTTATATCTGCGAAGCTAGGATGAAACATAAAAATGGGCATTGGGTAAAAGTTCTCGATAAAGGTCAAGTAAAAAGCTGGGATAAACATGGCAAACCTGAGTGGATGTTTGGTGTACATATTGATATTACCGAGCAATGGCAAAAAGAGTGTGAAGTAGAATCCTTACATAATAAATTACAAAGGTTTACAGATAACTTACCTGGCTTTGTGTATCAGCACGTTATAGATAAATATGATAACGAATCATTTCCTTTTGCCTCTTCTAAAGTGAAGGACATTTACGGCTGCTCTGCTGAGCAAATTCTTCAAAATGCTGAGCTGGCCATGCAAGCTGTCCATCCTGATGATCTGCAACGTGTTGAGCAAAGTATTGCAGATTCAAAAACAAATCTCACTCAATGGCATCAAGTGTATCGTATAAATCATCCAATAAAAGGGGTTATATGGGTTGAAGGAAAGTCATCACCAATTGCTCAAAGTGATGGCAGTATTGAGTGGAATGGTTATTTAGAGGATGTGACAGATGAGGTTAAGCGTAATGAAAAAATAAAGTTACTCACGGCGGTTTTCTCGACCACAAGTCGGGGGATTTTAATTACCACTCCCGAGCCTAAAATTGTTGATGTAAACCCTGCATTTGAGCGTATAACGGGTTATAAAAAAGAAGATGTCATTGGTAAAAGTCCCGCAATTCTTTCAGCAAAACAACAACCCGCAGAGTTTTATGCAGCTATGTGGAAAGAGTTGCTGTTGTCAGGTCGCTGGCAAGGAGAAGTATGGAACAAGCGTAAATCGGGCGAGGTGTTTCCTGAAATGTTGTCGATTGATGCACTTTATGATGAAGCTGGCTGTGTTAGTCATTATATTGGTGCGTTTGATGATATTTCTTCGGTCGTCGAAAAACGTCAGTTTTTGACAGAACTTGTAAATCAGGATCCACTGACAAAATTGTTGAACCGGCGAGGCTTAGATATTCAGTTACATGCTTTTATGCAAGATAAGCAAGGCACACAGCACTTTGCGATTATCTATATTGATTTGGATAACTTTAAACTCGTTAATGATACATTTGGTCATGAGCAAGGAGACAACTTACTTATTACGATTAGTGAACAGCTATTACTCCAGCTGCGAGAACAAGATATTTTAGCCCGTATTGGCGGAGATGAATTTGTAATTGTGCTACCAACACTAACTAAGCTCAGCGTATGCCAAGAAATTGCACTGCGTTGCCAAAAAGCCGTAGAGTCTGTTGCCCAAAGCTATAAAACGGCAATATCAGTAAGCTCAAGTTGTGGAATTGCGCTTTACCCTGAAGATGGTAAAAATGCTAAAGAGTTATTAGCAAGTGCTGATGAGAAAATGTATAAGATGAAGCTAAAGAATAAAGCCTCGCCATGCGGTTAAGATCTCATTTGTAATACACGGCCAGACTTTATTCAAATTTGCTTTATATTCAGTGTCATCACTTTTGTTTTTTATAACCAATAGCATGCCAAGTTGCTTGTTAAAATTCATCTTTACTTAGCCTACAAACAACGTGCTGAATACGATAAAAGGCAGCAGAGAAAATGTTTGCTTTTTACCACTGGCAAAACCGTTGGGCAATACGAATATTTGATTGTGCGTTCTTTAAATGCGTTAACTGAAGTAAACATAAAGCGGTAAAGTGACTGCGTTTAATCAGCTGGTGGCGATCAAAGCGCATAATCTCATACCACAGCTTAAAGAGCTCATTAAAACGCATCAAGTTCTTATTGTTTAATTGCCATTGTGATTGATAGTCTACCTTGATCGGGCAGGGAACGTGCCCTGGATAGGCTTGCCATGGTGCAAGCATTGCGCGGGGATAGCTGGTTTTTAACCAACGCTGATAAAAGCCATGTCTACGTACATACTCCACTGGTACTGCAAGAGGGTACTGTAATACTTTCCACGAATAAAATGGATGGAAGAACTCCATTTTAAATTCGCATACTTTTTCGTTTGGAATGCTCAAATGATGGTGTTGATCATTGAGCAGTAAAAATAGCTGAAATGCTTTTACGAGAGGGAGCTCTGCTAATGGTTTAAAGCTGAGCTTCAAGTTATCAATAAGCTTTTGTTGCAATTGATTGGCGTTATGCACAACAGATTTTGGTAAATAAGCATATTGCTGCTCCAAATATGCTTGAATTAGCTTATCCAGGTCGTTTTCTTTTGCTGCTGCATATATGTTATCACCATAAAAAACAGCACCTAGGCCAACACTGCCGCCATTACCAGACCAACTTATCTGTGGCCTTGAAACGGTTTTATAGTCATTATGTTTAGCTTTGCGCCAATGTTTACCAAGGCGCTGTTCAACGGATAGTTTTTGCGTGTCGTGCACTTGGATCACTTCAAGTTCAAGTGCGTTTTGAGATGCATATTGTTTCGCGCAATAGAGATCTTGGCTATCTGATTTGGAAAAATTAAACGACTTTAACTGTACGCCTTGACGTAGTAATTCACAATTTATGAGCCGTGAATCAAGGCCACCAGAGAGGGTGCTCAGTACTTTTTTGTCAGTGTATATCGCTTTTGATACGACACTTTGAAATGCCTGCGTAACGCCTGCAATAGCATCGGGGATGGGCATATCTTGTTTAGCAAGCATCACCCAATCAAAGTATTTCTGTTTTATCACACCATGTAGTGCATCAAAACGTAGAATTTCACCAGGGTATGAGCACTTAACATTTTTATAAGGAGTGTGATCAAGTAACGGGTAACCCAGTACTGCAAGTTCTGTGAGCGCTTCGGCATCGCTCTCAAGTTTAATGCTTAACTGTTTAAATAAA
This sequence comes from Pseudoalteromonas sp. N1230-9, assembly GCF_032716425.1. Taxonomy (NCBI): domain Bacteria; kingdom Pseudomonadati; phylum Pseudomonadota; class Gammaproteobacteria; order Alteromonadales; family Pseudoalteromonadaceae; genus Pseudoalteromonas; species Pseudoalteromonas sp. N1230-9. The sequence continues at coordinate 1,090,717 of NZ_CP090419.1, forward strand.
TTTAAATTGGTAGAGAAAAATAAGCCACATTCAGTTTTTAATGTGTAAAAAGGTTTTAAACCAAGGGGATCAGTGGCGAGCACTAACGTACCTAACTGGCTGTTAAACTGGCAAAAACTGAATACTCCTTCACACTGCTGCAAGCACGTGCTGAGTGATGTTGTTTTTGCCATAGTCTGTAAATCATCACTACGAGAGCTTGTTAGTAATGGGTGACCAATTAGCGTTGCAATTTGCGACTCAGTTTGCAACCAACTTGCTTGTTGGTAAGCATCAAAGTCATATTGAAAAATAGCGCCATTATCACAATCATAGCGATGAACATCAGCTTTTCTATACTGATTAAAAACAGTAGCTAGTTGATTTATATAATGAAGTTCTTTTTTACTAAGAGTATTAAATTGGATATAACCTGCGATAACAGCCATGTTAACCACCTTTCGTTTATTAGCTTAATAGGAAAGTTGCAAAGCACAGGCCAAAACGAAGAAAGGCCTTTCACTACAAGGCCTTTGGGTAACATTACAAAAGCAAATCAGCGATTGCGTAGTTGTTGGTTGATTTCATCAAAAATGCTCGCATCATCAATGGTTGAGGGAATTTGCAGCTCTTCACCATCGACCAATTGGCGCAAGTTCTTTCTGAGTATTTTTCCAGAGCGGGTTTTTGGTAGGCGTTCAACGTGCAAAATATTCTTTAAACAAGCAATGGCTCCTATTTGATGCCTAACCGAATGAATAAGCGCTTGCTCCACCTCTTTGCTGTCGCCCAAATAGTCATCTTTTAGTACAATCATTGCCATTGGCAGTTGGCCTTTTAATGTATCGTTAACGCCAAAAACGGCACATTCGGCTACAGCAGGGTGGGCTGCAACAATCTCTTCCATTTCTCCGGTTGATAAACGATGCCCTGCCACGTTAATAACATCGTCCGTGCGCCCCATAATGAATAAGTAACCGTCATCATCGATGTAGCCGCCATCACCAGATAAGTAATAGCCTGGATACTCACTTAAATAACCCACTTTAAAGCGCTCATTATTTTGCCAAATAGTGGGTAAGCAGCCAGGGGGTAAAGGCAGCTTTATCACAACAGCCCCATTTTCGTTCGGCGCACAACGCTCGCCATTCATATCTAAAATTTGTACATCAAAGCCAGGGGTCGGCACCGTCGAGCTTCCAGGCTTTGTAGCAAGCTGTTCTATACCAATAGGATTACAAGCAATAGCCCAGCCCGTTTCAGTTTGCCACCAGTGATCAAGTATCGGTAATCCGGTGTGTTCTTGAAGCCATTCGTAGGTGGGTGGATCGAGCCGTTCACCCGCTAGAAATAAACGCTTCAATGACGACGTGTCGTACTTTTTAAAGCCTTCTGCGTTAGGATCTTCTTTTTTTATTGCTCTAAATGCTGTTGGGGCACTAAAAAGTGCTGTGACATTATATTCGGCAACAACTCGCCAAAAGGCGCTGGCGTCAGGTGTTCTAATGGGTTTACCTTCGTACAACACCGTTGTACAACGATAAATTAATGGGGCATAGACTATATATGAATGACCTACTACCCAGCCGATATCTGATGCAGCCCAAAAAACCTCACCAGGCTTCATGCCATACACAGTTTCCATGCTGTAATGCATAGCTACCGCATGACCGCCATTTTCTCTAACAACGCCTTTTGGTGTACCTGTTGTGCCAGAGGTATAAAGAATATAAAGGGGATCGTCCCCATTCACTGCAACAGGTTGAGCTTGAGGTACATTTTCACTTGCAGATTGCCAATCAATATCACGGCCATCTTGCATTGTCGCAATAGCTTGTTCACGTTGAAACACAATGCAGTGTTCGACTGGGTGTTTTGCATTGTCTAATGCTTCATCGAGCAGAGGTTTGTATTCAATGACGTGATTAATTTCAACGCCGCAAGAGGCCGTAAGCACCAGCTTTGGCTTCGCGTCGTCAATACGTACAGCAAGTTCATGTGGAGCAAAGCCGCCAAACACCACAGAATGTATTGCACCAAGTCGTGCGCAGGCTAGCATACCAATCACTGCCTGTGGGATCATGGGCATATAAATAACGACTCGATCGCCTTTTGTCACGCCAAGGGATTGCATGAGACCCGCAAATTGAGCCACTTGAGTTTGTAACTCGCCATAACTGTATTGTTGTTTAGTATTGGTAACAGGGGAGTCGTAAATAAGCGCAGTTTGCTCTGCAAATCCAGCCTCGACGTGCTGGTCAAGGGCTAAGTAACAGGTATTCAGCTTGCCGTCGGCAAACCAATGATAAAAATCGTTTTTGTCATATTGATACGGTTCAGTGGGTGCATTAAACCATGGGATCCGTTTACTTTGCTCAAGCCAAAATTGGCCTGGGTCGCGCTGAAATAGTGTATAGTGTTGTTTATATTCGCCCGCCATGGTGAGGCTCCTATATTTTTAGTGAGAGATGTTTACAACATGTTAAAAATATAGGGCGGTTTTTGATTAAATAATATGCGACCTTGGTCGGCAGTAATTCAATGCAGAGTATTAAATACTACTCTTTCGCTGAGGCTTTACTGCGTGGTGCGCCAAGTAAAATCCCGATGTGACAAATACATACGGACAAAAACGCACTTAACCCTAATGCTCCACCATAGCCATCTAGTAGTGGCACTAAATACTCAAATAATATTGAAAAAAGCAATGCCGAGATAGCGAGTGTAAAAATTCCAAAGCGTTTTGGGGCACTCATACCAATAAACGTACCGCCAAAAAAAGCAATGCTATACAGCTCAACATCTGGTGTAATAAAGTACAGTACACAATATGCAATAATTGATAATGATGCAGACGCTCTAATACCGTCAAAGCGATTATGATGAGCTAACAAGTAGGTTGCAAATGCGGCCAGCACAACAAGTAATATGATGACTAAGTTCATGCAACAACTCCTTTAGCTAACATGTAAAGCGCAACACTGGCAAACGCTATACTACCTAATCGCCCACCAAAGCCAGCAAATAGGTTCATGGTTAAAATGTATAAGCATGCACCTAAAAATGAAATAAGCCCAAGCTCCCAATAATTTGCAACTAAGTTTGAAGAGCACATACCCGCGAAACTACCCGCATAAATAGCTGAGTAAGGGTGGGATTTAAAATACCTTGGAAAAGGAATAAAGGTACCCAGTAAACCAGCCCCTGCCGCTGCAATAACAATCGGTACGTTAAACTTGTCGTGCAATATAAAGCTTAAAAAGCAGCCACAAAAGAAACAAATATACTTAACTAAAAAAAAACTAAAATGAGAGGACAAGGTATGAATATAAAGTTTAGAGGATTGTCGAAAGTGCGGCTTGAGCGGTTTCATACTTACTTTTAGGTAGTTATAAAGGCGTTAATTTTCACATTTTATACTCATAAAGTACAATGTGAAAAAGCGCAGTCAATTGGCAGTGCTCAATTTGCGCTTAGCCGTGATTATTTTTAAGCAGGCGCGAGAGCAACGCGCCTGCTTAAATGATTACTTATGATATTGCTTGAACCACGCAAGCGTGTATTCAATTTTTGAAATCATACGTGAAGGGCGACCTGCAATACCATGAGGTGAACCTGGTACACGAATAAGCACGGTATCTACTTTTTGTAGTTTTAGTGCTTGATAGAATTGCTCTGATTCTGAAATAGGTGTGCGGCGGTCTTCTTCACCTGTCATGATAAGTGATGGCGTGGTCACGTTACCCACTAATGAAAGCGGTGAACGTTTCCAATAGTGCTCAACATTGTCCCAAGGCATACCCGGAAATTGGTTGCGAATTTGGCCAATATAGCTGTCGGCAGTCAGGGTTTTACTTAACCAGTTGATCACCGGTTTAGTAATCGCCGCAGCATTAAAGCGGTTTGTTAAACCAACTGCATAAGCCGTTGCAATACCACCCGCTGAACCACCAGCAATAAACAGGTTATTTTTATCAATAAAGCCCTTTTCAATCATCGCATCAACCGCTGAGTTATGATCGGCAAAGTCTTCCTCTGAGCTGTATTTACCATCAAGTAATAACGCAAAGTCTTTACCATAACTTGTTGAGCCACGGTAGTTTACATACACAACTACGTAACCTTCTGCGGCATAGCGTTGTAACTCAGCGGTAAAACTTGGGCCATACGCAAGGTGTGGGCCGCCGTGAATTTCAACCATTAGTGGGTATTGTTTGTTTTCATTAAAATCAGGAGGGGTGATATACCAACCTTGGATTGCTTGGCCATCGAACTGAGACTTAACATTCAACTCGTGTACTTTACCGAGCTTTTTATGGCCTAATACATCTTCATTTAATGACGTAAGAGTTTTGCTTTTACCTTTGTAAAGGTAACCTAGATCAGCAGGGCGGTATTCACTGCCTGTTGTAAAAGCAACGGCCCCATTATTTGCCATGCTAAAACTACCACTAATATATGGGCGGCCAATTGATGTACCCGAGAGCGTGTCTGTTAAGTCAGTGACTTTGCCGCGAGTAGAAACCTTAGCCAATTTACGCTTACCAAAGTCATCATACTGAATGACAAAATCGCCATCTCCAGACCACTTATAGTCTGCAACTGAGCGGTCTAGCTCTTTGGTAATATGATTAACAGACTTATCGTCTAAATCAAGCATTGAAAGGGTTGAGTTAATGTAAGGCACAGGGGCATTGTCGCGAGCGATAAATGCAAGCTCGTCGCCATCTTCACTATAATGAGGATTGGTTTCTCGCCCTGGTTGGTCGGTTAGCTGAGTTAATTCAGCTGTTTTGATATTAATTTCGTAAAGATCAGACTCGGTGGTACGGTATTCCCATTCACTATTTCGATCTGCTGAAAACGCGAGTTTTGTATTATCAGGGCTCCATGCGAGTGGACCTCGATGTTGATAGTCTCCAGAGGTTAATTGACGAGGTGTGCCGCCCGATACAGGGATAACAAATACATGACGGTAGGCAGGCTCAAGCATACCCGCACCATCCGCTTGATAACGTGCTTTCTCGATTACTTTTACAGGTTTTGACCAGTCTGCGCCTTTTGGTTTTTTAGGAAGTTTGACCGATTTAGCAAAGGCTGTTTTGCCTTCAGGGATGTTCATCGTAAAGGCGATTTGCTCTGAGTCATGAGACCAAGTTAAATTGCCAACTGATTTTGGAAGCTGAGTTAAGAGGGCTTGTTTGTCTTGCGCTAACCAATAAACATGTAATTGATTAGAACCACTTACATTGCTGGTAAAAGCAATTTTTTTGCTATCCGGTGACCAAGTCGGTTGGCTGTAACTGTGTTCATCAGCGAAAAGAGGTGTGTGCTGACCTGATTTTAGATCGTATAGCCAAAAGCTACGTTTATTACCATCTTTCATGATGTCGTAGCCGCTGCGTACGTAGACAATTTTTTTCCCATCAGGACTAATTTGTGGGTCGCCAGCGTACTCTAATTGAAAGATATCCTCAGAAACAAACTTGTCGTTTGCATAAACATGGGCCGTATTCGCAGCGCATAGCAAGCTGACCCCGATTATCATTGTTTTTTTAAATTGCATGGTATGGTCTTTTTTATTTAGAAAATTTCATCCTAGAAGTAGACCTTTATTCACGCAAGCTCAATGAGATAAAGTAGCATTAACCAAAGGTGAAAAATCCATCCCAGCGCGCATCTAAACGTTGCTTTGCTGTTTTTAAATCAACCGCTTGATATAAACCGTGAGTTTCTTCAACAAGGTTGAGCTTGACGAGTTTGCTAAGTGCATCGTCAATTTCAAAGTCGAGTTGGCATTGCTGAGTGCTGTAAAACCATGCTTCAATGCGTTGATCTAATTGGGCAGAGCTAATTGCTTCATCTGCTTTGAGTAAAAACGTATAAGCGAGCAGGGCTTCTTTTACATCTTCCTCTTCGGCTGCATCTACTAAGGTATGAAAGACGCCCGCATTATTATCGAGATTTTTAAAATATAAGTTATCTGCCAAGGCTTTCATAAAGCGAATTTTACGGTTTTTAAACTTGCTCCATTCCTTAAAAATAAAGCTGCCAAATACACCCATACCAATGGCAAAAGTAATAAAGTGCTGTTGGCTCATGTGGACTTCTTCGCTGCGCCAGCCTCCCCAAAAAGCAATCATGGCAATTAACAGTAAAATAGATGCACCTAATTTAGTAACCAATACCACAGTTCCGCCTACCAAAGCTGAAGAGCCAATAATAAGTTTATCGATAGGGCGCATTTTCACTTCGCTATTTGGAAATAGCATTTCCAAGTCAGCTTTAGGAACATTCTGAAATAGCTTAACAATGGTTGATCTAGGCTCAAAACCCATAGGCTTTTTGCCCTTCTCTAAAAAATACTGTTCATCTTTAAAGCGAATGAATATGGCAACACGATCGTAATTAGTAAACTGAACTTGCTTTTTTCTTAAGCCCCACCAAGTACGTAACGTTTCTGTTTTTTGAGATTCTCCACGGCGATAAAACACCACTTCGGCAAAGTCATCAAACTCCACAGCTAAACGTACTTTAAAAAGCGACTCTTCATTAAGTGCTTCTTGTAAGTCCTGATTGGTGATGGTTTCATAATTTGCTGCATTAAGCACAGTGGCAAACTGTTGCGCGAATTTAGCTTGGTGCGCTTTACGTGTTTTATCGTCAATCGGGTTTAACAAACGTGTGTCTGCATTGGGATCAAACGGGGCATAATTATTTTTTAATGACTCTAATAGGTCATGGTATTGGTAATGAATAACACTTTGCAAAATAGTCGAAAATTCAGCGAATGACTGATGATCCTCTTCATTTAGATAGGCTTGGCACAGGGAGATAATGTCGTATTTACGAAAAGGAATAAAGCGAGCGTTCGTCATTACTAAATAGCGTGTTATTAAATATGCTTGGCATCATAAAAAAATAATCACGTAAATGCGATATTTTAAACTGAATAAGGCTTAATTTGGGACGTTGGAGTGTTAATCGAATTTGATAGTCGCTTAGAACTCCAGTACGTAAATTACAACAGATAGGTGGTAGTTTATTAGGCAAAACTATGACTTTATTGCCAAACCTTAAAATTCGACGAACACTCCGTATCCCAGCGTATGGCTTCTTCAATTTTAATGCTTTCGTTGATAATTTAGTTAATCCTCGCTGTAATCAAGGCTTTTTTGTCCTTGGGTTATGTTTATTTCAAATGGAGTAAAGTGCCATTGTAAGTATATGTTAACCACGAAGCCAAAATCGCTTGGCCCACAGGGTTGAGTTCTTTAAACCATTTGATAAGGTTATCTGGAACTAAATCTTCAAGGCTTTCATTTTTATGTAATAGGCTCCCAGCTAAACTATCAGAAAAATTTAATAAATGTCCGAGAGTCTGTTCACATTTGATTTTTCTCTTAATAACTTTTTTCTCTATTCCATTTTCAGCTAAGATTCTTTCCACTTCAGAGACTAAACTTTTTCCATTAAACTCAATGGGATCTACCAATATATAAGCTACATATTTCCAATCAATACACTCAGTTGAACTTGAAAACTCTAAACCTTGAGAGCCTTTATTAGGGTAATGAACTTTATCTTTTTCAATAAAAAAATCAGCCAAAGTTGAGAGGGGGATATCATGTTCATTTGGATTGTATTTTTGTTGGCTAACACTCACTTTTGTTACTTTAACATCATCAAGTTCACTCAATACTTTCTCAGAAAGGACGATATTGATAGGGCCAAATGCATTAGGAACGCTGTTTGCAAATTGACCAAAGCGGGCGCCTAAGTCAGTAAAGTTTCCAAAAGTTCTATCCCAGCAGCCTAGTTTGATGTCCTTAGGATCTGAAAAAAAACGTGTGAAGTATGGATTAGCTCTTGATAAACGCTCTCTTGAAAGAACCCCACCTTTTTTTGCATACGTTTTAAAGTCATTCAAAGATATTGCGTGGTATAGCTTTGTATTTAAATCTGAAATACTCAATACTTACTCCTTTAAGTTCTACAGTTTGTTAATGTAAAGTTCCGATAAGTCTCTGTTTTACCTGAGTAGATGACGAGGCTTGTTAATAGTTTTGTTTATGTATGTTAAAAGTTATCAGCATTTTTTATTAATGACAATTAGATTATGGTCTGTAGTGGGTTAGAATAAGGATAGGTGTTAATTAACTTAACTCTCTAAGCTAAGACAGCTGTGCCACAAGCAATATCCTATAAGAGCTAAGCACATCCCTTTAAGCTCATTGGTTCTACTTTAGGTAATTTAAATCATCCTGAAGGATTGCTTTTAGATTAATTACTCCATTCCAAATACTGTTTTTCTCTGAAGATTATTGCAATTTTCTGTACTTATTTTGGCTCTTTGTTACTGTTTTACTCACTTGCCGTCATGGTGGTTGTGCTTGATGAAAAAAACAATGATACCTGTAGAGGACGGTGTTAACTCCCCACCGGCTTCTAAACGATTAAAACAATGCTTTATTAGCTTATTCATTATCACCTTGTTGGGTGTAGTTGTTGGTTATTTGTCGATTTACAATCATCTAGAGGCAGATATTTACATAAATGGCGTACTGTCGGATGTCATCAATTTATTCATTCTGATTTTTATCTTTTCTTTTGTGCAAACCTCGGTAGTTGTCAAAGTCAGCTATCTATTTTTAAGCAGTGGTATATTTCTATGGAGTGTCGGGTTAACGTTTGATTTTTTAGATGAGTTTGTTTATCAGCCTAAGTGGATAGGTATTTACGTTGAAGACATGTTTAGAACAATTGGCATGCTTATTACGGGAGCAGGGCTTTTTTTGGCGCTATCAGATTTATCTAAAGCACATAAAAAGTTAGCTGATGAACTAAAAACAGATGTACTAACCAAGGCTTATAACCGCCGCTATTTCTACCACTTTATGCAGCAAAATCAAATAAAAAAGCATAGTCTAGCAATAGTGGATATTGACCACTTTAAAGCAATTAACGATCAATACGGGCATGATGTGGGCGATCAAGTGTTAATTGATTTTGTTGATAGGTGCCAGCAGAAGCTGGATCCTGCGATTTTGTTTGCCCGTATCGGTGGTGAGGAGTTCGCACTCTATATACCAACAGATGATGTGCTACAGCTAAGGAAAATATGTGAACAATTGCTGTGCTTAGCAAGTAATGTGATGGTTACACCTAATAAAGCATTAAGTGTAAGTGTAGGCTCCGCAATCAAGCGTCACGCAGAGACTTTTGGCTGTACGATGAAGCGTGCCGACCAAGCGTTATATAAGGCTAAAAATGAAGGGCGAGGACGCTATAACCACACTCCGTAAGGGACGGTTAAGGATTTTTGCTGTACGCTAAAATGAATACGACTCTTAAGGATAGATGATGGCAATAGGAAAAAAGCTTAAGCAAAAAACACGGCAGTTTGTTGATTCTAAACATATGCTTAAATCGATTACGGTAGCATCCTTTTTAGAGTCAACCATAGTGCCCATCCCGTTAGAAGCGGTGCTTGTTCCTTTAATGCAAGCGCGCCGTGAAAAACTCTGGCTTATTGCGCTAATGGCGACTGTTGGTTGTATTATTGGTGCAGTATTTGGCTATGCCTTGGGTTATTATTTGTTTGATATTGTTGGTGATTGGGTCATAAATACCTTCTCGAATCCAGAGCAGTTCGAACAAGTGAAGCAAAAAATGCAGTCACAAGGTTTTTGGTTTGTTTTAACGTTAGGTATTGTGCCCATTCCGTTTCAGATTGCGATGCTCGCTGCTGGAGCCACGAAATACTCCATTGTATTGTTTTTATTAGCGACGGTTATTGCCCGCTCAATACGGTATTTTGCTTTAGCTGCCGTAGTATATTATGCGGGTAATCAAGCTGAACGTATTATTCAAAAGCATAAAACCAAGGCGCTTGTAGGTATCTCTATTCTGGTCTTGCTGCTTTGGTGGTTAAGTACACTGATTTAATCCCTACCGCTTGATTTGCTACGGGTGATAGAAAAAAGGTGCTGAGTGACCTCAGCACCTTCCTATTAATTATTTAAGTGCTTTTTTCACTTCACGCCAGTCAATAATTTTAAAGTTTTGCGGCGCTTGTGGCATTCGGTTATACCCATCTTGCACTATGAGTACACCTTCAGGGTAACCAGGTAAAGATGCAGGTGTAACGGTTAAGCCATCAGTTTCTGATACACCGTCAATGGTTTGTTCAAGGTTATTGCTTATTGCAAATTTACCCGCAAATTCAAGGCTAGGTGTACTGCCATCAATTATTTTATAGAGCACATATGTATAGTCACCTTGGCTAGAAACCACTAAATAACGGGCATCTTTAGCGTGGTAGATTTCCATGCCTTCGATATCATCCACCAGTATATCGTTTACGGTTTGTAGCATGACAGGTTTACTGCCAGCGTTTGGCTCAGCACCTATAAACCAAATACCTTCATCTTCTTCGCCTAAGAATAATTCTGCGGTTGTATCATCAGCACTACAACCCTCAGGTTGGCTTGGAACACTAAATTCACGTACTAGTTGTGCTGATACGCCCTCATTATTACCAGTTAGTTTATATTGTTGAAAAAGCCCCGATTTATCATTCATAAACACATAGTTGCCAGTGTTTGATGAATACATACACATACCGTAAATTTCTTTTAGAGTAGTTGGCAGCTCAGCTAAGTGTTGTACTTTATTTCGTTTATCAACGGTATACACACTAATACTGTTATAAGTACGATTACTGCCTGTGATCCACGTATTTGTAGAGTTATCAATGCTTGAATGTTGGCGTACATCTACATTATTTAATCGGCCTGTTTCCAATGCTTGTAATTCTTTTCCTGCAAGATCGTACACCATCAAGCCACGACGTTTATCAGTACCCAGAATTAAGCTGTTAGCTGCATTATTAGGGTTAACCCAAATAGCAGGATCATCGGCGGCATCACCAAAAGCACGCACTGCATCGGTTTGTGCTTGTGCATGGATATAAGTAATAGCCGTTGTTTTAGCCTTGTTTTGCTGCTCTGGCAGGGCGTCGATTTGCCCTTTAAGATAATGACCTGATTCATCATCGTAAAGCACGATATCGGCTTGATTGCTGTTAAAGCGTATTGCAGCAGATTCAATTGCAAGTTCATCTGCAAATTGCCAGTTGTTAAAGCGCTTTGTTTTGCTCTCAAGGCGGTGCAATTGGTTATTTTCTGAGGTCGTGAACCATAAGCTACCGTCACTTGTTGTTGTTAAACCGCCGACCTCAGGGGCTAAAGTGCCGAATGGTGCCATCATAGCAAGGGGTTTTTTATCGGCACGAGATTCGGCATCAGCGTTAATTTGCCAAATGCCTACTTCGCCTTCACTTACATAAAGGGTTTTACTGTTATCATCAACCGCACAGCCTGATGTTTCACTAACCCCTGCAAATTCGCGCAATTCAATATTTAATGAGCGCTTATTTTCAATATCAAATACTAAGGTTTCACGAATAAGACCACGAGCGTCTGCTACAAACGCCGACACAGCTTGAGTCGTTGGGTTTGCAAATAAGCACACTGCCTCTGGTTTTGCTTTTGGTGGTGTAATACGGCTAATTTCAGTTAACTGCCATTTCGGTGTTTTTTGTAAGCTAAAAATAACCGCTTGGTCGGCTTCGTTATCAATACTTGCAACGAGGTAGTTATTATTATTGATTGATTTAACAGATAAGGCTTCAAAATTCCCTTTTTTAAGAATATGCGTAGCGCCTTTCGCATCTATCAGTTGTAAACCTTGGCTTTGTGAACTTAATAGCCAAGCGTCATCAGCAATGGCTGCTGCTTGTGAGCCTTGCATATTTTCAGTTGTGCCAAAGGTAGTTAATTGGTTTTTAACTGGTGCCTCGGTTGCCGTTGTTTGGCTACAGGCTGCGAGGGTGCTTAGTAATATTGCACTGGCAACAAGGTTTAGTGGTTTTGTAAAATTCATGGGATCCCCAATTATAAAACAAGGCAGCAATGAGCTGCCTTAATAACTCTTTGTGTATTAAAACGCGTAGCGCAGCATTAACTGAATGACTGGGCCTGCTTCTTCAGATTCCAGTTCATACTCGTCAAAGTCGCGGTTGATTTGGTCATCAACGGTGTCGAACTTGTTAAAGCTCTCGTCTTTGCTTGCATCTAGTAGGTTTGAACCCACTAAACGAAGCGTGACGTCTTGCCAGCGTTTTTCTACGAATACTTCAAGGTCTGCGCCGTAGTGTGTAGTCACTTCTTCACCCACGATACGACCATAAGCATCACCTTGTTTACGGTAAGTTGCACCGAATGAAGCGCCTAAATCAGGTAGGTCTTGAATAAAACCAACGTTAAATACATAGTCAGATTGGTCGTTAAATTTACGGCTACCAAAGGCGTCATCTACTTCTGAATCAAGCCATGAATAGTTAAAAAACACCCCAGTGTTTGGCATGCTAAGGGCCGAAAGAGGCGTTGATAAGTCAAGTTCAACCCCTTTCACAGTACCATCACCTGTGTTACGTGGTTGTAATATATAGGTGCCTTCGCCTTCTGAACCTTCTACGCCAGTATTCGCAATTTCAATAAGGTCCGAAACATCACGGTAGAATACATTGAGTCCCACTACGCCGCTTTTGCCTAAGCGATACTCATATCCTAGGTCCATACCCCACGATGATTCTGGCTGAAGGTCTGGGTTACCTAAAAAGTCGTTATCGCCTAATTCTTTTTCAAGTAGAGCAGGGGTGATGTAATCAAAGTCTGGGCGGCGTAAGCTGCGTGCAACAGACGCACTTACACGGCCGTTTTCAGAAACGTTGTAGCGTAAATGAGCTGACGGTAAGAAAAAGTCGTAGTCATTGTCTGCGGTTACACCTTCAGTTTTATCGGTAATGTTTGAGTCGGTTGATTCATAACGCACACCCATTTCCCATGAGAAATCTTGATCTTCATGTTTTATCAATGCAAATACATCTACGCGGTCTTCTTTTAGTGTATTTACACCGCCAGCCGCTGCTTCAAACTCGTTGTTAAAGCCTGCCAGTGACAGTGGTGTTTTGCTGAACTGATCCCAGCTTGCAAAGTTTTGTTCGCTTTCCCCTTCGGCTTGATAAACCGCTGTATCACGTTCTTTACCTTGTAAGAACGCGCCAAATTGAATGGTTTTATTTTCACCCGCAAATAGGCTGTGTTGCCATTGCAATGACCACTCTTTATCGTCAATATCAACGGTTTCTTCCTCTTCTTCGAATACCATAGGAAGTTCAGAGGTATCAATTTCTACTTCTTGCTCGTACACAGACTCTTCAAAGCGTGCAAAGCCTAACTTGAATTTACTGGTGCCACCAAAGAGTGGTAGCTCATAGCCTGAGTTGATGTTGTAGTTGGTTTGATCAATATAAGACACATTGGCATTGTCGGTTTCAAGATTACCCCCTTCAATAATCGAATTGCTGGTGGCAGTTGGGTCATCGTATTCAAATGAACGTTCATCTTCTGTTCGGTCGGTATCAACCCAAATAGCGCTTATATCGAATTTACTACCATTATCAAAGGCGATTTCGTAGCTGGCATTGAGTGATGTATCGTCACCGTCGCGGGTGTCGGTTTGATCTTCTCGGTTATCAAACTCTTCCGTTTGATAATTGGCGTTATTTTCAGGGCTGTCGCCATAGCGTCGGCTTGATTTTTGTTTTGGGTTATAACGGCCTTGTAAGTTTGCACCAAGTAATAAGCGGCCACCTACAAACTCAGTACCGTAAACGCCTGCAAAGCTTTCTTTTAATTCGCCATCGTCATAACGTAGGCCACCCGCACGCAAATAACCGCCATCTAAACTGTAGCCATCACGAAGAACGATGTTAAGTGTACCTGCAATCGCATCGGCTGAGCGGTTTGCACTTGATGCACGAATAATTTCTACACGCTCAATTAGCTCAGCAGGAATGCGGTCAACAAAAAATGAGCGGTCTGCACCTGCGCCTGGCACTTCTTCGCCATTAATAAGCACCTTAGTATAAGCAGGGCTCAGGCCTCGCATACGTGCTCCGTCTGACTCTAAAACGTCAGACAAAAACGTCACACTCGGTACACGCTTCAATGCGTCACCTGCGGTAAGTGGTTCAAAGCGCTGGAAGTATTCTTGCGAATACTCAAGTGTGGGGGCAAGTTCTTGTGAACGGTTGCGATAACCAATTTCACCATACACAACAAGCTCTTCAGAGACTTTTACTTTTTTCTCATCTGTCGTTTGTGCATCTTGTGCATAGGCACCGAATTGACATAAGGCGAGGGCGCTGACTAACGCCTTCGTTTTAAATTGTTTCATGGGTTTGCTCCTGGTTGTCCTTGGTTTTGAGAGCAAACTACCCAGCTTAAATGACGCAAATGTGACAAAAAATCGCTAACAGCCAGTAAAAACAAGCAATTAGAGGTGTTTTAAAAGCATTTTGAGCTGCAATCACCCCATTCAATTAAAGTAAATACAACGCTTAAAGGGTTTAAAAGGGGAGCATTGTCGTTTTGCTGTCACATCATTGAGCTAATATGACCCTGCTGCTTTAAATGCTAACGGGTTAGCATGGCAGTGTGATTTATTGTTAGGTATAGAGAATGCGATTTAACCCTTTTACTCATCATCGATTGTTAACCAATGTTGTGATTGCCCTGTTTGTAATTGCATTTTTGCTAAGCGCACAAGCAGGGGAGTTAAAACCACTTGCCGATATTGCATGGTTAGATATTTTAGGTGAAGGTGGCATTGTGTTGATGACACTGACATGGATTGCAGCACTGCTTATTTCAAGGCCTCCCAGTAAAGTCACCACTTTTTTAGTTTTAGGGCTTGGGCTTTTTATGTTTTCAGCCTCTTTGGATTTATTTGATGAGTGGTTACATCAACCAACCAACACTTGGCTAACATGGATCGAATCTTTACCTGCCCCCATAGGGATGATTTTTACAAGCATTGGGCTATATCAATGGCACAAGGAGCAATATGTATTAAATCGCCAACTAAAACGTCGTGAAGCAATGCATCGCGAGCATGAGTTAGTGTGCTCGATAACAGGACTTTACAAAGCCAATTATTTACAAAACGTACTGAAAGACCAATTAACTGTGCCACAACCTTTGCAGTTGGCGGCAATTGATATTCGAGACTTTTCAAACTTTAATGCTGAATTTGGCTTTATGGAAGGCGATCGCTTATTGAGCGAGGTAAGTGAACTGGTGTTAATGAACTGTCGCTTGAGTGATGTTGTATGCCGCTATGCAGGCGACTGTTTTATGGTGTTGATGCCAAATACAACTGAGCAGCAAGGCAAAGAGCTGGTAACGCAAATAGTCGCTGCACTGACACATTGTGCTTTTAAAGTTGAAGGCGCTAAACAGGCTAAGTTTCAACATGTTTCGTCTGCTTTGGTGAGCCGAAAACAAGATGATTCAGCGCACAGTTTGAGCGCTCGCTTGCATACCCAGTTACAACAACAAAAACAACAAAGAGTGAGTCATAGTGAAGCCGTATCTTAATCAAGATGACAAATACCTAACTGCACAGGGGCTTATTACCACGCTAGTAGAGCTTGCTTTGAGTCGTGGAGTGGAGCTTCATAAATTACTTAGAGGCACAGGGGTGTTTGAGCAAGATTTAATGAGTGTGCAACATCAGTTTAGTATTTCACAGCAAGTACGTTTGCTGGCTCAATTTAAGGTCTTGATGAAATCCGCGGACAGTGGGTTTTTGCTTGGCAGCCAGCTTGCTAACGATACCTCCGTTGCCGCCCAAGGCGTACTGCAAAGCCCAAGTATTGGTAAGGCACTTAAGCAATTGCACACGCTGCGTATGCAATTGGCTCCGTTATTGTTTAGCTATAGTTATCTACATAATGAGCAATATCATATTGTGCTGCAAAACGCTGTCGGCCTTGATGATGAAATGAGCCAATATGTTATGGAAATTTACAGTGCAGCGTTTTATCAAACCCTTAAAAAAGTAGCGGGCGAGCGCATTCATTGCCACTTTGATTTTGCTTATAAACGTGCCAGACATAGCCAAGAATACGAGCAACATCTAGGATTAAAAGTCGCGTTTGAAAAGCCAATAACACAATGGATATTTAATAAAGAAGTATTGCGAATGGAAAACCCTGCTTTTAGTAGTTTTCGTTTTTCGCAAATTAACTCACAGCTTGCAGCATACAATTATGCCAATACAACGTTTGTCGAGGCTGTAGGGCGATTAATTTATCAAAATCCTGCTCTTAACTTAGATCAAGTGGCTCATGTTTTTGCCATGAGTTCAGCAACCTTCAAACGCAAACTCAAAGCGCATAATGTGCGTTTTTCAGCATTGTATGATGAGCAAAGTAAGCGCAAAGCGATTTACCTACTTGCCATGCGTAAGCAATGCAATGAGCAAGTGGCTATGCGCTTATCGTTTTACGATATAGCAAACTTTAGGCGTGCGTTTAAACGCTGGACGGGGATCACCCCAAGCCAATTAAAAATTTAGTTAAAAAATAAATTTATTGAGTAGCAGTTATTTTTATAAAGCTAGGTTAGACTGTTGTTATTGATGTATTTAACCGAGTTTGCAGATGATTGAATACCCTGTTGACCAACTTCCGCAGCTCATTGATGAGCTATTACAGTGTGATACCACCACGCGTAAAAACAAGTTACTTGCTGATGCCAAAGAAAAACTCTCTACAGAGCATCTTTCGCTTTTATTTGAAGCCTTACCTAAAGAGCAACGTTTAGAGATATGGCAGCTACTTGATGAAGATACACAACACGAAATTTTCATTAATTTAGGTGGTGATAGTTGTCGTTGGCTATTACAAAGCTTAGATGAAGCTGAGGGTTTCAAGTTACTTGATGAAGTCAGTGTTGAAGAGTTACTTGAACTTGAAGAAATCATTCCTGAGCGGTTTGTTGATTATGCCCGTCGCCAACTCGATGAAGTTCAAACAAAACAATATGAGTTAGCACAACAATATAATCCAGAACAATTAGGTCACTGGTTAGATTTTGATGCCTTAAAAGTGTCGGAAAAGCTCACCGTAGCAGGTGCCCGTAAGATTTTTCAAAAAGGATTACCGCAATATACCGAAGTTATTTATTTAGTGAGCCGCAAGGGCACATTGATCGGTGAAGTGGCAATCAATACTCTATTTAAAGCCAACGATAACGACAGCTTACTTGATTACGCGAACCTTGATGTGTCGGCTTTGCATGCGGATGATGACCTATACGAAGCTGCTGAAGTGGTTATTCATAGCGAAAAAATGGCCATGCCGGTGGTGAATGCCGACAACAAACTGCTAGGCCGCTTATCAGTGTCATCGGCGTATGAATTGCGCCAAGAAGTAACCGACGAAGCCGCTGCTAAAGCCGGTGGTCTTCGTGAAGACGAAGATCTGTTTTCAAGTGTAACAAAGTCTGCAAAAAACCGCGGTATTTGGTTGGGTATTAACTTGGCTACTGCGTTTTTAGCCTCTTGGTTTATCGGCTTATTTGGCGCGACCATTGAGCAGGTTGTAGCACTTGCGGTATTGATGCCTGTGGTTGCGTCGATGGGCGGAATTGCAGGAAGCCAAACGTTAACGGTTATTGTGCGCGGTTTAGCACTAGGTCAGGTGACAGACTCTAACCGCAGAGCATTATTGAAAAAAGAGCTTAGAGTGGGGGCATTAAATGGGTGTGTATGGGCGTTTGTAATTGGTGTGCTCACTTACTTCTGGTTTAACGACGGCATGCTGAGTTTAACAATTACGATTGCCATACTATTAAACTTAGTTGCTGCATCACTATCAGGTGTAGTGATCCCGTCTATTTTGGATAAACTTAAAATAGATCCCGCACTTTCGGGCTCAGTTATTTTGACTACAGTTACTGATATTGTCGGCTTTGTCACTTTCCTTGGTTTGGGTAGCTTACTGCTACTTTAGCGTCAAAAATAAACAAGAAGCCTTTATAAAGGCTTCCTGTTTAATTACATTTGTAACAATAAATTAAAAAATCACTGTCAAAATTAATTCTTTTTTGTTACTTTTTATGTGTGTGCTCACTGAGAAAGTAGTGAATGAAAAATAGATTAATGCTGTTATTACTCGGCTTGTTGCCTTTTCAGAGCAGTGCTTCTGAAAACTTCAGTGACCATGAGGTCTATTGCGCGCAGCAAAAGCAATTAAGTTGCCTAGACTATATCAGCCTACAACTCAAAAACAGTGAACATCATTCAGACCGTTGGTATGAAATTAAGTCGTATCAGTTTGATTATTATTATGATCAAATGGACTTTCTTACCTTAAAAGAACATACCGAACCTTTCATTCAACTAACTGAACTGCCTCAAGTATTTCAAGTTCAGGTGTACTTTTATTATGCTAAATCAATGCACTACCTCGGGGAGCATGATGTCGCTCAAAAGTACGCAACTAAAGCGTTTGAAAAGCTACAGGCTATTTTTGACTCGTTTGGTAATCCAATGCGCATGGTTGAATTGGCAAATTTACAGCATGTATTTGGTAATAAAGAAACGGCTTTACAAATTCTTGATAAAGCCGAGCGTCGATTTGGTAAGAGCAAAGACCCTATTTTTCATTTTGAGTTGTCATCAAACAAAGCCCATGTATTTCATTCTTTGGGTGATTTAGAGAGTGCTTTGATCAGTAGAGAGGCCGCAGTTGACTGGATTTTAAAGACCAGTCATGCTCGTAAAATAACCCTTGCACTAGGGAACTTGGCACGTACTCATCAATTATTAGAGCATTACTCAAAAGCGGCGCATTATTATCAACAAGCACTTGAGCATATGAGTGAATCGACTGATCAACTTATTCTCGCTATCTATAAGTTACGTTTAGCTGAGCTAAACTGGCAAGCAGGTAATCATGAGCAAGCTGTTAAGTGGTTTAAGCAAGTGCATAAAGACGATATTCGTCAAACGCATACCGCTCTTTATACACAGCTTAAAAGTGCGCTTTAGATAGAGTAAAAGCAGCCTGATTTTTCAGCTTCGCCTGGCGCTAAAATTTGCAAATGAGTCGATTCACCCTGCTGCATCATAGGTTTCATAGCCTCATCAAATAACTTAGCCGCTTTTTCCATCTGTTTAGCTTGCTCATTTAACGCTTTAAAGTCGGCATCATGAGAAGCAATGAGCGAATCAAGTTTATGAGTTAATGCATCTTGCTCTTTTAATAAATCTTTGTTGATTCTTAGGTGGTTTTCATCTTCTACCACGGCCTTTTCTGTAATTGCTTCTATTTGCTGTGAATATTCTGTGACTTGCTGCTCCATATCAGTGAGGGGCAGCTCCAGTGACTCAAGCTTTTGTTGCTCACGCTTTAATTGTTGATAGGCGGCGATTTGCTCGTTGTTTAACGTGCCTTCATGCACTTTTTTACAGTCCTTAAAGGTGATAACACGGTAGTTGTTATCGTCAATTGTTGTGCTAGCGTTAGAAAGACCAATACAGGCAGTGGTGGCTGCGGCTAATAGAGCTGATGCTGTGATGCGTACTAAATTCATAATGCTGTCCTTAATGGGTTGCGTTATTAAGTTAGTCGCAGCAAGTGTGAAAAAAGTTGGTTAAATTTTAAATTTATAGCCAACACCATAAATTGACTCAATATAATGATTTTGAGGATCTGCAACCGTGAGCTTCTTACGTAGGTTTTTAATGTGAGAGTCAATACTGCGCTCATAGCTTTCAAAGTACTTACCTTGTGTTAGCGTGAGTAGGTCTTGTCGTGAGAATACCTTGTTGGGTGATGCGATTAAAATTTTCAATAAACTAAACTCATTGATGGTCAGTTTTAGTTCTTCATCTTTTACTAGCACTTTATGTTCACTTGGGTTTAAAACAATTGTGCCTGCTTGAAAAGTGCTGCGGGTGTTAGTCGGCATACGGCGGCGTTTTAAAATTGCTTTCACTCTTGCCATCAGCTCTTTTGGTTTAAAAGGTTTAGTTACGTAGTCGTCTGCACCTACATCAAAGCCAATTAAATGATCAATTTCTTCTACGCGAGCGGTAAGCATTATTATGGGGACATCGCTGGTTTGTCTTATTTTACTGCAAAGCTCAATACCATTAACGCCAGGAAGCATAATGTCTAAAATAATAAGGTCAGGATTAAGTTCGTTTACTGCATTGAGAACCAAGTTACCGTCGTGTATTAAACTTGTTTGATAGCCTTCAAGGTACAGGTATTTTTCGAGAAGTTCGGCAATTTTAACTTCATCTTCAATTATTAGTATGTGCTGCTTAGCTTGGTTTTCTGACATATTATTACGCCTCTAGAAGCGGTAGTTTTAGCGTTATACACAGACCGCCAAGGCGGCTTTTAGTTGCATTTATTTGACCTCGGTGGGCGAGAACTATTTTTTGACATATTGCTAAACCAAGGCCAAAACCACCTGTTTTGCGGTTACGTGAGCTATCTGTTTTAAATAGTCGATCAAATAGCTTGTCAAGAGCATCATCAGGTACCCCAGGGCCTGAATCCTCGATAGATAAAAATACATGTTGTGTGGTTATGATTAGATCTAGCCACACGGTTTCGTGCTCGTCGGTATAGCGTAAATTATTTTCTAAAATATTTTGTAGTACTTGAGTCAGACGGTTTTGATCAGCGTTGATCATGACTGCTTGCTCAGGAAAAGTGGCATTGAGTGTGAGGTTCTTTGTTTGAAACTTTAGTTCATATTTACGAGCCAATGAAGCCGTTAATGCTTTAAAGTCTATAGCTTGCATTTGGTAACTAAAGCTGTGTCTGTCTAGTGTGCTCACCTTGTGTAAATCATTCACCAACCGACTCAATAAAGCGACCTCTTCTTGTAGTGAGGTAATGGCTTTTTGATTTGGTTCGATAATACCGTCATTAATGGCTTCGAGTTCGCCTTCTAAAATGGTTAGCGGTGTACGTAATTCATGTGAGATATCCATAATCCACTGGCTTTGTTGAGATTCAAAGCGTCTTAACTCTGTAGCAATACGATTAAAATCATCGGCAAGCGTGGCAAATTCATCACTAGTTTTAATACTGATTTTAGTATCAAACTTACGTTCGGCAAGCGAATTTGCAGCTTGCTTAAGCTGACCAATTGGATTCGTAAAGTGACGTGCAAGTAAGTAACTAAACAATAGCGAAAGTAGTAATCCAATGCCTGCAGCCCATATACTTATATTTATTTGAGTATTTAGATAATGCTTAGTGAGTGCACTAAGGTGACTTCGATTGGCATGTAATTGTAGTTTAGCGACCAGTTTTCCGTCTAAGTTGATCGCTTGCTCATTTATAATCTCGGTTGTGATGTTTTGGCCAATTAATGTATTGCCATTTGCATCCACTAAAGTTAGTCGTTTTTCAAAAGGAATAAAATTGTCGGCCATGGGGTCACTATGTGGCGGAGGCCTCATACCTTCAAAGCTGGGAGGCTCACCCAATGGGGGGGGCTTATTAAATTCATTCGGGGGTGGTCTGTTGTTCGCCATCTCAGAGGGCGGCATTTTTCCATTAGGAGTGACACCTGCATTAATGGGCATGGTTGGCGAAAACAGTAAGCGGCTTGAATGAAAATTGCGATTTATTAGCTCATACCACAGTGCTTTTGAATCGATAAACATGCCAATGGAACCCGTTTGTTGGTACTGCTGGTTAATTTCTGTAGCAATACGGTGAAAGGCTTCGTTATCTATATCTGCAAAGACATTATTAAGCATGCGCTTGTTAGCCAAGGCATTTAAACCAAACATAGTGAGTACAAGTAGTACAATAATGATTAGGTTAGCAATAAATAATTTGTGAATTAACTTCATAGTTCTGAAAAAACAATACGGACAATGTTCACTATAATGCAGCAGCTTCTATGATGTCTATTTTATGGCATATTGTTCATACACACTCTATAGAAACACCATCATTTCTCCACATTATCTCTACATTTGTTCATTAAACTTTGTATCGTTTTCGCAATGTTGGCAAAGAGGTAGATGATGAAATTAAAACCAGAACTATATTCGCGCAGAAAAATGCTTAAAACTTTGGGAGTATCTGTTGCAGCTGTGCCTATGCTTGCGTTTTTAGGGTGTAATTCAGATGGCATGGGATCAGTGCCTACGGCTGACTCTAATACCGACACTGATACAGGCTCAAACGACACATCAACGCCCACGAATGACAGTGACTATGTTGCTGGCACCACGGCACTCATTACCGAAGATTTTCCGGATGATAGTCTTTTTGCTACGGCTTCCTCTTGTGTTGTGGCGCTAACTAAAGCAACAACCGAGGGACCCTGTTATTTTCAAGCTGATTCAGATGAGGATATTTCTCAGGGGTTAACTGGTCTGCCTATGATGCTTTGTTTACAGCTTATTGATAGTGACTGTAACCCGCTTGCTAATCATGAAATTTCGGTATGGCATTGTGATACGCGTGGTATTTATTCTGCAGATACAAGTAGCAGTTCAGATAGCGGCCGTTTTGCTGGTGACTTTTGTACCGGAGGAGATCAAGAAGCTGAGCTCAGCACTTGGTATAGAGGTTCATTAATTACTGATAGTAGTGGTCGAGTAAACTTTAAAACGCACTTTCCAGGCTGGTACTCTGGCCGAACAATTCATATTCATTTTAAAGTGACAAACAATAATATGGACTCGGTTATAAGCCAATTTTGTTTTAGTGATGAGTTTGCTAAAGAAATTTGTACAACCCATAGTGAATATAAATCTCGTGGTGAACAAGATACGACACTTGCAAGTAACGACAATGTATTTGGTCGTGATTATGAACAATTTATTATGAATACGGCAAAAAATAGTGATGGCACGTTATTGGCGTACCATACTATTCAAATAAGTTAATTGATCATTGTAGGCTAGGGCGTGTTAGCACTGGTTGCTTTCACGCCCTATTTTTTAGAAGTTATAAGTGATGTTACCGTAGATGAAACGGCCATCTAAACTATAAGGTGTAAACGCACTATAAGTGAAAATTTGATTAAAGTCGCTGTAACCTATGTTGCTTACAGTATCTTGTGGGTACTGATCAAATAAGTTGTTTGCGCCAACAGCAAATTTCCATTGTGCAGATGGGCGGTATGCCACCTCTAAATCAGTGATCCATTTTGCATCAATGACTTCATCACCTTCTGGTGTGCTTGATGTATCCACCACTTCGCCGTAACGCGTGGCGCGAAGTGTTGTTTGGAAGTTTTCAACGTCCCATGTTGCAGACAAGTTCCACTTATTTGCTGGCGTGCCTTCTTCGAAGCGAGTAATTTCACGACGCGCAAAGTATTCGTAGCTATCACCAAGGGCTTCAAGCTCAGCAGGATTTTCTTTAACATGAGTGACTTCGGTGTCATTAAAGTTAACGGCTGCACTTAAGCGTAAGTCACCGTAGTTCTCAAGCCCTAATGAATAGGTTGCAACAATATCAACACCTTGCGTACGTGAATCAATGGCATTGGTAAAGTAGCGAACGCTTTGAGTATTTTGCTCACCGGCCCCGGCTAAAATAGCTTCTACGGCAGGGCCACTTAAGTTTTCAGACAACACAATACGGTCATCAATGTCGATACGATATGCATCAAGCGTTAAGCTAAAGTTACCTTGCGTAAAAATAAAGCCCGCAGTCATGTTGACTGATTCTTCTGCATCAAGGTCACGAGCACCCAGTGCGCGTGCCGCAGGTTCATCAACAGGGAACAAACCAACTTCACTTGGAATACCATTTTCAAATACCGTGCTTACCGATTTGTAAGACGTTTGTGCAAGTGATGGTGCTCTAAACCCAGTACTAATTGCACCACGCAGAGACAATGATTCATTTACGCTGTAACGAGAAGCCAGTTTTGATGTAAAAGTACTACCAAAGTCACTGTAATCTTCAAAGCGGCCAGCAAGAACCACATTCCAGTCGCTTGTGAGGTAGGTATCAAACTCAGCAAATACAGCGACATTATGGCGGCTTTCATCAGTTGCACTGTCAGGTGAAAAGCCTGCTAAAACTTGTGCACCACCGGCAGCAACAGGGTTGCCTGCATCATCAAGTACCGTGATATAAGAGGCTGTTTCACCTGCTTTAATTTGGTAGTTTTCGTGGCGATACTCTGCACCAATGGTAACAAACACATCGTCAGGTAAGCCTAAATCAAGCGTGTTGCTGGCATCCATGTTAACTAAGTATTGCTCGTACACAAGCGCACCGTTATCAAACTCAGTTGGGCTATTTACGCCCATTGACGTGTTTAAACTGTTGCTAACACCTAAACCAAAGTCATTACGACCATAGTTGCTGCTTAGATCCCATGTCCACTCATTGGTTTCGCCGTTAAGGCCAATAGCAAATGAGTAGTCATCTACGTCGGTATCAATTTGTGGCAAGAAACCGTCAGGATATACGTCAGGTAAGTTACGAGAGTCTTTCGCACGGCGGTAAAAACCAGCCGAATTACCTTTACGGTTTGAGTAACTAGCAAATGAATACAGCGATAACGTGTCGTTAAACTCATAACCTAGGTTATAGAATAGGGCGATATCTTCAATATCGGCTTTACCAAAACGGTGATTATAGCGGTCAAAGTCGAATTCACGTGGATCTAGGTTACCGTTTGCATCGCGGCTATATTGTTCACGCTGGTCAATACCTGAGCGGTTAGTTGGCTCGTTATTACGTGATTCAATTGAAATATTAATAAAGCCATTATCTGCAAATGAGAAACCCGCATTAGCGCTTGCGGTGCGCGAAATACCATCGTTTAACTTGCGGTCAGCACCTTTTGCAAAGCTTAAGTTGCCTTCGCTATCTGCGCTTGTGCCTAATAATTGTGGCGAGCCTGCCATTTGTGTGTCGTACTCACCATAGGTGTAGCTTACACTACCGCCTTCGTCGGCATCTTTTAGTACAATGTTAATTACACCAGCAATGGCGTCAGAACCATATTGCGCGGCAGCGCCATCACGCAGTACTTCTACGCGTTTAATTGCTGAGGTAGGAATATTATTTAAATCAACCGCCGTTGAACCACGGCCCACTGTGCCACCTAAGTTTAATAGTGCACCCGCATGACGGCGTTTACCGTTGACTAATACCAGAGTGTGATCAGGTGCAAGGCCACGTAATACGGCAGGTTTTGCATGGTCAGTGCCATCGGCAAGGGTTGCACTTGGGTAGTTAAAACTAGGCAACTGAGAGGCAAGTACTTGGCTAATTTCAAGCTGACCTGTGCTTGCTAAGTCGCGGCTTGTTAATAAATCAACCGGAACAGTACTTTCTGACAAGCTACGTAAACTACGACGTGTGCCCGTCACTGAAATAACTTCAATATCTTTTGCTGTATTTTCAGCAGGTTGCTCAGCAGCGATTGCAGTCACTGATGCAGCAAGCGTACTTGCGATTGCAAGTTGCAAAGGTAATTTGTTGAATAATGCCATTATTGATTCCCATCTGACTTATCTATTTTAGCGCAGTGTAAAACGCATAATGGGAACAAACAAATAACATAAAAGTATAGTATATGTGTAACTAACGCGACTTGTTAATTAGTTTTTTACGTTGTTAATTATGTGTTTACGCGCTAATGCTGATCTTGTTGCGTCCCTCTGTTTTGGCACGGTACAACGCGGTATCGGCTGCGCAAACTAACGCCTCTGATGTACGGTATTGGTTATTAAATTCACACGCAATGCCTTGGCTTACACTTATTCTAAAATCACTGGGTAAACCTATATCTGTAAATGACATTGTATTGATTTTAATTTGAATATGTTTTGCAATTGCTGCGGCTGTGTCTTTTTGACATCTTGGTAATATAACGGCAAATTCTTCACCACCATAACGGGCTGCTAAACAGTCATGAGAGGGCAGTAATTCTGCAATTATACTCGCTACTTTTTGTAAGCACTTATCGCCTTTAACATGACCGAACCGATCGTTAAATAGTTTAAAATAATCAATATCAATTAATATAGTGCTAATAGCTTGATTTGTTTGCACACTTTCTTGCCAATGTTTTTTTAATGACTCTTCTAATGTAAGGCGGTTTGCAAGGCCTGTTAAGTGATCGGTTGTGGCTTGTTTTATTAAGCGATTATACTGCTCTTTATGTGATGATAAATCATGTAAAACGCAAATAAATAAGTTATCTGCAATAGCGATATTTTTAGGTAAGCTTGATATACATAAATCAGCATCAAGGGTTTTATTGTCGGCACGATTAATTTTAACCTCATTCGGCCCTAAACTAATTGGTGAGTCTTTATGATCTAACCAGCTTAGTAGTGTATACATGTATTTATCGCGGTCGGTATCGTGCAGGTAATGTAATAGGTTTTGACCAATTAACGCCTCTTGATTATCACCAAAAAGTTGCGCAGCCATCGGGTTGGCAAATTCAAACGTACCTTGACCATTGATGATAAAAACACCCTCAGCCATGTGTTGAAACATCTGTGCAACTAAAGCGAGCTGATCTGAGTTTATAGAGTTAGGTAACGCAG
Source organism: Pseudoalteromonas sp. N1230-9 (assembly GCF_032716425.1). Taxonomy (NCBI): domain Bacteria; kingdom Pseudomonadati; phylum Pseudomonadota; class Gammaproteobacteria; order Alteromonadales; family Pseudoalteromonadaceae; genus Pseudoalteromonas; species Pseudoalteromonas sp. N1230-9. Next base: position 1,117,183 of record NZ_CP090419.1, read on the forward strand.
CCTCAGCGTGGTTTGTGATTTTGCTTGTTTGTTTATTTTTGTTGTTGGAAATAGACACTCTCGTTCCTTTTTGCCAATGCAAACGTTTTTGGTGTCTATAAAGTTACTTAAAAAAGTGCAAATAAACCTTCTGGTAACCTTCTGGTTTTAAGTTGTTGTTTTTAAAGGCTCCAAGAGTGGAGCCTAAACTAATTTTCCGTATGGAATTTAAAGTTCTTTATCGTTCTTTACTTGGGGGTCTGTGCTTTCATAATTCGTCCCAGCTTTTTCTGCTATAAAAATCATACATACGATACCCTCATTTTCGTCAGTATCGTAGATACTAATTGATTTGCCTCCATCATTGATAATGTAACTAAAATCATTCTTACAGTTTCCCTCTTTATTACTAAATTTGGCACCAGTAAATAAGAAGCCTTCGTCTAGTGTTTCTTTATCAAGGGTATAGATGCCTAAGCTATTTCTTTCATTGACGGTGCCACCACCTGAAACTTCTTTACCACCTTGGTAGTAAGAAAAAATAGCACTACCTTTGTTATCTAAAATAATTTTAACTGAAAAATTATATATCTTATTTTCGCTCATGTTCTTCCTTTGTTTTCTTATAGTTTAAAGTTGTTTATGCCAATGTTTTTTAACTTTTCTGCTATATTTTTCGCTTTTTCTTTCTCTTTGGAGCATATGTACACTTTTATAAGTGGGTAGTTTAATTTTATGCTCTCTGTTTTTTTTGAAATTTTTAATATTGAATTAATAGATTTTTTGCATGTTTCTATTTTTTTTGTTTCTCCGTCAGAAAGAGTGGAAATTAATAGGTTTAACCTGACTTTTGTAATGATGCTTTCTATGCTTTTACTATTAAATATCTTTGCTAATGCGGTTTTGTCGTTTCTTAGCTCGTATAAAAGATGGGTGGCCTTCTTTTTTTTATTAATTTTAATTAAGTAACTTATGATATTTATCATGATGTTTATAGATTCTATATCATTAAGTTTTCTTGCTGATATGAAGTTAATGATTTCACTCTCTACATTAATATCTTCAGCACCCTTCAGCAATAAGTGAAATGCAAGAGAGCGATAGTACGACATTTGAAACTTCTTATTTCTAGGATCTTGTAACAAAGCTTGATGTGCTTTTTCAGATGCGAATTGAGCTTTGAAAAGTGCTAAAGTTTTGTCTGGAAGGTAGCCAAGAAGGTAGCTTTGCTGAATATATGTATTAGAAACATCGCTTAGGATGCTCGCATCATTAGGAAAGCTTTCAAGCATACTTTCGAGTTCATTTGAAGCGCTATCGTACATACTTAATGCTTCGTGAAAGTTACCTAAATGTTCTTCTGTACTAGCTAACCAGCTAATAGTATCAGCCTTGTCTCTTAATAAATTTTTATCATCAGGTTTTAGCTCTAGTGCTCTGTTTTTGAGTTCTAAGGATTGGGTAAAACTCTGTTTTGCTTGCATGTAGTTAAATTGCTTTAAATACAATGAGCCTAACGAGTTGTAAGAATAAGATAACTCCATAATTGAGTTAAAGTCATTGGGGGCTAACGTGTACATTTGCTCGCTGTATTCTTGATACCGTTTAAACCAAGGTTCGGTCGCATTGTAGTCGCTGTTATCATAATGTAATTGCCCAAGCCAAAAAGCATTGGCACCTGCGAGCATCAGTAAATCAAGGTTATTGGGTTGAATTTTTAGTAAAGACTCTAGTCGAACACGGGCATTTTCAAAGGCGGTGAAGGCTTCGTCGGTTTTGCCGCGCGAGTAGGCCACTTCGCCCATGGCCTCTAAGGTTTGAGCGTACTGAAAGCGGTTATTAAACTGAGCTTGTTTATCACTAAAATCAAACAATGACGCTGCTTCTTCGTCTTGATTGGAAAAATACTCAAGAGCCTTATTGCTAATACCATCCAGTAAATCCATGCGCTTAACGCTTCTGAGTTTGTCGGCAAATTCACCGACCATAAAACCCAGTAAACTCTCAGCTTCTTGGCGTTTTTGTTTTGCTACTTGTTCTGCATGGTAGCTGCGCACGCTCATAAATGTGGCAATAAAGGTTAAGCACACAAGTGTTGCTGCCGTGATTTGTAACACACGTTTTTTACGTTTTGCTTTTTTATTCGAGGCTTTTATTAAAGCAAGTTCATCGTTCGACAAGCTAAACATAGGGTTATTAACAAGGCTATGTGCTTCTTGTAAGGGTTTACCTTGCGCTAGTAGAAAGTCGGTGTGTTTGTGCTCAAGCAGCCATCGCTCGGTGGCAAGTTGTACGCGGCTTTTTATCGCTAAGCTTTGTTGATGCACAGCTACCCAATCGATAGCGCGCTGCCAATGGCGCAGCAGTGCTTCGTGGGCAAGGCTAAAACAAGCTTGTTCATTTTTAAGGTGCGATACAAACAAACGGCTGTCGACCATGGCTTGCACAAGCTTAGTTTGTGCGGGGTTTGTAAGCTCGCTCCAACGTGCAGCGCGGCTGGTGAGTGTTTCACCGTCTGGGTTTAGCGTGATAAGCCTTGAAAGCACAACGGCAAGTTCTGCTTGTTGCTCATTGGGTAATTGGCAAAATACCTGCTCGGCTTTTTGGCCAATCGCTCCTTCGATAGTGCCTAGGGCTTGGTACTCAGAAAATAGCAGTTCGTTGTCTGGGCTGCGTTGCAAATACAGCTGCTGTAAAGTGTATTGCAGCATAGGCAGTGCATCAGGGTTATTGGCGGTGTCGTTACACAGCTGCTCATCAAGGGGGGTGTGATGTTCTGGGTGTGTTTGCCAACTTAAACCCGCTGCAAGTGCAGGCAAGCGGATCATTTGCTTTAGCTCTGAGCGTGTGGGTGCTAATAAATCAAAATGTGCGCCATTGGCTTTACCTGCCATTAAACTTGGTTGACTCACCACTTGTGGGTAAAAATCATTACGACAAGCGCTAAAAATGATTATACAGTCACTGGTTGCTAAGCATTCTATGAGTTTTAAAAACTGACTGCGTTCGTCATTTGTGAATAAAGGTGACGATAATAAGACTTCTAAGCGGTCAATAAATAAAAATAAGTAGGGTTTGGTGTGTTCATTATTAAGCTCAGCCAGTGCAGCTTTGCAGCGACTAATAATATGCTCTGGCTGTGAGGTTAATAACTCGCACAGTGTCTCAGCACTCATATCACTGAGCACGGGGGCATCGTTTATTTCTAAATCGAGTAGGGTAGAGGCTAAATCGAGCAATAAGCGGTCTTTATTTACATCGGCAAAGTCTAGTTGGCAGTAACTATGAACACGTATGCCATCATAGCCACTGGTATTCATTAAGGCAGGTAATACACCCGCGTTTACAAGGGATGACTTTCCTGAACCACTCGAACCTAAAATTAAACAAAAGGCACGGCCATATTGAATCTGTGCAGATACTCGCTGTAATAAGGTTTCTATTTGCTTGTTGCGACCAAAAAACACCCCTGCTTGATCAGGCGAAAAAGCACTTAACCCGACAAAAGGCGAGTCACCTTGCCAAGCTGTTTGGCTGGCTTTTTGCTCTTCATCAAGGGGGAAGTTTATATTGGCAATCACGCGGTAACCACGCTTACGAATGGTTTCGATGTACTGCGGGCTACTGGCTTTATCGTCAAATGCTTTACGAAGCTGCGTTATTACCTTGTGTAGTGGGTTATCGCCAAGCGCTACATTTGGCCAGCAGTGGCTGATAATTTCTTCGCTGGTTAACAGTTCACCCTGTTTTTCGCACAACAGCAATAATACATCCATCGCTTTTGGTTCAAGATGTTTGACTTGTTCACCACGTCGTATTGAATTTGTGCTTGGGGTAACTTGCCATTCGCCAACAAAAAACAGCGCCGTACTCATAGTTTATCTTCTTTTTATTATTATCGGATGGACAGATTCAGATTCTGTTCAGGTAATTCTAGATTAATACAATATTATGAGTTTAACAGCAAGTCTGTTGTCTTTTTTGAAACTAAAAAATTCTTTATATGTCGTGTTTATAAAACTTTTTGTAAAGTTTGTTTGACTTTTTGTTTTTGTAGTTTAATCTTTAGTCAAGTTAACTTTACTTTTAAGGTGAGAATAATGAATCAAACAGGATTAACATTTAAACAGCGCAATAAGCAAAATACCTTAAACCTAGCTAAGTGGACGGTAGCGTGGTTGCTAACGCTTGCTATTGCTTCGTTTGGGCCGCATTTTTTATGGCAAGATCAAACGGTGATAACTGTTGCTGCAATCGTTATAAATGCACTTGTTGGCGTGATGATGATTTTAGCAAACAAGCGACAACTTCAGGGCATGGATGAATTACAGCAACGGGTACAACTCAACGCCATGGGGATCACGCTAGGTGCAAGCTTGGTATTTGGGTTAGCCTATTCGTTGTTACAATCGAGCGGATTAGTGCATTTTAACGAAGATATATCACATTTAGTTTTGTTTATGGGCTTGACCTATTTAGTGTGCATTTTAGTTATGAATAAGCAGTTGAATGACGAGGATGAAGCATGAAAAACCGCTTGAAAGTGCTGCGTGCTGAGCATAATTACACTCAAGCAAAATTAGCTGAGTTACTTGATGTATCAAGGCAAACAGTGAATGCCATCGAAAAAGGTAAATTTGACCCAAGTTTGCCACTAGCATTTAAGGCCGCACGTTTGTTTAACTTGAGTATCGAAGAGATATTTCAGGATGAATAAAGGTGTGCAAGCAGTAGGTGGCGTTTAACAGCGAATGTTAAAGCATTCTTGTTAAACGCCATTTCTCTGGACGATATAAAATCGCAGCTACATTTTTGCTAACTTTCGACTCGTAGCTTTTTCATTTGTATCGCGCTTAATGACCACATTAAAAAGCCACCCAAAAAGAGTGCTGCAGATACATAGCCTGTTTGGCTTGGCAGTGCGCCTTCGGCAATCGCCATACCACCAAGCCAAGGACCAATGGCGTTGGCTGTATTAAACGCACATTGCACGAGTGCGCCTATCATTGCATGGCCTTGTGGTGATACATCCATTAACAGCGATTGGATCACAGTACCTAAACCAACGCTAAAGCCAATAAAGAAAATAACCGCATATAACAGCCAAATATTGTGGCTGGCGCTTACATAACTGGCTGCAAATACAACAGCACCAATTAGCGCTGCCCCAGTGGTTTTTAATGGCGAGCGGTCGGCGGCTTTACCCAGTATATAGTTCCCTAAAGTACAGCCAATTCCAAACATAATCATGGCAATAGAAATCGTGTAAGCTGGTGTGTGAGTCACCACTAAAATAGTGTCGGCTATGTAGGTGTAAACACAAAATACGCCACCAAAACCAATAATAATGATACCTAGAATCGTCCACACCAGCTTGTTTTTAAGCACACTGAGTTCATCTAAAATCGACGTGGGTGTCGTATTTTTTACGTTAGGTACGTACTTAACAATGAGTACCAAAGCCACTAAAGCGAGTAACGCAGTACCTGCTAGGCAATAACGCCAACTAAAGTTTTGCCCAACCAGGGTAACCATAGGCACACCGACAATTGTTGCAATGGTTAAGCCCATAAATACTTTTGACATAAAGCTTGCGCGTTTGTCGGCAGGGGCAATGTCGGCGGCGAGTAAAATAGCCGCGGCAAAGTATGCACCATGTGGTAAGCCACTCAAAAAACGAAATAAAATCAGTTGTTCGAGTGAGTTTGCAAAAGCGCTTAAGCCATTAAATAAAAACATCATACTGACAAACATTAAGAGCGCATTACGTTTACGCATATTTGCTGTGGTGATCATAAAAAGCGGTGCACCCACAACGACACCAATTGCATAGGCACTAATGGCATACCCGCTTTGTGCTGGGGTTGATGAAAATGTTTCGCTGATAAGGGGCAGCATTGGCATCATAGAAAATTCAGACAAGCCTAAAATAAACGTGCCCAAAGCCAGTACTATCAGAATGGTAAACGTGCTTACGTTGCCTTGATTATTGGCTACGGTAGTCATGGAGATCCTTTAAAAATTGATTTTGAAAATGCCAGCAACAGGCAGGCTGTTCTGGTATGAGATGTGTGCCCATTGCTATTGTAATACAAATTAACCACACTGATATAGTACTTTTTGGAACGTTCTACATTTGTTTGTTATAAGAAATTAAGCTGAACTTCTTAAGTCTTTGCTGTTCAAAATAAATACATATAAAAAGCCGACTATACTTGGTTTTACTGGCTTGGTTTGAAGGAGAGCATAATGAAAAAGATATTCGCCTGTATCGATGGTTCATGTATGACCAGTGCAGTGACAGAAGCTGCTATTTGGATAGCCAAGCGTACTGATTACCCAATTAACTTTTTACATGCGTTAGAGCCTCCCTTGCCACAAGGCCGCGATGACCTAACCGCGATTATTGGTTTAGGGTCGCAAACGTCCTTACTTGAGCAATTGACAAAACTGGAAGTTGAACGCAACAAAATGGCCTCTGAGCATGGCAAGCTGCTACTTGAAGAGGCGGTAAAAAAAGCACAACATGCAGGAATGACTGCGGTTGAGCATCAGCAGTTTTCTATGAGTTTAGTGGACGCTTTACTTGATAATGAAGACGATGCAAGGGTGATGATTATTGGCCGTTCTGGCAAGGGCCACTATGATGACTTTAAAGTATTAGGCTCACATATCGAAACTTTAATTCGCCAAGTGCATACACCCGTTGCGATTGTGCCGCCACACTTTCATGAGCCAACTAATTTTATGCTTGCCTATGATGGTAGCGAACATACAGACAAAGCAATAACACAGATTATTAACGGGGGGATTTTAACAGGGTTAGATTGCCATTTAGTGATGGTTGATAAACAAGACGGTCAATGCCAAGACAAGCTAGATACAGCCTCGGCAAGGCTGGTTGAGCATGGTTTTAATGTTAGAACCCGTATGCTTGATGGTGATGTATACGAGGCGTTATGGCGTTATAAAAGTGATCACGCCGTTGACTTAATGGTGATGGGCGCATTTGGACACTCTAAATGGCGACAATTCTTTTTAGGCAGCACGACACTAAAAATGCTCGAAGATAGCCGGATCCCTTTGGTGGTGCTGCGCTAATATTCTGACCCCTGCGCACTGGGTGCGACAATATGTCGCGTGTTCAGACTAATTAATGAGTTTTATAATCTACTCATTAATTAACTATCTTATTTTTAAAGAGTTATGAACACGCAATTCTCTCGTCTAGGTTTTTCATTTTCTAAAATTGCAGCAGCACTTAGCTGTGTTTTAAGTATTTCTGTTTTTGCTGATGATTCGATTGAAGTAATCGAAGTACAAGGTCGTGCCCAAAATAATCATCAACTCGTTGGCTCTGCCGATTCATTGTTATCTGATTTAGGCGTTGATTTTTCAGCGGCAGGTGGGGTGTCTAACTTACCTGTTATGAATGGCATGATGGGCGATAGAGTTAAAGTACTCGTTGATGGTGCTGATGTCACTGCGGCGTGTGCTAATCAAATGAACCCGCCATTATCTTATGTGTCGGCGAATCAAATTTCGTCTTACAGCGTGGTTGCTGGTGTGTCGCCGGTGAGCAGTGGTGGCGATAATATTGCTGGTGTTATTAGGGTAAATACGATTGCCCCCGAGTTTAGTGATACAGATTCACTCAATTGGCGTACAGGTTATGTTACCGCTCAGTACAAAAGTGTTAACGACAGCCAAGCGTATGGCCTAGGTGCAAGCCTTGCAAGTAAACAGTTTAGCTTGTCTTATCAAGGCAGCTTTGAAGATGCCAATAGCTATGATGATGGTCATGGTGATCGCGTACTCGATACTTTATACCGTGTGCAAAATCATGCCTTAACGGGTGCTATCCGTGATGACAAGCAGCAGCTTGTAGTTAAATTAAGCCATCAAAAAATTCCCTACCAAGGCTTTCCCAATCAATACATGGATATGACCGATAACACCAGTTACGGATTAGTTGCTCAGTATCAGCGCGAACTTGCAGACAGTCATTTACATGTGCAAGTGAACTATCATGATGTGAAGCACGAAATGGGTTTTTTTAGTGCAGAAAAAACAGGCATGATGCCAATGAATACAGATGCTAAAGACTACAGTTATCAAGTACATTGGCGCACTGACTTATCAAAGCAATCATCATTAATGCTAGGGCACGAATATTATAATTACCGTATTGATGATTGGTGGCCTGCGGTTGCAGGGTCAATGATGATGGGTCCGAACGAATACATTAATATCAATGAAGGAAAACGCGATCGCCTAGGGGCATTTGCTGAGTATCAAAATCAAGTAAACCAAGCTTGGTGGTTATCGGCAGGTGTGCGTGTTGAGCAAGTAACTACAGATACTGGCGAAGTACAAGCTTATAATGAAGGCGGCATGGGTCATATGGGCTCGATGATGGATATGTCGAAAACCGATGCGCAAGCGGCGATGGAATTTAACCAATTAGACCGTAAACGTGACGACACTTTAGTTGATATGAGCCTACTTGCGCGCTACCAATTAACTAACAACGATGAGCTGCAATTTGGCCTTGCACGCAAAAACCGTGCGCCCAATTTATATGAGCGTTATAGCTGGGGTGTTGGTACGATGGCAACCACGATGATCGGTTGGTTTGGTGATGGTAACGGCTATATTGGTAACCCAGATTTAGAAGCCGAAACGGCTCATACTTTGAGCGCTAGCTACACTAAGCTCGCTAAAGACGATAGCTGGCAAATAACAGCAAACATCTGGTACACACAAGTAAGTGATTACATTGATGCTGAGGTGACTAAAAGCTTTAACCGCACTGACATGGTGCATACAAAACGCAATATTCTGACGTTTACGAATCTAGATGCCACACTTTATGGTGCTAAACTTGCTGGATTAGTTGAGCTTCATAATTCAAAGCAAGCAGGAAAGTGGCAATTAAAAGGCTCATTAACCAGTAGTCATGGCGAACGTGATGATAGTAATGAAGACTTATACCAAATCATGCCACTAAACACTAAGCTGAGTTTGGAGCACGAATACAAAGGTTGGCAAAACGCATTGAGCTGGCAGTGGGTTGATAGTAAAACCAATGTTGATGAGCGTCGTTTAGAAAATAAAACCGACAGCTATCAATTATTGGCTATCTCAAGTCAGAAAACCTGGCAAAATTTAACCTTTAAGTTGGCAATTACTAACTTACTTAATGAATACTACCAACAGCCACTCGGTGGGGTGAGTATTGCTAATTACAAGCAAGATATGAGCGCGGGTTTTGAGCAGGTTGCAGGGCAAGGCCGTTCGTATAATGCCAGCATTAGTTATCGGTTTTAGGGAAGAGGCTTTGTATTTGTAGGCATGAAATTTATTCGCGTGTTGCGCGATGTAAAATCGCGCCTACAATCTGCTTACACGCCTCGTGTTACTTAATCGGCAAATAAATATCTGTTTGCAAGTCGCATTCATCAACTTCATGGATGAGGTTGAGGTAATGAAAGAAACACGGGAAATCACGGACTTCTTCACCACTTTGCACTAGCCACTCACGATACAAGTAGTAAACCGTATCGCTAATAGTATCGTGAGAACCCTTGTGGCGCACAACTGCGCAGCGACCTGCTGGAATTTCACCACTTCGCACACCTTGCGGGTTTTCTGTTATAGGGTGTGTGATACTGCCGGCAAAGTCAAAACGAAATGCATGATCTTCAGTTGTGGCAGGGTCGCTATACGGGATCCCGTAAGTGCGACTGGTTTTAACGGGTGAAAAACCAGATTCTTTACGCCACTCAATAAATTTTGCGGCGGTATTCATAAGTGTATTCGCAGAACCTTGGTGCGTAAGTAACGCCACCGGTTGTGCTTTAAAATCAACAATGTTTACATTCATAGGGCAAACCTTTTTGTCAGGTAATGAAAATTCAAACTGTGTGTGCCAATTAGGCCAGTTTGGTTTGCTTCTGAACTCGCTGGGCGACTGCGTAAAAGTGCGCTTAAAAGCACGGCTAAATGCTTCAGGGCTATCGAATTGTGCCTCTAGAGCGATGTCGATAATTTTTATTTGCTGCTCAAACGCGAGCCGAAATGAGGCGCGTTTTAAGCGAGCAAGTTGCGTGTACTTTGTGATGCTTATGCCTACACCAGCAACAAATAAACGATGAAAATGGTATTTTGAGCAACACGCCACCTCACTTAACTTTTCCAGTGATAGGGGCTCATCGAGATGTTGGCTTATATAATCACAGGCCAGCTCAATACGTTGTTGTTGCTTCGTTTTCATGGTTATTCTTTAATGCTTTTCAGAAGTGAGGCCAGTGTGCCATCACCTAAAAGTACCTACCTGATTGAAATTGCGCATTTTGTTTAACATTCACCAATTGTAGGCGTGAAATTTATTTCGCGCGAAGGAAAGTTTATGTTTTGCGTGGTCTTTAAAACGCGCCAAGCAAGCGTGACGCCTACGTATGATATGGGGGAATTTATTTCGTATATTGCGCGATGTAAAATCGCGCCTACGATAACTTTTTAACTTTCTTGTTCAGCTTCTTGCTGTGCTCGCTTTTCGCGTTCTGCTTTTGAGATATAAGCAGGTTTATTGCTTTTATGCAGTTTCTCATTGGCGCGTTTATCTTTTTGTTTAAGTTTAGTGAAGATCTTTTTTCTACGATTCATGGGGTCAACAAACAATAAAATGGGGTGAGCCGACATTGTACCTTGTAATTAATTTTAAGCCGACATATTTTGCTTAAATAAGAGATTTCATGTCAGGGCTATAACCGTTACAATTAAAACGTACTCTCTAAAAACCTTTAAAACTCTGGAGCTTATCTTGAAACATTCATTACTTGCAGCACTTTTATTAAGTGCATTTTCTAGTCAGGCAGCCGTGTCTGAGCAAAGTGAAAAACTGGCTAATTATGCGGTAAAACAGTATCAACAAGCGCAAATACATACCCTTGGAAATTTGGTCTCTTATCCTACGGTAAACAAAGAAGGCCTTGCAACACCAGATAACCCAGACTTTATTGGTTTTAAGTCGTTTTTAAAAATGAAAGCGGCGCAGTTTGGCTTTGATTATCAAGATTTAGGTTACACCGTTCTGATAGGTATGGGTGATCAAAAAGACAAAGTAACGATTGTCACTCATGGAGATGTACAACCTGCTGATGCCAGTAAATGGCAACAAAGCCCATTTAAAATGGATAAAACCTCAGAGCCTGGCAAGCTTATCGCTCGCGGTACTGAAGACGACAAAGGAGCGATTGCGACTGCGCTTCATGCGATGAAGGCGATTAAAGATAACGGTATTACTTTAAATAACCGTATTGAGCTTATGGTTTACCTTGCAGAAGAGTCTGATTGGGCACCATTACAAGAGTTTATGAAAACTTACCAGCAACCAAAATATGCTGTAACCATTGATGCGTCATACCCAGTGGTTGTAGCTGAAAAAGGCTGGAGCTTAATTGCGCCGACTTTTTCTGCAACGTCAGCGCAAACAAGTTTATATGTGAGTGATTTAAAAGGGGGAGCTTTTGTTAGTCAAATCCCTGAAGATGCGAGTGTACTCGTACATAATGCAGACGCGGCAACAGTGGCTAAATTACACGACAATGTAGCGAAACTTAAAAACGTAAAAGTAGCGATTAAAGAGCAAGCAAGCGGTTTATTAGTGCAAGTGAAGGGTACTTCAGCACATTCCTCTGAGCCTGAGTCAGGTGAAAATGCCATTGCCCACTTAGCTGAGGTGTTTAAAGGGGTTGATCTTGAGAACAACAGTGATGGTCAAGCAATTGAGTTTATTAACCAGTTAATTGGCCTTGATTTATATGGTGCACAATTTGGTGATATTGGTTACGAGCATGATTTTATGGGCCCGATGACAGTGTCGCCAACAGTGCTTACTCGCCAAGGTAATGATATTAAATTGTCTGTTAATATGCGCCGCCCTGTAGGTAAAGAAGAAGCTGTGCTCAAGCAGCAAATTAATGAAGCATTGAGTAAATGGCAGTCACGTAATAATGTGACTTTAAAAGACACGGATATCGTGATTGGCACACCAATGTTGTTAGATGGCGCTCCGCATGCACAAGCACTACTTGATATCTTCAAGCACTTTAGCGGTGACCAAGACGCAGGGTTTGTGTCAATCGGTGGCGGCACAAATGCAAAGCTATTTGATAATGCGGTTTCGTTTGGTCCATCAATGCCTGGTAAAAAATACACTGGCCATTCAGAGCATGAGTTTATTACCGAAGAGCAGCTTGCGCTTAACTTAAAAATGTATACAGCGATGATGATGCAGCTTGGTAACATGTAATAGCAATGTTTAAAATGTAAAACGCCACTTTAAAAGTGGCGTTTTCATTTAGAGTTTTTGACTAGAACTGAGCAACAAACCTAATATTATAGAGCTCTCCAGAGCCTCTTTCAGTGTAATTAGCAGTTACATAGTATTGGTCGTTAAAAAAGTACTTACCTTGTAAAACTAACTCAGAATCATCAATACCTGCACCTATGGCATAGTGATTACCAAAATAGTAGCTTAACATGGCATTGCTTGCAGAGTCATAAACACTGTCTTGGTGACCGACATCAACAGTAATATATTGACTACCGCTTAAATGATTAAAGTATCTGGCAGAGATGTTCCAATAGTCGAGTTCATCATCTGTTTCAGCTGTAAAGCCTAGATAATCTTTCTCATTGATTTGGTGGTTATACTGGGCTTTTAGACGCCAATAATCATCACCATACTCACGCTCATTTTTATTTACAGAAACTTTTAATGCATCTGCAAATAAGTAGCCTACACCGACTGTATAGTTATCTGCATCATCAACATCGTAAATTTCACCTGTAACAAACCAGTTTTTGTAAAACCCTTCACCAAACATACCCAGGTAATCATTGTTATCAGCATTAAAGTAATTTACTCGTATGTTTGAGTCTGTATCGAGGTAGCCATAATCATCGAGTACTCCAGAGCTTTGCTGCTCTTCAAAGTAGTAATGGCTTACTAATTGGTAGCCATCAGAGTTATAATCGTCATGCTCGAGGTAAGTGTAATCAATACTGTTGAACCACTGCTTACTCACTTGTTGCTCTGTTGCTAATGAGCAGCTTGAATAGGCGAGTGTTGCAAGTGCAATGGGGGCTAGTTGTTTAAACATACATATCCTTGTTGTATTTTGATTTTCAAGTACTTTGACTTTCAGGTACATAGTACAACAAGTTGGTTAATGTATTGTAATAAAGTGTTAGAAGTACACGAGTAGAGTTAATTTCGAAGTAGATATAAAAAGGCTCAAAACAAATCGTAGTCGCGACTTTATGTCGCGTGATTTATTAACAAAAGCCACCTTGGTTAGAAGGTGGCTATTTTATTTTAATTGAGCTGAGCTGTTAGCGATATTTCTGCATTCATTAATTTAGAAATAGGGCAGCCTTGCTTGGTTTGTTGGCACAACTGGTTAAATTTTTCCTCTGAGATGCCTTCAATTTTGGCACTAACATCAAGTGCAATGTGGCTTACTTCAAAGCCATCATCTACTTCGTCAAGGCTAACAGTTGCCTTGGTTGTAATATCATCAGCTACAAAATCAGCGTCGGTTAACGCCAGTGATAATGCCATGCTAAAGCAGCTGCTATGTGCCGCAGCAATGAGTTCTTCTGGATTGGTGCCTGGCTTGTCTTCAAAGCGGGTGTTGAAACCAAAAGGTTGGTTATCTAACGCGCCACTTTGTGTACTGATTTTACCCTTGCCTGATTTGATATCGCCAGACCAGTTTGTATGAGCCGTTTTTTTAATCGTCATCGTCATCTCCTTTGTAAATAATTTCGGCTAGTGTGAAATGATTTCAGAGTAGTAGGCCGAAAAGTATGATTCAGTAAAGAAGTTGCAACTTAAACGCCAATTTTTCGCTTGGCTTCACGCTTGCAGCGCTCTGAACAATATTTTACATTTTCCCAATCTCGCTGCCATTTTTTACGCCACATAAAAGGCCGCTTGCAGACAGGGCAAGTTTTGCTCGGTAAGTTAAGCTTTTTATGAGCCATGGCGTTGCCTTTTAAGGCTTTTAACGTGTTTTTGAAGCACAACTTTTGCACCCTGTTTCACATCATCGCGTTCTCTAAAAGACCATAATCGGTCCCGAGCTTGTTTTGCTGCTTGCTCTAAATCGACCATGGGCTCTGGGTAGTCTTCGCCGAGTTTAAAGTCATTAAAGAGGGCTTCCATCGGTGGCTGTAGCCATGGCTGATGAAGATCTTCTATGGGTAAACTTTTAAGTTCAGGACACCAGGTTTTAATAAACATACCCTCTACATCTTTGTCCTCAGATTGTTTTATTGGGTTATACAAGCGAATGGTGTTGGTCCCTGTAACTGACGCTTGCATTTGGATTTGTGGGTAATGAATTCCAGGTTCAAAATCTAAAAAATAACGCGATAGAATTAAACTGACAGGGTGCCAATGAATGTTCATATGATGGGTCATAAAACTCACTAACATGGCACGCATTCGAAAGTTTATATAGCCTGTTGCTGCCAAGCAACGCATACATGCATCGATAATAGGGATACCAGTTTGACCTTGTTCAAAGCGTTTTAAGTGCTCTGTAACAAGTTCATCATCTCGGTAAGGATAATGCAGGTAAGCAGGGTTTTGAGGTGAAAACTCCATACCGCACTGGCTTTCAAACTTTTGCATAAAGTGGCAATGCCAATGCAGCCTTGATTCAAATGCATGTAATGAGCGACGCCAGCTTAGAGGCTGCTTTGCTAAATAGTACTTTAGGGTCTGATAAACTTGCCGAAGGCTTAGGTTCCCCCAAGCTAAATAGGGTGAAAGGCGAGAGCAAGATTCTCTACTTTTTGATGGGCTTGAGATACCGCTTTGATAGCCCTTAGCACGTTGTTCAATAAAGCTTTGTAAACAGGCTCTGGCAGCATGAGGGCCGCCATATTGAAACTTTTCATCTTGTTCTGAAAAGCGCTCAGTGTATTTAGCAACTTGATAATTTTTAGGTAAAACGGTTTTAAAGTTGTGCCAATCTGGCGTCACAAGCGGTTGGTTCATCACGCTGTGCCAATGAGCTTGCCAATCAAATTGTTTTGGTCGCGCTCTTATAACAGCACCAAGCGGGGTTTCATGCCATGGGATTGCTTTGTTATTTAACCAGAGTTTTACCTGTCTATCTCGCTCAAAAGTGTTGTAAAGACCTATTTCTTGATGACTATAAACCCCTGCAATATCAAACTCATCACTTAGCATTTCCAGTAATGTAACCATTTCTTGGTTATAAATTGCGATTTCAGCCTTGTATTTTTCGAGTTGCTGGTTGATGTCTTTGAGAGACTGAGCGACAAAACGCCAGTGCCTTAAGCTGTAATGGGGGTCTTCGAGTAACAGCGGCTCAAAATTATAAATAAGTAAGCAAGGCAGGTCTGATGCAATCGCGGTGGCAAGTGGTTGATGATCAGACAGTCTTAGGTCACGTTTGAACCAAACAAGATTCACTTTTTGTTTTTCTGAGCTTGCCATAATAGTTAGGTTGGAAAATTGCCTTGCCCTTTGTACGTAAAAAGCCACAACTTCGATTAATTACTTATGTGATCCACAAAGTTTCCATATTTGTAGCATATTGCCCACACACTTTTGAATGGTATTCAGATTATGCTTACGGTTAATTGAATGACATAAAAGGTTCGCTATGAAGCAATTATCTGTACTTTCTGTTTTAGCTATTTCGTTGTTAGCCACAGCGCCCGCTTGCTTTGCTCGCGATCATCAAGGCGGTCCTCCCCAGCGACCTGACTTTACGACTATTGATACTGATGGTAATGGAGTAATTGATTTTACTGAGTTTAGTGAACAGTCTATGCCAGAAGATATGCTGCAAACCATTTTTAATGACATGGATGCTGATCAAAATGGTGAAGTAACTGAAGACGAGTTTAATAACCACAAACCACCAAAACGTAAGGAAAATCAACGATGATCAACAGTGTTTCATCGGGTGCGAATTTTCAGCCCATGCAACGACCTCAAGCAGAGCCGTTAACCAGTGAACAAACAGAGCTAATGAATGAAACCTTAGCCCAGTTTGACCCTGAAAACTTAACTACAGAAGACGCGCAATCAATTATGCAAACATTTATGGACGCGGGTATTCAACCGGGTCAGGAAATGGAAGCAATTATGGCTGAAGCTGGCTTTGATGCCGCTGAAGTTGGTGAATTAGGTCGTCCTGAAGGTGAACGTCCTCCTGGTCCGCCACCACCGCCGCCAAGTGGTAACTCACTTGAGCAGGTTAATAGCGAAGAAGTTGTCAGTTATTTAGATGAATTGTTAGCGGAATATTCTGATCAACTTGGAGAAGAAGATAAAGAAGCGATACTCGCCTCTGTGCAAGAAAAGTTTGGTTTATCTGAAGGTGACTCGCTGTTATCGGTCACAGCGTAAATTACAAAGCGGTCATGATGACCGCTTTTTATATCTAGTTTTATTTGTCACTTATTAAAGTGAAGCGGCCAAAGCCTTTATTTCATTTTGAGCTGTTTCTAAGCTTTGTTCAGCCCCAGGCATTGCTAACCCTTCCGCGTAGATAAAATCAACATCAGTCATACCAACAAAACCAAGCACATCTTTTAAGTATTTAGTTTGAGTGTCGATATCACTACCTTGGTACACACCACCACGGGCAGCCAGTACCACGACTTTTTTGTTTTCAACTAAACCAACTGCGCCTTGTTCTGTGTATTTAAACGTAATACCAGCACGTGCTATACGGTCAATCCATGCTTTAAACGTTGATGGAATACCAAAGTTATACATTGGCATACCGATAACGATCAGATCGTTGTCGTTAAGTTCGCCAATTAACTCGTCAGAGATGGCTGCAAGTGCTTTTTGCTCATCGCTACGCTCGTTTGCATCAGTCATCCACGCAGCCATTTCTGTTTGCGTTAGGTGATCAATTGCGTTGCTGCTTAAGTCGCGCTGGGTGATCGTTACTTGGTCTTTTTCAGTCAGTTGACTTACAAATGTGTTTGTTAATTTAGTTGAGTTACCGTTTTCACCATTGAGTGAAGAATTTAAAACAAGTACTTTTTTCATTGTGACACCTGCGAATTAGGAAGTTGTTCTAAGTATAAAAAAGTACAAAACAAAATAATAATGCTATTAATCGAGCAATTTGTTCGTTTTAAGCGAATGTTTGTCTGTGGGGGAAGGGAAGCATCATTGTTATTTAGGACGGTACATACGATAAAGAAAGGGCGACCTAAGCCGCCTTTTTATTGATATGCTAATTCAGCATCAATATTACGCATCAAGTTTGTTACCCAGTTGATGTATTGACGGTGAATCTTCTTACCATCGTAATCTAGGTTGATAGAGTCTTTGTAATCAATAGAATATTCTTTTTCATTAAAGCTAATTTCAACTCGTAATTGATGTTTACGAATATCTAACGTGCCTAAAACCTTACCTTCTTGATTTGCACGACATGTCCATCCAAGCTTCATACATGCCTTGAGTATATCGTTCTCGATACTTTTAAGGTCATGGCTCTTATTGGCTACTGTAGGTATAGGGTTAGAGTCAAAGTTACGAATAGGTACACTCGTGCTACATGCGGACAAAGTCAGCAGTGTAAAAAGTGCAAATACTATCTTTTTCATGGTAAGTCCTTTTTGGAATTAAATCAGCGTGATTATGCGCTTTTTTAATAATTTGGTCTAGGTATCTTTTAAAAACCAAGCACTTACTGCACCAGCAAATCCAAGCACACTATAAAATAAGATCAGCTCAGCGGTGCTTAAATAGCTATTTAGCAAGCCTACGCTACCCAATAGCAGCAGTATTAGCCCTATCACAGTATTACTAACTGACACATAATCAGTACGTTTATTCCCTTCAGCCATATCAACTAAGTAGGTTTTTCGGCCGAGGCGAACGCCTTGATGAGCAACTGTGAGTAAAAAATAACACAGTGGTAGTAACCAAAATTCATTGAGTGTTGTGGGGCTAAAATACGCAACTAAATACACGGCTAAGCCATTAAGTGTGACAAGTACGGCTGCGAAAACTAGCACTCGGCGACTCGATAAGTCGCTTAATCTACCCCAAATTGGTGCTGAAACCAGACTGGCAAGGCCAGAAAGAGCCATAAACGTGGCTAGTAGTGAAAAATCAAAGGCTTGTTCACTGGCAAGTACAATATAAAAGGGAGCGCTTAAAGCTGAGCAAAGTAACAATGCACGGGTAATAATAAAGTGGGCAAATTGTTTATCTTGATAGAGAAGTTTTAACTTTTTTAGAGCATGCAACAAGCCGTTTTCAGCGCCTTCGGTTGCACCTTTATATTCCTTTATTTGGCTGTAACTCAGTGCTGCAAAAAGCCACATGAGCGCAGCTAATATGAGAGCAACATAAACCCCATTGTCATAACCTAAATGTTGTAAATACCATAACCCAAGGCCAAAGGTAAGAGTCGCAAAGCCTGCAAAACTGGCTGCAAGACCACTAATGCTCCCTCGTTGCTGTTTTGGAATAACCTTACCCAACACATCTTTTGCTGCAATTGAATTAAAACCGCGGGCAAGGCTAAAGATAATCAAAATACCTATAATCGCAAAGCCTGCACTCGTGCCTTGTAGAGTGAGGGCGCAAATAAGCATAGCGATAATACACACTGCCTGAATGATAGCCCCAACCACCCACACCCATTTTCTAACCGCCAGCTGGCGAATTAAGTGAGCAATAGCAAGCTGCGGTAGCATAGAACCCGACTCACGTATTGGCACAAGCCACGCTATAAAGCTACTAGGCACATTAATACTTTGTAATAACCAAGGAAGCGTAACTTTAGGATTTAAAAGGGCATCGGCAAACTTGCTAAATAACTGACTCACTAAAAGGGTGATAAAGTTACCTGGCACGACCTTGCAGGCCGCTTCATCTATGGCTTTACATGCGCGCGCATCTTCGGTGTTACTAAGGCGTTGGTAGATCTCTTCTTTACTGAGCTTTTTCATGTTTCAAAGTTAATGAGGGGGTTGGTTGTCGCAATGGGCTGCATGGCAGCCCGATAGTTAAAAGTCATTTTTGCTGTGTCGCTCGGCAAGTTGCTCTGCTTCATCACCCCATGTACGGTTAACACGGCGACCACGTTGCACTGCAGGGCGGCGTTCAACTTGTTTTGCCCAGCGCACAACATGGGTATAAGACTCAACATCTAAAAACTCTGCTGCGTCATATAAATAGCCAAGTACAAGGCTTCCGTACCAAGGCCAAATCGCAATGTCAGCAATTGAATACTCACTGCCTGCCATGTAGTCATGATCGCTTAAATGGCGATTGAGTACGTCGAGTTGGCGTTTAACTTCCATAGTAAAGCGGTCTATTGGATACTGCATTTTAAACGGTGCATAACTATAAAAGTGGCCAAAACCACCACCTAAATAGGGCGCAGAACCCATTTGCCAAAATAGCCAGTTGCGACACTCGGTTTTACTTGTGTGGTCGCTTGGAATAAGTGCATCAAATTTTTCGGCCAAGTACTGTAAAATCGCACCCGATTCAAAAACACGGGTAACAGGCTTGGTGCTGTGATCCATCAATGCGGGGATCTTTGAGTTAGGGTTTACGCTAACAAAACCCGACGAGAATTGGTCACCATCAGCAATTTTGATCAAAAACGCATCATAGTCAGCGTCATCAATGCCAAGCTCAAGTAGCTCTTCAAGCATAATAGTGACTTTTTGACCGTTTGGTGTAGCAAGTGAATAGAGTTGTAATGCATGCTCACCCACAGGTAGATCTTGCTGGTGGGTAGCACCTGAAATTGGGCGATTTGTCTTAGCCCATTCGCCACCATTTTCGGCATCCCACTGCCACACTTTAGGCGGCGTATAACTGTCGTTATTACTCATTGAAACTCCTTTATTTGTGCTTTTGTGAATGTCACTACGAGACTACCATCCTAGTTGATCAACGTGAGCAAGGGAAGTAGAGTAATCAAATTATAAATATTAAGGAGGATGGTATGAAAAAACACGGTTTAACGATTGGCTTAGAGCGCGTTGGCAGTACATTTTATTTAACTTTTAAAGTCGTTGGAAAACTCACTCATGATGACTATACAAAACTCACTCCTTTAATTGAAAATGCGCTAGCGTCAGTCCCTCACGCAAAAATCAGAGCCTATGTTGATATTACAGAGTTAGAGGGATGGGAGCTTCAAGCAGCTTGGGATGACTTAAAGTTGGGGCTTAAGCATAACAAGGAGTTTTGCCGCATTGCTTTATTAGGAAATGCGAAATGGCAACAAGTGGCTAGCAAGGTGGGTAATTGGTTTACCAGTGGTGAAGTGAAGTATTTTGAGGATGCGAACATTGCACGTGAATGGTTACATGAATAAGGTGGCCTGTGATAAAGCATAACCAAATAAAGGTGGCGACATTTAACCTTTATAATTATTTAGCGCCACCGAATGCATTTTATGATTTTCAGCGTATTTATAGTGCACAGCAATGGGCAAAAAAACAGCGCTGGTTAGCTGATTATCTTGAAAACCAACAGCCTGATATCATTGGTTTCCAAGAAGTGTTTAGTATTGATGCTCTAAAACAGCAAGTAAGCGAACAAGGTTATCCTTACTTTGCTGTCGTTGATGAACCCACTGTTATTGATGAGTTTATTTATCGTGATCCTGTTGTTGCGATTGCTTCACGCTTTAAAATAGTGGCTGTTGCCAAGGTAGAGTATGATACAGATTACGCAGCGCAAATGGGGCTTAAAGGGTTTCGTTTTAGTCGCGATATTATTCGCGCTACGATAGATGTGCCACATATTGGCGTTGTTGATTGCTATGTACTGCACTTTAAATCAAAGCGTAGCATGATTGATAACGAATACGATGACACCAGCACTGAGCAACAAAACTTACTTAAGCAGTTAAAAGAGCAGATAGCAGGGCGCTGGGCATCAAGCATACAGCGTGGCAGTGAAGCTGCACTATTATTGATAGAAGTCATCAATCGCAGAGCGCAAACTAATAACCCTGTTATTGTAATGGGGGATTTTAATAATGAGTTGCATGACGGTGTACTCAATCATTTAATTGCCGAGCATTTACGCCTCACTGGAAATCGACAAAACAGTGTGTATCGCTCACATTTTACCTTACAGGATAGTTGGCAGCTTTATCAGCGTCATGTAGTGACCGAAAGCGACAGAGAAGCAACCCATTACTTTGGCAGTAGTAGTTCAGTGTTTGATTATATTTTGCTTTCAAGGGAATTTGATGCAGGGTTTCAAAGCAGTTTTTTTGAAGTTGTTGATTACCATACCTATGATCAGCACTTGATCAACCCACAGTTTGCTTATGATGATCAAAGTACCGACCATGGTGTTGTGATGATCACCATGGCACTTAGGAGTTGAAAATTGATAATAGACATAAAACTGATAAGGTAACTATTAACTTAACAGGGAGTATTTTGTGTGAATGTAGTTTACCTTATCGGAAATGGTTTTGATTTAAACCTGGGGCTTAAAACTAGTTATAATGATTTCTATAATTTTTATATAAATAAGAAAAGTACATCTTCAATTGTTCAGAAATTTAAAAATAGTATATCGAGTGATTTAAGCAAGTGGGCAGATCTAGAGTTAGAATTGGGAAATTACACTAAATCAATTGAAAGCCTTGATGCATTAGATGAAATTCATGCAGATATTGTTGATGAATTAGCTGATTACTTGGACGAAATTCAAAGAAATTTTTCTCTTAATGAAGTATCTGAAGTTAGTAAATCAAATTTTCTTCAAGACTTCTTTCATCCAGAGAAATTTCTTAGGAATAGAGATCAAATATCATTAAATAATTTTTTTACTAGTAAAAGTACAGATAGTAACATTTTCTCTATCATAAGTTTTAATTATACACATACAATCGAACATATTTTAGGGATCAAGGAACTTGCTAACAATTATAAAGGGCTTGATATTCAAGAAAAATATGAACGAACTTTAAATAAATTATTTTTCATCCACCATGTACATGGTTCTTTAACCTCAAATATGGTTTTGGGGGTGAATGATTCTACACAAATCGCAAATTCAAGCCTCAAAGATGATACTGATGCTAAAAATCAGCTAGTTAAGAGGGATTGTAATTTAGTTATGAAGCACGGGGTTGAAATTGATTGTACCCATAGGCTTACTCATGCAGATTTAATTTGCATTTTCGGCTCTTCAATTGGTCAAACTGATCAAATTTGGTGGGACTTGATAGAGACTCAGTTAATAAAAAGAGATTGTAGACTTATTATTTTTGACCGAGTTTTCGATATTAGCTCAAGAAGATCTCATCTTTTTAATAGAAGAGAAAGAGAAGTTTTACAAAAATTTATAAAAAGCGTGGATATTGATACAATATCCAGTAAGGTTTATTTTGCTTTTAATTCAGAAATTTTTAGATTGAGTGATAAGTTGTAACAAATCTAAAGCTATTTGCTACAACTTTTTTAAATCAGCTTTTTATCACGCTTTGCCATCAGGTAACCCATAAAAGCACCACTTATGGCACCAAATAAATGGCTCTCGAAAGAGATATGAATACGCTGCGGAAATACACCCCAAATTAAGCCGCTGTAAAGTACAACAACGGCAATGCTGATTAAAATTGCTTTGAATGAGCGGTGCATGATGCCATAGCAGATTAGATAACCCCATAAACCATAAATTACGCCACTCAAACCTACATGAATATTACTGCGGCCGAATAACCAAACGAGTAGTCCACCAAGCAGTGCAGTGCCAGTAAACACTAGCCAAAAACGTTTTACGCTGTATTGGCATACCAGCCACGCAAGAATAGCAAAAGGCACTAAATTACTGACCAAATGCGCCCAGCCGCCATGTAAAAATGGGGCAAAGAACACGCCTGACACACCAGATATTTGACGAGGTAATATGCCAAAACCGTTAAGGTTTACACCGGGGAGTGAGTTGGCAATTTGCAGCACCACACAAAGTAACATGATGCCCAAAATAGCAAACCGTTTGCTACTGATAGGGGGAAGTTTAGCAGCTGATTTTTCAGTCATGGTTGAAGGCTCTTAAATCAATTCGACCGAATCAGTATAACTTATTAATAGTGAAGGTAAACACCTTGATGCACAAGGTGTTTACTGAGTAATGAATTGTGATTTTTAACCTAATTTGGTCAGTAGTTTTTTCGCTGCAAGTTCTGAACTTGCAGGGTTTTGCCCTGTGATTAATAAACCGTCTTCAATGGCAAGTACGCCCCAGTCATCGGTTTTTTGATAGTGACCGCCTTGTTTGATTAGCTCATCTTCTACGAGCAGCGGTACCACATTGGTAAGCTGTACGGCATCTTCTTCAGAGTTACTAAAGCCAGTAACTTTTTTATCAAATACGACTGATTTACCTGCTGCATTTTTCGCATTGAGTAAGACAGCACTTGCATGACATACCGCGCCAACAGGCTTGTTTGAATTTAAAAATTGTTCAATCAAACTAATAGAATCCTGGTTATCAACTAAGTCCCATAATGGACCATGGCCGCCTGGGTAAAATACTGCGTCATATTCCTCTGCATTAATCTCGCTCAATGGTTTAGTGTTTGCCATTAAGGTTTTTGCTGCGCTGTCTTCTTCAAAGCGTTTGGTTGCATCTGTGGCAGCGTCAGGTGCCGCGCTATTTGGATCGACTGGAGGTTGGCCGCCTTTTACTGATGCAAGGGTTACATCTGCACCAGCATCAACAAAGGCGTAGTAGGGGGCTGCAAACTCTTCTACCCAAAAACCTGTTTTATGACCGGTATCACCTAATTCATCGTGTGAAGTAAGTACCATTAAAATTTTCTTAGCTGACATAGTGAAACCTTTTTTGTGTATTAAACATCGTTGATAACACTATAGGGATGAAAACTTAGTTAAACAACGCAGATAAACTTGACTTCATTGGTTTAATAATTGATACAATTATTCAGGTCATATTAGGAATCCATATGAAAGTATCGTTCGAGCAATTAAAAAGCATGGTGGTGTTTGCCCATATTGTGCAGCAAGGTAGTTTAACCAAAGCGGCTCAGCAACTAGGCTTGTCGCGAGCTGTGGTGAGTTATCACTTAAAAAAGCTAGAGCAACAATTGCAGCTCACTTTATTAAACCGTTCGACTCGCACTATGACGCTAACAGAAGCGGGTATGGCTTATTACGAACGCTGTCAGGCCATTACAGAGCAGGCTGAGGCAGCTAACCTGCATCTTGAAAGCTTAAAAAGTGAACCCGTAGGGGTAATTAAACTGAGTTGTCCGGTGAATGTAGGCTTGCAACTTGTGGTGCCTGCGTTGGCTCAGTTTAAACGTTTGTATCCTAAAATCGATATAGACTTACAACTGAGTGATGATGTGGTTGATATTATCAAAGAAGGCTATGATTTGGCTATTCGAGGGGTTGCGCTTGAGAGTTCAAACTTGCAAGCGACTAAGCTGGCAAGTATGGCTACATGTTTATGTGGTTCAGTTGATTACTTTACAAAACATCCCATACCAAAGAGCATTGCTGATTTAGCAGTGCATACTTGGGTCGTGTACCAACCAAGCAGTGCGACTGTAACACTTGAAAAAGACAAACGCCGCTTTGATATAGCTGTTAGTGGTGGCATTAGTACTAACAATGCCGCAGCACGTACAGCTTTTGTTGAAGCGGGACATGGTTTAGCTAAAATCCCGGCTTATGATGCGCTTCCTAAGATTAAGGCCGGTTTCTTGCGAACAGTATTAGAAGATTACAAAACCGCGGATATTGAGCTTTATGGTGTGTTCCCGCCAGGGGCGGCGGGAAGCAAAAAATTGCGTGTTTTACTTGATTACCTAAAGGACTATTTCGCTAATCAAGTGGCAACGCTGGCGATTTAAACAAGCGTTCGATTAAATAAAGCAACGGCTTGTTGATACATGGTGATTGCAAGGGCAGGGTCGTAACGGTCGCCTTCATCGCGCATAAAGGCGTGTTGGGCATTAACTTCTTGCCACTGGTAATTAATTCCTGTTGCCACCGCTTGTTGGTAAATTTTAAGGCGGCCTTCTTTTGGTACATGTGGGTCTTGCTTACCCCAGACAAAGTGAATCTCACCTTTGATATCAGCCATGCGCTCAAATGAGTTATTACCTGCTTGCGCCACTAAGGTATCGCTGTGTATATCTGTTGCATATAAACAAAATGCAGCTTTAATATTAGAGTTTAACGCTGCGCGATATGCAAGGTGACCACCAATACAGACACCCATCGCACCGATGTGGCCTGTGCAGTAATCTTGAGTGCGTGAAAATGCAATTAAGGCTTCAGTATCGGTATCGTGGCTCTCAAGTGGTTTTGCCCACTTGTCGGCATTGCCTTTATCCTTACCCGCATCATTGTAGGCAAGTACAGTACCGATAGGGTTTAACTCATGAAACACTTCAGGCACTAATACCACAAAACCATGACCTGCCAGTATTGCAGCAGAGCGTGCGATTGGCGCAGTTTCTTGAAAAATCTCTGAATAGAAAACAATGCAAGGGAACTTCCCTTCATCTACTGGGCGATAAACACTGGTGCGCATTGGCCCTGTTGGGGTGGCTATATCGTGGCTATGGTGTTGAATGATCATAAAATGCTCGGCTAAATAAAACCCTATGTTAACCGAGCACGATTAAATAAACGACTGTAGCCGTAAAACTTTTAAATACTGGCAGGCATGTTATTACAACTTGCGTAATAACTAACCGTTGCAGGCCAATCAGAGAAGATACCTATAACACCAACATCTTTGGCTAATACATCAAGCACGGTCATCATATCGCCATCATTATCAATAACATCGGCAACCGATTGATAATAATAGCCGCCACCATTATTTAACGGGCCTGAGCGTTCAAAGCTCCACGCTATGATTTTAAGGCCCGCAGCTTTGGCATCGACTGCGTATTGTGAAGGCACTATGTTACTGTCGTTATCGATGGTTAATAGCATCCAGATTGGTGGTGCAATAATCTTAACACCGTCACTGTAAAGTGCAGCCATACTGGGTTGCCAAGTGTCAGAATTATTAGGGTCAAAGCCTGCATCACTATCACGGCCATCCAAGTAAACACTTTGAGCTGCAAAGTCAGGATTGTTATTAATCCAATATTTTACATCATCTAAGTTAAATGACTGTGGAAAAACATGATTCGCGGGCACATCCATTTGTATGTACTCATCGAGCATTTTTTGTGCGTACTGCTCTTGGCTCATACCATCAAAAGGCATGCTAACAGCTGGCGACTTAAGTTCAGGAGTCATTTTTACGCCTAACTCTTTAAACAAGGCGATACTTTGTTTATGTGTCATTAGGGTGCCTGTATTTGCATATAAATCAGTTCGCCAACTAGGCGTTCCTTTCATATACTCAGCCACATTAGTTGCGTTGGGGTTTGCACCATCCATTTTGCCTTCAAGGGTTAAAAACTCTGCGAGGCTAAGATCGCTAGTACAACATTTAGCGGAAGCAGGCGTACCACTGTTAGGATCTGCTGGAGTAAAAGGTTCACTGCATTTTGCAGCTAATTCTGGAATAGCTAAAATATTTGTGGTGGTATGTAAGTCACACTGAGAATGGCGACATACTAATTCTTTATCGTTTGTAAACGTGACATCACACTCGACAATGCCAGCCCCCATGCGAGCCGCAGCGATATAAGACTCTTTAGTGTGCTCAGGGTATTGCATAGGCGCTCCTCGATGACCGATTGAAAAATCAGTACGGTAAAAGGGGCCTTCTTTACACGATTCTAGTTTTGTTTTTAGTGTACTGTCTGCCATGTCATCAATGAGGTAGTCTGGGCGAGTGCCAAGCTGAATATTGGTGCCTTGCGCCACTTCTACGACAATGGGGGTTGGAACTTCAACAACTTGAACATCAGTATTTGTGACAACAACTTCTTTTTCGACAACTTCTACATCATCATCACAACCAGCAAGAACGCTTATGAATAAGCAACTAGTCAGTAAGGGTATGTATTTCACTATTTTCGTATCCTTTTAAAATAAATGAGTGCATCACCTTAATCATCATTAATGACAATAAAACGACAGTAAGCTTAATTTATTTTTTCACAATAGCTTGGTTCACTATCAAAGCTAACAGTATAACGGCTGCGCCAATACTTAATCTGAGAATGTCGGCATCACGGTTCCAAATAATAATATTGACGATAATCCCCGCAGGGATTAGTAAGTTATTCATGACTGCCAGCGCACCCACGTTGACAATAGTCGCGCCTTTATTCCATGCAAAATAACCAAGTCCAGAGGCAATTGTTCCAAGGTAAATCAGGACACCCCATTGTGTGGTTGTGGTAGGGAGCTTACTGGTATCACCAAATAAACCATAGCAAACTAATGCGACGATGAGTGCACCAATGAAAAACCATGCGAAGACACGAGAATGCGCAATGTGTTCGTGTTGCATTAATCGTTTATAGGTCACTTGTCCTGTTGCAAAGCAAATATTGGCAGCCTGCACAAGTAGCATTCCAAACAGGTAGTTTTCATCAATGCCTTCGTAACGAATAGCGACTGCTCCCACGATGGCCAGCATGGCGGCAAGCAAGAATTTAGCATTGAAGCGTTTTTCAAGAATATCGTTTAATAAGGTGATGTAAAGCGGTGTCATAACCGTGAATAACAGCACTTCAGGCACACTGAGGTACAAAAACGAATGGTAATAAAAGCTGTACATTACACCCAGCTGCACCGCACCTATTGCCATCAGTTTAAGTGCTAAAGCTTTAGGGGTTTTACGCCAGTGCAGAAAAGGTAAAAATACGCAAGTTGCCAAGCCAATGCGCATTAACACACTAAACCATGCATCGACTTGTCCTGCTAAATAAACACCAATAAGACTAAACGAAAAGGCCCAAAGCAGGGTAACAGCAAATAAGTAGGTCATGTTTTATAGTCATTGATTCTAAAATTGCACTATAACAAAAAGCCCGCAATAATTGCGGGCTTTCATCATTTTGCGAATAATTTTAGATTACTCAACTAAACCACGGCGCTTTAATAGTGCGTCTGTTGTTGGTTTTTGACCACGGAATTCAATGTAGCTTTGCATTAAATCGCGGCTATTACCTTTAGATAAAACCTCTTTACGGAAATTATCACCGTTTTCACGGGTTAAGCCACCTTCTTCTGTCATGTGTGCAAACGCATCTGCTGCGAATACTTCAGTCCAAAGGTACGCATAATAACCTGCTGAGTAACCACCGGCGAATGTGTGGCTGAAGTAGCAAGACTTATAACGAGGTGGTACCGGGTAGTAGGCAATACCGTGCTTGTCTAACGCATCATGTTCAAACTTTTGCACATCTGTAATATCAGCATCAACACCAAATGAATGCCATTCCATGTCAAGCAGTGCCGCGGCTAAATACTCTGTTGTATCAAAACCTTGGTTGAACTTTTGTGATTCAAGTACTTTTGCAAGTAATGCTTTTGGAATTGGCTCACCTGTTTTGTAATGCTTGGCATAGTTTGCCAGTACAGTCGGTTCGATGTTCCAGTCCTCATTTGCTTGTGAAGGGAATTCAACAAAGTCACGAGCAGTTGCTGTACCTGCTAAGCTTGGGTATTTAACATCAGAGAATAAACCGTGCGCAGCATGACCAAATTCATGGAACATCGTTGTTACTTCAGAGAAGGTCATGAGTGTAGGTTGGCCGTCAGCTGGTTTAGGAATGTTTTGTGCATTGTAGATTACCGGCATGGTGTCTTTTAGACCGCTTTGGCTGACATAAGAGCTCATCCATGCACCGCCGCGTTTGCCTTCACGTGCGTAAGGGTCCATGTAGAATAGGCCGATAGCGCTGCCATCTTCGTTAAATACTTCAAATACCATTACGTCTTCATGATAAACAGGTAAGTCTGTACGCTCTTTAAAGGTAATGCCGTACAGTTTATTCATCGCAAAAAATAGGCCGTCGTGGATCACTGATTGCATTTCAAAGTAAGGCTTAACTAATGCAGGGTCTAAGTCGTATTTTTCCTGACGTACTTTTTCAGCATAGAATGCCCAATCCCACGGTTGCAGAGCAAAGTTTTTGCCAGACTTTTTAATTACTTGCTGGATTTGTTCTGCTTCAGCTTCTGCTTTGGCAACCGCTTTTGGTGCTAAGTCATCAAGAATGCCGTAAACGTTTTCTGTTGTTTGCGCCATACGTGTTGTCATCACATACGAAGCCCAGTCTTTGTAACCCAGTAATGCTGCTTTTTCTGCGCGTAGTTTAGTCTCTTTAATGATGATTGGGCTATTAGTTGCTTGTGCGCGAGTTGCAGAAGTGGTCCATACTTTTTCACGTAGCTTGCGGTTTTCAAGGCTTTGTAAGATAGGCTGGCGAGTCGTGTTGACAAGCGTGATCATGTAACCTTCTTTACCAGCTTTTTGTGCCGCAGCTGCAAGGCTTGCTATTTCACCTTCAGACAAACCAGCCAGCTCGCTTTTATCTTTTACTAAAATCACATCTTCTTTGAATGATTTTAAGATATTTTGTGAAAACTCTGTTGAAAGTTTGGCAAGTTCTGCGTTGATTTCACGCATTTTTGCTTTTTCAGTTTCGTTAAGCTTTGCACCCGCGTTAACAAACTTTTTATAGTAAAAATCGACAAGGCGTTGATCTTCAGCATTTAAAGATGATTTGTCGTCGTAGATACTTTGCACACGAGCGAATAAGGCTTTGTTTAGGTAAATATCATCAGTATGAGCAGACATAATAGGCGCCATTTTAGCGGCGATTCGTTGATACTCACTGTCAGAGATCAAACCTGATAAATTAAAAAATGCCGCAGAAGTGCGGCCTAGTAGCTCACCAGATAGTTCCATTGCAACAAGGGTATTTTCAAATGTTGCAGGCTCAGGGTTGTTTGCGATCTTTGCAATTTCAGCTTTTTGCTGTGCAATACCCGCTTCAAATGCTGGCTCGTAGTCTTTGGTTGAAATTTTATCAAACTCAGGAGCCATGTATTGTAAAGGGCTTGGCTTGAAAAGAACGTTGGTAACATTAGCTGTTTGTGTTTCAGCAGCAGTGTCAACTTGAGTTTGTGTGTCAGCTTGCTGTGAACTACAAGCTGAAAGTAAAAGTGCACTAGCAATCGTTGTTGCTATTAGGGTCTTATGCATGAGAACTCCAATATAAAAATGTGCTTGGTATTTTCCAAATATGAGGGATTACACCAATGATGAGAGCTTTTTTAAGTTACCAAATTTTAGACCAGAAACAATTAAATCTATCGGTTTATTAGGATGGTTGAGCGCAAAAAAGGAAGTAAACGCGGTAAAATTGCACAAAAAAGCCGTCTTACTATAAATGAGACGGCTTTAATATTTAGTAAAGTAATAATGAGATAAATTGGTGTGATTTATACATCGATGGTTATGCATGAATCAATTATAACCCAGTACAAACTTTTTCTCAGAGCCAAAATTTCCAGGCATCGTATTTCCGAATTCTTTGTTGATCAGTGCTAACGTGTTTTCTTGTTCTGCAAGTAAGTTTAAAATACGATTTCTGTAATCTAGGCTCGACTCAAATAAGTTTAAATCAACCATTGGCTGAAGTGTTGCTAGCTTCTGTGTAAGTGTCATTTGTGACATTGTGCTCTCCTCATGCTATTCATAGTTCTCACTATTTATATAGCATCTATGTTCAATAATAGTTAATAATTAGCGCTTTTCGTGCATAAAGAACTTAGTATTTACCAAGTTTTCACTTATTATGCCGTGTTAAACTTAGTCACAACTGAACCAAATTCATTTTTTTACTAGGAATGTTAATTTATGACCCTTGCTGATCTGCAATCTGTATTATCGTTTGTATTGTTTACGTATAACGATGTGCAAATTACTGTGCTAAAAATTATTCAAGTGCCTTTGGTGCTTTTTTTAATGTGGTTTGTGGTCACGTGGATTGGTCGATTAATTAAAAAAGCATTACTTGCAAAAAATCTAGGTCCTGATGCTGTTCATTTATTCACCCGTATATATCTTGTCGTTACGATAGCGGTGCTTGTGTTTACCTCACTTGAGGTACTCAATATTCCATTAACAGCGTTTGCTTTTGTCTCTGGTGCAATTGCTATCGGCGTCGGTTTTGGTGCACAAAACATTATTAATAACTTTATTAGTGGTTGGATACTCATGTGGGAGCGACCAATACGTATTGGTGACTTTCTAGAAGTAGGGACTGCGAAAGGGGTTGTTGAAACAATTAACACACGCTCTACACGCATTCGTCGTAACGATGGTGTGCATATGTTAGTGCCTAATAGCCAACTGCTTGAAAATACCGTAACTAACTGGACTCTGATTGATCGTAATGCGCGCTCATCCGTAAATGTCGGTGTTGCTTATGGTTCAGATGTAGTGTTGGTTGAAAAATTGATTAAGCAAATTTTAGATGAGCATCCGGCTATTTTAAAAACACCCGCCTCATCAGTCTTATTTGATGACTTTGCAGATAGCTCATTAACGTTTAGTGCTATCTTTTGGGTATGTGCGGAGTCAGAAGCACCTCTTCGACAGGTACGAAGTGAGTTACGTTTCAGTATATATAAAGTGTTTGCTGAGCACGATGTTACCATCGCATTCCCGCAGCGCGATATTCATATCGATGGCGAAATTGCCTTAAAACGTCGAAGTAAACAAAAATGAAAAAAGCGGCTAAGCCGCTTTTTTTACGCTTGTTCATTTAGTTTTTTAAGCTTAAATGCGAGCAGTACCATCATAGTGCCAAACACAATGGCGTAAGTTGCTACTAACCAAAGTAAGGTTAGGATACCTGCTCCAGGGTTAAACATTAAGTAAGCACCAAAAATGATGGATATGACACCACTGGCAATTAAAATCCACTCATTACTGATTTCTTTGCGAAGCTTACTGGCGATAATGATTTCAATTACCCCCATTGCGATAGCCCATGCAGCAATAAAATATAACATTAAAATAGCGGTGACATTGGGCGCAAACAAAGTGACTAATGCCGCAGCAATCGAGATAAGGCCGCCAATAAGTAGCATCCACCATAATGGATTGTCTTTTTTAGAAGCAAAAGCTAGCCATGCGCGAATTGCGCCATCTACAAAGAAATAAGCAGCAAAAATAAACATCAACACAGCAAGTGATGCCTCGGGTGCAAGCCAGCCACAAAGCCCGAAGATTATCGCAATCACGCCATGAATAAATAGTGATGACCAATGTGGAATCAACGAATTTGAAATATGCATAAAAAGTTCCTTTGCCTAGGTTAGAGGGGCTAACACGTTTTAATAGATCTAACATTTAAGCTACTTAAAGCAAAGGAATTTAATTAATATTTGTACAGTTAAAAAAGCATGCTCTAATCTAATATTATGAATTTGAGTCCATTTATTATCTTGCTACAAGGATGAGAGAGTGAAAAATTTAGCCACTACTTTTTTGTGCGTCACGTGTTACCTATTGGTTATCTGTTTGGCTGGAGTAGGGGGTAAGGCATACGCTATGAGTTCGCCAGAGGTCACTGTAAAGTCACTTATTGATAAAGATGATAAAGAAAAGGCTGATGAAAAAAAAGAAGTGGCCAGTGCAGAGGTAGGGAGCTCACTTACTAGTCTGCAAATTGATGAGACTTCATTTTTCGATGAATTTAATCGAATTACTCCGCGAAATACAATGTATGGCTTTTTAACAGCTGCACGGGCACGCGACTTTGAATTAGCTAGTCACTACCTCGATTATCGTAACTTACCGCAAGATGTTGCTGCCATTGGTCAGATGAAACTGGCTGAAAATCTATCTTTAATTTTAGATAGAACTTTATGGGTTGATATTGATAACCTGAGTAATAATCCTGACGGCAAAAAAAATGAGGCGGTACCAAGTTATCGCGATCTTGTCGGTGAAATTTCCACTTCTCAAGGAAAAGTGCAAATCTTATTACAGCGTGTTCCTAATAAAGAAGGAACGCAAACGATTTGGAAAATTTCCAATGCGACAGTGAGCAAAATACCCTTATTAATTGAAGAGTATGGGTATAACCGCATAGGAGAGTGGCTATATCAGTCTTTACCAAGTTTTGAGTTTTTAGGTGTAATGCTGTGGCAATGGGTCTACTTTGCATGTTCTTTTGTTTTCTTTGTACTTGTCGCAATTGTGTTAACACGGCTTCTTTCTTTTGTTTTAGTACATTTAAAGTTTCCCATACAGCAAGACATTGTTGGTTTTATCAATGGACCAATCTGTTTATTAATAGCAGTAATAATGTCGCGTTCTTTAAGTGATGAGTCTAATGTAACCATTGCTTTTTTGGCCGTAATTCATGGCGCCACGGTGTTGCTTTTAGCATGGACTTGGGTGTTTATACGTATTGTTGATATTGCGAAACATCGCTTGAGCCAGCGCTTTATCCGCCAAGATAAACCTCATGCTGTTTTCTTGCTAAGACCTGTGAGTAACGTCATAAAAACCAGTATCGTGATTATTATGTTATTTGTCTGGTTTGAGAATTTGGGCTTTAACGCGACGACTTTACTTGCTGGTCTGGGTATCGGTGGGCTTGCAATCGCACTTGCTGCACAAAAAACGGTTGAAAATATCATTGCAGCAATCACGCTTTATACATCAGCACCTGTACGAATTGGTAATTTGTGTAAGTTTGACAATCACCTAGGAACAATTGAAGAGATAGGTTTAAGGGCAACACGTATACGCACACTTGACCGCTCGGTAAT
This sequence comes from Pseudoalteromonas sp. N1230-9, assembly GCF_032716425.1. Classification (NCBI taxonomy): domain Bacteria; kingdom Pseudomonadati; phylum Pseudomonadota; class Gammaproteobacteria; order Alteromonadales; family Pseudoalteromonadaceae; genus Pseudoalteromonas; species Pseudoalteromonas sp. N1230-9. Next base: position 1,150,984 of record NZ_CP090419.1, read on the forward strand.
TTATGTAGCGAATGCTAAGTTTGTGGATATGCAGCTTGAAAATATTTCTGAGCGAGAACGCATTTCATATCGACCTAAGTTAATGCTCAGCGCGAAAACAGAGCAGCAAAACTTACATGCTTTTATGGCGTCTGTTCGTGTACTACTGAAAGAGCATGAACATATTGCCGATGAGCCTTGTCGAGTGCGATTTAAAGGTTTTACGCCTTGGGCTTTACAAATCGATGTACTAAGCTATGTAGAGACAGTCGATTTTGCGTTTTATATGGAAATAATTGAAGAGTTAAATATGGCGATTTTAGGCTTGCTGAACGAACATAATTGTGAATTAGCCAAGCCAGAATTTGCTCGTGTAGTGGGGTCGTAATGAAAACTGTCGCAAATGAAAGTAGTTCTCAGTTGTACATATTCTCTACACATTGTTGTTGCATATTGGACAGGACATATGTCCGCTAAAGTGTAAAATAGTTGCATAATTTCTTCTAAATGCTTTGATGTTGCCGCTAATTGTTGTAAAAAAATTGTATATTTATAATTTTTAATGCAGTAAAAGTGTCATAAAGTGTTATAATCGTCAGCGTTCGTTCAGCCTCTTTACCTCGTTTTGCACTCTCGATTTAGAGGTCCGCGCAGCTTATTATAAGGCGCGAAAAATTGGCCGAGCCCGTCAAATGATTTGACGCAACATCATCACCGTTGAATAAGAGTGCATAAAAAAGGTTAAAACCCGACATGAAAGCAATGAAAAGATCTACGTTAGCAACCCTAATCAATGCAACGTTGTTCTCTGCCGTAGCAGGTACTTCATTTTCAACTCTTGCTGCAGACGAAGCTCCAGCAGCAAAAAACAACCAACTAGAAGTTATCCAAATCACTGCTCGTAAGCGTGTAGAAAATGCTCAGGAAGTACCTGTTGCAGTATCTGCGCTGCAAGGTGATAACTTAGATGCTTACAGCTCAGCTGGTATGGATATTCGCTTTATGAATGCGAAAATCCCAAGTTTATCAATCGAATCTTCGTTTGGTCGTTCATTCCCACGCTTTTATGTTCGTGGTCTAGGTAACACAGACTTTGATTTGAATGCTTCTCAACCTGTTTCTTTAGTGGTTGATGAAGTCGTTCAAGAAAACGCAATCTTAAAAGGTTTCCCTGTATTTGACGTAGCACGTGTAGAAGTTCTACGTGGCCCACAAGGTACATTATTCGGTCGTAACACGCCGGCTGGCCTTGTTAAATTTGATACAGTTAAACCATCACAAGAATTTGAAGGCTATGGTTCAGTATCTTACGGTAGCCGTGGCGCAGTTGATTTCGAAGGTGCTGTTGGCGGTGGCCTAACAGACCGTTTATCAACACGTGTTTCTGTACTTTGGCAAGAAAAAGACGATTATATTGATAATCGCGCACCAGGGTTTGAGCAAGACGACGTATTAGGTGGTTACACTGAGAAAGCGGCTCGTGTTCAATTCTTATATGAAGGTGATGATTTCACAGGTTTATTCAACTACCACACGCGTGATATGGACGGTAAGCCAATTGCATTCCGTGGTAACGCAATCAAAGCAGGTACAAACGATTTAGTAGATGGCTTTGAACACGATGTGGTTTACCACGATGCTGCTTCACGTGCTACACAGCAAGTTGAATCACAAGGCGCAAGCTTAAAGCTTGAGTGGGACATCAACGATTTAACACTTACGTCAATCTCTGCATGGGAAAGTGCTGAAATCTATTCACGCGCTGACATCGACGGTGGTTACGGTTTCTTTAATGCAGACGACCCAACAGCACCTATGGGCCCAGGTTTTATTCCGTTCACTTCTGAAAGTGCTGACGGTATTCCAGATCAAGACCAATACACGCAAGAACTTCGTTTATCAAGCAACTATGCTGGCGACGTAAACTTCCAAGTAGGTGTGTTCTACTTTGACGAAGCGCTAACAATCGAAAACTTCAGCTACGACACATATGGTGCAACACCGGGTGAGTTAAACGGTTATGTTATCCAGCAGCAAGATACCAAAGCATGGGCGGTATTCGGTTCATTAGATTACACAATCACTGATGACTTAAAAGTAACAGCGGGTCTTCGTTACTCTGATGACGAAAAAGAATTCTCAGCGAACCGTACTTTAAGCCCTGTTGGTGGTGGTGCGTTATTCTTAACAGAAAACCCAAGTGACGATCACATTAGCTGGGATTTATCTGCTAACTACAAGATCAACGACAACGTAAACTGGTACGCGCGTGTCGCTAATAGCTTCCGTGCCCCAAGTATTCAAGGTCGTATCTTATTCGGTGATGAAGTAACTGTTGCTGAGTCTGAAACTGTAACATCTTTCGAAACAGGTATTAAATCAGACGTACTTGACGGCCGTGGTCGTGTAAATGCGACTGTGTTCTACTACACAATGGATGACCAACAATTAACAGCAGTGGGTGGTGGTGCAAACTTCAACCGTCTAGTTAATGCTGATAAGACAACTGGTTATGGTTTTGAGTTAGACACTGAGTGGGTATTAACTGATAACCTAAATGCGACGTTTAACTTAAGCTACAACAACACTGAGCTTAAAGATAAAGATTTAGCCGTTGCTGTTTGTGCACAATGTACTGTCACAGATCCAACATTCCAAGTACCTGGTGCATTTGGTCCTGAAGACCGTGCTATCTTAGATGGTAACAGCCTACCACACGCACCTGAGTGGATCTCTAACGTCACATTACGTTATAGCCGTGAAGTTGCTGACGGTGAATTCTTCACTTACGCTGACGTGTCTTACCGTAGCGAAATCAACTACTTCTTATACGAGTCAGTTGAGTTTGAAGGCAAGCCATTAACAGAAGTTGGTTTACGTGCAGGTTATGCTTGGGCTGAAGGCGACAACGAATATGAAGTATCAGCATTCGTTCGTAACATGTTTGACGAACAACAATCAATCGGTGCTATCGACTTCAATAACAACACAGCAATGGTGAACGAAGAGCGTTACATCGGTGCTGAGTTCAAAGTAAGCTTCTTCTAAGCTGAAATAATAAGTCCTATTAAAACCCGCTGTATAGCGGGTTTTTTCGTTTATAATCGCGTTGGTAACTGCTAAAGTGGCAGGATTAATTTAAGAGAAAGAGAATACCTATGGCTGGATTTTGGAACTACCGTGTGATTTTTTGTGAAGCAACAAAAGATGAAGCGGCACAATATCAAATTCATGAAGTTGAATATAACTTAAATGGTAAAGTGACTAACTGGTCAGAAACTGGAGCTGCGCCTTTTGGTAATACAGTTGAAGAGCTAGAAGCTGACGCTGATCGTTTAAAAACGGCGTTTTCTAAGCCAGTTTTAAAAGTGGTTAGAAAGCAACGTGGCTACGAGTTAGTCGACGTAGAAACAGGCGAAGACGCCTTTGCTGAGCCACCTGCGGGCTTAACTGAATAATCACGCTGAATTAATTAAAGGTGCCAATGGCACCTTTTTACTTTAACTTTGAAGGAATGAGGATGACTTTAAAAGCAGTATTATTTGATATGGATGGCACGCTGGTTGATTCTGAAAGTGTGCATTTTAATATTTGGAATGATTTACTCGCGCCTTTTGGCGTGCAATATGATGAGGCTACATTTTGCCAACGCTTTTCAGGCAGACCGACTCTTGAAGCCGCAAAAGAAGTGGTTGAAAAATATCAGCTTACGATTAGCCCTGAACAATTAACAAATGATAAGTATGCTGCATTTGGTCGCTTCGTGAGCTCGAATTTGCCAGCGTTTATGCCTTACGCAAAAGAAGTCTTAGAAGAAATTAAAGCGAGCGGTTTAAAAATGGCGTTAGTAACGGGCAGTGCTAAAGATGAAGCGTATCCTATTTTAAAAGGCTATGGCATTTTTGATTGGTTTGATTGTGTGGTCACGAAAGATGATGTGATAAACCCCAAGCCTGCAGGCGATCCATATCAACTCGCTCTTGATACCTTACAGATTAAGGCAGATGAAGCAATTGCAGTTGAAGATACATTCACTGGTGTAAGCGCTGCAAGTAGCGCAAACGTGCCTGTGTTTGCTGTACCAAATCACTTCACATTAGAGCATGACTTTAGTAAAGCGGCAGGAAAGTTCGAGAATCTAAAAGAACTTCTAAAATGGGTACAAAGTAAGCTATAGTTTAGAAAATGATTCATCGCAGGGATGCATTTATGACCTTTCTATTTCGCAGACTCGTTACTTTATTGTGCTTTAGCCTGTTTACAGCAATCGCTGTGGCAACACCAAAAGTTCAACTCGCTAAAGTATATGACGCTGATAGTGTTGTTGTCAGTGATTACCTCGTGAGTGAAAAGTACGATGGCGTACGTGCAATCTGGACTGGCACTCAGTTTCTAACCCGAGCAGGAAATACGATTAATGCGCCTGCTTGGTTTACTGCTCCTTTACCTAAGGCTTGGCTAGACGGCGAACTTTGGAGCAAACGCCAAGACTTCGCTAACCTGAGTGGCATTATTCGAACACAGCTTCCCGTTGATAACGACTGGCAGAATGTAAGTTATATGGTCTTTGATATGCCAGACTCTAGCATCCCTTTTAGCGAGCGTTATAAAAATTATCTAGGATTGGTAGCGCAGTTAAACGCTAAACACATAGTAGCAGTAGAACAAAAACGCTTCGAAAGTAATCATCAACTTAGCTTGTACATGGATGATTTAATAGCAAATGGTGCTGAAGGAGTGATGCTACATTTAGCGTCTGCGGTGCATCGCTCTGGGCGCAGTGACGCTTTATTAAAGCTTAAACCCTATCTTGATGCCGAGGCGATTGTTATTGCGCATTTGCCGGGAAAAGGTAAGTATAAGAATATGTTAGGTGCACTTAAGGTGCGCAGCGCTGAAGGCGTAGAGTTTAAAATCGGCTCGGGGTTTTCAGACCATCAGCGGCAATTTCCTCCGGCAATAGGCAGTACCGTTACCTACAAATACCATGGTTTTACCAAACATGGGCTACCACGTTTCGCCAGCTTTTTACGTGAGCGAAATGCCTTATAAACTTTAGACATTCAAAAACAGCTGTAATTATGGTAAATTTCGCGGCCTTTTTATTGATGTATAGGTAAGACGATGTTTGCAGGCTTTGATTATGGTAGCTCTAATTGCGCAATCGGTGTAATGAATAATGAGCAACAAGTCTCTTTAGTGCCACTTGAGCAAGGCAAACACTATTTACCTTCAACACTTTATACTCATCACAGCGCGTTGGTTGTTGATTTTGTAGCAAAGCATTTAGCTGGTAGCCAATTTGAGCACGACTTTAAAACTCAGCGTCAAGCGCTCCTTAATACTTTAGCTCGCGTTAAATCCGACTTAGATATTCAAGCAGGCGATGAGACCTTATTTATAGGTCGTGAAGCCATTAGTGAATATGTGCAATTTCCTGAAGAAGGTTACTTTGTAAAGTCACCTAAGTCATTTTTTGGCGCGGTTGGCTTGAAACAAGGACAAATTAACTTTTTTGAAGACATTGCAACGGCGATGATTTTAAAAATTAAACAGCGCGCCGAGCAATCACTGCAAGAGTCATTAACAGAAACGGTTATTGGACGACCAGTAAACTTTCAATCAGTCGGTGGTGAAGAATCTAATCAACAAGCACTAGGCATTTTGGAGGGAGCAGCAAAGCGTGCTGGATTCAAAGAGGTGTCGTTTTTATATGAGCCGCTAGCGGCAGGGATTGATTATGAAACTTCATTGCAGGAAGACCAAAAAGTATTGGTTGTAGATATTGGCGGAGGCACTAGCGATTGTTCATTTGTACAAATGGGGCCGAGCTTTCGACAAAGTGAGTGTCGTGATAACGATTTTTTAGCTCACAGCGGAAAGCGTGTTGGCGGTAATGACTTAGATATCGCGCTGAGCTTTCATGGTTTAATGCCGTTGCTTGGTTTAGGCACTGAGTTTAAATCGGGTCTTGTGTTGCCTAATCAACCGTTTTGGCAAGCCTGTAAAATCAATGACGTTAATCTACAGAGCTTGTTTTACAGTGATGCACACCATCGAGAGCTTGTTACACAACTACGTGAAGTGCAACAGCCTGAGTTATTTAAGCGCTTAATTCATTTACAACAAAATAAGCAAGGTCACCAATTAGTACAGCAGGGGGAAGCGGCAAAAATTGCACTATCGTCAAGTAACGAATTTACCGCTGATTTAGGGTTTTTAGACCCAGAGTTAAGTCAGTGCTTGACGTTAAATGATCTATCTTTAGCGGTAGATGACTCTATAAGCCAGATAGTAAGGTTAGCTAAACAAGCTATAGCGGATGCCGGTACAACACCTGACGTTATTTATTTAACAGGAGGCAGTGCTCAGTCGCCATTAATTAAAGCGGCGTTAAAAGCTCATTTAGGTGGAATTGAGATGCTCAATGGGGATCACTTTGGCAGTGTAACTGCTGGCTTAACTAAATGGGCACATAAGCTTTATCGCTAAATGTGCTCATTTATAAAGACTACAACGTAACTTGACGTGTTGCTAAGTATTTCTCGTAATCAGGTAGCGTCCGATTAAGCTCGCTCTCCATCATGGGTGAGCTTAAAAGCATATCGGCACTGACCTCATTACAGGCTACAGGAATATTCCACACGGCGGCTAAACGTAGGAGTGCTTTTACATCTGGATCATGCGGCTGGGATGCGAGTGGATCCCAGAAAAAGACCAACATATGTACTTCATGTTCAGCAATTTTAGCACCTAACTGCTGATCGCCACCCATTGGACCACTTAATAATTTAATGACTTCAAGCCCTGTTGTGCGCTCGATTAAATGGCCTGTTGTACCTGTACCATAAAGTGTGTGCTTGCTTAAAATACCTTGATGCTTTTCACACCACGCTTGCAGTGCCGCTTTTTTGCCATCGTGAGCAACAAGGGCGATATTTTTCTTGGCAGGTAAGGCTTGTTGTTTTTGTTCCATAAGTGCTCTTAAATTAGTAGGTTAATTGCTAAGGCTATAAAGACCAGCCCCGTGATTCTATCAATCCAAATTTGGGTTTGTGGGTGCTCACGAAAGTGACTGGCAATTTTATCGCCGAAATAAATATACGTGCAGTCGATTGGAAAAGCAAAAAGTGGGTAGAGTAGGCCAAAAAATGCGAGTTGAAATGTCGTTGATGATAAGCTCGGATCGACGAACTGTGGAATAAAGGCAATGAAAAACAAAGCCACTTTAGGGTTGAGTACTTCGGTCATCATGGCTTGAAACATCACATTTTGCTTTTTACTGGTGCTGACATGAGGTTTTTCGTCGCAATGTGGTTCTGGCTGGTTAAAAGTACTTTTTAAGGTCATTAACCCTAAATAGCAAAGGTATGCAGCACCTAAGTATTGTACCGTGGTATAAGCGACTGCAGATGCCTTTAATATGGCTGTTAACCCAATGACGGCAAAAAAGGTGTGCACAACGCCGCCGAGTGCAAATCCGAATGCGCTTTGCAGGCCCGCAGCTCTGCCATTGGCAAAGGTTTGTGCCATTAAAAATGCGTTAGAAGGCCCAGGAGCTACGGCAATCAAAAAACTGGCGCCGAGAAACGAGAGCAAAAATTCGGGATTAATCATTGGCATAAGATAAAAAAGATGGATAGCTGATTCTAACAAGCTTACAGAAAAAGAAAAAGCGGGCATCATGGCCCGCTTGTCATGATAAGCGCTTATATTTAAATAGTAAGTAGGCAAATGGGATGAGCATTAAAAAGTGCACGCCAATCAATACTGGCGTTGCTAGATCCAGTAATTGGGTTAAAAATACCAAAAAGCTTGCGCCACTCATTTGCATAAGTCCCACTAATGCCGACGCTGTTCCAGCTTGTTTTGGGAATAAACTTAGCGCTCGCCCAGCAGATGAGCCGAGTGTTAGCGCATAGCCAAAGGCGGCAATGAACATAGGAAACATTAAAGCTAAGGCTGAGCGTTGTTGGCTAAGAGCAAGCATAATACACCCAGATAACACTAATAAAATAAGTCCAGCTTTTAAAGCACGTTTGGGCTGTCTTTTTATATAGATGGGCATAATAAAGCTGGCAAGAATGCTCAGAGCGGCATTACAGGTAAACCAAAATGTGAAGTCAGCTACACTGCCATCAAGTTCAGTGATTAGCCAACCTGGTGCGAGGGTCACAAAAACTAAAATAGCCGACATAGTGACTAAACAAATTAAGCTATGAAATAAAAATAGCGGTGTAGAAATAATTGGTACAAAGCGTCTTAGGTCGAGAATATGGCCACTGTAAACACTATCTGATGGGCGTGTTTCTTTGAAGAGTAATAAAACGATACACAAGCTGACAAGCGCAAATCCAGCCATAAATAAAAAGTTCATTCGCCAACCAAATTGCACGGTTAACCATGCGCCTAGAATAGGGGCGAGGGCAGGAATAAAGCACACTATACCATTTAAGTAAGTAATGATCTGACCGCTACGTTCGCTACCAAATTTATCTCTGACTATTGCAAAAGCGACGACAAAAGTTGCGCATGCTCCTAAGCCTTGTAATGCTCTTGCGATCATTAATGTGGTAAAGTCTGGAGCCAAATAGGCCCCGAATGCAGCTAGACCATAAATCATAACACCGGTAATGGCCACAGGTTTACGGCCAAACTTATCGGCAAGTGGCCCCGCAATTAGCTGACCAAGACCCACAGTTAGCATAAAAATAGCCACTGTTTGCTGAAGCTGCTTTTCTGATGCATTGAGTTGTTCAGCAATGGTAGGGAATGCTGGAAGATAAATATCAATACCTAGAGGGCAAAAAACGACCAATAGGCCAAGGATGAATAATAAACTCAGATTTCTGTGCTGTGACTGCATTAGCTCTCCTTTAAAGCAATATTTTATGTGCCCGTTAAAGAAAAGAAAAGCGTTGATATCTATTTATCTGAGGTACATACGTAGTCATTAAGGAAAAGGAGATTTGCTAACATAAAATTTCCATTTCGCTATCTGGTCTGATGTGTTAATTTTTTCACTTACATCATAAAAATAATGGATAAACGTCTTGAGTTCACAATCATCATTATTAAAAATTTGGTCTAGATGTCAGTCATTGCCAAAAGGTAACTGGCTGTTTAGTAAGGCTGTGTGTTTTAAAGCTCCTTATTTTGGCTCAATAAAGCCATTAATTACAGATTTAACAGCAGGGTATTGCGGCGCAACCGTCAAAAATCGCCGAGCAATCCATAATCACATAGGAACTATCCATGCAATCGCACAGTGTAATGTGGCAGAGCTATGCGCTGGCTTGATGGTTGATGCAACCGTGCCTGCAAAAACGCATCGCTGGATACCAAAAGGGATGACGGTTAACTATTTAGCAAAAATTGACACCGATATGCGTGCTGTCGCAAAGATAGAAGTGCCACGAGAATGGCTAGAAAAGCAAGATTTGATTGTACCGGTGAAGGTCTACAATAACCACGATGAATTAGTATTCACCGCGGATATCACTATGTATGTAACAGCTAAGAAGAGTTAGGATTTATCGGCGGCTTGTTTATTTACAAATGAGAGATCATTGTCATCATCAGCAAGGATTGAAGAGGGAGAGTCCTCTTCGCTTTCTGGCTTGATAGGCGCAATGTTATCTTCTTCGTGACGGTGCTTAAGGCTACCTTCAATAATTGCACCTGCTTCGATGCTCAATGTATCGTGAAACACATCACCATGAACCTCAGCAGTACTTTCTATAACGACCTTATTTGCGATTAATGAGCCGATAATTTTGCCTTTAACAACGACACTATCAGCTTCAACAACACCTTCAACCATACCTGAGCTGCCTATTACAAGATGCTTAACACGCAGATCACCATCAATGCGACCATCAAGTTGTACTTCACCTTGGCTGGTGATAGAGCCAGTTAGACGCATGTCTTCTGCGATAATGGAAGGGGTAAGGTTTGTTCTTTTTAACGATGAGTTTGTTGAGCTAGTTGTTGTTTGTTTTTTTTTACCGAACACGAGTAAGCGCCTTTGTTATTTTTACAGGGTTGACATGTTTGCCATTAACTAGAACTTCGTAATGTAGATGCGTACTTGTGCTACGACCAGTACTTCCCATCAAACCAATCACATCATCTTTAGTAACGGCTTGGCCCTTTTTTACTTTAATTTTATTTAAATGGCCAAAGCGGGTTACGAAACCATTTTTATGTTGTAATTCAATAAAGTTACCGTAACCACCATTGCGGCCCGCACGAAGTACAGTACCATCTGCAGGGGCGAAAATCTCTGTTTTATGCCAGCCTGCTAAGTCGACACCTTTATGGAATGCACGACGACCGTTCATCGGATCTTTACGAAGCCCGAAACTACTTGAAATATAGTAATCAGCTGCTGGAAGCGTTTGTGGTAACTCACTTAACAGGTTCTCTAAGTTATTTAGAGTGAGGAGTTTATCTGCAACGGCTAAAAATTCAGCGGGAATTTTTGATTCATCAAATAAATCAAGTGGTCCACCTTGTGCTGTATCTGCTTGCTCATGTAGCGCTTCTGAGGCAAACGTTTCGTTTAAACCAGCTCCTTCTAACATGGCAATAATCGCCGCATGGCGTTGTGTTATCTGTGCATCGAGTAAGGTAAAGCTGCGGTTGTAGTTAGCATCAAGACGTGCAAAGCGCTCTGTAACAGCGTTAAAGCTATTGGCCTGATTTGGCTCATCTTCCAATGGTGCATGAAATTCTTCAGTATGCTGCTCGGTTGGCAATATAGGAGATGCTGAGTCATCAGTTGTCGTATCTGTGCTCATCGATTCAGGCAAAGATTCAAGCATACTTTGCAGTAAAGCTTGTTTTTGCTCAAGTACCGCTAGCTGCTCAAGCTGCTTAGTGTATTCGTTTTGTTGTTGTTGATGCTGTTTTTGCCATGCTTGTTGTTCGCTAAGCTGGCTTTGCTTTATATCTGTAATTTTATCGGCTTGGGAGATAATTTGCAGAGTAGAAACACTTAACCACGTCACAGCTGTTAATAAAGCAAGTAATGCAGTTAGTTGAACCCAAGGCGCTAATACTAGGTGTTTTACTTCGCCATTTTGACGGATCAGCAGCTGTCTAGCTGGAAAAAACGTACGATAAAAGGACTTAATATTAACAAACATGGCGTGCAAAAATTGGATAAATACCGAGCTAAGATAACAATCTGAACTAAAAAAGCCAGAAAAAAATTGTAACTCAAGAAAAAAAGCAGCAAAAAAGGGCACAAATGGCCCTCAAGTATGCTGCTATATCGTTATTTTGCAGGAAGTACCGTTCCTTCAACAGAACCGAAACCGATGCGTGCAAAGCCTTCTTTCTCGCACCAGCCACGCATAATTACGTTGTCGCCGTCTTCTAAGAAAGCACGTTGCTCGCCATTAGCAAGAGTGATTTTTTCTTTGCCGCCGCGCGATAGCTCTAGTAATGAACCAGCTTCTTCATGTTCAGGGCCCGATTGTGTACCCGAACCTAACATGTCACCTGGTTGGAAGTTACAGCCATTTACTGTGTGGTGAGTGACCATTTGCGCCACTGTCCAGTATGAATGTTTAAAGCTAGATTTAGATACCTGTGTTGGCGCTTCGCCAGCTGCACGCATCTTTTCAGTTTCTAGTTGCACATCCATTTTGATATCGAATGCACCAAACTCACGGTTATGAGCTGACTCTAAGTAGTCCATTGGTTGTGGATCGTTTTCGTCACGTGTCCAGTTTGTTCTAAATGGCGCAAGTGCTTCTGTCGTAACAATCCAAGGTGAGACAGTCGATGCGAAGTTTTTCGCAAGGAATGGGCCAAGCGGTTGGTATTCCCACGCTTGTAAATCACGTGCAGACCAGTCATTAAATACACAGAAACCAAATACGTGGTTTTCAGCATTTTCAATGGCAATTGCATCGCCTAATTTATTACCTTTACCAAGGTAAATACCTAACTCAAGTTCGTAGTCTAGGCGTTTACAAGGGCCGAATGATGGTACTTCTGCATCTGGCGCTTTAGTTTGACCATTAGGGCGGTGGAACGTTTGTCCAGATACATCAATTGATGATGAACGACCGTGATAACCAATTGGTACCCATTTGTAGTTAGGTAGAAGTGGGTTATCAGGACGGAATAAACTACCTACCGCTGTTGCATGGTAAATAGAAGTATAAAAGTCAGTGTAATCACCAATGCGACACGGCAGCGCAAATTCGATGTCTGCTTGAGCGATAAGTGCTTCGCTTAATTGTGCTTGCTCACTGGCACCTTCGCGGAGTGCTTTTGATAGCGCAAGACGAAGTGCAGACCAATACTGCTGACCAAGACCCATGAATTCATTTAATGTAGCTTGGCTTGCTGCTTTAACGGCAACCTGTGCATCACCAGAGAATAAACCAAGTTCGTTTACTTTTGCTAAATCGATAACTTGGTCACCAATTGCTACAGCACCGCGGAACGCTTCGTCTGAATTTTTACGACGTACTTCTGCAAAAGGAAGGTTTTGAATTGGGAAGTCACAGTTCGCTTCGTTAGCAGATGCAACCCAGCTTTTTAGATTAATATCGTGGGTTTCGTTAATTAGGCTCATACTCTTTCCTTATTGGTTCGCGCTGATTTATTAGTTATCTATATGGAGGCAATCAACGCAATTTAAACAGTTAGTTTAAAACAGAATTTAAAACGACAAAAAGCAGCGTGTGAATAACGCTGCTTTTTAGACAATATGATGATTTAGATTACACCACGACGCTCTTGATCACGTTCGATTGATTCGAAAAGCGCTTGGAAGTTACCTTCACCGAAACCGCCGTCATCTACACGTTGGATCATCTCGATAAAGATAGGACCAAATAGGTTCTTCGAGAAGATTTGCAGTAAGTAACAGTTTTCGCTTTGGCTATCTACAAGGATTTGATGCTTACGGATCTTCTCTTTGTCTTCTTTTACCCAAGGCACACGGTCAAAGATGGTGTCGTAGTACTCAGGAATGATATCAAGCGTGGCAATCGTTGATTGGTCAAGCTTATCAAGTGAGCTTACTAGGTCATTAGTTAGGAATGCTAAATGCTGCACACCTGGACCATTGTACTCATTTAAGTACTCATCGATTTGGTTGTTGTTGTTATCTTTACCTTCATTGATTGGAATCGAGAAAGTGCCGCACGGAGATTTAAGTGCGTAAGATAATAGCGCTGTTTTTTGACCTTTAATGTCGAAGTAACGAACTTCTGTAAAACCAAATACGTCTTTATAGAAGTTAGCCCATGTTTCCATCGTGCCTTTATATACGTTATTGGTTAAATGGTCGATACGGATGAAGCCTTTGTCTTCAACAATATTTTGCTCGCTTAAGTCTTCGAAATCTGACTCATAGATAGAGCCTTTATCACCAAACTGTTCGATGAAGTAGATTAAGCTGTCGCCGATACCGTAAATAGCCGGGTATGGTAAATTTTTATGTGTTGAGTCTGTTGCTGGTTTTGCACCGCGCTCAACAGCAACCTCGAATGCTTTTTGTGCATTCTCTACACGCCAACCCATAGAACAGATTGCTGGGCCGTGGCTTTTAGCAAATTCAGCAGAAAAACCTTCACGCTCATTATTTAGTAAGAAATGAATGTCATGTTGGTTGTAGTAAACAATGTCTTTACCCTTGAATTTTTTTAGCTTAGAAAAGCCAAAATCAGTAAACACTTTGTCCATGTAATCTGCATCCGGTGTTGCATATTCAGTGAATTCAATGCCCATTAGGCCTAACGGATTATTTACTTCGCTCATTGTCATTACTCCCGCAATTATAAGCACTGCGCTAAAAAAGAATTATTGTTCTGTAATGAGCGGATGATTAACCAGAAAACCGATAAGGGGAAGATCTCGGTGTTATTTAGCTAACGCCTCCTTTGTAAATTAAATGGGACAATGATTTTAATTTCAGCAATTGCACTATCTGAGGCGGTGAATGGGTCATCATTAAGGCAAGTGTTTGGTACCGTGATTTTAATTTATCTATATGTATTTAAAGGAAAATTAATAGGTTTTCTAGGCGTGAAAAAAGGCCTAAGACGGCCTTTTTTATTAAGTTTAATGTATCGATTAGTTTACACTTTGGCGTGCTTTGTTAAAAAACTTGCTACGTTGTTGTAACCAAGGGTTATTCATAATTTGAGGTGCAGCTTGGTAATGTCGCTCAATGACTTGGTTTAAGGTGCGAGTAGACTGCGTGAAGTTGAGTTGCTGTTGTGCACTACCCATGTTTGCAATTTCTGCGTCTGTCATAGCGCGACCTGCAAAGAGGAGTGCATTTAAATACCCAGGTTTAGTTTCGTAATCATTATCGGTTAAAAGTAGCGCTGCACTGTTGATTGCCCAGCGTTCATTGATTTCGCCTTCATCTTTAATACCAATTAGCTCGCCATCAAGGTAAATTTTTAGTGCGCCATTGTTTGGAGCAGCATAAAACACAAAAGCAATACGGTGCCAGCTGTTTGCCAAAAGCTCGCCAAAGTAACCACTGTCACGAGTGGCGATACCGATGGCATTATCTCGGCTGACGTAAAGGTCTGCATCATTGCTATTAGTGAGATCTGTTTGTAGTAATGCACGCCATTCATTGGTGCTTTGCTCTGGCCAAAGCACGTCCATCACCAGGGTGTGATCTGAAATAAATCCGTCAGTTTGGTAGTCACCATTTGCAGGGCTATTGGCCGTTAAGGTTAAGCCTTGTGTTGGGCTGTGGCGAGAAAACGCCAATACACCTGAGGCACCATTTGGTAAATCAGCAACTGCAAGCTCACTTGTGGTCGCAAATTGGCTATTCTCTGGTCCCCAGTTTTCTTCTTCAGGGTCGAAAAAGCTGAGTGTTGCAGGGCCAAAGTCACTGCTAAAACCTTGCTCAGGATTATTAAAATTCCATACCGTGACTGCATCGTCAGTTTTACAGGCGTTAAGTGTGTTATTAGTGTCGATGTATAAACATTGGCTAGTGCGTGCTCGTGCGTAGTTATCAAGTAGCCACCAACTTTCAGCGACTAATTGCGCGTCTAAGTTTGGCAGAGCAGGGAAGAACAACTCGCTATTAAGTGCAGGGCCTTTAAATAGAGCAACTTGGTATGTGGTTGCATCACTGATGTTATCAGGCACTAAAGCAACCCATTCAGGCTGGCTTGCGAGCATGGTTTTTAATTGGCTGCCAGTAACAGAGACTTGATAAATAGAGTTAAAGCCTGGGGTATTCGATGGCTGGCGCTCAACCTTATACGCCGCATGAAAGTCTTCTTGAGTTAAGGTGCCTGGAAGCCAGCGATCTTGTACTTGGCTTGCATCTAGCAGTGCGGCATCAATAGCAGGGAATTGCTGCATAGTGGCTTTGGCTGTAATACTAATGAGCTCTTTTGCACTTGGGTAATTTTCTGAAACGGCAATTTCAGTGTTTGCATCAGGGGCGTAGCGGCCCATGATTTCATCGATGGCGGCTTTTGTGCGCTCATCTAAACTGGTAATGCTGGTTGTTGGTACGGTATTGTAATCAACATCAGCGAGTGTTTTGTCTTCAAGGTTAAAGGTTAACGTGAGATCAGTTAGGCCTTGTGCAAAAAAGTTTGGCTGAATAACAATGCTGCCATTATCTAAAGTTTGATAGCTTTCACCACCATGGGTGTGGCCACCCAGTACTAAATCAATCCCCGTAACATTTTGCGCAATACGAGTGTCAGTGCCTTCACCTAAATGACTCACCATTACCATGTAATCAACATCTTGGCGGTACTGATTAACAATTTGCTCAGCCACTTCTTGCCATTGCCAGTTCATTTTGAAATTAGCAATAAAATCAGGAATTGGCTCGTCTTCAATAGGTTCGTCGAGTTCATTCCAAGGCACGGAAGTCATGCCAAAAAAGCCGATTCGAAGGCAACCTACTTGCACAACTGAAAAATCGACACCGGCAAACGGCGTATCACTGTTACCCTCATAGTCAGTATTGCTTGCAAGCACGATGGCATTATCGTCATCAGCAAAATCAAGTAATTGCTCTGGTCCCCATGCATAGTCGTGGTTACCAATCACGCGTACGTCAAAGGCCATGGCTTTTATTGCCTCGACCGTGGCTAAGCCTTGTGAAGTTTGCTCAGCTACGGTGCCTTTTTCATAATCATCGCCACCATTGGTGAATAAAGTATTTGGGTTTTCCAGTTTGGCATTATCGTAGTAACTGCGAATACGGCTGAATAATTGCTCTTTAAAACCAAAGCGCGCGTGTAAATCAGCAACATGAATAAAGCGCACTGTTTGTGAACTTGCTGTATCAACACATTGTTCGCCAATTGTTTTACTGACTGCAGGAATGCTGCGCGACATTAACGCGTAGGTACCAAAAGTGGTAATTTCACTTACCGCAAAGCCCTCTTCGTTGAAACTGGTTGTCAGAGGTTGCCACTGCTCATCTTGTAGCATAACAATACTAAATGCGAGGTTAGTTTGTTGCTGGGGGAGCTTTATAGAAAGGGTTAACGATTTAGAGAATACTAAATTATTGGGTCTAAAAGTATGTCTTGCAGAGACAATGTTTTGTTCAATATCTGCTGTAGTTGCAGTTGTTTCAGTATAGGTAAAAGTCGTATCGGTAGAAACGGTATTACTATCTGCATTTAGGCGTACACTACCATTAGCAAATTGTTCGGAAAAACCTGAACTGACTGAAATAATTAAACCAGACTGACTTGGGGTGGTGGCAACCTCTTTCGTTGTTTTATCGCCGCCACAGGCTACAAGCAGTAATGTGGTAAAAAAAATGATTAAGAGTTGATTGAAAAAGCGCAATGTATCACTTCCAAACCTATACAAACTATTATCAAATTATAGTATCAGTATTGCGGACAGCGATATAGCATTAATAAAGAAAAACCCCACAGCGAGCGCTGTGGGGGAACATTTTTTACTGCTTTTCGGCAGTTACTTCTAGCTCTTCAGCTAGAATGTGTTCAGTTGTTTGCGGCTCATGATGGCCTTCGGCACCATGCATCCATTTAACTAGCTTGTCGCTCAGTAAGTACATAATGACAGCAGATAGGATTGCTGTAGCACCTAAGCCGATGAAAATACCCATTGCATTATCAACAGCTTCTTCGCCTTCACCTAGGAATGAACCTACGAAACCAGCAATCTTATTAGCAACAGCTGTACATAAGAACCAAATACCCATAAGCATTGATGCTAAACGTAATGGCGCAAGTTTACTCACCATTGATAAACCAATCGGTGATAAACATAACTCACCTAAGGTATGGAAAAGGTAGAAAAGAACCAGCCACATCATGCTAATTTGCAGATTGTCACCTTGGCCTTGCGTCATTAGAGCAAAAATCATTGTGATGAAGCCAAGTGCTAAGAAAATAAGTGCAATAGCGAACTTAACAGGTGAGTTTGGCTCACGCTTATCCAGCTTCAACCAAACGATAGCAACTAATGGTGCAAAAACGATGATGAAAATTGAGTTTAATGATTGGAACCATGAAGCAGGGACTTCAAAGCCTAATAGCATACGGTCAGTGTAATCGTTAGCGAATAGGTTCATTAAACCACCCGCTTGCTCAAAGCCCATCCAGAAAATGATACTGAATACACTCATGGTGAAAATAACTTTAATGCGGTCAGTTTCAACTTTAGTAAGAGGCTCTTTAGTGTTTGATTCAGACTGAGCTTGTGAAAGCTTAGCTGATGGAACGACACCAATATCACCTAGGTATTTGTTACTTAATGCAAGTTGCATAAGTACAGAGATCACCATACCAACACCGGCTACGATGAAGCCCCATTGCCAGCCCATTGCAGCGGCAGCATAGCCCGCAACAAGTGGACCTAATGCACCACCTAGGTTGATACCCATATAGAAGATAGTGAATGCGCCATCACGACGTTGATCACCTTCTTTATATAAGTCACCCACCATAGTAGAGATATTTGGCTTAAACAGACCATTACCCAAACAAAGTAAGGTTAAACCAATATAGAAAACATTCTCTTGTTGACCTGCAAGGTAACTGTGCGGAATACCCATTGTGAAATGGCCAGCAGCCATTAGTAAACCACCAAGGATAATAGCTTTACGTTGCCCTAAAACGTTATCTGCTAACCAACCACCCAATAGTGGTGTGATATAAACAGCCATTGTAAAAGTACCGTAAAGGCTTAATGCATCGGCATTTGACCAGCCGAAACCACCTTCTTGAACAAGTGCAACTAAGTACAATACTAGAATAGCGCGCATGCCATAATAACCGAATCGTTCCCACATTTCTGTGCCGAACAACAGGAACAGCCCTTTAGGATGCCCTAAAAAGTCACCTGCTTTAGGTAATGAACTCATATTTACTTCCTAACTCTAAGTTTTTATTGAGGCCTTATTATTTTTGCTTTGGTCGTTCTAGTTTTTATTAAATGAACGGGTGGCCATGTTTTAGATGCAGCTAAGATAATGGTTTGTTGCTCAAGTTTTGAACTTGAAGGTAAGAGACACACCCTTATCCTAGCTACAAGTGCGCTACAGTATACATAGACCTTCAAGTCAGGGGAAGTGCTTGCGGTGGGTTCAAGCCAGAGGCCCTGTATTTAGTAGCTTGCATAAGGGATGACAGGTTTTCCAGGGAAGATCAGCTCACTATAAACAGGCTTAAAGTAGTATCTAAAATAAAGTTGTGCATAATTTGGTTCGTAGAAATCAGCTCTATCAAGATTAAAATAGCCACCAAAAAACCAATGTGGCGTAAAACGATACTCAAAACTGGCTGCTAAGTTGTAAGAAATACCACTACTAGTGTCGTCTTCAAAATAAGGTACAACCCCCGTTATAGCTGTTTGTGCTTCAGCTTGTGCTTGCAAAACAGGATCATTAGGGAAAAACTCAATTTCATCGGTGGTTGTGGTTGACCAAGATACGCCGCCACGTAAACGATAAACAAAATTATGGCCAATGCGTTGATCATAAATGACTGGCAGTGAAGCGCCTAAATAGTTTTGCGGACTGTAATAGCCACCATGTCCCCAGGTTTCTTCACTTAAATTGTGCTTGTATGACCAATGTAATAGGTTTAAACCAATGCTCAGCTCTTTATTTCTTTGTCGAATATACCGATAGTAACTTCCTCCCATTAAACTGTAGCTTTGATTATCTTTGACGTTTTTACCGGTTAAAAGCTGGTAATTGGTGCTTCCCCAAAAGCCCCAATCTAGCCCTAGATCATGAGATAAGCTTAGTTGCAATTGTGTTGCTCGAACGCCGCCCCACACTTGATTAGTAAAGACATCTTCAAGTCCTGCGTAAGATAAAACGGAGCTAGTAATAGGGCGTTTATTGAAGGTTACTCCATAACCGAAATCGCCAAAGCTTCCTTTGTAATTAACGCCCCACACGATATCTTCGACTAGAAAGCCAAGTGGAGTGGTACCAACATCAAAGCGCCATTGCTCGTTTTGCCAAGCAAAACCAATATCCATGCCTTGCTGTTCGGGTTCAATGCTTAACAGTGGACAGTCAAAAATACAGAGGGCTCCTTGACCATAGCGGCTGCCCGCAAAGGTTTCATCAAAACGGGTTTCTTGGCTCGATATCATCATTGGGTCTAATTTTATAATCCCAGTGCCACCCCAAAGAGGAAAACCGGCCTCGATAGGCGTTGCACCAGCGCCTAGAGTTGACTCATTTTGCGTGCTTGTTTGGCTACTTAAGTTGATAGCGGCTGTAATATAGGCTTGTTCTTGTTGTTCAATACGCTGTAATTGGCGTTTCGCATTATTGACATACCATGGAGCGTCATCATCAAGTGTATACAGGCTGTAATACTGCTCATCAGCTAAACGGCTATTGATGGTATTTGGTGCGATTGCCGCTTGATACCAGTTTTTTGCAAGCTGTGTTTGTTGCTTAGTCTCTGCTACAGCTGCAGCTTGATAGTAAAGCTCTTGATTATTATTAGATTTTGCTAACAACTGTTTGGCTAGATTGAGAGCCGTTGTTTGATCTTCAAATTGGCTAAGTGCTGCCATTAACTGTTGTTGTCGATAGCTTTCCTGATACGTTACTTGGTTGATTTGCTCTGCAACAATTCGATCAGCCAAGGTGTTATTTTGCATCTCACGACTAAGTGCTGCAATCGTCAGTGCAGTATCGGTGGTGACTGTGTGTCCCATTGCGGTGTGTTGCTGGTAGCGAGAAATAGCGAAACGAGTATCACCTTGCTCTATATAGGCATTAATTAGTGCTTCATTGAGCTGTGGGTTTTCACTGTACTGATTATCAAGCGCTGTTAGTTTTGTTATTCGCGTTTGGCCTTGGTAAAAACGATTAATGTAGTTTATTTGTAGCGCAAGCCATTGCGATTGTTCTGAGTTTGTTGCACTGCTGGGCAGCTGGTAATGACTAAACCACGTATCTATACCTGCTTGATCATCGTTATTAATAAGCAGGTCAGCATACGTCATATGCCAATATGGGCTGAGGCTAGAGTCGCGTTCAAGCGCTTTTTTAAGTTGCCTTATTGCGTACTGTTGCTCATTAATTTGGAGCCATTGAGTAGCAAGCTCTGCTTGCATTAATGGTGTTAATGGCTGAGCTTCTAACTCCGTGAGCTTATAAATAATAGTTGCTTTATTGGTGGCAGTATTATTTTCTGCAAGTTTCTCGAGCTTGGTATTAATACTCAGTTGCTCAGCAAGAACGTTAATGTCATCAGTGCGTGCGTTAGTTGGAATGTAATCCAGAGTCGCCAACGCGCCCTGATAATCATTGAGCGAACGTAAAAATAATGCATGGCTGTATCTGAGTTCTGCATCCAGCGGAAACTGCCACAAGGTTTTCTTATAAAGCGCTTTTGCGTGTTCAACCAAACCCTGTTGTTGGTATAAATTAGCGAGATCATAATATAACCAGCTTTGGCGAGGGCTTTGTTTTATCGCCATAAGTAACATATCTACAGCTTCATCCAGTCGGCCTTTCGTTGTTAAATCATCGGCACGTGCGCGCAATTGCTGGGTTTCAAGGAGCGTATAGTCAGCGGCAATAAGCGCTTGCTGCTGTTTACTTAAGCTATTATAAAATTGATGGCTACGTGCATAGTTTCCATCTGCAGCGCTTAAGATAAGCATAGCTCTTAGGGTTGATTGCTGTAATGGATCATTTTTTAGCACGTGTTTGTACAGCTTCATTGCTGTTTGGTAATGGCCGGCGGCTTCGGCAAGTTGCGCACGGTAAAACACGACCGTGTTCGGATCCTCATTTAGGGTATCAGCTAAATCAAGCTTTAATGTTGCGCGTTTGAACTCTTTCATAGACATCGCTGATTTCGCTTCGTCTATGTATTGCCAAAAACGCGCCGTGTTTGCTAGGCCTTTAAGTACTGTAATGCGATTTGTATCAATACTGTATTTTTCAGCTTTTTTAAAAAAATGATACGCTTGAGCATTATTGCCTTGTCTAAGATTGAGTAGTCCTAGGCTGTTGTATATTTCAGGATCTGTGGGTCGGCCTTTTAAGGCTTGATTGAACAATGCTTCAGCTTTTGCAAAACGGCGTTTTTCAAGCTCTACATTGCCTTTTAACCATGTTTGGTAAGCAGGGTCAGCCAGCTTTTCGCGTTCGGCCTTATATGCCTTTTTAAAGTCGCTAAATTGCACGTGCCCTTTACTGCTTTTAGGGTAAGCAGCAAAATAACGTTCATAAGCATGTTCGGTACTTTTGTTCAGAGGCATATCTTCAAGTGCATTTAACCATGCAAATTCAGCCTCAACACTGTATTGATTACTATGAGCATAATGGCTCAAAAGTGCCAGTGCTTCTTTGTTTGCAGGATTCTGTTTTAATAGATGACGGGCGTAAGCAAGCTCAAAGCGGCCGCTGTTTGGGTAGCGGTTCATTAATGAGCGGTATCCTCGTAAGGCCTGTTGGTATTGATTTTCGTCTTGGGCAAGCCAGTTTATATGTTCAAGTTCAAATTCAATATTAGGGTAGTTTGATTTGAACAAGCGATTGTAAATTTTTACAGCGTCATTGTATTGCCCTGCGCGTGCACGTAAACGGGCCTGTGCAATCGTTGCTTTTTCTTCATTACTGACTTTTTCCAGTAGTGTTAAGCTCTCCACACAAGGGTGTGCTCTTTGAGTTAGCTTTGCCAATAAGTTACGCGCTTGTTCAGTTTCTTTTTGTGCATACAAAACACGCACCTGCGCACATTGAACTTGGGTGTTTTGGGGGGCGATACTTAACAGTTTTTCTAAACTGTCAGTCATCAGCTGTGTATCTTGCTCAATTTCGCCTAATTGTACTTGGCTAATTAACCAATCAATTGACTGAGTATCAATATCGTTATTTGCAAGCGCAAAGGCACTAGGGCTTGCGATAATGACAGCAATGAGCCACTTTATTGGCATTCAGCGCTCCAATTCGTTATCAAGTTTCCTTCTTTATCAATCTTAAAGCGTTCGTTTAGACTGCTGGTGCCAAACAAGTACAATACACTGTCATAGTAGCGA
The DNA here is from genome assembly GCF_032716425.1 of Pseudoalteromonas sp. N1230-9. Lineage (NCBI taxonomy): Bacteria > Pseudomonadati > Pseudomonadota > Gammaproteobacteria > Alteromonadales > Pseudoalteromonadaceae > Pseudoalteromonas > Pseudoalteromonas sp. N1230-9. The sequence goes on from NZ_CP090419.1 coordinate 1,173,490, forward strand.
GTCGTTGTGAAACGGGTATCCATCATTAATTGTTGTTGCAGTGCGGTGACTAATTGTGATGCTTGCATGGTTTTGAGCAGAGGGAGTAAAGCCCCAGTAAAACCACTTGGACCTGTGCCTGATGTTTTCCCTGAAAGAGCATTTGCTTCTAACGGTACTTTTCTTGATTCGATAATATGCTCGGCCATAGGCGTGAACTGCTGGATAAGTTCTTTTTTGTAAGCGGCATCATCGGCCATCATACTTGCCCAAAGATACACACGAATAGCATTGAAACTGCCTACAGCAGGGCTTTGTTTGTCATGGTAAAAGCCTTTTTCAACACTGTAGTTGACCCAATCAGGGCTAAAGCCTTTTGGTGCTGTATTAATCAGCATTTTAGCTGAGTTTTCATGTAACTCTTGCCAAGGTGAACGCGGATAAAGCTCAGCAAATTGCTTTAAAATAAATAACGGTGCATAGCTTGGGTTTAATTTCCATGAGCCCTGCTTTTCAAAGCCACTGGGGGCTGGCAGAAGTGTTAAGCCTAAGTTAGGTAAGCGGGCTGTTTCTTCGCGAATAATTCGTTCTGCAAGTACCGAGCTTAAAACTGCATAGCGTCTTTCTTGCCAGAGCTTTGCGGCTTGCGACAAGCTGTAAGCTATCCATAAATCAGAGTCAGCAGCAGGGTTAGAGTCTAATATTTTGCCTTCACCATTTTCAACACCCCATTGCCATGCAGGCAGACGAGTGCTTAGATCGCCTTCAGAGAGGTGAATCTCTGTCCAATCTAACAGCGAATCAAAGGTGCTTTTATCATTTGCCACCAAGGCAAAAAATAATGCATATGACTGACCTTCAGAGGTGGTGATATCGAACTGGCTGCCTAAATCAATAACCCGCCCTTGTGGTGAAATGAAGTGTGTTTTAAACGTATTCCATTGCGGCCACGCTGCACAAGTTTGCGCTGCAAAAGCTTTACTTATTAGTAAGATACTAATAGCTAAATAAGTCATAAATTTCATTATGCTTTATCTCCTTCAGACAAACGCTTTTGTGTCAGTAACATAAGTAGTCGCCATAGCATGTATGAAATCAGCAGTAGTGTAATAATCGATAATATGGCGAGTAAAATGGGTTGATCAGAAAAGTGAAACCAAATCAGCGTGTGAATAGGAAGATGGCCAACAAAGTATTGCTCATCCGTTTTTATGGTTTTGATTCCCTGACGGTTTATTATCGCTGAGCTACCCATGATTTGAGCTGTTTTCTCTGCGTTCAGAAGTACGTCGCTCAATAAACTATATGCACTATTGTCTGAGGCGATCATAGAGACAACTGAGCGCTTTGAGTCTAATGGAGATTGGAAGCCAGAAATGATAGCTAAGCGGCCTAGGCTACTGATATTTATTTTAATTTTTTCAGAATTTTGAGTGTCATATGCACCGTTGTAAATGGCTTGATTAACAACACGCTGATTGTTATTGAGCACAGCACTCAAAGAGCTATTCTGTGAAAGCTCAGCTAAAAGTGAATCGGGCTTGCCAATGATGATGATATCTTTATCAGTAAGTTCGTTCTTTGAATTAGGAAATTGAATATCCAAACGATGAGCTGGATAGCCTGTCATTGCACCCAAACGGCCTGCAAAGTTGAGTAATAAGCTGATTGCCTCAACAGGGGCGTTGCTTTGCATTATTAACACGCTTTGGTGAAGATCTGCGTATTTGGTATAAGGGAAACCGCTATTAGCAAAAGCACGTAAATTAGGCAATGAAATGTAATGATGAAAACCACTCACATCAATGCTAGAGCTGCCATCAATAACACCGAACTCACCGCCTGCTGGAATCGCACTACATTCTCCTGTTTTAACTAGTGCAAAGTTAAAGTCGTAAGTCAGTTGGTTGTTAGTTGTTAAATCAAGCCCTGTTAATTCGAAGTCTTGGCGCGTTTGACTTGGTGTACTTGTTGAAAGTAGCGGCAGTAGCGTCTGTGTGGTTACATTCTCATTGCGTTTATTATTAAGCGTGAAACCGTCAACAAATTTGCCATTGATAAGCATGTTTAGGCGCGACAGCATGCCCTGTTCAACAGGGGTATTGCGGTAATTTAATGTTAATGGGATACCATTTTCACGCCACGTGAATAGATCGGGTGCAAAGCGAAGATCCAAATTAACAGGTTGACCTCGATAACCCTCTGATTGGAGCTGTGTTGGGTATTCTATAAATTCATCAAATGTAACAGCACGGTCAGAACGGACCCACAGTGGCGCATCGTATGCTTGTCGAAGCGGTAAACTATCAATTGCATCAATGGTTGCACTGCGCCCTGTCATCACTTTATGGCCAAACATTAAGCCGACCACAGCTTCTTTTAGTTGTGCTGCGTCTTTACCTAGGATCAGTAACACTTTGGCGTATCTATGTGTTGGACTACTGATAATCTCAACCGTTGGCTTTTCAACATTAGGGTAATTTAATAAGAAATCTGGTTTGTTTGTATTGGTTGCAAACACCACGCTATGTTCAACAGGCGTTGCATTTATTTGCACTGGAAACTCAGCATTACGCCATTTGGCTTGGGCACCAAAAAAGCTTGAAAGTGCAACGGCTGCCTCAAGCGTTTCTTCATTTGGCCCAGAGGCAAAAATAAAGGGTAAATTAAGTTGGCTGTAATCCCGTTTATCAAAAAAAGGCGCGGGGAAATATTCAAGTAAACTTTCGAGCGCAAGTGATTGACGACCAAGTGTGATGGTACTGCTTTTACCTAATTCAGCCCAAATAGCCTTACTAAAATCATCTTGGCATGCCAAATCATAGTAACCAACTAACTCAAAACGTATTTGATTAAAATCTTTAATCAGTTTTGGGTTGAGCGACACGGTATGTTCGGTTTTTACCTTAATTGGATTAGTTTTATCATCAATGGGTAATACGGTTACGAGGTTTTCATTGAAGAAAACTTTTAAGTGCGACACGCGGCTAATTAATGAAGGAGAGGGCGTGTATGAAAAGTTAAGCATCAACTGTTTACCGAGCTTGTCTAGTCGGTTTGTAAAGTCGACGCGAGTGCTGTTGCTAACACCATCTAGTTTAAACTTTTTTAAGCCTAAACGTTCAAAACTTAAGGTTAAGCTTTCGACAGGTGCTTGTTCTGGATAACCATCATCAAAAATAGCTTTATTAGACAGCGGCTCAGCACTCATAGCCCAGTGTGGCAGGCTCAGTGATATTGCAGCGAGTAATAGTGTTAGTAGTAGTTTCATCATGATGGTGTAAATACTTTTGTTGGTTTTTTAGGTAATAAAGACACGACAAAGTGTAGTACCTTCGTTATAAAATTAATCAAGGGTCTCAACTCACTTGGTGCGTGGAAAATCAAATTCTTAAAGCCTCTGAGGCTAGTATAAAACACTTTCGAAAAACTGTATGAAGGTTTATCGTGTTTAAAGTTTTCTTGCCAATCAAGCCAAGCATCTGCGCGTGAGAATGTGCATTGAATAAATGCTTTTTGTTTTTCTAAATTTAAATCTCTCAGCGTTAAGCCGATTTGCTTATCACGGGTGTTACAGATGTAGGTCGCAAATGAAAACTGCTTAAAGCCACGGCTCATAAGGAGTTCAACTTTATCGTTGACCCGACATAAGTGGCTGTGTTCGGTTTCTAAACCGACTCCGTTGTCTGAATAATCCGTTATTTTAACTTTGATGGTGCGCCCGTTCGCAAGGCGAATTGCGGCAGGGAAGTTAGCTTTTATTCTATGCGAGCTACGTACTTGCTTTGCTTCGGCTGCGACAGCGACTGCTGCGCCTAAGATCACTATATTGTAGCTGGCCCACAACATACTAATTAGCAATACGCCTATATGAGACGTGTCACCGAATAATAATCTGATGATGCCATACGCCATACCGATAACGTTTACTAATAACAGTATTATATAGGGCTTTGAAATCATCCAGTCATAGTGGTCAGTACTATTTAATCCGCCTTTTTCAGTGACATTAAACTTACCTTTATTGGGGTTTATAAGTGCAACTGTGGTTGGCTTTAAAATGTACCAGGCTAAAACTGATTCATATACTTCACCCCAGAATGAGTAACGGTATTTCCCTTGAACCCGTGAATTCGTTATTTTCACTTGCAGCAAGGTGGGTACTATATATAAGAAAATAGCGATAAAAGGAGCGTAAATGATTTGTGCGTTTAGGTAAATTAGCGCCAAAGGTGCAGTTAAAAACACAATACGTGGTATTCCTGATAAAAAGTGCAGCATGGCATTGAGATAGCATAATCGTTGAGCAATATTTAAGCCTTTGCCGAGTAATGGGTTATCTAAACGAAAAATTTGTGCCATCCCTCGAGCCCATCGGATCCGTTGACCAACATGAGCTGATAAACTGTCAGTGGCAAGGCCTGCTGCTTGTGGAATATTAATATAGGTGGTTTTATATCCTGCACGCTGCATTCTAAGTGCTGTGTGCGCATCTTCGGTGACAGTTTCTACCGCAAATCCGCCAATTTCTTCAAGGGCACTGCGTTTTAATACTGCACAAGAACCACAGAAAAAGGTGGCATCCCACATGTCATTTCCATCTTGGATCAGGCCATAAAATAGCATGTTTTCGTTAGGAATTTTACGATGGTTTTTTAAATTACGTTCAAAGGGATCCGCAGAAAAAAAGTGGTGAGGTGTTTGTACTAAGCACACTTTGCTGTCATTAATAAATTGGCCCATGGTCATTTGTAAAAACGACCTCGCAGGAATATGGTCACAATCAAAAATCGCGATGTATTGGCCGTTTGTCACCTGCATTGCATGGTTCATATTGCCAGCTTTTGCGTGATTATTATCTGGGCGAGTTAAATAGCCAACGCCTATTTCTTCTGCAAATTCAGCAAACTCAGGACGTTTTCCGTCATCCAGAATGTAGATGTTAAGTTTGTCAGCCGGCCAATCAATACTTTGTGCAGCAATGGTTGTTGGTTTAACAACATTTAATGGTTCATTGTAGGTCGGAATATAGATATCAACGGTTGGCCATGATGATGTATCTTCATTAAGTGGAATTGGTTTTCTGCTTAAAGGGTTAATTGTTTGAAAAAAGCCTAAAATTAGCACCAGCCAAGCGTAGGTTTCTGCTAATAAAAGTCCAAACCCTAACCCTAATGCAAGTGGATCTCCCCAGTTAAGTGTTTCTGTGTAACGCCACCATAAATAGCGAGTAGAGGTGGTGACAGACAGGGTGATCATTGCAATTGTTGCCATTTGTCCTTCAACACGACGCAAAGAGTAGGCAACCAACAAAATAAGACTAATAAACACGGCTTGTGCTTCAACACTAAAAGGCACAGTGACAAAAATGGCGACAGCAAATATTAAGAGTGTGAAAAATGTCACTTTTAAGGTACTGTTTTTCCACAGACTTGAAGTACTTATTTGTTGATACGCTTTTGACTTCTGTTGCTTTTTAGTTACAAGCCAAGCTCGCCTAAAAAAGCGCACTAGCTTGCTGTCTATCACGCGAACAATCCGTGCTGAGCGTATGAGCTTTCGCCATGTTTTACGCTGTTCTTGGGCAATGTGTGCTTGAGAAGTGGTGGCTGTGTTAAATAAAACCAAGTAACAGCTTTGTAGTGCGATTCTGACGCAATTTGATGGCGTTAAAATTGGCTGTGTAACATGGGGATAGAAATATTTTATCGTCTTTTTTATGTTGTTTTTACGGTTTTTATCAAGCCTAAAAAATAGCGATAAAAATAACACTATAAAGGGCATCATGAATGCCCCAAGCAAACTCATTTTATGTTGATTGAAATAACCATGAAATTTAAAAAATACAAAGCGGACAATTCTCTTTGTAAAAATAAGTCCTAAGCATAATTTCATAATACGCTCAGTGTTACTCACCCGAACCTTATTAGTCATTATTACTCGCTCTACTTACCAGCCAGCCCGCTAATGTTTCAAAGTCGTCATTGGCAACACTGTAAGGAGCGCAATTAATGGCGACATTACGAAATGCTGTTGCTTCTTTTATCACTTCATCTTGGTTGATATACAGTGGTGCGAGTAAAGGAAGTTCGGATTGCCATAATTGCAGAAGATCAGATTCAAGCTCAGAGGCAGAGTTAAATCGATTTATCAAAAAGTAATGTTGCCAACTTGAAGTAGCGTGTTTAAGTGAATTTAAGCGCTTATAGATAAAACTGTGGCAAATAGCATCGCAGTTTACAATTTCTAGGAAAATATCGTCTTCTGAAATTGGGTAATCAGATACATCAATATGAGCAGGGCAGTCAAATAAAAACCACGCGTTTTCAGATTCTTTTAATTGCTCGCAGCTTTCAATGACTGAGGTAAAGTTTAAATTAGTGAGGCTAGCACTGCCATAAGGTAAAAACTTAATACCATCATTATCTTGATGAAATTGACAGCTGGCCGCATGAAAGCTGGAATAATCACTCCAACCTAATTGGTGCTCCCACGATAGACCTAGATGTAAGCCAACATCGCCTTTGGGATCAAGGTCAATAACGTATACGTTTTCGTTAGATTTTCTTAAGGCGCAAGCAAGATTAGCAACAACGGATGTTGTACCTGTTCCACCTTTAATACCTTTTACAAAAACTCTGTTCATTATTTAGTATGTACTTTTGTTAATATTTTTAACTTGTTGTGTATCTTTAACAGATAAAGCGATATCTTTAATTAAAGGATATTTTTCGATTGTTTGGCGATTTTTTTCTACATCAACTATTTCTATATATGTTTGGTTTTTTCCACCAAACTGATGGAGCAAATTATCAATGTCATATTGAGTTAAAATAGTTGATTTTTTTACTACATAATCATTCATCTAAAGTATCCGCTACAACAAAACTAGATTTGAAGTGTTTATAAAACGTGGACATGGGCTGCATTATATATAGAATAGCGCCTAAAACTAGTACTAAAGTATCTTTTTCAAGGGTTTATTGGTGCCTTATTTAAATATAACAGGGTTAATGACGGCCTATTCGGTGTTAAAACGCAGTGCAAATTATGCACTACTGGCACCGTTAGACAATCAGTTATTAGAGCTAGCTAGGCATGTTTTTGCTAATAACAAAGGCTCTGTATTCTTACTCTCAGAACAGGTTGATATGTTCTTTAATGGTGAGCAAGGTGATGTTTTTCATCAGCTATTTGAACAAGGTCACTTATACCCATTTCGTTTACATTATGATTCAATTTTAGCAAAAAAATCACATTTTTCACGCAGGGTGATTAATGAGCTAAAACACTATGACGAGCTTAAAGATAGTACCGTCGTTGTGCATTTGCATAGTGAACGGATTTCAACCCTTGACGAAGTGCAGTTAACCAAAACAATAAGTTATTATCGTGAACTTGCAATATCTCAAAGTGCAACTGTCATTTTTTTAATTTCGGGTGCTGAAGTAAATAGTGTGCGACGACAGTTTTTAGGTATTAATACACTTTTTGATGGCATGATTTTTATGACCCAAGAAGCCTCAATTCGTACCTTAGAATATGATTATTGGAGTCACAGCGAAGGAGTTATTGCTGTTAAAAGTGTTAATTTACAGCTGCTTAATAAGCAATTATCGGTATTTGAGAGTGATTTAGACGCGCACACAGACAAACGTTCAATGCATCAGGAGCTAGATGAAGATGAAGTTTGGGTGGTACGAAGCGCGGTACCACAAGGCACTAAACTTCCTGCTCTTTACAAGGTGGTTGAAGATAACGATGCGCTATATAAAACTGCGCTGACTCGAAAAGCTGCCACGCTCGTTTTTTCAGTTACACGCTACACTGACTTATCAGCTTTAGCACAAGAGTGTTTTTTGCTTCGTAAACAATGTGGACGCAAATTAAAATTAGTTATTCAAAATGTAGATGGCATTATTCGTCATCAAGATGAATGCTTGTTTTTAGCCTTGGGTGTGAACCTGATTTTGTATAGTTTTTCGGAGCCATCTAGGCTGTTATCTCAAATTCAGTCTATTCAGGGGTTTCAATTCTCAAGGCCTTTACCCGATTCAATTGATGATGTATTAAAATACAGTGAAAGCGTATTAAGCAAAGGGTATTTACCTATTCTGCGTTTTGCAGAGCAAGTGTCAAAACACAGTGATTCAGCAGCGAACCTGGGGGTTAGTGGGGTGTTGGTCATGTTGCAGCTTTTACCGCGGATTGAAGCGATTCACCCATTGCATTTGTTTCATGTAAAACGAGAGGGGGATCTATTTAGTTATGCCGATGGCTATATCTATTTATATTTGCATGCGTGCCGTGAGCATGATGTTGAAAGTGCGATTAAACATTTGTTTAAATTACAAGTGAGTGATTTTTTTACATCGAAAAATATTATTGCTGATCACTTTTACATACAGCAAGAGTGTCGACGAATTCAACGTGACTACAATCAACAGGAAGTACCAGACTACACAGAGCAATTAAAGGAAAATGTTAGCTATATTTTCGATGCCAAAGCGGCCGACATTACTAATTTAAACACTGAAACCCCTGAATTTAAAAAAATCATTAGACCGATATCAACACCTGTTTCGGTTGAATTTAAAAGTGATGAGAGATGAGCTTAAACCAGTTTTTAATTACCTTTTTAGTCGCCTTAATACTCGGTGTTTTACTCAGTAATGTAGGCAAGGTATTACTTAAAAAAGTAGTACATGTTTATCGGAAACTAACATTCAGGCATGTGCTGCTAACCCCATATACTCCCAAAAAACAGAAAAAGGATACCCAGTGAGGCTTTCAGGTTTAGGTGTTTGGAACTTATATTTCCTTATAAAGTTTTTTCTCTATAGTCGCTCAGATATCTCGTTTGACTTTTTAGCTAATTTAGCCTTTTTTGCTTTTTTGGCCTTATCTTTTCAGCAGCAATGGTTGATGCGTATTAAGCATGTTGTGAGTGTTGTTGTCGGCATTGCATTGTTTTATCACGATTCATGGTTACCCCCCATATCACGACTCACAAAGCAGGCGGGGAATGTCCAAGATTTTAGCTTAGGTTACTTTTTTGAAATAGTGTCGCGGGTGGTGAATATTGAGCTGATTCTGGCGTTATTTGTGCTATGTATAGTGTATTGGTATAGCGCTAGATGGCTCAGGTACACGAGCTTGTCTGTGATTGGGTTTGCATATGCTTATTGGCTAAGTGTGTCAGTGCCAAGCGATGGCTTAATTACCCCCATAGTTGTGCAAAATCAGTCAACGCCACGAGAAGAAAGCACAGCCGTATCTGGTGCATCAACAGCTGATACGCCAGATCAACAATTGCAGGCTTTTTATCAACAGCAAGCACAGCTAAAGACTCAGTTTCCAGTGTCTTTCAATGGTCGTCCTTTTGATGTTGTGGTGCTTAACATATGTTCCCTCGCTACGGCTGATTTAAATGCAATTGGTGTTAAGCCGCGTAATCTCTTTAGTGATTTTGATATTTTGTTCCGTGATTTTAACTCTGCTACGTCATACAGTGGTCCTGCTGCTATTCGGCTTTTACGAGCCAGTTGTGGCCAAACCAGCCAAAATAAATTATTTGAACCTGTTGATAAACAATGCAAGTTGTTCAGTAATCTAGCTGAGTTAGGGTTTAAGACCTCTGTCGCTTTAAACCACGATGGTCATTTTGATGATTTCATTGGCTTAATTAGACAGTATGGGGGGGTCTCAGTTCCTAAACTCGATTTTAGTCAGTTTAGTCCCGCTCAGTATGGATTTGATGGTAAGCCTATTTACTCTGATGGTGAGGTTTTGTCTGCTTGGTTAAATGAACAAGCAGCAGAAGGGTCGCTACCAAGAGCACTCTATTATAATTCGATTAGTTTACATGATGGTAATCAGTTAGCTGGGCGTTCACGCATGAATAGTCTTGAAAGTTATCCTGCTAGGCAGCAAAGGTTGTTCGCAGATATTGCTCAGTTTATTTCACAGCTTGAACGTGAAGGTCGAAATGTAATGTTAGTTGTTGTACCTGAGCATGGTGCGGCACTCAAAGGAGATAAGTTACAGTTTGCAGGGCTTCGAGAAATACCCAGCCCTGCGATTGTGTCAGTGCCGGCTGCTGTTAAGTTCATTGGCCCTGATATAAAGCACAGTGAATTATATGAAGTAGAAAAAACAGTGAGTTATTTTGCGTTGTCTGAATTAATCAGTAATGCAATGAAGTGGGATGCTTTTTCAGGTGCTGTGAATGTTCAACGCTTGGTTGATAGCTTACCGAGTGCAGCTAAAGTCGCAGAGAATCAAGACACAGTAATGATGTATATTAAAGGCCAACCATACATTCAATTGGATGGCGCCGAGTGGACTAAATACCCAAACAACTAATGCGTTTGGGTATATTTGTCCAAAAATCTTTACAATAGACTACCCACGAATGGGGAGTTAGCGTATTATTCGCTTACTATAGGTTCCCGTTCTTTGAGGATGTATGCGTTTAGATATTCACTGTGCCGACCGAATTGGTATCGCCCAAGAGATTCTCAATATTTTGGTTAGTTATCAGGTTGATTTAAAAGGTATCGAAGTAGATTCGGTTAATTGCCGAATGTATGTCAGTTTCCCGCCAATAGAGTTTGAGCAATTTCAAAAGATTATGCCATCAATTCGATTAATTGATGGTGTGAAGGATGTCCGAACAACCGCATTTTTGCCTTCTGAGCGTGAGCACAACGAGTTAAACACATTATTAAGAGCCTTGCCAGATGGCGTCATTTCGATTGATGCCAAAGGGTGGGTGCGCTTATGTAATGATGCTGCGTGTCGTGACTTACAGTTGTCTGAAAATGAAGTGATTGGCGCAAACATCAATAACTTATTGAAAGGATTTAACTTTACACGTTGGCTTGAGGGCAAAGAAGTGCTTGGCCAAACAACGCGTGTAGAAGTTGCAGGTGAAGATTTTATTGCTGATATATTACCTATTTCTGTTCCACAAGGAGCTGAGGGTGATGTACTTGCCGGTGCGGTTATAAATATTAAGTCTCAAAGTCGTTTAGGCCAGCAGGTGAGTGCGTTTCGACGTTATGGTCAAGAAAGCTTTGCGACTATTCATAATTTTAGTACTGCTATGCGTCGTGTGGTTAGAGAAGCACGCAAGATGGCACAACTTGAAGCGCCGATATTAATTACCGGTGAAACAGGCACAGGTAAAGAGTTGTTGGCACGTGCTTGTCACTATGCATCTAATCGCTCGGTTAAACCTTTTATTGCTTTATCCTGTGCATCTTTACCAGATGATGTCGCTGAGTCTGAGCTCTTTGGTTACGCTGGCTATGAAGAAAATGCAGCCCCTAAGCGTGGTGTTTTAGAACAGGCTGATGGCGGCACGGTATTTTTAGATGAAGTTGGCGAGATGTCGACGCAACTACAAACGAAATTACTTCGCTTTTTACAAGACGGTACTTTTCGCAAAGTGGGCGACGAGAACGAAGTAAAAGTAAACGTGCGTATTATTGCAGCGACACAAAAAGATTTACCAGCCATGGTACAAGAGGGCACATTTAGAGAAGATCTTTATTACCGAATCAATGTGCTAACTCTTGAGATAGCGCCACTTCGTGATAGAAAGGCGGATGTAGGACCATTGGCTGAGCACTTTATTCAAAAATATGCACAGCAAAATGGCCACTCAGTGCCTGTATTATCGGATGATTGTTTAAGCTTTTTGCAAGACTACCCATGGCCTGGCAATGTGCGTCAGTTAGAAAATGCGATTTATCGTGCAGTCTCGTTGTTAGATGATAACGAACTTAGAATTGAGCATTTGCAGCTGCCTACATTCACCCACGACCTAGGCTATTTGGAGTCAGACTTTGAAGGTACCTTAGATCAAGCTGTTAAACGCTTTGAGGCCACATTATTGCGAAAGTTATACCCTGCTTATCCAAGCTCCCGTCAGTTGGCTAAACGCTTAGGTCTGAGTCATACTGCGGTTGCTAATAAGCTAAGAGATTACGGCATAAATCGTAAGACCGTAAAGGTCTAATAGCAATTTCAATATTATTAAATAAATTGGTATATGGAGAAAATCAGCAAGCTGCATTAATTGCGGCTTGCTTTTAAGCCTTATTGTTTTGTGCCCATATCCTTGGTTACACCATCAAGAACAAGGTTACTGATGCCATTATCGTCAAATTTAATGACGATGCTGATGTTATTACGGGCGAAGAAATAGTCGCGGTTGTCTAAACTAATAACATAGTTTCCTTTCACTGAATCAGTAAAGTCACGTTTTTTAAGCGTCAGTGTGTGCTCACCAATTTGCCAATTAAACCCTTCAAAAAAGCCGTTATTAAACTCTTGAACCCATATCTGTTTTTCATCTTTACTTAATGTAATCGCTACCGAGTAAGATTCAGGGAGTGGCATATCATAAGTTTTGTTGCCAATAGTGAACTTTTCAGTATTTTGTTGCCATGCAAAGCCAAATTCAAACGCTTTTTCTACGCCGGTTGGATAGCTTAATACGCCTTGCCCTTTGTAGCTAAAATCTGCAAAAGCTAAGTGAGAGAATAAGCTTGTCGCCATTAGGAACACTAAATTTAACAATTTCATTAGACTATTCTTTTTTTATACTAATTTATGCACAGATTAGAGCAGAATATTCGCCATAGCAATATGCTGTGATACACTTTGGTTATTATCAACTGGTTAGACCTTTACCGTGAATCTCTACTTTCGACTTATCTTATTATTTTTTAAAATTAAACGTAATCGTGATTACCAACAATTACTCGATACAATTGATATTGATTTCAAAGCTTTACCGAGCGATTGTGATATCAATTTTCACCTAACTAATTCACGTTACTTGGCAATGATGGATATAGCTCGCACTTGGATGACTGAGCGTGTGGGTTTATTAAAACACATAATGAAACGCCGTTGGTTCCCAATCGTTAATGCCACAGCCATCACATACATTCGTGATATTAAGCCAATGCAAAAGTACACTGTGAGTACTCGCTTAGTTGGCTGGGATCACAAATACTTTTATATCGAACAAAAGTTTCATTCGGATAGAGGTTTACATGCAATTGCTTATGTACGCGGCGTTTTTAAACGAAAAAAAGGTGTAGTCAGTGTTGAAGAAATGCTTGAAGTTGCTGGCTTTAAAGGGGTTGCACCTATTTTGCCTGCCGAGGTTATGCACTGGAAAGAAATGCTAGAACAGAAAAAGTTAACCAATAAATAAAAAAAGGCCGTAAAGGCCTTTTTTGTGCGTATGGGCTTTTATACCAATTGAAAGTTAGAATTTGTATTTAACGCCAAACATAGCTACAACAGGGTCGATTTCGACAGTTGATGTAAGAGCTTTTGCGCCATTAGCATAAACAGTTGCATCTGTATCAATATCAATTAATGCAACCATGCCATGTAGACCCCAATTCTCGCTCATCATGTAGTTGAAGCCCGCTTGAGCTGCAAAACCAAATGAGTCGTCTAGTTTCACTTCAACATCATCAGTACCTAGCGTTGCTTTTAAAGCTGCTGATGGTTGCTCATCAAAGAAAGTCGTATAGTTAATACCTACACCAATAAATGGGCGGAACTTATAAGTTGAGTCCAAAAAGTGGTACTGCGCAATTAAAGAAGGTGGTAGCTGCTTGATGTCTGCAATTTTGTTACCAGCAAGACCGCCAGTACCTTGGATGTCGTGACTAAATGGTGTTGCAGCAACTAATTCAAGTACCCAATTATCATCAAATGCATAGTCGATGGTAAGGCCTAATTGTGTATTATCATCGCCACGTAAACCTAATGTTGGTGCTTCGTTGATTTTTGAGCTGTCGTTATCTGGGTTTACATTAATCGCACCCACATTAACGCTTAAATTTGCGTTTGCAACAGGAGAGAGTGCTAATAATGAAGTCAGTAATGCAATGCTTAATTTAGTTTTCATGCTGTTCTCCACGAACTACTTGTCTTGTTTGGTTGAGGCTATTATTACCGAGCTTGGCAAGACAAAACCTGTTCTAGATCAAAGTTTCAAAAATGTTTGAATAAAGTGAAGCTATTTTTTGATTTAGATTAAGTTTTTAATTAGGTACATAGAAAAAAGATTGACTCGAGTTCACTTTAAACTCAGGCAGGTCTGTTACAATAAAATGCGTATAAAATTCTAGGTGTGTTTAATGACAGATACTCAACATTTATTTCTTCATGGTTCGATAGCAAAAGCACTGTTGAAATTGGGTATCCCGATCATCTTAATCAATATTTTACAATCTGCTTATCAGCTTACAGATGCTTTTTGGGTTGGACGACTAGGCGCCGATCAAGTCGCCGCAGTGTCTGTGAGCATGCCTGTCACATTTTTAGTTATAGCTATCGGTTCAGGTCTTGCAATGGCGGGGGCTATTTTATCCGCTCAGTATATGGGAGCAGGCTTACAGGATAAGGTGAATCACGTTGCCGCACAAACAATGTTGATGGTCACAGTCACTGCAACAGTGTTAGGTTTGATTGGTTATTTTCTGTCCCCATATTTTTTAGTGTTACTTGGTGTTGAACAGGCTGTTTATGGCGATGCCTTGAAGTTTATGCATGTCTCTTTTATTGGGGTTGTTTTTGTATTCATTTACGCAATGTTTCAAGCGTTAATGCGAGGAATCGGCCAAACTAAAATTCCGCTTATTATTGTTAGTGGCACTGTATTACTTAATTTTGCCCTTGATCCATTGTTGATTTTTGGCTGGGGCCATTTTTCAGGATTTGGGGTGATGGGGGCTGCATTAGCAACACTTATTACCCAGAGTCTTGCGGCACTAATTGGCGTATGGGTCTTTTTGCGGGGCCGTCATGGTATTCAATTAAAGCTGTCGAGCTTTAAGCCTGACTGGCAATATATGAAACAAGCCTTCTTGTTAGGGGCTCCAGGCTCCGTTGAGTTATCAGCACGGGCATTTGGGCTGATAATCATGTCATTTTTGGTTGCCAGCTTTGGCACCTATACATTGGCCTCTTATGGGGTTGGTTCGAATATTTTGCAAATGGTGATGATCCCCGCAATGGGGTTGTCGATGGCGGTGTCTACTTTGGTAGGTCAAAACATGGGAGCTGGAAATCCAGAGCGAGCAGCGCAAATAACTCGACTTGCTTGTATATGGGGCTTAACTGGGTTGTCGCTGGTGGGAGGAATTGCTTATTTATTTGCTGAATATTTAGTTGCCTTTTTCATTCCTGATGATCCGTCTGTCATTCAAGGTGGCGCTGAGTTCATTCGTAAAATGTGTTTAACTTGGGGCGGGATCGGAGTGCAACTTTGTGTTGTTGCAACCTTTCGAGCATCAGGAAATATGCTCAATGCAATGATAGTTTCTTTGTTAGCGCAGTGTGTTATTCAGTTCCCAGCTGCGTATATTTTATCAAAACATACGGCGCTTGGTCCACAAGGTATCTGGTACTCGTTTGCTCTAACGAATGTACTTGTGGCACTCATAACCTATGCATGGTTCTCAACAGGACGTTGGCAACGTACAAAATTAACAAAAGAAGATAAAGATATTGCTAAAGTGACGCAAGAGACCTTAATCGAAGAAGGAAATCATTAATTTAATCTTCACACTGTAGTCATAATTTCGAGTTGTAATAATCCTATATAGTGAAAAAACTGGGGTTATTATGAGTACAGAGCTCGCGCCAAAGTTACAGCCACACAGCGATGTGGTTAAAGCATTACAAACATTAATCCAATTTAAGTCAGTCACTCCCCAACAGGCAGGGGCGATTGATTGGATTGCAACAAAGCTGACTCAGCTTGGGTTCGAGTGTGAGGTGTTTACTTTCAACCAAGTCACTAATTTAATTGCTAAAGTTTCATTTGGTAACGGCCCTGTGGTGGCGTTTTCAGGGCATATTGATGTAGTGCCGGCAGCCGAAGGAGATTGGCGAGTTGCTCCTTTTTCTGGTCACGTTGTTGATGGTGCTGTGTATGGTCGTGGTGCTGCTGATATGAAAGGCGGTGTGGCGGCTATGCTATGCGCTACAGAAAAGCTTGTTACTCAAAGCGAGAATAAGCAAGGAACCTTCTATTGGCTAATTACTTCTGATGAAGAAGGGGAGGCTGAATATGGATCGTTGCTTATCGCTGAGCGATTAGCAAAACAAGGTATAGTGCTCGATGGTTGCTTAGTGGGTGAGCCAACAAGTCACCTTCATGTTGGGGATACGATTAAGAATGGTCGTCGTGGTGCTTTATCGGCACGTTTATCAATCCAAGGTAAAGCAGGGCATGTCGCTTACCCAGATAATACCGTCAATGCTGCACACTTAAGCGCAGAAGTCGTCAAACGATTAACTGCAATTTGCTGGCACAAAGATGAAGCTAGCTCGGCGACCACTCTCCAAGTCACCGGTATCAACATTGCGAACGTAGTCGATAATTTAGTACCCGCCAGATGTGAGTTGACTTTTAATGTACGCTATAGTCATGGTTATAAAAGCACTGATGTGAAAAAAGAAATTCAATTTGCGCTGGCAGATCTTGCCGATACGATAAAAATTCAATGGGAGCGTCCTTGTGAGTCTTATTACACCGCTTATCAATCACAAGATTGCTTGTTGAATAAACTGGAACAAGCTGTGCTTGAAGTCACAGGTAACTTTCCATTACTCAGTACCAGTGGTGGCACATCGGATGGTCGATTTTTTGCTAATGAGCACACACAAGTTATAGAGTGTGGTGTTTGTAACAACACAATTCACCAAGTCAATGAACATGTTCCCATTATTGATTTACTGTGTATTGAAAAAATTTATTACGCAGCGCTTCGCAATATTTTTAGCTGAAGACTCATTTTTTAAAACAAAGAAGTCGACAATAAATGCCGACTTCTTTGTTTTTATAATATGGTAGGCATTACTTTTAGCGTGATTGACCTAAGTATCGCTTGGCCTTACTAGGTTTTACTTTGTCTAAATCAACGAGCACTAAACCATCAATACAATTATTAAATTCAGGGTCGATACTAAAACTTAGAAACTGTACGCCACCTGCTTCACAAAGCTCGGTGTATTGTTTGAACAAGGTCGGGACTTGTGCGCCAATATTGGCGAGCACATGTTTTAACTCAACAAAGTCCTCTTTAATATCATTACCCGTAAATAGCTGATCACATTGCTCTTTTTGTTGTTCGGTATGACGAAATTCATTATTAGGAATCGCCAATAGTTGCTCTGCACCATAATAATGCTGGTAATAATGAACCAGTAGCGATTTTGCTTGCTCGGGGAGTGCGTTTGACACACTTACTGCACCAAATAAATAACGGTATTGTGGGTAGCGATTCACAAATGCACCAATGCCGAACCATAAATAATCAAGGCTTTTTCTACCCCAGTATTTTGGTTGTACGAAGCTACGGCCAAGTTCAATGCCTTTTTCAAAATAAGGTGCCATGTCATCGCTGTAGTTAAATAGGCTGTCAGTGTATAGACCTTTGCGGCCATGTTTCTCAATGATGTCTTGTGCGCAGGCGAGTCTATATGCACCCACTAATTCAAGCTGCTTTGCATCCCATAAAACAAGATGCTGATAATCCATGTCGTATTTATCTATATCTCGACGTTTACCACTGCCTTCTCCAACTGCCCGAAAAGCAATTTCGCGCAGTCGTCCTAGCTCACGGAAAATCGGCGAGCTACCACAGTATTGATATAAGTAAATTTTCATACCATCAGAGGTTTCACCCAATAATTCACACTCTTCGATGGCTTTTTTTAAGTCTTTTGTTGCTTCTGGACTTGCGATAGGTGTTTGAGTTTTCAAAGGCAGCGGTTTTTTAGTGACAAGTCGATATAATTGCTTTCTTATTAGCTGCGCGATTTCTTTATCTTTTAAGTTTTCAATTAAATATGATTCAGGTGGAATTGAAGCACCAATTTCAAACTCTAATGATTTTTGACGCTGCTTGAACATTTCTTTTACTAACAACAAACTCGCTAACGGTTTATAGATCATTGAAGTACCGTAAAACAAAGGGCTATTTTTCGCTTTAATGTAAATCGG
Source organism: Pseudoalteromonas sp. N1230-9 (assembly GCF_032716425.1). Classification (NCBI taxonomy): domain Bacteria; kingdom Pseudomonadati; phylum Pseudomonadota; class Gammaproteobacteria; order Alteromonadales; family Pseudoalteromonadaceae; genus Pseudoalteromonas; species Pseudoalteromonas sp. N1230-9. Next base: position 1,191,518 of record NZ_CP090419.1, read on the forward strand.
CAAAATAGGAGCGTTGGCTTTTTTGGCCATGCGTAAAAAGCCACTGTTCCACTTACAGTCCTTAATTCCTGTGGGGCTTAAGCGAGACACTTCGCCTGCTGGGAAAATTAATAGCGCTCCATCCGACTTTAAATGCTGTTGAATATTAGCCAGTTCTTTCTTTTTACTGGTGCCAGAAAGGTTATCAACAGGGAGTAGTAAAGAGTGCATAGGGGTGATAGACATCAGCATGCGGTTAGCAACCACTTTTAAATCTGGTCGCACACTAGATAAAACCTTAACTAATGCTAATGCATCGAGTGAGCCAATAGGGTGATTTGCCACAATAACGACGTTACCCTCACTGGGAATGTGTTCTATTTGCTTTGGCTTGTAGCGTGTGTCAAAGTCTAGCTCATCAAGAACCTGCTCAACAAATTCAAGTCCTTGTAGGTGTGGGTATGCATCACCAAAGGCAACAAATTCCTGCTCGTGTAGCAAGTAACCGAGGCCTTTTTTAACTAAGCCTTTTACTTTTGGTGAATTTTCTAACTGTGGTAAATTTGCTTCTATTACTTTATCGACACTGATCATACAAACCTCAAACATAAACGCATTCAGCGATGAGGTTAGAGTAAGAGTTCGCTGTGACAGTTAGGTTGCAGTTGTGTGACTTTTTAAAGAGCGCTTAGAGAGCGGTTCAAAATATGGAGAATACAATGATTTTACTTGTTGCTGTAACAGGTCGAGATTGCAGCCAATTAATTGCTCGATTACAAGCGTTATTACCTGAGGTTGATGTGCAGCTTTGGTCTGAGTGTTCCAACTATGAAGCAGTAGAGTTTGTGCTGGCGTGGAATGCACCGGCTGATTTATGGCCTAAGCTGGTAAATTTAAAAGCAGTGTCTTCATTTGGGGCAGGTGTCGATAGCATCGATTTGTCAGCGATAGCCGCGCATGTTCCCGTTGTTAGAATTGTTGATGATAATCTTGCAAATGATATGGCAGAGTACGTGTTGACTCATGTATTGGCACACAAGCTTAGGCTCAAAGAATATTATTTAAAACAATCAGCTTGCACTTGGAAGCCAAAGCGCGCGTATGCACATCAACATGTGGGTCTTTTAGGCTTCGGCGAGCTAGGCAAGGCGGCAGCGATGAAGTTAGTAGCAAATGGCTTTAAAGTGAGTGCATGGTCAAATAGTGAAAAGCAGCACCCAGAGGTTAGCTGCTATCACACACAGCAAGGGCTTAATGAGATGCTTCCTTTGGTTGACTATCTAGTATGTTTATTACCATTGAATCAGCACACAGCGGGTATTATTAATGAAGCGCTATTAACGATGTTACCTCCTCATGCGGTTGTCATTAATGTGGCAAGAGGTAAGCATGTTATTGATACAGATTTAATTTCGGCGCTAGATAGCAATAAAATACGTGCAGCCACACTGGATGTATTCACTGAAGAACCTCTAGATAAAGACCATCCATACTGGTCTCATGACAAGATTACGTTAACGCCCCATTGCGCTGCTTTATCTGATATTAATAGTGTAGTTGAACAAATTTCAGCTAATGTTAAACGATTAGTTTGTGGGGAAGAGCTAATTAATAAGGTTGATAGAACAAAAGGTTATTGACAAAGTGTGAATTAATTCGTTAAACGCCTTGTTAACATCTGTAACTTTGCTATGCTGAACGTGCATGATAAACAATAATAAGAAGAGGCGTTATGAAATCTAACCAAAATGGGGCGAAATTTAGTCTAGTCATTGTGTCTGTAATCGTTTTAGGTGTCTCTGCATGGTTTAATCAAGCGAATGCAAGTGAAACGAATGTTCAACCAGTAGTAAGTAACCAAAAGTAATCGTGTTATTGGTGCACAAAGTGGATGTGCACCAACTGCCTAGCTCCTTTTAGAGTGGATCTCTCTGTTTTCGTGCTTTTTCTCGTCCGACTTTTTCAGCAACACATAAGTTGCGCCATTTCCTCCATGGTGTTTGAGTGCACTATGAAAGGCAAGTACAGATGGAATTTCTTGTAGCCATTTATTTGTGTAACTTTTTAATATTCCGGGTTTAGATTTGTTTTTAATGCCAATACCATGGCGAACTAATACTACGCGTATGTTGCGTTTATGACAGTCATCAATAAATGTAAGAAGTGTCGTTCTTGCGCGTTGAAGAGGTTGGCCATGTAAATCTAGAGTCGCATCTAGCTGGTATTTAGCTAATCGCAGATTTTTAAAAACTTGTGCTTGCACACCTTCATTTTTAAAGCTTAAAACGGCATGAGGGTCTAATAGTTCCACATACTCGCTCTGTAGATAATTCTCATCCACAGATAAATCGCATTCGGCAGCTTTGCGCTTTTCTTGCTGAGCAAGTGACGGGCCTTGCTTGGTGCTTTTGAGCTTTACAGTGTCGTGTTTAAGAGGTTTAACATCTTCCATTGACATAAGAAATAAGTCGAAGTCGTCTAGTGACATAAGGCACCCCTAAATTACTTATATACGCTGTATATGGTATATCAGTTCAGCTATTTTGTAAGTAAAAAAAAGCCCAAACAGATGGCTGTTTGGGCGTAAACAGTGATAGCTAGGATAACCTGTTCTATCAATTTATCTTAGGAGAAGATTAACCTTGGTTTACATTCAATTGGCCAAATGTATAGACCTTGAATAAATAAAATGTATTGATCAACACTAAGCTCATATTTGAGATCACACTTGATGACATTAGATCTAAACTAAACGATAAAAATAATAAACTACACGCACTAATTGCTGCAAAACGCAGTAAATTTAGTTGGTTAATGAAGAAAGCACCTAATCCTAGTGCAAGTAACGTTAAGTTTAAAAGCCAATCTAGCTCGTTTAGCATGGTCGTATCTAATAGTGTCTGTGTTGAAAAAGGAGCGCCATTATGGTGATCTTTTGCACAGTTTTCAACCAAGTAATTTTATTGTTTTCAGATTAGATTTTTTAATCCATAGCTAGCTTTTTTATTGCAGCAAAAAAGCCACTTTTTTCAGTAATGCGGTATTTCTGGCAGCTGTTAGGGTCGCGTTTATCTTGGCATAGATAAATAGTATTACGGCTAAGGTCTGCACGTGGGATTAGTGTAGAGTCAAACACGTTGGCTCCGTAGCCAAATATGCCAGGCCAGAAGACACTTTGCGATACCATGCCTAGTTTTTCGTAGGTGATTAGAATTGGTTTAGGAGTGATAAGCAAAATTAATAATACGACTGCTAATATGTACCAACGGGCTGGACTTTTCTTTGCGGTCGGCTCTGCTACTGTTTGTTGTATTGGCTGCGTGGGTGTCTGAGGCTTGCTTATTGTTTTTGGTCGTTTGCTAGGGACTGGTTTCTTGCGAGCGGGTTGCTGCCCAAGTAAAGATTGTTTTTTTACATTTTTAGACATAAAGCTTATCTGGCCTTTTATTTATAGGTCTCTATAATGAGATTATAACGAAGTTTTTGATATAATAGTTAAATTCAGATCATATAACATTGATTGTCCTAATTTGCGTAAAAGGTGCATTTCAACATGCAATTAGTGTTTATCTTTAAATATTAAGAGGAATAGTATGGATACGCAGCTTTCAATTTTAATTGTGGACGATGTGGGGACTGTCCGCAGTTTTTTAAGTCAAACGCTAATGCACTTAGGAATTGACAATGTGCGAGAGGCTTCAACAGCTGCACAGTGCTTGAGTGCATGCAAAGAAAAAGAGTTCAATATTATCTTCTTAGATATAGAGCTACCCGATGGTGATGGTAAGGAGATTATTTCACAAATTAATGAAATATCGCCTGAAGCGAATGTAGTGATGGTGTCAGCTCATTCTACTGTTGAAAATGTAAAAGAAGCAATTGAGAAAGGCGCTAAGGGTTTTGTTGTTAAGCCATTCACACCTAAAAAGATTGCGGCTATGTTGAAAAAATTCTACCCAGATCTAGAAATTGTTTAGTGGCTGAGTATTTACACTAGGCATTAAAATTTAGGCAAAAAAAAACCGGCGTAGGCCGGTTTTTTTATATTCATCAAAAACAAATTATAGCGCTTTGATTTTAGCTGCTAAACGGCTCTTATGACGAGCTGCTTTGTTCTTGTGGATTAGACCTTTAGTTGCGTAACGGTCTAGGATAGGTGTTGCAACAGCGAATGCCGCTTGTGCAGCTTCTTTGTCGCCCGCTTCAATTGCAGCAACTACTTTTTTGAAGTAAGTACGCATCATTGAACGACGGCTTGCGTTATGTTGACGATTTTTTTCGCTCGTAATAGCGCGTTTTTTTGCAGACTTGATGTTAGCCAAGGTTTGCTCCTAACAATCTTAAAATAAGCTTAATTTAAAGGCCGTGGAATATGCCTGTTTTTATCATGAATGTCAACGAAATTTTGACATCTCAAGAAAAACTGCTCCTTATAACGAACATCAATTTGCCGCTTTAGCAGTTAATATCGCCATTGTAACAAAGGGTCGGGTTCGAGCCTAGTGCTTTAAAGATATTTTAGGCATAATCGCCCATCTTAGAGGTTTTTTGATAATGGGTTTAAGGTGGCAAAAGGATTATTTCGTTCTGGGATGATTGTCAGTGCAATGACGATGATCTCGCGTATTTTAGGACTAGTACGTGATGCAGTTGTAGCCAATTTATTGGGGGCAAGTGCAGCTGCTGATGTGTTTTTATTTGCTAACCGAATTCCTAACTTTTTGCGCCGTTTATTTGCTGAAGGGGCATTTGCACAAGCGTTTGTACCTGTTTTGTCTGATATTAAAGAGCAGCAAGGTGACGATAAAGTAAGATTATTTGTAGCTCAAGCAGCCGGCACCCTAGGGACAATTTTGCTCGTTGTAACTTTATTTGGTGTGATTGCCTCGCCAGTGATTGCCGCACTGTTTGGTACAGGCTGGTTTATAGACTGGTGGCAAGGGGGAGAAGATGCCGGAAAGTTCGAGCTGGCAAGCGCGCTTCTTAAACTAACTTTTCCATATTTGTTTTTTGTTAGTTTAGTTGCTCTGAGCGGTGCCGTGATGAATGTATACAATCGTTTTGCGGTCGCTGCGTTTACCCCAGTACTTTTAAATATTTCCATTATCACTTGCGCAATTTTTCTGCATGATCAGTTTTCAGTGGGTGCATATGCGCTTGCTATAGGCGTGTTTGTTGGTGGTTTAGTGCAGCTACTGTTTCAGTTACCGTTTTTGTATCGTGCCCGTATGCTGAGCCGTCCTCAATGGGCTTGGCAAGATGAAAACGTTAAAAAAGTACGAAAACTAATGCTGCCAGCGTTATTTGGCGTCTCGATTAGTCAAATAAACTTGTTGCTTGATACCATGATAGCTTCAATGTTAATGACGGGTTCCATTGCGTGGCTTTACTATTCTGACAGGTTGATTGAGTTTCCTCTTGGCCTATTCGGCATTGGTATTGCGACGGTAATTTTACCTGCACTATCTAAACTCCATAGTACGAAAAGCACACGTGATTTTCAGCACACGCTAGATTGGGGAGTGCGCTTTGTCATCTTTTTAGGCTTACCCGCCATGTTTGGCTTGATGGTGATAAGCCCATTAATCATCACCGTACTTTTCGATCATGGCGCATTTCAAAATGGTGAGATAGATCATGTTCAAGCGGTAAGTTATGGCGTAATGGCTTATTCAGTTGGCTTAGTTAGTTTTATGCTGATTAAGGTGTTAGCACCTGGTTTCTATTCGCGTCAGGACACGAAAACGCCTGTTAAAATTGGCATTAAAACGTTAGTGCTTAATATGGTCTTTAATATTATGCTAGCGCCGTTTATTGGTTATTTAGGGTTGGCACTTGCTACGTCTATGTCGGCAAGCTGTAATGCGTATTTGCTGTATCGTCAGTTGCACAAAGAAGGTGTTTATCAGTTTTCAGGCATGAGCCTTAAATTTAGTTTTAAATGTTTGTTTTCTAGTGTGTTTATGGCGGCGGTAGTTTGGTATGTTGGACAGCTCGTTGCTTGGCAAACTTGGCACTTTATGGAGCAAGTTTCGTTACTTGCAGGGTTACTCGTGTTAGCCGCATTCGTATACTTTTCGTCTTTGTTTGTAATGGGAATTCGACTAAATACGATAAAAAGTGTTGCAACTACTGAATCGAACTAAAAAAAAGATTATAATCGGCGTTTCACGCCCGATATCTGTGTTTGGGCTCGCTGATAAAGGCAAAAAGGTGGCATGGAGTTAATTAGAGGTATTCACAATATACGCGCGCAGCATTTTGGCTGTGTGTTGACTATTGGTAATTTTGATGGCGTGCATTTAGGTCATGCAGAAGTGATTAAAGGCTTGCTACAAGACGCACAGAAACATCAATTACCAAGTACTGTGATGTTATTTGAGCCTCAGCCACAAGAGTTTTTTGCTAAAGACAACGCGCCTGCACGTTTGACACGACTTCGTGATAAGCTCAGCTTACTAGCAAAGCTGGGTGTTGAACGGGTGATTTGCATTAGTTTTAATCAGCAGTTTGCCAATATGGAAGCTGAGCAATTTGTCAGCCAAGTTTTAGTTGAAAAATTAGGTGTTAAAGCACTGACTGTGGGTGATGATTTTTGTTTTGGTAAGCGTCGCCGCGGTGATTTTTCACTACTGAAAAACATGGGCACTGAGCTAAACATGGATGTGAAAAGTACGGCTAGTTTTAGAAGACTTAATGATAGAGTAAGCAGTACTCTTATTCGCCATGCGCTTGCCGCAGGGCAATTAGAAGACGCAAAAACCATGTTAGGTCATGGTTATGCGATTTCTGGGCGTGTGATTCATGGCTGGGCAAAAGGTCGTGAACTAGGCTTTAGAACAGCCAATATTGCATTAAAACGTCAAGTATGCCCAGTAAACGGGGTGTTTGCGGTACGTGCAATAGTTGGCAATAAAGAATTATTTGGGGTTGCAAATATTGGCAACAAACCCACATTTAATGGAACACGCGCATTGTTAGAAGTTCATCTTTTCGACTTTGCGCAAGATATTTACGGACAATTTATGCACGTGGAGCTGATTAAGAAGCTCCGCGATGAGAAAAAATTCGAGACATTAACACAACTGACGGCGCAGATTGCAGATGATGTAACCGCCGCGAAGCAGTGTTTTGGTTTAAACTAGGTAGCCGATACGGAAAGTAGGATTAATGAGCGACTACAAACATACTTTGAATTTACCGGAAACAGCGTTTCCAATGCGCGGCAATTTGGCACAACGTGAACCAAAGATGCTTAAGACATGGTATGAAGACGATCTTTACGGTCAAATTCGCAGCGCTAAAAAAGGTAAGAAAACCTTCATTTTGCATGACGGCCCTCCGTATGCAAACGGTGATATCCATTTAGGCCACTCGGTAAATAAAATTCTTAAAGATATTATTGTTAAGTCAAAAACCCTGTCTGACTTTGATGCACCTTATGTGCCTGGTTGGGACTGTCACGGTTTACCAATTGAGTTAATGGTTGAAAAGAAAGTCGGTAAGCCTGGCGTGAAAGTGTCTGCTGCTGAGTTCCGTGAAAAATGTCGCGAATATGCAAAAAAGCAAGTTGAAGGTCAAAAAACAGACTTTAAACGCTTAGGCGTATTTGGTGACTGGGATAAGCCTTACTTAACAATGAACTTTGACTTTGAAGCGAATGCGATTCGCGTGCTTGGTCGCATCATTAAAAATGGTCATTTACACAAAGGTGCTAAGCCTGTTCACTGGTGTACAGACTGTGGCTCAGCACTTGCTGAAGCAGAGGTTGAATACCAAGATAAACAGTCGCCAGCAATCGATGTGCGTTTTGAGTTTGCTGATCAAGATGCAGTTATTAATGCGTTTGAACTAGCAGATGGTCATCAAGGTATCGGTACTGTAAGCACCGCAATCTGGACAACAACACCGTGGACACTTCCTGCTAACCGTGCAGTAGCGGTTCATGAAAAACTTGAGTATGCCCTTGTTCAAGTTGACGATGAAGGTGCACAGCAGCGTCTAATTTTAGGTTCTGAGCTAGTTAAAGATGCTATGGACCGTTATGGATTTAAGCATTATCACGTACTTGGCTATGTGAAAGGTGCTGCACTTGAGAATTTACAGGTTGCTCACCCATTTTATGACTTCACAGTGCCAGTTATTGTTGCTGATCACGTAACAACTGATTCTGGTACGGGTGTTGTACATACTGCGCCTGGTCACGGTCAAGAAGATTTCGCGGCAGGTCTTGCTTATGGTCTAGAAGTAGCTAACCCTGTTGGTGCAAACGGTGTTTATTTACCAGACACACCAATGTTTGCTGGTCAGCACGTATTTAAAGCAAATGCGAGCGTTATTGACGTATTAACTGAAAACAATGCGTTATTGCATCACCATGCGCTTACGCACAGCTACCCACATTGCTGGCGTCATAAAACGCCAATTATCTTCCGTGCTACGCCACAGTGGTTCGTAAGTATGGATCAAGCTAACCTTCGTCAAGATTCATTAAACGAAATCAAAAAGACTGAGTGGTTACCTGAGTGGGGCGAAAGCCGCATTGCAAATATGGTTGAAGGCCGTCCTGATTGGTGTATTTCACGTCAACGTACATGGGGTGTGCCAATTGCATTATTTGTAGACAAAGACACAGGTGCGCTTCACCCAAATACCCAAGAGCTGATCGAAGAAGCTGCGAAGTTAGTTGAAAAATCAGGTATTCAAGCTTGGTATGACTTAGACCCTGCTACTTTACTTGGCGATGACGCTGAGCAATACATGAAAGTACAAGATACGCTAGATGTATGGTTCGACTCAGGTGTGACTCACGCATGTGTGGTTGATGCACGTGAAGATTTAACCGGTCCTGCTGATCTTTACTTAGAAGGTTCTGACCAACACCGTGGTTGGTTTATGTCGTCAATGATGACATCGGTTGCTATCAATGGTCATGCGCCTTACAAGCAAGTATTAACACATGGTTTTACGGTTGATGAAAATGGCCGTAAGATGTCTAAATCATTAGGCAACGTAATTTCGCCACAAAACGTGATGAACAAACTAGGTGCTGATATCTTACGTTTATGGGTTGCATCAACTGACTTTACAGCTGAAATGACTGTATCTGATGAAATCTTTAAACGTTCAGCAGACCGTTATCGTCGTATCCGTAACACCAGCCGTTATTTACTTGCGAACTTAAATGGTTTTGATCCAAAAACAGATCAAGTTGCTATTGAAGACATGGTTGAGCTTGACCGTTGGATTGTTGGCCGTGCAGCCGAGCTTCAAGATGAGATTTTAGCGGCTTACGATAAGTACCAAATGCTACTTGTAACGCAAAAGCTAATGAACTTCTGTACTGGTGAGCTAGGTTCGTTCTACCTAGATGTAATCAAAGACCGTCAGTACACAGCGAAAAGCGATAGCCACGCACGTCGTTCATGTCAAACCGCGCTTTACCACATTGCTGAAGCAATGACACGTTGGATGGCACCGATTTTAAGCTTTACTGCACAAGAAATTTGGGAAGCATTACCAGGCGAGCGTGGCAAGTTTGTATTCACTTCAGTGTGGTACGATGGCTTAAAAGCCTCTTCGCAGGGTAAGTTCAGCAACGATGATTGGTTAACAATCTTAAATGTACGTGATGAAGTTAACCGTGTATTAGAGGCAGCTCGTAAAGAAGACGTTATTGGTGCAACTCTACAAGCAAACGTAAGCATCTACGCAAGTGAAGAGTTAAGCTCTAAACTAGCTGCGTTAGGTGATGAACTACGCTTTGTATTATTAACGTCAGGCGTAACAGTTGAAACTGTAACAGCGCAGCCTGAAGGTACTCAGGCGACTGAGATTGACGGCCTATTCATTAAAGTTGCTGCAACAACCGCTGAAAAATGTGAGCGTTGTTGGCATTACTGTGATGATGTAGGTGCTAACCCTGCTCATCCTGAAATCTGTGGTCGTTGTGTAAGCAATGTTGACGGCGATGGTGAACAGCGTCAGTTCGCATAGGAGTTGTTTGTGAGCAAACTAGCCGGAAAAAGTGGCTTGGTTTGGTTATGGCTGAGTCTACTACTTTTAGTAGTAGACCACGCGACAAAAACACTTGTCGTTAATACCATGGCCTACAAAGAGTCGATAGATATTCTGCCTTTTTTTAATTTCACTTATGTACATAATTATGGTGCAGCCTTCAGCTTTTTAAGTGACTCTGGAGGTTGGCAGCGCTGGTTTTTTAGTCTGATAGCTGTGTCGATCAGTGTACTTTTAGTGTGGTGGCTTAAACGCTTACCAGCGACAAACAAGGTATTGTGCTCAGCTTATGCATTGGTGTTAGCAGGGGCTATTGGCAATTTATACGACCGTATTGCTTATGGTTATGTCATTGACTTCTTGCACGTCTATTATGAAAACTGGCACTTTCCTGTTTTTAATATTGCTGATTGTGCCATTTGTATTGGTGCCGCATTACTTTTATTTGATGCCTTTACAGGCGAAAGTCCTAAGGAGCAAAAAGCATGAGCCAAGCAGTAATTGGTAATAACTCTGAAGTGATCTTTCATTTCTCAATTAAGTTAGAAGATGGCTCAGCAGCTGATTCTACTAAAGTTCATAATAAACCAGCTAAATTGCGAATGGGTGACGGAAGCCTAACAGAGAACTTTGAAAAATGTTTGTTAGGTTTAGCGGCAGGTGACAATAAATCTTTTGAACTTGAGCCAGAGGATGCATTTGGCCAACCTAATCCTGATAACATTTATTATGTTGACCGCAGCAAGTTTGGCGCAGATACGCCAGCTGAAGTTGGCAATATAATCGCGTTTACTCAACCAGACGGTACTGAATTACCTGGTCTTGTTCGTGAAGTACAAGGTGAGTCTGTAACGATTGATTTTAACCACCCTTTGGCTGGTCAACGTTTGACTTTTGAAGTTGAGATTTTAGAGGTAGCGGGCTGATGGATATTTTATTAGCCAATCCGCGCGGTTTTTGCGCGGGTGTTGACCGCGCAATTAGTATTGTTGAGCGTGCACTCGATATCTTCGAAAAGCCTATCTATGTTCGCCACGAAGTTGTGCATAATCGTTATGTGGTTGATGGTTTAAAAAATCGTGGCGCTGTTTTTGTTGAAGAGCTTGACCAAGTGCCTGACGATAGCATTGTTATTTTTAGTGCCCATGGTGTATCGCAAGCTGTTCGCAACGAAGCAAAACGCCGTGAATTAAAAGTGTTTGATGCAACCTGTCCGCTGGTCACTAAAGTTCATATGGAAGTAACTCGTGCGAGTAAAAAAGGCATAGAGTGTGTGTTGATTGGCCACCATGGGCACCCAGAAGTTGAAGGCACCATGGGGCAGTATGACAACGAAGCGGGTGGTATTTACTTAGTAGAAACCCCTGAAGATGTCGAAAAGCTGAGTGTTAAAAACCCTGAAAACTTATTTTACTGTAGCCAAACGACATTATCTGTAGATGATACAGCTGATGTGATTGATGCACTACGTGCTAAGTTTCCAGCCATTGATGGCCCACGCAAAGATGATATTTGTTACGCAACGCAAAACCGCCAAGACGCAGTCCGTGATTTAGCGGATAAAGTGGATGTATTACTTGTTGTGGGAGCAAAAAATAGCTCTAACTCAAACCGTCTACGCGAGCTTGCTGATAAAATGGGCACGAAGGCGCATTTGATTGATGATGCAAGTAACGTTGAAGCGGATTGGTTCGACAATGTCAATGCGGTGGGTGTTACTGCCGGCGCATCTGCACCTGAAGTTCTGGTTCAGCAAGTTATTGCGCGCCTGAAAGAATTAGGCGGTAATCAAGTTGTTGAAAACCCTGGTGAAGAAGAAAATATAGTATTTGCCGTTCCTGTTGAGCTACGCTAATCTAAGCGGATAACTGTGAACAAAAAATAGGAGAGCCCATGAGCAAACAGCCAACTAAAAACGGTTTGCTGATTGAGGCTCTTTTTCAATCCAGAGGGGTACTCGCAACCCTTGTTGTTAGCCAAACCATTGCTGTTTTATTGGCTTTTTCGCCTGCCAGTTATGGCGATGTGTGGCTTCGCCTAGCTGTTTTTAGTTTCTTTTTACACCTTGTTTTTCTGACTAGCGTTGCCGTGCTTTATTTATCGAGAGGGCAGCTCGTTAGATTATCTAATACATGGCAAGTTATTGTCTTAAGTTCCTTACTTCTTTTATTAACATGCTTGTACAGCTTTCTTGTACTCAGTCTTTTTGATGAGCTTTACCAGGTTGACTCCCTAGCTCATTTTTTAGCAAGCAATATGCTGATTATCTTTTTAGTGACAGTGCTTTTTGTACAGTTTATTTCTATTCATAATCAAAAAGAGCAGCAGACAAAAGCGTTAATCCAAGCAGAGCTGGATGCTTTACAGGCACGTATTAGACCGCATTTTTTATTTAACAGTTTAAATACCGCGGCAGAACTGACCCACCATGATGCTAATGCGGCTGAGCAGGCTATTTTAGCTTTAGCCGCCTTGTCGCAGGCAGCAATGAGAAGCGGTAAGGCAATTAGTTTAAGTGATGAAATAAGCTTATGTCAGCAATATATTAGCTTAGAAAAATGGCGTTATGGTGAGCGCTTAGTGGTGTGTTGGCAATTACCTGATGAAATACCAGCATTGGATATTCCCTGTTTAACAATTCAGCCCCTGATTGAAAATGCTGTTTGCTATGGTGTCGAGCCGGCAGATAAGGGAGCGAGGATTTATATTTCTATGCATGTTTCAGATAAAAGTTACACGTTTATAATTACTAATCCGCTTTACAAAAATAAGGGTGCTTTGCCAAGTGGTAACGGTATGGCGCTTGAAAATATTCGCCAGCGTTTAGGGCTTTTTTATAACTATAAAGCTCAGTTACTGACTACTCAAAGAGAGGGGGAATTTAGAGTGAAACTTGTGCTACCAAGGCTAAAAATACAATGATAAGTACATTAATTGTTGATGATGAACCGCTAGCACGGGCCCGTATAAAACGCTTACTCGCAGCACATCCTCAATATGATGTAATAGCCGATGCTGAGAATGGTGAGTTGGCAGTTAAGTTATGCCAACAGTTACAACCTGATTTAGTACTCTTAGATATTAATATGCCAAAGTGCTCAGGAATGGACGTTGCTGCTGTGTTGAAACAGCTTACTATTCCACCTGCCGTGGTGTTTTTAACAGCACACCCTGAACATGCACTCGAAGCTTTCGAGCTTGCTGTTGATGGTTATTTAGTAAAACCTGTTACAGCGGATGCATTATCGAAAACGCTGTCTCAACTGAGAAGATTAAATCGTGCCCAAGTGAGTAAAAGTGACGACCTTTATATTAGCTATCAACTTGCAGGGGTCATTAAGCGAGTGCATATTGAAGATTTAATTTGTTGTACGGCTGAGCAAAAATATACGCGTTTAACCTTTGACGGAGGCGAGGCCCTAGTCGAGCAAAGTTTAAAGCAGCTAGAGTTACAGTACCCAGCGCAATTAATGCGCATTCACCGTAATACATTGGTGAATAAAAACCGAATTTACAGTATGGCCCATGATGACGGTGTGCACTCGTTGATGCTAGATGGTGCGTCGACAAAATTCGTCATTAGTCGGCGTGAAGTAAAGACGGTTAAGGCTATTATGGGTAAATAGCTTGGCTCAATGTACCGCTTATCAATAAAAACGACCGTTCATCCATTCTTATATTGCTATTTACTGACCCCATCTTATGCTTAATCTATGGAAAAGTATGAGTTGAATTCATCATGTTAAACAAATCACAAGCCCAAGGCTTTACGCTAATCGAAGTGCTTATTGCTTTTGTGATCTTAAGTTTTGGTTTACTCGGGGCTGTGGCACTTCAAGCAAAGGCAAAGCAAGCGAGTTTTGACTCAATGCAGCGTGCAGCGGCTATTGCATTGGGTAACGATATTATCCAGCGAATGCGTGCAAACGATACGGCAGGATTTGCAGGTCGTTACAACGGAACATTAACCAGTGACACACCATTAAATACTAATTTACAGTGCTTTAATAACGCTTGCTCTGCAGAGCAAGTAGCAGCACTTGATAAACAGCAGTGGGTGAGAGCTATTCAAGCGCGTGAGAATACGGGCGCTTTAGACGATACAACCGTGTGTATAAATGCAGCGTCGCTGGGCACAGCAAATGAATTTAATATTGAAGTGGTTATTAGTTGGCAAGGACGTCAAGAGATCAAAGCAAACAGCGATACAGCAGCGGTTGATTGCGGCGCATTGAATGATAAACGACGCTTAATTGTACTTGAAAGTTATATATATCTAAGGTCTTGATATGAAAAAGCATATTGGCTTTACATTGGTCGAAATGATGGTTGCACTGTTTATAGGTGGCTTGGTGTTGGGCGGAGTTATGTTTACTTATTTGAGCATGAAAGTCACAACCCGAGACACAATGACAATAGGCGAGCTTCAAGAAACAGGCCGCCTTGCAATCAATATAATGCAGCGTGACATTGAGCAAATAGGTTTTTGGGGAACATATTACGAAAAATCAATGACATCTGAAAATACGGATACTTTAACCAATCCTGGTAACGATTGTTTTGGGGGGCTCAATAACGGCAGTTTCCCTGACGCGGCATCCGTTACTAACTTTCGCTCTGTTTATGCGGTAAATACAAGCGACAATACCGCATTAAGCTGCATTAATAATGTAAAAAAAGATACCGACGTTCTGCAAGTAAAGTTTTTAGAAGGCTTAGAGATAGCACCTGCTGATACAAACAATAATTTTTACTATTTTATTGCTGAACAAGATAGAGGTGAGTTTCGTCGGGGCCCAGTTGATGCTGCGAGCATAAGTGGTAATGCGACTGTATGGCGGTATCGTCATCATGTTTACTATATTTCTGAGCAAACATTCACCATCAATGAACAGCAAGTTTCTGTACCTGTACTGATGCGCAAACGATTAAGACCTGGCTCCGGAATGGTGACCGAAACCATTATGGAAGGTGTTGAAGACATACGTTTTGTATTTGGCCTAGATACAACAAATAACAGCCGGGTTGATACCTACAAAAGCATTGAAAATATGACTAATTCTGATTGGGAAAATCGTCAAAGTATTTTAACCGTTCAAGTCTTTTTACTCACAAGGTCGTTAATACCTGATGCAAATCTAAAGTTGCAAAATCAAACCTACATGTTGGGCGAAGATACAAATAAGCGAGAGCTTACATTTAATGATAATTTCAGGCGTGCATTGTTCACCACGACGATCCGCTTAAATAATGTTGGAGCAAACCTATGGCGCATTTAGTATCGATAAAAAAACAGCAAGGTGTTGTGCTGATTGTTGCCTTGATTATGGTTGTAGCTGTAACTGGAATAGCGGTTACTTTAATGAGTAGCAGTAGCATTGATATAAAAATTACGAATGCGGCTCAAGAGCGGGATGCCGCAGAGAACAAACTAATCGGTATTGTTCAAGAGGTTATTGCAAAAGAAGCGCTTGAAGACGGTAAAAGTGCGTTTTTATTGAAACCCGCAAAAATACCCGCTGAGGGTTTTAAAATGAATAAAGTTGATAATGAGACAAGCACACTTAAAAATATGAACAAAGGGCCATCAGCACTACTTTGCCCTCGCAAGTTTGATCCGACCCCTGGTATTGTTTGTAATATGGTGCAAATTGACACAAGCCTTACTTATGGTTCCAAGAGCAAGCACACATTAACCGTTGTCACAGGTGTTGCCCAAGAGATGGCGAACGTGAATTCGGGTGGTTAACTGGAGATCTATGATGAAAATTAAACGTTTAACTCGCAGTATACTGCTCGGTTTCATAACGCTATCTGGTATGTCGGTGCAAGCAGAAGATATTGAGCTCTATGTTAACCATAATGTAGATTTAGATGAGAGACCACGCGTTCTGATTGTGTTTGATACGTCAGGAAGTATGGCATTTTCAACAGCCACAGGTAACAGTTGCGGCTATAACTATTATACCGGCTACGTAGTATGTCCTGATAGTCGCTTGGGGGTTGCACAGGGTGCAATTACCAGCTTGGTTGATGACAATGACGATATTGATTTTGGCTTGATGAGGTTTAATGGTACAGAAGGGGGCTATGTACTCGCAGGTATTGGCTCATCGACATCACTTTTAAAGCAAACTCTTTCAGCTCTCCCTGCTGATGGCGGTACGCCCCTAACGGAGACATTATGGGAGGCATATCTCTATATTACAGGGCAAAGCGTATTTTATGGACAAAACGTCAGTGAAGCCCAGCGTGACACAACTATTGAAACAAGGGGTCAATCAGGACCGTGGTGGCGACCTAGGTATAGCTATACTTATAACTCACCTTTTGATACTACAGAAGAAGCCAAACGTTGTGATAATTCAGTTAACGTTATTTATATGACCGATGGGGATCCTTCTGCTGACCAAGATGGTGAGCAAAATAGTAATATTAGCGCTTTGTATAACACTCATTTTAATCAATATCTATCTAGTACAGACAAAATAGCCGGTGTATACCTACACAAGCTTGCTCAGATTATTCACGGTACTGAGGATGTTGACGTGGATTTATTTCCTTCAACACCAGATATTCATGAAACAGGGCGAGTTTACACGATCGGTTTTGGTAGCGGTATGAGTAATAATGGTAAGCGCTTACTATCAGAGACTGCAAAGCTAGGGGGCGGACAATACCTACATGCCAATACCTCTGAGCAACTATCGCAGGCACTTAAAAACACCATAACCCAAATTCGTGAAGTAAACGATAGTTTTACCTCTCCGTCCATCGCGAGTAATAACGTTGATCAAACTCGTAGCCGTGAAGATATTTACTATGCGATGTTTTATCCAGAAACAGGTGCTCGTTGGCGAGGAAATCTAAAAAAACTAAAAGTGTCTGGTGAACAAATTATTGATTCGACAGGTAAACCAGCTTTAAATGAAGACGGCCTTATATCAAATAAAGCACGTACATATTGGCTACCAGATAACGAAGAAGCTGACGGTAACACAGTGCAACGTGGCGGTGTTAACTTGCTGTTGAGTAGCCTTGCAAGTCGAAAACTTTATACTGATGCAGGCTCGTCAGCTTTAATCAGCTTCACGAAAAGTAATGTATCTAATGCGCTTGGCGGAGATGATAAAGCGGCAGCTGCATTTGGAGTGGATAAGTCTCAATTACAAAAAACGATTGATTGGGCAAGGGGAATCGATGTTGATAATGAGGATGAAGATGCATCTTCAATTGATCAACGCCAAGATATTTTCGGTGATCCACTGCACTCAAAGCCTGTGACAATAGATTATGGTAATGACGATATACGTATTCTAATTGGCACCAACGCAGGTTTTATGCATCTTTTCCAAGATAAAAATGACGTGCTAAAAGAAAGCTGGGCATTTATGCCAAGTAGCTTATATAAAATAGTGAAACCGTTAAGAGATAATCAGTCCAACACAAAAGTGTACGGCGTCGATGGTCCTATTTCAGTGTTCTTTGATGATAAAAATGGTGATGGGATCGTTAACGGTAGTGACCGCGTATGGGCCTTCTTTGGCTTTAGACGCGGCGGTAGTTACTATTATGGTCTTGATATCACTAACCCTGACTCACCAAGCCTTATGTGGAATGGGCCTATTGTGGGTGGTTCTGCTGATTTTAAAGAGCTTGGCCAATCTTGGTCTAAACCGACGGTGACCTATATAAATCTAGAAGGGTACGAAGATCGTCCATTGCTGGTTTTTGGAGCAGGTTATGATACCAATAAAGATAATGTCATTCGGACTGCTGATAGCAAAGGCCGAGGTATTTATATTGTCGATGCACAAACGGGTAAAAAGGTATGGGCACTCACGCCAGCTGAAAATGGTTTTCAAGGAAATCACAGCATAGCCTCAGACATAACAACACTGGACTCTGACTATGATGGCTACGTTGACCGTTTATACGCCACTGATACCGGTGGCAATGTCTGGCGCGTAGATATGCCTTCAAATACTCCTAACGACTCGAAACAGCCATGGACTCATTTTAAACTAGCAAGTCTAGGCAATACTTTATCGACACAAGATCGTCGTTTCTTCTATAAACCGTCAGTGGCCAGAACAGTATTCAGCAAAGTGACAAAAACAACGGTAAATGGCCAATCGACAATTGCCCGTCTGGACACTCCGTATGATGCGGTATTAATTGGTAGCGGCAATCGCTCAAAGCCTACAGCCACCACGGCGAACGATCAGCTTTATATGATCCGTGATATCAATACAACTACACAATCGTTCCAAGGTAGTGACGTCCCCGTCGCCATTACGCAATCAGACTTAATGAATATGGATTCAGACCCATTTGGTAATGCATTAGACGATATCGATGAATTTACAGAGCTTGAAGTTGAGTTGTCTGAGTATTACGGTTGGTACTACAACTTACCTGCTGCCGGTGAGAAGTCACTGGCTGCTAGCACGGTGATTGGTGGTGTTGCTTATTTTACAAGTTATACTCCTTCTTCTGCCACTGAAACGGTAAACCAGTGCTCATTAACTGGTGGGGCAGGTGGCCTGTATGCATTTCATTTGCATTATGGCACCAAGGTTTATGACGAATTAAAATTTACTACATCAAATGATGTACCAGATACGCCACAGTTATACTTTGGTGTTGGTGATAGTTGTGTTGATAGAAATAACAATGGTTTTTGTGATGATTTATCTGATACTGAAAACCCTGACGTAATTAAAGATACAAATATAAAAGTGGAAGAAAAAAGCCAGTTTATGACCATAGGCCCTGGTATTAAAGGTCAGCAGAACCCATTCAAAGTTAAAAAAATAGTCGGGCCAAATCTCACTCAAGAAGATGGTAAAATTAAGCTTGTAAGCGATACAGATCCTGTTGGCTTTGGCTTCGAAACACAACAAACCTATATTTATAAGCGAGAAGTAAATGATAAAAGTCAATAAAGCGAACGCTGGCTTTACACTGATAGAGCTCATGATAACAGTGGCTATTTTGGGAATTATCGCCAGTATTGCCTTGCCTAGTTATTTTCAGCACGTCAAACGCACAGCCAGGACAGAAGCTATAACGGCATTATTAGATGCTGCAAATAAGCAGGAGCAATTCTTTGTTGATAATAGAGAATATACAACTGTGCTGGCTAATTTAGGTGTTGCAAGTCAAACTGAGAATAATTTCTATACGATGTCTGTGACTGTTGATAACGATGCGGGGACATTTGAGTTTACCGCAACACCTGCATCGGGACCTGTGCTACAAGATACCGAATGTACTTCTTTATCAATCTCAGATACCGGATTAAAGACCTCGAAAGGCTCAGCAAATGCGAAAGAGTGCTGGGGCCGATAAAAAGAGCCTATAACTGGCACTTATCAGTATCTTTTAAACGAGTACGGCCGGTAAAACTTAACGAAATAGCAAGCCCTTTCAGGCTTGCTTTTTTGTACTCAGGGCAATAGATAAAAGTGCCGTTATTAAAGCCCATAGGGGTACCATTAGGCCTAAAAGTAATTGCATGTCGAGGGTAAGTGAGTTGATCAAGTCTGTTAACTGCCTCTAGCTCAAGGATGATTGTATCGTTACTATCAAGTACACCAATTTCATTATTATCTACAAATACGGTGAGTGATTTGTGCCAGTAGTCCTTGTTACAGTGATTATCTTTTAGAGCACAAAATGTTATGAATGAATCGTTAGTTTGTGCATTATGACGGCTTATCCCCAGCGCACGCCTAATCTCTTGCATTTTGTTTTCTAGGCGATTTTTGGCAAGCAAAGGGGTATATTCAAACAATGCTATATTAAGAAGAATAGCTAAAATAGACAACACAACTAAGCTTTCTATAAGTGTTGTGCCTTTTAATTTCCACCAATACGTTTTTGTCTCCATCCGTGAAGATCTCATTTATTATAGTTTCTTCAACTATATTCATGTACCTTTATTGGTGTCAAATAAGTTGCTTAATTACAGCTTTTAGTCGTATTTCCATTATATAAAGCAGTCCCTGATTGAGTGACGGTAAGCTCTTTATTGTTATCTCCGTCTGCTTTTGAAGGGCAATAGATAAAAGCGCCAGCAGTTGTTGTGATCATCCCGCTTGTATCAAAGATTAATGAATTACCACCTGAAAATTGGAGCCTACTGTTAGTTGGAAGCTCTTTCATTACTCTGAGAATTTTATCGTTTTGAGCAGGGTTGTAGACACCGTTTTGGTTAGCATCATAAAATACAAATACAGTGCCTTCCTGCCAGTTTGAACAAGTAACGCGACTATTATTTTCAATGTTAGCGATATTTCCTGCGCACACAACAACTAAAGAGTCGGAGCTGGTGGCTTTGGCTCTTGCGAAACTAATATTGCGTTTTAATTCTTGAAGATAGCTTTCAGCACGATCTTTTTCGAGTAGATCAGAACTATCCCACAATGCTATAACAGCGATAATACCCACTATTGCGATAGTGACCATAAGCTCTAAAAGCGTAAAACCTTGTTGTGATGATTTCATTGTTGTCTCTATTATCAAACGCCTCATTTAATAATATCATGATTGCTGATTTAATCACCGAAATTCATAGCTTTGTTTGCCATCAGAGTCGGTATTGTCTAAAATCGAGGCAATTAAGAAATAAAAAGTAACCCAAAAAATGAAAAAAATTGAAGCAATCATAAAACCATTTAAGCTTGATGATGTTCGAGAAGCATTATCAGAAGTGGGTATTACAGGGATGACGGTAAGCGAAGTTAAAGGCTTTGGTCGTCAGAAGGGGCACACAGAGCTTTATCGTGGTGCTGAGTACATGGTTGATTTTTTACCGAAAGTAAAATTAGATATCGTGCTCGCCGATGAAGATGTCGATAGAGCAATTGACGTTATCGTTAAAACGTCACAAACAGGTAAAATTGGTGATGGTAAAATCTTTGTTACTGACGTTGAGCGTGTAGTTCGTATTCGTACTGCTGAAGAAGATGAAGACGCGATTTAATTAGTATACCCAAGCCACCTCAAGATGCAGAATTCAGCGTTTCACAGGTGCTTAATATCAAGGCGTTACTTTGCAAGAATGGTAGTCCCTTTTAAGAAGTAACAACGATGAGAGTAAGTGCCTGTGAGCGCCCAAAGGGTTGGTTTAAAAGCGATTTATACTGCGTTATTGATTTTAACAATAGAACCACTATTACTTGCAATCAATGCCTTGCCTAAATCGCTTTTAATTCCAACTGAAACTCGCACCTTGAGGTGGTCTGGGTATATTCGATCGCAAACATTAAAAAAAAGGCGCCTTTGGCGCCTTTTTAGTTTTCAATCAATTTTAACGATTATTCGCTTCTCGCGTTGCTTTAGCATGTTCACTTAGTTCAGGTAAGCCAAGTTTATCGTAGCTTTTTACCATGATCTCAAGAGCTTGATCTAAGTAGCTACTTTGTGAGTAATGCTCAACTACATATTTACCGCGGTTTGCAGCCGCAAGGTAAGCCTCGCGCTCATAATAGTATTGCGCTACTTTTAATTCATAGCGAGCCATTTTATTTAAAAGCCACACCAAACGTTTTTTAGCTTCTGGGGCATAAGCGCTATCAGGGAAGCGTTTTAGTAGTGTTGATAAGTCAGTAAATGCAACGCGAGTACGATTTGCGTCTCTGTCAGCGCGGTCTACACCAAAATATTCCTGAAATGCATTTTCATCCGCTTTAATATTAACTAAGCCACGCATGTAATACATGTAATCTAAGTCTTTGTGATTTGGATTAAGGCGAATAAAGCGATCAATAGTTGCCAGTGCCTGCTCGGTATTTCCTGATTGATAATGTGCATACACTAAGTCCATTTGCACTTGTTTTGACAAAGGTCCAAATGGATAGCGTGAATCAATTGCGCTTAAAAGTTCAATTGCACGGGCATAAAGACCTGAGTCTAATGTTTCTTTTGCATCTTCGTATAAAGCTTGCGCAGATTTATTAGGAACGCGTTGTATATCTTCTTGATCAGGCGCTGATGAACAGGCACCTAAGCCAAGTAATGAAACTGAAAAAACTATGGCGAACGCACGTTTCCCTATTTTATTTATCATTTTATTTATTACCTTTGATGTCTTCGGCTAGGCCAAGTGAGGAAAACCGAGTAAACTATACGTATTAAAGCGATTCTAACCCAGTCGAGCAAAGCTTGCACTGGTAAATTGGGTAAAGTTACTAATGTCAGAGCAAATTTCTCTCCAAGCCGAGGTTCCAATAGACCTTGGCGGTAAACGTCTAGACCAAGTATTGGCACAATTGTTCCCTGATTATTCTCGTTCACGTATAAAAACGTGGATTTTAGATGATAAAATAACCGTTAACGGTGAAATATTAAACACACCGCGTGAAAAACTACTCGGTGGCGAAACGGTGAGTGTCGAAACAACCATCGAAGCTCCGCGTGAGTACGAAGCACAAAATATCAAATTAAACATCGTTTATGAAGATGATGATATTTTAGTGATCAATAAACCAATGGGTTTAGTTGTTCATCCTGGTGCGGGTAATCCTGATGGCACCGTATTGAATGCATTATTACACCATTATCCTGATATCATTAACGTGCCTCGTGCTGGTATTGTGCACCGTTTAGATAAAGACACCACAGGTTTAATGGTGGTAGCAAAGACAATTCCTGCGCAAACACATTTGGTATCTGCTTTACAAAAGCGTGAAAATTTCACCCGTGAATATGAAGCAATTTGTAATGGTTCAATGACAGCTGGTGGCATGGTTGAAAAACCAATTGGCCGTCATGCAACTAAACGAACTCATATGGCCGTGCATGAGATGGGAAAACCCGCGGTTACTCACTATCGGGTTGCAGAAAAATTTAGAGCACATACACGCTTACGTTTACGCTTAGAAACCGGTCGTACTCACCAAATTCGTGTACACATGGCTTATTTGAATCACCCGCTAGTAGGCGATCAATTATACGGAGGCCGTCCACGTCCACCTAAAGGTGCAACACCAGAGTTGTTTCAAATGCTTCGTGAGTTTAAGCGCCAAGCATTGCATGCAGTTAAGCTGTCAATTGCTCACCCGATCACTGGCGAGATGATGACATGGCAGGCACCGATTCCTGATGATATGGCTGCGATGACAGAAGCTTTACGCGCAGACACCAAAGCAAACCCTAATATCGAGTTTTAAGCGTTATGATCACACCAGCATGGACTGCCCCAAAAACAATTAGCGCACTGAGTACCACCCGCAAGGGCGGTGTTTCTGTTGCACCTTTTGATAGTTTTAATGTGGGGTTACATGTTGGTGATGATGAGCAAGCCGTGCTTGCAAATCGAGAGCAGCTAACAAACCAGTTGCCAAATCCTGCTGTGTGGTTAAATCAAATTCATAGCAGTGACGTCGTGGTGATTGATGAAGACAGTGACTTAAACCAAGCCCGCTCTGCTGACGCGCTCTACACCCGTTTAGCAAAACAGCCGCTTGCGATAATGACCGCGGATTGCTTACCTGTGTTACTTAGCTCAACCTCTGGTGATGAAATAGCCGCGATACATGGCGGCTGGCGAGGTTTAGCACAAGGCATATTGGCCAATACGCTTACCCATTTTAAAGCCTTGCCAAACGATATTATTGCTTGGTTTGGCCCTGCCATTGGCCCTTCAGAGTTTGAAGTAGGGCAAGAAGTAAAAGCGTGCTTTTGTGAGCTAAATGCTAACCATCAACATGCATTTACGCCTAGAGGTGATAAATATTTAGCTGATATTTATTTACTTGCTCGCCAGCAATTAGCGCAATTAGGTGTGGTAAATATTTTTGGTGGCGAGTACTGTACTGTTAGTGATAAGTCACAGTTTTTCTCTTACCGCCGCGATGGCGAAACAGGGCGTATGGCAAGTTTGATCTGGCGCAATTAATACCACTTTTTTGCGATTAAATTATCGTCTCTTACTTGAACAAATCATTAAGCATACCCATTAATTAAGCAATTAGATTTTTTAATAGGTAAACCCTCATGCGTTTAGATAGATTTACAAGTAAATTTCAATCTGCGCTTTCAGATGCGCAGTCATTAGCGCTTGGGCGCGATCATCAATTTATTGAGCCAGTACACTTGATGTATTCTTTGCTTCAGCAAAATGGCTCGAGTGTGCGTGCGCTGTTAGCTCAAGCAGGCGTGAGTGCTGATGAATTAAACACCAAGTTATCGCAAGAAATCGAGAAACTATTTAAAGTTGAAGGTATTGGCGGCGATGTTCAACTATCAAATAACATGGTTTCGTTGATAAACCTGTGTGATAAATACGCGCAAAAACGTAAAGATAAATTTATCTCAAGTGAGCTATTTGTTCTTGCAGCATGCGAAGACAAAGGTCCACTAGGTGATATTTTTAAAGCACTTAATATTACTTCGAGTAAAATTGAAGCAGCAATCGAGGCTATTCGTGGTGGCCAAAAAGTGGATGACCCTAATGCTGAAGAAACTCGTCAGGCATTAAAAAAATTCACAATCGATCTCACTGAGCGCGCAGAGCAAGGCAAGCTAGACCCTGTGATTGGCCGCGATGATGAGATACGCCGCACGATTCAAGTATTACAACGTCGTACCAAAAATAACCCTGTACTAATTGGTGAGCCAGGTGTGGGTAAAACGGCGATTGCCGAAGGCTTAGCGCAACGCATCATTAATGGTGAAGTGCCTGAGGGGCTAAAGAGCAAACGCGTTTTATCGCTTGATTTAGGTGCCTTGGTCGCAGGCGCCAAATACCGTGGTGAATTTGAAGAGCGTTTAAAGTCAGTACTGAATGAACTTGCCAAAGAAGAAGGCCAAGTGATCCTCTTTATTGATGAAATTCATACCATGGTGGGTGCAGGCAAAACGGATGGTGCGATGGATGCGGGTAACATGTTAAAACCTGCTCTTGCACGTGGTGAGCTTCACTGTGTGGGTGCGACGACCCTTGATGAGTATCGTCAATACATCGAAAAAGATGCAGCACTTGAGCGTCGTTTTCAAAAAGTGTTTGTTGATGAGCCATCAGTTGAAGATACCATTGCAATTTTACGTGGCTTAAAAGAGCGCTATGAATTACATCACTCAGTTGATATTACCGATCCGGCCATCGTTGCTGCAGCGCAGTTATCGCATCGTTACATTAGCGATCGTCAATTGCCTGATAAAGCGATTGACCTCATTGATGAAGCTGGCTCGTCGATTCGTTTGCAAATTGACTCAAAGCCAGAGTCTTTAGATAAGCTTGAGCGCCGTATTATCCAGTTGAAGTTGGAAGATAATGCCCTTGCTAAAGAAAAAGACGAAGCGAGCCAAAAACGCCGCACCGAAATGCAAGAGCTGATCACTGAACTGGAAGCGCAATACCGCGAGCTAGACGAAGTGTGGAATGCCGAGAAAGCATCATTACAAGGCACGCAAGTGATTAAAGCTGAGCTTGAACAGGCGCGTCTTGATTTAGACGTGGCACGTCGTGCTAGTGACTTACAGCGCATGTCAGAACTTCAATATGGTCGTATTCCTGAACTTGAGCGTAAACTCGACCTTGCATCACAAGCGGAAATGCAAGAAATGAGCTTACTAAAAAACCAAGTTGGTGAAGATGAAATTGCGGAGATTTTATCGCGTTGGACAGGTATTCCTGTATCGAAAATGCTGCAAGGTGAGCGCGAAAAGTTACTGCAAATGGAAGATCAATTGCATCATAAAGTAATTGGTCAAGATGAAGCGGTTGTGGCTGTGGCTAATGCCATTCGCCGTTCTCGCGCAGGGCTTGCTGATCCAAATCGTCCAATTGGTTCATTCTTATTTTTAGGCCCAACAGGGGTGGGTAAAACTGAGCTGACTAAAGCGTTGGCTAGTTTTATGTTTGATACTGAAGATGCCATGGTGCGCATCGATATGTCAGAGTTTATGGAAAAACACTCGGTTGCACGTTTAGTGGGTGCGCCTCCAGGCTATGTAGGTTATGAAGAGGGTGGCTATTTAACCGAAGCCGTGCGTCGTCGTCCGTATTCAGTTATTTTACTGGATGAGGTTGAAAAAGCGCACCCTGATGTATTTAACATCTTACTACAAGTTCTTGATGATGGCCGCTTAACGGATGGTCAGGGTCGCACCGTTGACTTTAAAAATACCGTTATCATTATGACCTCTAACTTAGGCTCGGACATTATCCAAGAGCAAGCAGGTTCAAATGACTATGCGACCTTAAAAGAGAAAGTGATGGGCGTTTTAGTGAGTCAGTTCCGTCCAGAGTTTATTAACCGTATTGATGAAACGGTGGTATTCCATCCACTTGCCAACGAGCACATTAAAGAAATCGCTGATATTCAGTTAAGTAAGCTTCGTGAGCGTTTAACTGAAAAAGGCTATCTTCTTGAAGTGACCGATGCTGCCCTAGAGGGCATTGCCGCAAGTGGCTTTGATCCGGTTTATGGGGCAAGGCCTTTAAAACGCGCTATTCAACATACCATTGAAAACCCGTTGGCGCAGCGCTTATTAGCTGGAGATTATCAGCCAGGTGCCATTATTCATATTGATGCCGATGAAAATGGATTGGTTTTTTCTAATCGCTAAATTAACCGCATATAAAAAAGCCGCATCAATTGATGCGGCTTTGTTTTTATCAATATATTTTATACTTTAAAAGTTAACAGCATATCGTTCACTTTGCGTGAGCCCTCAACGAGGCCCGCAGCATCTTTTGCTACGTTGTAGCTTAGCTTTAAGTTTTCTTCGCTGTGTCCTTTGATACTGTCTACATTTGTACGAATATCAACACTGACCACTTGTTGCTCTTCCGCAGCAGTTGAAATCTCTGTTGCAAGGCTAGAGATCTCATCAATTTGCGCAAAAATACTAGCAAGCTCGGTTTGTGTATGTGTAGTTGTGCTTACACAGCTATCAGCTTGCTCTTTAGTTGATTGCATTACTTTTGACCAACTGAATAAAGTATCTTGAATTTCTTTGATTGAGCTGTGAATTTGTGACGTCGCATTTTGAGTACGAGATGAAAGAGCTCGTACCTCATCGGCTACCACAGCAAAGCCGCGACCATGCTCGCCAGCACGGGCGGCTTCAATAGCTGCATTGAGTGCTAATAAGTTGGTTTGCTCTGCAATACCTTCAATTTCACTCATAACTTGGCCGATTTTATCCGCCTCACTGGCTAGGGAGTTAGCCGTGGTTGCAGCTTGTTCAACTTGGTTTGCAAGTGCAGACACCATGCTGCTGTTATCTTCTATGTGTAGCTTAATGTCGTTACAGCTTTGATAAGTCGTATTTACTTTCTCTGCTGTGTGGTGTGTATTTGCAGATATTTCACCAATGGTTGCACTCATTTGCGTCATTGCTGTTGCAATATCACCTAGGCGTTGACCTTGGGCTGCAATTCCTTGCTCAGTTAATGAAGATTGTCTATCTAAATTTGTAGCAATATCTTTAAATGAATAGGTCGAATCTTTAATACGGCCAAGAACCGTACGCAGTTTTGCTGCTAACATTTGCTGATTATAGGCCGCAACACTAAATGGATGAGCGCCTGAATACACATAACGAGACACAGAGTCAAACTCAGCACGCTGTTTTTTAAGCTCTGTAGGGGTCACTATTAGCTCGTCATAATTAAGAGCAACAAGAAGTGCTGCAACCATAAAAGTGCTCGCCGCGATGACTGCTGATGTCAACAAACCAAGCGCAACAATAGCCACAGCTGCGATAACAACAGAAGTGAGTTGTCGCAATGAAATATTTTCACGAAAAGATGAAATAGATTTACCATTATTTATTTTTTCGTATAGTGTCATGGCTCGTGTTTTGAGCTCTTCTGATGGTTTTGTGCGTACTGATTGATAGCCAACTAATTGCCCGTGTTCATAAATAGGGGTTACGAATGCATCAACCCAATAATATCGACCATCTTTACAGCGGTTTTTCACCATGCCTCGCCATGAGTGACCTTGTTTGAGTTTTTCCCACATCTCCTTAAATGCAGCTTTTGGCATATCTGGGTGCCTAACCATATTGTGATTCTTACCCAGCAGCTCTTCCTCGCTATAGCCTGCGATGGTGCAAAACTCTTTGTTTACGTAGGTGATTACTCCACGTAAATCGGTTGTTGAGACAAGCTCTTGATGTTCAGAGTAGATTACTTCCTGATTGATTGTTTCTTGACCACGACGCATTTTAGTCCTTGAAATGTACTTTTTTACTATGTGCGGATTATAGTCTCAGAAAAATGTAAGGGAAGAGTAACCATGTTAATTAAGTGAAACTTTGAATTATTTCATATAAATATTGATCTAGAACAATGTCTTGTCTGAAAACATGTGTTTATGACTTAACCAAAAGGTCGTAATTGAAATAAATTTTATTGGCATGAGGTCTCATTATTGATTAGCGAAACAATTTCGCATCAATGAAGTGCTATCAAAGCAATTGTATTATAGTTATCTGAATGGCAAGATGATGACTAAGTGATGGAGTTGTCAGGGTATCGACATTAATTACAGTTGCATGGATAGAGATTCTAATTTTTCTCTTGAGAATTTATATTCTGCCCCCATACACTTGGGATTAAAGCCACGTGGCTCGAGGAAGCATTTTTGATAAAACATGATTTAAACAAAACGCTACAAGCGTTATCGGCACACTATCCAACCGCAATTAATGGGATTAAGCGTGGCATCGAGCGAGAAGCATTAAGAATTAAACCTAACGGTGTTATTTCAAAGAAGGGGCATCCTCAAGGAGTAGGGTGCGCACTGACCAATGATCATATAACTACAGATTTTTCAGAATCTTTATTAGAGTTTATTACGCCAGTTAGTACCTCACCTGAGCAAACATTAGCGCAGCTTAAAGATTTACAGAAGTTTACCTTGTCTCAAATGGGTGACGAATTGTTATGGCCTATTAGTATGCCATGCTTTATTGATAACCAAGATGACATTGTGCTGGCGCAATTTGGTGACTCAAATATTGGTCGCATGAAAACACTCTACCGTGAAGGGCTTAAAAATCGTTATGGTAGTATGATGCAAGCTATTGCAGGTGTGCACTTCAATATTTCGTTCCCTGACACGTTATGGCAGGGGCTACATGAGCTAAGTGATAGCACAAAGGACTTAGCAGATTTTATATCAGACGGTTACCTAGGTTTAATTCGTAATTTTAAACGTGAACTTTGGTTAATTAGCTATTTATTTGGTGCTTCCCCTGCGTTATGTCATTCTTTTCTTCAAGGGCGTCAAACTGAGCTGCCATTTAAAAAGTTAGGTAAAGGTACACTTTACTTAGAGGTTGGCACTGCTTTACGTCTTGGTGATTTAGGTTATACGAACAGTGCACAATCTTCTTTACGTGTGATGTACAACTCGTTAGATGAATACGTTGCTGGTTTAAAAGAAGCCATTAATACACCATCAAATATTTATAATCATATTGATGATTACACCAGCAAAGCACCAAAACAGCTGAATAAAAACATTCTCCAAATTGAAAATGAATTCTATTCACCGATTAGGCCTAAACGAAATGCTGCCAGTGGAGAAACCCCTACGGATGCTTTGCTACGAGGTGGAATTGAATACATTGAAGTACGTGCCTTAGATGTCAATCCATTTAGTGAAACGGGTATCGACTTACAACAGATCCGCTTTTTAGATGTATTTTTAACTTATTGCTTGTTAAGTGACTCACCAACGATGGACTGGCAAGAGCAAGGCCTCAGTACTAAAAACCTTGATGCTGTTGTAAACGAAGGGCGTAGTCCTGATTTGCAACTGACAAAACAAGGTGAGCAAGTAAGCTTGACGGCATGGGCAATGTCAATATTTGATAAGCTAAAGCCAGTGGCGCAATATATGGATGCTGCCTATGGCGTAAGTTATTACAGTGAAACAGTCGCAACGCTTGCGACCTGGGTCAGTGAGCCAAATAAAACATTCTCAGGGCGATATATTGATATGTTAGCAAACACTAACCAAGATAATGGTGAGTTTGCATTAACACTTGCACAGCAATATAAGCAAAACCACCAAGCTGCTGATTATCAATTTTATGATGACGCTTTTTTAACAGAGCAAGCATCTAAGTCGGTAGCAAAAGAGCGCGATGTAAAAGCTGAAGATGATGTGTCTTTCACTGCATTTTTAGATGATTACTTTGCAAAGGCGAAGTAATACATTTTAGGCATAAAAAAACGCAGCCTAGGGAGGCTGCGTCAAAGATTCTTCAGGGATGAAACAATGCTATACTACTGCATTCATAAGTTCAGACTGACCAACTAAGAAAAAGTTCAGCGAGATACATAAAAAAATGAAAAAAAGTATAATTATTTTATCGCTGGCCGCAGCTTTGGCTGGTTGTGCTACAGCTCCTCCTGAGCAACCTCATGATATTTGTAAAATTTTCGAAGAAAAACCAGATTGGTACTATGATGCTCGCGATGCTCAAGACAAGTGGGGCTCGCCAAAACATGTATTAATGAGCATGATGTATCAAGAAAGTTCGTTTCGTCATGATGCAACGCCGCCTATGGAATACTTTCTGTGGATCATCCCAATTGGACGTGTAAGTTCAGCTTATGGTTACTCACAAGCAAAAACCCCTACATGGTCAGACTATATTCGTGAAACCGGTAACAGCGGTGCAGATAGAGATGATTTCGATGATGCCATCGATTTTATGGCGTGGTTTGTTTACAAAACACATAAAGTAAATGGTGTTTCTAAGTGGGATGCTTACGCACAGTACCTTAATTATCATGAAGGGTGGGGCGGTTATAAACGTGGTACGTATAAAAAGAAAAAATGGTTGATGAGTGTGGCAAATAAAGTTAAGCATCGAGCAAGTCGTTATGGTGCACAACTTAGAAAATGCGAAGATGAGTTGGATAAAAACTGGTTTGAGCGATTGTTTAGTTAGCACTTATTTAATTAAAAAACCCACAATAATGTGGGTTTTTTAATGATAAATTATTTGCCAGGAAATTGGTGAATGTGTACATCCCGTTGCGGAAACGGAATGGTGATATCCGCTGCATCAAAAGCAATTTTTACTTTTTCATACAAGCCAAAATACACCGGCCAGTAATTCTCTGAATCAACCCATGCCCATACCAGCATACCAATATGACTATCGCCATGTTGACTAACATGTACCACCGGCTTTTTCGCTTCTTGATCTTTTAGCACTAATTCATAGTCATTCAACACCCCCATAAGCACTTCTCGCACCTTATGGACATCATCGCCATAACTAATACCAAACTCTATATCAACACGACGTGTAGGCTCTGCAAATTTGTTTTTTACACAGCCATTTGATAAAGCGCCATTTGGAATGATTATTTTTTCATTATCATAAGTAAGTAGCACAGTGACAAAAATTTGAATCTCAACAACTTTCCCCATATAACCTTGTGCTTCAATAACATCACCGACTTTAAACGGTTTAAAGAATAAAATCAGAACACCACCTGCAAAATTAGCTAAACTACCTTGCAGTGCCATGCCAACGGCTAAGCCTGCAGCACCTAACATAGCGATGAATGAGGTGGTTTCGATGCCAATCATAGAGGCAACAGAAATCAGCAATAGTATTTTTAAAATGACTGAAATAAATGACACCAAAAAGTGTGTGAGCCCTGCTTCAAATTTTACTCTGTTCATTGATTTTTCGGCCATGTTGGCGATGCGGCCAATCAACCACCACCCTATAACCAAGACTAAAATAGCTAAAATAAATTTTGGCCCATATAACATGAGTAATTCGATAGCTTGGTTATATACTTTTTCGATTGAAATATCGTCCATTATTGCTCCATGTAAATAAACTTAATCGGACACAATACTAGACGAATTAATATGAAAGTGTGCTCTTTAGCACAAAAATGTGAAACTTCAGAGGCGGTAATATACGTAATAAAAAAGAAGTAGCAAGCTACTCCTTTTCTTATTCTTGAATACGTTTACTGGGTATTACTTTAACCAGTTTTACCATATTTTCTTTTACTTCTAATACTTCGATAGGGTAGCCAGCAATACGCAAACTTAAGTTAGCATCTGGAATATCTTCAAGATATTCTACAATTAAACCACTTAAAGTTTTTGGCCCATCTATAGGGAGCTCCCAGTTCATTTCTTTATTTAAGTCACGAATATTAGCGCCACCGTCGACAAGCACAGAACCATCGTCTTGCTCTGTTACTTCTTCACTTGGAGTACGAGTTTGTGTTGTTGTGAAATCTCCGACCACTTCTTCTAAGATATCTTCGAGTGTCACGAGACCTTGAATATCACCGTATTCATCCACAACTAGACCAATTCGCTCTTTTGATTGTTGGAATTTTAAAAGTTGTGTATTGAGTGATGTCCCTTCAGGAATAAAGTAAATCTCGCGAACAGCACGTAATAGTGAAGGTTTATCAAATTGCTCTTTTGTTAATAGGCGTAGTGCATCACGTGAATGAATGAAGCCTACTGCATCGTCAATTTGGTCTCTGTAAAGCAGTACACGCGTGTGTTGTGCATGTGTTAATTGGCGACTAATAAGCTTCCAGTCATCGTTGATATCAATTGCAACAATCTCATTTCGAGGGATCATGATATCTTCTACGGTGACTTGCTCTAAATCTAAAATAGACGTCAGCATGCTTTGATGGCGAGCAGGGAGGAGGGCCCCTGATTCATTTACCACCGTTTTTAGCTCTTCTTTGCTTAGGCTGTGCTCTTCAATTTGTGCTGTGGTAATGCCAAAGAGGCGCAACATACCATTGGTCATCCAGTTCACGATAACGACAAACGGAAACAGTATTTTTAATAGACCTTTGAGGATAATAGAGCTTGGAAAAGCGACCTTCTCAGGATATAGCGCTGCGAGTGTTTTAGGCGTCACTTCAGCAAAAATGAGCACTACAAGTGTTAATACACCAGTGGCAATAGCAATACCAAGGTCACCATACAGGCGAATCCCTATAATCGTAGCGACTTGCGCTGCTGCGATGTTAACAAGGTTATTTCCGATTAAGATCAGACCAATTAGTCTATCAGGACGGCTTAACAGTTTACTGACGCGTTTCGCTGCACGGTGATCTTCTTTTGCTAAATGGCGCAAGCGAATACGGTTAATTGACATAATTCCAGTTTCAGAACCAGAAAAATAGGCAGAAATAAGTATCAATAATCCCAATACAATAAACAGGGTACTAGTCGATATGTCGTCCAACGATGGATCCTTTTTTTATAAACCAATGCATATTAAGCTAGAGACAGCTTGCTGAGTCAAGTTAAAACTTATTTAGTATCACTTCTTGTATGAAACGGCTGCCAAAATAAGCAAGAGATAAGATAAATGCGGCTATCATGATCGAAAATACCACAGGCTTCCCTCGCCAACCCTTACGCAGATGACCAATAGTCACAACGGTGAAAATAACCCATGCAAACAAAGATAGAATTGTTTTATGAATAAACTCACTAGCAAACATGCCATCAAGGAAAATAAAGCCAGATAGCAGGGCAAAGGTGAGTAAAATCGTCCCTAAAGTAAGTAATTGATATAGCTGACGCTCAACCACCATTAAAGGGGGTAAGTGGCTGTGCACGATTGCTAAATCTTTACGCTTTAAGCGTTTATCAATAAAGTAAAACTGAATGGCATAAAGAGTCGATATAATAAGCACACAGTAAGCTAATAAAGACAGGGAAATATGTGTAACCAGTCCAAGCTCGACATCAATAGTATGCAAAATTACGTGATGAGGAATAAACAAGCTTGCTAAGGTAAGTATTGCAGCAAACCCATATACAACAGGCAGTAATAGTGTTGCTGGGAACTTTAAAGAAACAGCTGTGACAGAAACAACAATAACCCAACATGTTAGTAAAGCAACATTCACAATACTTAAATCTTGGCCATCTGCACGAAATACAGAGTTAACCAATAACAGCATATGGGCAAGGATAGCAACCGTGCTTAAAATGACCGTGAGTTTCTGGCTCGGACCTTGTTTGTGAAAAAGGCGTGATAGTACGTGCGACGTTGCTAACACATAAAACAAACTAGCAATAATAGTTAAACTAATAATCATCGTGTTTTGGCCACTTAATTTATATCGATAAATCCTTGTCTCTTTGATGCCATTGTATTTTATAGCAAGGAAAAAGCATAGAGTTTGTAAAAAGAAACTCAAACTGCACACTTGAACACTGTATTGTCGACCACCATTTACGGTATACTGTTAAGAATTGAAATTTTAATTTCCCCTGTTTTGGCTTTTTATAGCCCAATGAACAGGCGAAACACGTTTTATCGGAACCTTTACATGTTTGAGAATCTCCAAGAACGCTTAGGTAAAACCTTAAAAAATATCAGTGGTCGTGGACGCCTAACTGAAGACAATATTAAAGATACATTACGTGAAGTCCGCATGGCATTTTTGGAAGCGGATGTTGCACTACCTGTTGTTCGTGAGTTTGTTAAGCAAGTTAAAGAACGTGCAGTGGGTGTTGAAGTCACTAAAAGCTTAAGCCCTGGCCAAGTCTTTATTAAAATTGTGCGCGAAGAGCTTGAAAAAGCCATGGGTGAAGCGAATGAAGAGCTAAGCCTTAATGCGCAGCCGCCAGCTGTCGTAATGATGGCAGGCCTGCAAGGTGCGGGTAAAACGACGAGTGTCGGTAAACTAGCTAAATTTTTAAAAGAGCGTAAAAAGAAATCGGTACTTGTTGTGAGTGCTGACGTTTATCGTCCAGCGGCAATTAAACAGCTTGAGACACTTGCAGATGAAGTGGGCGTTGAGTTCTTCCCAAGTGATATTTCGCAAAAGCCGGTTGATATCGCAAATAATGCTATCTCCCATGCTAAGAAGAAATTTATCGATGTCGTGTTAGTCGATACCGCGGGTCGTTTGCATGTTGATAACGACATGATGGATGAAATCAAAGCACTTCATAGCGCGATTAACCCAATCGAAACTTTATTTGTTGTTGATGCAATGACAGGTCAAGATGCTGCAAATACGGCAAAAGCATTTGATGAAGCGCTTCCTTTAAGTGGTGTGATCTTAACGAAAACGGATGGTGATGCCCGTGGTGGTGCAGCATTATCTATTCGTCATATTACCGGTAAGCCAATTAAGTTCATGGGTGTGGGTGAGCGTACAGATGCACTTGAACCATTCCACCCTGACCGTATTGCTTCTCGTATCCTAGGTATGGGTGATGTACTTTCATTAATCGAAGAAGTCGAAATGAAAGTCGATAAAGAGAAAGCGGCTAAAGTTGCTGAAAAAGTATTTAAAGGTGACGGCTTCACATTAGATGACTTTGCTGAGCAACTTCGTCAGATGAAGAACATGGGCGGTATGATGTCAATGCTCGATAAATTGCCAGGTATGCAAAACTTACCTGATGCAGTTAAGGGGCAAATGGGTGATAAAACGTTTGTACAAATGGAAGCGATTATTAACTCAATGACTGCAAAAGAGCGTGCGCGCCCTGAAATCATCAAAGGCTCTCGTAAAAAACGTATTGCAGCAGGTTCTGGTACGCAGGTGCAAGAAATTAATAAATTGCTGAAGCAATTTACGCAGATGCAAAAGATGATGAAGAAAATGAAAGGTAAAGGCGGCATGAAGAAAATGATGCGTGGCATGAAAGGCATGTTACCGCCCGGTATGATGGGCGGAGGCCCTAAGTTTTAATACCACCTTTATAGTGTTTATCTTAAAGAAGGAGCAAATAGCTCCTTTTTTAATGGATAAATTATGCGCAATCAGTATGCAAAGCTAAGATCTCTAGCGCAGATCAGTGTTTAATCAACTAAACTTACATTTTGCATCACTTCTTACTTGCAATGTTGCAAAAAACTCGTACAATTCCCCAGCTTCCCGTATTGGGGAGTAAATCTTATTAATGAAAACAGTCAATCTATTTAGAGGACGGTATGGTAACTATTCGTTTGCAACGTGGTGGCGCTAAAAAACGCCCTTTCTATCAAATTGTGGTTGCGGATAGCCGTTTCTCGCGTGACGGTCGCTTCATCGAGAAAGTAGGTTTCTTTAACCCAATCGCTTCTGGTCAGGAAGAAAAAGTACGTTTAGATTTATCTCGTGTTGAACACTGGGTAGGTCAAGGCGCATCTCTTTCAGATCGCGTAGCTAAATTAGTTAAAGACGCTCGTAAAGCGGCTTAATAGGCGTAAGTGTAACCATGAGTCAAGAGAACACCTCGATAATCGTTGTAGGAAAGCTCGGTGCCCCCTATGGTATAAAGGGCTGGCTTAAGGTGCATTCATTTACTGATGATCCCGAAGGGATCTTCGATTTCAGCCCATGGTTGATAGGGCAACAAGGTAAATGGCAGACCTTAGAAGTGGTCGACTGGCGTCGCCACAACAAAGGCTTTATCGCTAAAGTTGCGCAAGTAAACGACCGAGATGAAGCAATGGCTTTGACCAATGTTGAAATCTCTGTAGATGCAGCGCAGCTACCAGAATTACCGCAAGGTGAATTCTATTGGCGAGATCTCATCGGCATGTCTGTTGTAACTGATAAAGGTTATAATTTAGGCACGGTTGATGACCTAATGGAGACAGGGTCAAATGATGTTTTGGTTGTGAAAGCAAACAAAAAAGATGCATTTGGCCAAGCTGAACGTTTAATTCCATTTTTAACAGACTCTGTTATTAAAGAAGTTAAACACGAGGCAAGAGAAATTACCGTAGACTGGGATCCTGGGTTTTAATGTCACAAACGAGTTCATTGTGGGTAGGGGTGATAAGCCTTTTCCCGAACATGTTTGACGCTATTACCAATGAAGGGGTAACTGGTCGCGCAGTTAAAAATGGTCTAATCGACTTTAACTGCTGGAATCCACGTGACTATGCTACTGATAAGCATAGAACTGTGGACGATCGTCCTTATGGGGGCGGTCCTGGTATGTTAATGATGGTTGAACCATTGAAACAAGCCATTCTTGACGCAAAAAAAGCGGCGGGTGATGGTGCTAAAGTAATTTATATGTCCCCGCAAGGGCGCAAATTAGATCAGCAAGGGGCGAGCGAACTCGCAAGCTCTAAAAAGCTGATTTTGATTGCCGGTCGCTATGAAGGTATAGATGAGCGAATCATAGAATCATATGTTGACGAAGAATGGTCAATAGGTGATTTTATTCTGAGTGGTGGT
Source organism: Pseudoalteromonas sp. N1230-9 (assembly GCF_032716425.1). Classification (NCBI taxonomy): domain Bacteria; kingdom Pseudomonadati; phylum Pseudomonadota; class Gammaproteobacteria; order Alteromonadales; family Pseudoalteromonadaceae; genus Pseudoalteromonas; species Pseudoalteromonas sp. N1230-9. The sequence goes on from NZ_CP090419.1 coordinate 1,228,704, forward strand.
GAGTTACCCGCTATGACATTAATTGATGCAGTCGCACGATTAGTGCCAGGGGTGCTAGGTCACAACCAATCAGCGGAGCAAGATTCATTTTCGGATGGATTGCTTGATTGTCCTCATTATACACGGCCAGAAACATTGGATGATAAACAGGTGCCTGCTGTATTACTCAGCGGAAACCACCAAGAGATAGCAAAATGGCGCTTAAAGCAGTCATTAGGTAGAACTTGGTTACGTCGTCCTGACTTGTTGCATAACCTAGCTCTGACTGAGGAGCAAGCGGCACTTCTTGCAGAATTCAAGCAAGAGTACCAACAAGCTTGTGGCTAGAAGACAGTTACACCTAGGAAAGTGAGAAATATAATGGCAAAAGTAAACCAAAATATTATTAAAGCGCTTGAAGAAGAGCAGCTTAAAACAGACGTACCAGCATTCGGCGCTGGTGATACAGTAGTTGTACAGGTACGTGTAAAAGAAGGTAACAAAGAGCGTCTACAGGCCTTTGAAGGTGTTGTAATCGCTAAGCGTAATCGTGGTCTTCACTCAGCATTCACAGTTCGTAAAATTTCGAGCGGTGAAGGTGTTGAGCGTGTATTCCAAACGCACAGCCCTCTTATCGACAGCGTAACAGTTAAGCGTCGCGGTGCAGTTCGCCGTGCTAAGCTTTACTATCTACGTGAGCGTTCTGGTAAATCTGCACGTATTAGAGAAAAACTTAACTAATACGCGCTGTTTATCAACGCAAAAAAAACGGGTTGCAGCCTTCGGGTTGCAACCCGTTTTGGTTTTTAAAAAGCAACTCTCTATAAGCTTATCCTTTGTTTCACCCTTCTTTGCACTTTGTCCTGTCATACATTGATGACTCATGTTTCCTCTATTTGTTAGCTCCTTAGGGCTTTGTACTTTGCAGTTTATGCTGTTACTATAATCTGTATTGTAAGCTTTACTTTTTTGTATATATATATTTACGTTTAGGGTTTGAGGTGTAGTAACGTGGCGACAGTGAATGAATTAGCTGATTTAAGAGCAGGAATAGATGAGTGCGATGCACAATTAGTGGCATTGCTAGCAAAGCGTAATAGCATTACAGAAAAAATAGGGGCAATTAAGCAACAAATCGGCGCCCCGTTACATGCCCCTGATCGTGAAGCAGATTTATTGGCAGCGCGTCGCCAAGAAGCGGTTAACCAAGGTGTTAACCCAGAGTTAGTTGAAGATATTTTGCGTCGTATGATGCGTGAAGCGTACCAAAATCAACAAGGAAATTTAGCCTGCTCAGCTCCTCAATTATCACCTATAGTCATTGTTGGCGGAAAAGGAGCGATGGGGCAATTATTTGCACAGCAATTTATTCGTTCAGGTTATGAAGTTCGTATTTTAGATAAAGAGCAGCAAGCAGAGAGTGAAGCTATCTTGGCGGGAGCTAAGCTTGTACTTGTCAGTGTGCCAATCAACGCATTAGAACAGGTTGTTGCAGCTTTGCCTAAGCTTGATGATGACTGTTTGCTTGTGGATATTACGTCGGTGAAGCAAAAACCATTAAAAGCACTAATGGCGGCACATAATGGCCCTGTTGTAGGCTTACATCCGATGTTTGGTCCCGACATTTCTCACTGGGTTAAGCAAACAGTTGTTGTTTGTGAGGGACGCAATCATGAGGTTGCACAGGGCTTATTAGCACAGTTGCAAGTGTGGGGTTGTCAAGTTGTCGAAATGGAAGCAAAAAAACACGATGAAGCGATGCAAATCATTCAGGTCATGCGTCACTTAACAACTTTCGTCTATGGTCAATTCTTAGCAAAGCAAAGCCATACACTTGCAGAGCTTCGTAGCTGTTCTTCTCCTATTTATCAATTAGAGCTGATGATGGTAGGGCGGCTTTTTGCTCAGTCACCAGAGCTTTACTCGGATATTATGTTAGCGCAATTTGATGATGTGGAAGATTTACTTGCTAATTATCAAGCGACCTTTGCCGACACGCTAGAAAAACTAAAAACTGGCAATAAAGCTGCTTTGATAGAGGGCTTTGCAGATGCCAAAGAGTATTTTAGTGATGCTACCGCACACTTCTTAACGCAAAGTCGCAGTCTGCTAAATAAAGCCAATGATGCCAAAGTACTTGATTGATTATTGCTTCAAGGGCATTAAAGAAGCGAGTTTATACTCGCTTTCTTTAATTTATTTTATGTGACTGATCTTCATAGGCTAGCAAGACTAAGCGCTTAGTGCTCTAAAGTCTTAGGTGATTAATTACAATCTTAGCTTAAAGTTAGTTTATTTTTTCATTGCGAAGAGATTTTTATCCGCAGGGTACTTACTTTGCTTGTTAGTTGCTGATCATCTGGTACAATCAGTGAGTTGATCGCTTTTTGCGATAGAAGTAGGTGCTAACTCAAGTGGAAATTGAATGAGAATTTTTAAAGCGAAAAGTCCAGCAGGTTTTGCTGAAGAATACATTGTTGAATCTATTTGGAATGGTGACTTTCCGCCTGGCTCAATTCTTCCTGCTGAACGCGAACTTTCAGAACTAATTGGTGTTACCCGCACAACGCTTCGTGAAGTGCTACAACGTTTAGCACGAGATGGTTGGTTAACAATCCAACATGGTAAACCAACGCGTGTAAATAATTTCTGGGAAACATCTGGGCTGAATATTCTTGAAACGTTAGCACGGCTTGATGAAGACAAAATGCCTGAGTTAACCGACCAATTACTGTCTGCACGTACCAATATTAGCGCCATTTATACGCGTGCAGCGATCAAGCTTGCACCTGAACGCGTAATCGAAATTTTATCGCAAAGTGAGCAGCTTGAAGACAGTGCGCAAGCGTTTGCTGACTACGACTACAAAGTACACCATGAGTTAGCTATTGCGGGAAATAATCGCATTTATGTACTGATTTTAAATGGCTTTAAAGGCTTTTATTCAAAAATTGGTTGCCATTATTTTTCTGATTCACGTACCCGTGAATTAGCGCGTCAGTTTTATAAAGACTTAACTTTACTGGCAGAGCGTCGTGAACATGATGGTGCGATTTCTATGATGCGTAAATACGGTCATCAAACAGGTGAAATCTGGCAGCAGATCCGTGGTGATATGCCAGAAGATATAATGGATTAATATTTCTAAAGTATTTACTATCACCTGAAAACCCAGCTTGATGCTGGGTTTCTTATTTTTAGCCAAAATATACTAAGTTATTGAAAGGATGGTTTATTTCTGTACTTTATTGAGTAGATAGAAGTTGACTTTAAGTTGCTCAGCCATCAATTTAGCGAATCAATTTTTTCGATTGCACATATCGCTTTTTTCGATTGTTCATTTGTCTGTAACCTCTTTAAACTATCTTGCTAATTATCAGTGCTTACCCTTGGTTTTTGATTTTTCGTAACCATATACTAGTAAGTATTGCGTAGGCAATTGGAAATAAACTCAAATATTTGGAGATTAAAATGGGTGTATTAGTTGGCCGTCAGGCACCAGACTTTACTGCAGCAGCTGTTCTTGGTAACGGTGAAATCGTTGAAAACTTTAACCTAAAAGAAACTATCAAAGGTAAAAAAGCAGTTATCTTCTTTTACCCGTTAGACTTCACTTTCGTATGTCCTTCAGAGCTAATCGCTTTCGACAAACGTTTTGAAGAATTCCAAAAGCGTGGCGTTGAAGTAATCGGTGTTTCTATCGATTCACAATTCTCACACAATGCATGGCGTAACACTGCCGTTGCTGACGGTGGTATTGGTCAAGTGAAATATGCACTTGTTGCAGACGTTAAACACGAAATCTGTCAAGCATATGACGTTGAGCACCCAGAAGCAGGTGTTGCTTTCCGTGGTTCTTTCCTAATCGACGAAGAAGGTAACGTACGTCACCAAGTAGTTAACGACCTTCCACTAGGCCGTAACATCGACGAAATGATCCGTATGGTTGACGCACTAGCATTCCACAGCGAGCACGGTGAAGTATGTCCTGCTGGTTGGACTGAAGGCAAAAAAGGTATGGACGCAAGCCCTGAAGGCGTTGCTAAGTTCCTTTCTGAAAACGAAGGCGACCTATAATTTAGGCCTGAGTTAAAGAGTTAAAAAAACCCGCCAGTTGGCGGGTTTTTGTTTTTAAGTCTGATTAGTTTAATTAAAACGCATCGTTAACTTAGTGTAGAAGTAACGGCCACGTGGATTATGTACACTTGATACATAGCCATATAAGTCGCCATCACCATCACCAATTGCGAATGGTGGATCTTCATCAAATACATTATTAACGCCCACAGAGACCTTTAATTTATCTGAGAAGTTATAAGCGGTCTGTAAATCGACTAATGTTTGTGAGTCAACCATACGCGAAGTATTGCTGTCAAAATCAAGGTCACCATCGAAGTTAATATCTGGAGTGTCCTCAAACTCGCCAATGTAACTAACGTTTACATTCGTATTAAAGTCGCCCATCTCCCAGTTTGTGCTGAAAATCCAGCGATGCTCAGGGTAACGGTACTCGCCAGTGTAATCACGACCATCTTTTTTGAACTCATCTTGGTAGGCCCACTCTAGATTGAATTTCAAGAATCCATAGTCATTCATTGCATGCGTATAGTTTGCTGATACATCTACACCTGAGACTTCTTGCGAAGAGACATTTTCAAATGTGCTGTGTACTTTTTGAATAACACCTAGACTCAAACCATCCTGAGGCGGAAGTCGAACACATACAGTACTGTTCTGGTCATTACAATTCTCATTGTAAATAGGGCCGAACTCTTGCTCGTCAATCTTATTATCTTGAGTGATACTCCAGATATCCACACCAAAACCAAACTCAGCCGTTGGCGCCCAAATAAAGCCGACGTTCCACGACTCAGATTCCTCAGCTTCAAGATTTGGATTACCTGCAAATTGAATGTTGTAGTCAAGCGCATCGCAATCTTGTCCAGTTGCTTGGCATCGGTAGGTATCTACAAAGAACTGACTTTCTTCTGAAGGTCCCAAGCCTATTTGTGCAAGCGATGGCGCTCTAAACCCTTGTGCCCAAGAACCTCGAACGGTAATAGAGTCAGTTGGAGCCCAGCGAACTGCTACTTTAGGATTTGTTGTTGAACCAAAGTCACTGTAATCATCGTAACGACCAGCAAGTTGTAGCTCTAGATTGTCGGCAAGTGGAATTGAAAACTCGATATAGGCAGCATATTGATCACGCTCAGCAGCCGCTGAAACAGATTCAGTACCAAAAATTAACCCGCGTTGGAATTGATCATCTGGAATGTCGCTAACATCTTCTTCGCGGTACTCAATACCGGCAGCCATCATCACAACATCATCGCCAAAGCTGAATGCTTCACCACTGATGTTTGCATCAAACGATGTCATATGTGATTCACCACGGCGCACTAGGCTTGTTGTGATACGATCAATAACATCTTGACTATTATAGGTGCCGCCGAATGGGTTGTAGTTACCCGCGTCGATTTCTTGTTGTAAAAAGTCAGTACGCACCCAGCCTTGGCTTCTGTCGCCAGTTTGCATTGATTTACTACGGCCTTTTTGTACCGCAGCTTCCCAGCTCCAGTCACTAATTTCACCTTTGAGTCCGGCAACAAAGCGTAGCGTATCTGATTCAATATCCCACTGACGTGCTCCTGCATCTACTGTACGATAACGACCAATATCAATATCTTGACTAAAAGGATTATTCGGATGGCTTGCTGGAACTGTTAGCCCTGCGTCTTCATCAAGTGGAGTAGGGGCCCCAGCTGCTTGTGATGAATTATGTTGAACCGCCACTTCTAAAAAGGCTGAAATACCATTATCAAAGTTGTATTCAAATTGTGAAATCGCACCAACTCGCTCAGATGCCGGCGTAATATAACCATACGGGCCATAGTCGAATAAACAATTACCATTTTCTTTAGCTCTGTCTGGAGGACACGATGGGTCAATCGTTTTTTCACCATCTACATAAAAGTAACCTGGAAAACCGCGCGATGAGCGAAAGTCCATACCACCATAGGGTTCTTGGTTTGCAGTACCTAGTCGCCCCATTTCATCTGATGATAAAGCTGTGTTATTGAAGTAATCAATAATGATAGATGCACTACTTTTTTCAGTGCTCGTACCCCAAACTAGACTGGCTGTTTTTTCTTCATAACTAGGCCCATCTGTACCACCATAACCTAGGTTAACTTCTAGCCCATTTATATCTTTCTTTAGAATGATATTAACTACACCAGCTACAGCATCGGAGCCATAGATAGCCGATGCTCCATCTTTTAAAATATCGATTCGCTCAATAGCTGATACAGGGATTGAGTTAATATCAACAAATGAATTAGTGATGCTTTCAGCAAATGCACTAATAGACACTCGGCGGCCATTTATTAACACAAGCGTGGCATCAGAGCCTAAGCCACGTAAACTCACTGCAGCAGCCCCGTTCGCTGTAGAGTCTTGGTTATTACCACGGGTAGAAAATGTACCATTACCGGCTACGGGCATACGTTCTAAAAGTTGTTGTAGGTTGTCGTAGCCCATATTATCAATGTCTGCACGACTGATAGATTGCACCGGCGAAGGGCCTTCAATATCAGAGCGTTTAATGCGAGAACCTGTTACTTCAATACGTTCGACCTTTTCAGCTCCATCTGTTTGAGCTGCAACAGACATAAAGCTTGTGCCTGCTAACGCTGCAATGGTAAATGCATAAAGTGGTCGTTGCATAAAGTGATGGGAGTTCTTCATAAAATTCAATCCTTGTTTCAATGTGAGAATATTGTGAACTAATATCACAAAAAAGATTGATACCATGTAAATGAAGTGTTTTCAAATAGCAAAAAGGTATGGATTTTCAAGCTGATAATGGTTTTTTGGAGAGTGAAGTGTGTGTTTTCAAGGGGTACAAGCCTAACAAAAAAGTTAGGCTTTAATATTATTTTTAAGCTTTGTGCTTCATTAGGCGCTCTTTTTCACGAGCCCAATCTTTATTTTTTCCGTCTTCGCGTTTGTCGTGCATCTTTTTACCTTTAGCAAGGTGGAACTCCAACTTCACCCAGCATTTTTTCCAGTACATAGCCGTTGCGATCAGTGAGTAACCTTCACGCTCTGTTGCACCGATAAGACGATCGATCTCACGCTTATTTAAAAGTAATTTACGATAACGAAGTGGATCGCAAATCACGTGTGTTGAAGCACTATTGAGAGGCTGAATTTGACTGCCAAGTAAAAATGCTTCGCCGTTTTTAATATGAATATAAGTCTCAGAGATGTTTACTTTACCTGCTCGGATACTTTTTACTTCCCAGCCTTGTAGTTCAACCCCTGCTTCGAACTTATCGTGTAAAAAATACTCATGGCGCGCTTTTTTATTCAGCGCGATGGTATTACTTGTCGATTTAGATGATTTTTTCTTAGCCATAGTGTCCCATATTATACGTAAATACAGCGTTTTTACATCGCTTTTTTAAGGCTTTGCGTAAATTATACTAGTACGAAAATTTGGGGAAATAGCTAAAGCTTGCTAAAATTCGTCGACACAGTTGGGAGTGAATATGCCACAAATAGAAAAAAGTGCGCTGGTAATGTACAGCAGCAAAGAAATGTTTGATTTAGTCAACGATGTAGATGCTTACCCAGAGTTTTTGCCACATTGCTCAGATGCAAAAATTGTTTCAAAACAGCCCTCTGGTATGACAGCCAGCTTAGAGATTTCTAAAGCGGGTTTAAAAAAGTGGTTCACGACTGAAAACACCTTCATAGATGATCAAACTGTGTCATTACGACTAATTGATGGCCCATTTAAAACTTTAAAAGGGAAGTGGCACTTTTTACCTTTAGATGACAAAGCTTGTAAAGTGCAATTACATCTAGAGTTTGAGTTTGCAAGTAAACTTATTGAGCTTGCATTTGGCAAGGTATTTAATGAAGTTGCGAAGAATATGGTGAATGCCTTCACTCAGCGCGCTAAAACGGTTTATGGAGCTCGTTTATGATCAGTGTAGAAGTCGTGTTCGCACTACCGACAACAGCAACCAGTTTGCTCGTTGAAGTGCCAACAGGCACAACGGCTGAGCAGGCAGTTATTAAGTCTGGAATTATCGAAAAGTGTCCAGAAATAGATGCAAGTAATTTGACCTTAGGTATTTGGAATCGAACGTGTAAATTGACGCAAGAAGTTAAACAAGGCGATCGAATTGAAATCTATCGTCCCTTGATTGCTGACCCTAAGGATGCCCGCAGACGCCGAGCAGAAAAAGCAAAGGAAGAGGGGCGAGCGAATAAAATAACGGGTGGACGGCCCAAATAAAAAAGGTAGCACGTAGCTACCTTTTCTTGTGTTAGAACTTATTCTTGTTCGAGAGGAGTATTGAATTCGCTTGGTTGATCGTAATCACCTGAAATAGAAACCAGCTTGTCGTTCTCAAAGTTTACAGTGAGCGATTTTCGCTGCTCATTATCACGACCAATGTTAAATACATAAAGGTAATGCCAAGTGCTTTTATCAAAAGAGTCTTCTGCCACGGGTTTGCCTAGGACATAAACTACTTGCTCACGAGTCATGTTTACTCGTAGCTTATCAACATCAGACTGCTCTAAAAAGTTACCTTGGGGAATGTTGATACGATAAACCCAGCTAGAACAACCTGCTGTAGCAGTTAAAGCAAGGGAAAGCACGAGCCAAAAAGAGAAAGTTTTAAACGACTGCATTATTTGTTTGAATCCTTATTTTTTATACTTTGCATGATACCGATTAGTCACAGAAGGTAAAACCCTTTTCAACAATTGTTTTTGCTGAGATTGACGTTTACGAGGCACAAATTTGACCACAGACACGATAAAAAGTTTACCTGAATCAATAAAAAAGCGCGAGAGTGTGGATGCTGTGTGGCATTTGTATATCGTTCAGACGCGTTTAGGGCATTGGTACACAGGGATAAGTACTGATGTTGAAAAACGTTTTGCCGCACACGAGGCTGGTAAAGGGGCTAAGAATTTAAAAGGCAAAGGACCTTTAACGCTAGTATACCAACAAAAGGTTGGCACCCGCAGCGAGGCGAGTAAATTAGAGGCGCGTGTGAAAAAGTTAACCAAAATACAAAAAAAGCAGTTTGTATTGCGTACTCAACTACCTGTTAAGTAAGTCACAAACTTCGCTATTTTTAAGATGGTTTGCTCATAAAGCTGAAAGTCGATATGTTCTAGCGTGTCTGTTACTTGATGGTGATGTTTATCATCACCCATGCCAAAATAAATAAAAGGAATATCCGCTTTGGCAAATGCGTAGTGATCACTTGCTTTACGCCAGTTAATGTTAGTGCCGAGTAATCTATTGAGTCGTGCTGATGAACTGCTGACTATAAATGTTAATTCCTTATCAGAGAGCATAGTTAACGCTTTTTTATACTGACTACTAGATTGCCTATCTAAATACGCATAAATGCGTGGCTTACGCTTATTAACTACTAACATATCAAGGTTTATACTTAATTTGATATCACTTAAATTAAGTGTGGAGACAAGATATTTACTGCCGTGTAAACCGTTTTCTTCAGCATCCGTAGCGACAAAAACTAAGTTGTATTGTTGAGTCTGATGCGCTAAATAATGTGCCAAGTACAACAGCGCAGCTACGCCACTGGCATTATCGTTTGCACCCGGGTAATAGCGGCTCCCTGTTGGCCCAAGGTGATCGTAGTGAGCGGTGAAGATGATCATTTTGCAATTAGTGCATGTTGTTTTCTGCGTGGCGATTATATTAACGCCTGAGCGTTTTTGATTAAAAGGAGCATCATACTCAAAATGTTGTTTACGTACGTTATAGTTTAGCTCCGAGAAGCGCTCACTAATAAAATCACCCGCACGTTTTGCACCAAGCGTATTTGTTTTCCTGCCATAAAACGGGCTGGATGTAAGTGCTGTAATGTCCTTTTTAAGAAAGGTTTGTGCATTTGCAACTGCCTTATCACTTAGAAGAAGTAACAGACAACTAGTAATGATTGAGCTTAGCTGTGTGGGAGCGAAGAGCCTGTAATTTGCTTTCATAGCGTTTTTTATCATGATCAAAATCAGCTTTGTTATTAGCGGATGTTAAGTATTTTTTGGCAAGTTTTAAATCCCCTAATTGGTAGTAGGTTTTAGCAAGACCAAAGTCAGAATCATGAAGCTTAATATTAAGACCACGTGCTTTTTTGAAGTGTTTGAGGGCATCTTGGTAGCGCGCTGCGGCATATGCATCATTACCCAACGAAATATGATAGTAAGGATTGGATTGGCGCTTGTTATCTAGCCTAGAGAGAATATCTTCTCCTTCTTTTTCACGGTCAGTGAGCTTATAGATAAGCGCTAAGTTGCCAAGCGCAGTGTGATTGTTCACATCAAGATCAATCGCATGCAGGTAAGCTGCTTCGGCTTGTTTAAAGTGTTCGGTTAAACGTAACAGTACCCCTAAGTTACCCCAAGCGCCTGAATATTTTGGATCAACTTTAATCGCTCCGGTAAAATAGCTGTAAGCTAAATCGTAGCTCTCATTGAGCATAGCGGCGGCGCCTTTGTTGTTATAAAACATTGCAGTAATGCGTGCTTTATCAATATAACTGGTTTTAAATGATTCTTTACGGCTATTAGGGTCAAAATCAATGACTAAAGCGCGTTCTTGCGGGTAAATGACCCTGAGGTTCGTGAGCTGTTTGCCTCTTTCTTTCACCCTTAGGTTAATGTGTCCTGTGAGTAAATTAAACCCATTATTCAAAGCCCAATACTCAGGGATGTGTACTTTTTGAAATTGTCCATATAAGCCCAAATGCTCAGCAAGACTGTACGCAAGTATAGAAAGTGATAAACAGTTCGCATTTAAGTCGTTATAGGCTTGCGCAGCAGTAAGTGTCGCACCTGACTGATAGGAGAGGGATTCATCACCATTATCGAGCAAAAATTGCATGAGTCGCTTTGCACTGCGGATAGAGCGTTGACCCTCAGGAAAACTCATGTCTAGGCGTTCTTTTATACTGGGCGTTAATGTAAAGATATCCTTTTGGCTTTCGATCTCCAAAATGTTGAAATCTTTAATCTGGGTAAGCGCTTTTGGGGGCGACAGAGGTTGATTAGCAGTACTATTGCACGCACTTAAAAAACAAAGGTTTAATAGTAGAATACATGTTGTTATCTTCATCTGACCCTCTTAAATTCACGGCCTAAATCACTTTAAGTATAGGCGGTGAACAAAAAAGGGTCAGTGTTAACTGTTACAAAACGTGTCAGCGCTTATCAAAAGTAGCGACTAAATCATCCAGAGTCTGTGCGCTGGCTGCTAAGTCTTTTATCGCTTGTTCGGTATCTATTTGTTCACGCATAACATTGTCACTGATATCGCTAATCTGCTCAATATTACGACCAACATCAGCCACAACATTACTCTGTTCCTCGGTGGCGGTCGCAATTAAAGTGGCCATATCATTTATTTCGTTTGCAGCATCATTGATCGCATTGAGTAATTCAACAGAGCTCTGCATTGCACCCACACTTAACTGAGCTTGTGATTTTGAGTGATTGATATGCTCAACCACTAAATCAGACGTATTCGTCAAATCGCTTATCATTGTTTGAATCTCATTAGTAGATTGTGACGTTCTGCTTGCTAATGCTCTCACTTCATCGGCTACAACAGCGAACCCGCGACCATGTTCACCTGCGCGGGCTGATTCAATCGCCGCATTGAGAGCCAGTAAGTTTGTTTGCTCAGAAATTCCTCTGATGGCATCAACAATATTTGCGATAGCTTGCGTTTTAGCTGCCAACTCGTTCACTTGTTCCGTTATGTTATCTATGTCACTGGCAAGCTCAGTGATCGCTTGCTGGCTTTGTGTGACCTGAACATGGCTTTGTTCAGTATTTTGTTTACTGCTTTCAGTGAGCTTTGCTGTATTTGCTGCGCTTGATGCAATTTCTTGCACTGTTGCACCCATTTCGTTAATTGCAGCAGCAACGGAAATAGTTTGCTCTTTTTGATTATCTAATGCGTCTGAATTTTTTTGAGTTTGTTTAAATACATGGCTTGCGCTTTGTCTGATTTCTCGGCTTTCTTGTGCAACTTGGCCAATGGCTGTTTCGATTTTGGTCATAAATTGATTAAAACCAGCGCTCAAATTTGCAAGTTCTGGTTGCTCTGAGCTCGGTAATCGATAGGCTAAATTTGCATCACCAGAGCCTAATCGGGTAAATAATTCCGCCATTTTTGATAAAGGAGATGACAATGTTCTAGCCAGTAGTAAACCTGCAAAACTGGCAACGAATGCGATGACAATTGCAAAGCTGATAATTTGCCATTCCAATGTATCAATGCTTGCAAAGACTTCACGCTTAGGCACTTGTGCAACAACAAATAGGTCTGTGTTTTTTATTGGGCTTGCAGCAACTAGGGTTTCTTCTCCCTTGATGCTAATTTCCTTAAGAGTAAACTCTTCACCAGTTAATAGTGTGCTTGTGATACCTGATTCATAAAGCGTATCAAGTTTTGCTTTGGCTACTTTACTGGCGTCTTTGTGCAGCTTTATCAAGCCATGTTTGTCAACAACAAAAACAAAACCGGTTTTCTCTATTTGAAACTTTTGCAGCATTGCTTGCATATCATCAATACTTTTAGCAAGACCTGCCAAACCTAAGCCATTAGTTTGTTGGTGGTTTACAAACATTTTTACGTCTGTAGGTGATTCTTGATAAATACTGATAGAAAAAGGGTTTGCTGATTGTTTAAACGCAAAAAACCAACCATCTTGCTCTTTAGTAAGTACTCTTAAAAAACCATCTTGATTCCAATATTGCGCTGTTTCACGGTTTGCCCATGAAGCTGTCGCAAGATCGTATTGTGCAACTAAGCGATTCAACTCGTTAAGTAAAATCGTATCATCAGTACCACCAGAGCGTGCCCAGTCGATAACAAAAGCGTTACTTGAAAGCTGCTCAGCGGCACTGATCATTTGGTTTATATCGTGGCTGATATAATTATCAATTGCTTGTAACTTGCTTGGTAGCTCAGACTCGATCATTCGTTGTTCAATGATTTGTTTAGCACTATAAATTGCGGTTACGCCAATTAACGCAGCAACAATGAGTGCAATAGAACTACCTAGTAGAGTGATTTTTTTAGTAATGGTAAGGTGATTTAACGCCATGAAAGTGTCTTAGGTTACAACATTAAGGTAGTCATTTTAGCATAGACTTTTCAGATGACGAATTAAACTAGGAACAAAAAAAGCCCAAAGCATATGCAATTGGGCTTGGTTTCTAACAAGCGAAACTTACTTTCTAGGGTTAAACTATTTTCTTCATTGCCGACATGTAACCACGTAATTTACTGCCAACAATTTCAACCGGGTGCTCACGCAGGGCCTTGTTCACTGCGATTAAAGTTTGGTTGTCCACCTGATTTGATGAATCACCTAAACCTCTACCAATAACATCAGTGTCGATATCTTTCATAAAATCTTGTAGTAAAGGCAAACATGCGTGGTTGTAAAGGTAGCAACCATATTCAGCTGTATCTGAAATTGTTCTGTTCATTTCGAAAAGCTTTTTACGCGCAATCGTGTTGGCGATCAGTGGCGTTTCGTGTAATGACTCATAGTAAGCTGATTCGTCGATAATGCCAGCAGCAGTCATGGTTTCAAACGCAAGTTCAACGCCTGCTTTAACCATAGCAACCATCAAGATGCCTTGGTCGAAGAAAGTTTGCTCGTTAATTTCTTCATCGGTATTTTGCTGTTTTTCGAATGCGGTTTCAGCAGTTTCAGCACGCCATGCAAGAAGCTTTGCATCATCTTCAGCCCAATCAGCCATCATGCCGCGTGAGAATTCGCCGCTGATGATATCGTCCATATGCTTGTTATAAAGTGGACGCATGATTGTTTTAAGTTGTTCGCTTAATTCAAATGCTTTAACTTTTGCTGGGTTTGATAAGCGGTCAAGCATGTTAGTCACACCGCCATACTTAAGTGCTTCAGTGATCACTTCCCAACCGTATTGGATTAACTTTGACGCGTAACTTGCATCAATACCTTTTTCGACCATTTTATCAAAGCAAAGTAGTGAACCTGTTTGTAACATGCCACATAGAATCGTTTGCTCACCCATTAAGTCAGACTTAACTTCTGCAATGAATGATGATTTTAGTACACCAGCACGATGACCTCCGGTACCAGCCGCATACGCTTTCGCTTGCGCAAGGCCATGACCTTGAGGGTCGTTTTCTGGGTGAACTGCAATGAGTGTTGGAACGCCAAAGCCGCGTTTGTATTCTTCACGTACTTCTGAACCTGGGCATTTAGGCGCAACCATGATAACAGTTAAGTCTTCGCGAATTTGCATGCCTTCTTCAACAATGTTGAAACCGTGTGAATAGGCAAGCGTTGCACCTTGTTTCATCAGCGGCATGATGGCATTAACAACAGATGTATGTTGTTTGTCAGGAGTTAGGTTTAATACTACATCAGCCGTTGGAATAAGCTCTTCATATGTGCCTACCGTGAAGCCGTTTTCAGATGCGTTTAAGAAAGATTGACGACGCTCAGCAATCGCTGACTCACGCAGTGTATAAGAAACATCTAAACCAGAATCACGTAAATTTAAACCTTGGTTAAGGCCTTGTGCACCACAGCCGACAATAACGAGTTTTTTTCCTTTTAAAGCGTCTACGCCATCAGCAAATTCTGATGGGTCCATAAATTCACATTGCGCTAATTGCGCTAACTGCTCTCTCAAAGGAAGAGTATTAAAATAATTCGCCATTGTTAGTGTCCTATAAATACAAGTTTTTTAAAAAACAAAGAATAAAAGTTTGCGTTCTTTGTATGGCTTAACAGTATGCAATTTTATCTCTTGCGTAAAATGATATATTTGAATTAAAGTGTTTCATAAAATGAAATGGTAGTCACAATGGATCACAAACATCTTAATTACTTTTTAGCCTTAGCTAAAACGCTCCACTTTGCTAGAGCCAGTGAGCTTTGCCATATTAGTGCTCCTACTTTAAGCCGTAATATCAAGCAGCTTGAAGATGAAGTGGGCGCAGTATTATTTAATCGTGACAACCGCACAGTTAAGCTAACTCAAGAGGGAAAAGCATTTTGTGATTATGCCAATGCGACGCTTGCCAGTTGGCACCGATTTAAAGCTGATATCCAAGAACCACAACAACATATATACGGAAATGTCAGTATTTATTGTTCTGTTACTGCCTCATATAGCTTTTTACATCAAATTCTTGAACAACTGCGGATGCAGCATCCTTATATCGAAATTACACTCAACACAGGTGATCCCGCGCTCGCCATAAATCGTGTATTGGATGGCCATGAAGCCATGGCGATTGCAGCAAAACCAGTTAAATTACCAGGGCAAATTGCCTTTACCAGTATCGGGTACTCTCCGTTGGTACTTATCGGACCTAAAATAGCCTGTCCTATCAGTGACCAACTTAAAGATTTAGAAACAATTAATTGGTCTAATTTAGAATTTATTGTTGCTGAACAAGGATTGTCTAGGCAGCGATTAGAGCAGTGGTGGCGAAAGAAAAATATTCATGGTCGTATTTACGCCCATGTAGCAGGTCATGAAGCCATGGTTTCGATGGTAAGTTTAGGTTTAGGTGTTGCGATGGTGCCTAAAATTGTACTTGATAATAGTCCGTTAAAAGAAAAGGTTCAGATTATTAGTGACGCAGAAAAAGATATTCCAGGCTTTGAAATTGGCTTAGCAGTGCTTAAGAAAGAGCGGCATGATCCCGCATTAAATGCTATTTGGGAAATTGCGCAGTCGTTACTAACTTATTAAGGCATGATTGGTCATCGTTTTAATAGCAGGAGTAAGCAGTTTTTATAGAATTGATGTGGAAACTTGACAGCGATGTCATTTTGCATCTAGTGTTAATAAAAGGTTAAAACCTATTTTAGAAACACACAATTCAAAGGAAAGACGATGAAAACCCACTCTATCAAACTGCTTGCTCTGCAAGTTGCTCTTATCGCCTCTGCTAATGCATTAACGATTGTTGATGACCCGAATAACCCAAACGGCTATTTGCTATCTCGTGCAGAACTAAATGCGGCTCGCGATGCTAAAGCATCCGACCCCATGTATCAAACCTGGGCAAAAGCGCTTGAAACGAGGGACAATAGTATTGTTGAAGCTATTACACCTAACAATGCAAGCAACCCTGAAAACGTGAAACGTGTTGAACGAGTCTTTGGTCAGCAAGAGTGGGACTTTCTGACGGGAATGGCTGCGCCTGAGTATACCTACACACGTTTTTTACGGGCAATTGGTAAGTTTCCTGCTTTTTGTGGTGAATACACTGATGGCCGAGATTCCGATGCTATTTGTAAAAAGTCTATCATCACTGCATTTGCACACTTTGCACAAGAAACCGGTGGTCATATCGGCAAAGATAATATCTCTGACAACCCATTACAACTCGAAGAATGGCAACAGGCTTTAGTCCATGTCCGCGAAATGGGGTGGTCAGAAGGGCAGGCCGGTTATACAACAGGGTGTGGTCAAAATGATTGGCAAAATCGCCGTTGGCCATGCGCAGAAGGACAAGGTTATTTCGGCCGCGGTGCGAAGCAGCTTTCGTATCATTTTAATTATGGTGCATTTTCGGAAGTGATGTTTAATGGTGATGCAACTGTGCTACTTAACAACCCAAGCTTAGTAGCAGATTCTTGGCTTAATCTTGCCTCAGCTATTTGGTTTTTCTTGACACCTCAAGCACCAAAACCGGCGATGCTACACGTTATTGATAGAACTTGGGTGCCATCACAAAAAGAGCTCAGTGCGGGAATCGGATACGGTTTTGGCACAACAATTAATGTAATAAATGGGGGAATTGAATGTGGCGAGCAAAACCGCACCAAGGGACAGCCAGTAAATCGCATTCGCTATTGGGAAGGTCTATCGAATTACTATTATATTCCGATTGAAACAGATGAAGAGAACACCTGCTGGCAGCAAACTCCTTTTGGTAGTTTAAACCTTAATGATTCAACCGATGTTCTCTATACAAATTGGGAAGCAGACTGGGCATATTACAGCGACAGACCAGGAGGCCAATCATTTGAGTGTAAGTTAGTTGGTTATCAAACTGCTTATTCAGCATTGGTTCCTGATGATTATGAAAAGTGCGTAACAAACTTCTATCAATCGCACGTAAACTGGCCTCAAGTAACAGTCGTTGACACGCTAACACCACCAGAAGGTAACCCTCCGGTAGGTGGTGTTGCTGCATGGGACAGTACAAAGGTATATGTTAAAGATGACAAGGTAAGCTTTAACAATGTTATATATATCGCTAAGTGGTGGACTCAAGGTGACTCGCCAGAAACAGCTAATGGTCCTTGGTCAGCTGTAAACTAATTTGAAACCAGTCAATAAAATCTAAGGCGGTTGATATAATTGTTATCAGTCGCCTATAAATCCCCAGTCGTTTAACTTTTGGCTAAATTGACGCGGTTATGTTTCACATCATTTTCTTAAATTAGCAGACCTCATCTTTTTTACTTAGGGTTTTTGGATTATTTTGTCCTGCAAAAATAGCCATGAAAAGTAGTTCTTTTGTATTGTTTTTTGTTAATGCTTTCCGTGTTTTTTGCTGGGATTTGGCGATTATTGCAGATTTTTTATTGATTTTTTTCAATGTGTTGCTAACGTAAATCAAAATAATAAAAATACTGATGGCATGGACACATGATTCTGTCAGCTCACGTTGAGCATTCGCTGAGCTACTCAAGTAGTTGTTTGAAGCGCGCTATTCCCTTAATGGTTAAATATAAAATGCCTATTACACCGCTTAATTATGCGTTGTGGTATTGCTATGTGAGTGGCAGAAATAAAGCGCTTAATGGAGAACTTGATAATATTATTCGCACATTCAGTACATGCGACCAAGAGCGAGCAAAATACCTTTTTAATAAATATTTATCTCAAGATGATCTGTCTTTGTTCTATCAACTATCGAATGATTTCAATGGTGTGGTAAGTAATGTTCAGCAAGGCATAAACGACACGCTTGTTCACTCTATTCAGTTTAATCAAACACTCCAAGAGTGCCGAGAGCAACTCAACGATGTAAATTTAAGCGATGGAGATAGCTTTGATAATGTGTTGGACTGTGTAGAGCGACTAAGTGGTGAGTCAGCCGCTTTACAGGACCGCGCACAGGATTTTCAAAACCAGTTAGCACAAGCCTATGCAGAAATATCCGAATTAAAGCAGGAGCTTACTCTATCGAAAAATAAAGCAGAAAAAGATACGCTGACAGGGCTTTATAATCGTGGCAAGTTTGATGAAGACATTTCTCGATTCTGCCAAGCGGCTCATTTGGCTGGTCTTGCGGTGTTGGTGATGGTTGATATTGATCATTTTAAGCAATTTAATGATACATTCGGACACCAAAAGGGAGACCAAGTTCTGAGAGCTGTAGCGAGTAAATTACTCAAACACGTTTCGAGTGTTGGGCAGGTTTATCGCTTTGGTGGGGAAGAGTTTTGCTTTACTGCACATTTTGCAAGTGTCAGTGATATGACTAACTTCACTCAACAGCTTCGCATCGCGATATCGAAGTTACAAGTCAAGAAACCTAAATCGACAAATGTGTTAAGTAAAATAACGGCAAGTTTTGGGATTGCTATTAAGTCTAAGAATAGTCAACCAGAACAACTGATTGCCAAAGCTGACCAAGCTCTTTACCTTGCTAAAGAGCATGGAAGAAACCGTCTTGAGATTGTTGAAGAGTAACAAACTTAGCTGATATATGTATCAAAATTGTGAATACTTGTAACCTATAAAAGACAGCCTATTCACACCTTGATACCATAGACTAACTGGAAACTGCCTGTGGTCGTAACAAACATGAAAACGATAACGATCAATAATTGGGTAATAATGTGCGTCTTGATTTTTATATCTATGAATCAAGTCTGTGCAGAAGACTCAACCCGAACAGAACGAGAAAGCCGTTCAGCATCTCAAGAAGTTGAAGCTAATAAGTGGTATTTGGGTGTCAATACGGGAGTTGGGGTGATCACAAACCCGCTGCATGGGGGGAAAAATCTACCGCTTATACTCTTGCCTGAAATTGCTTATTACGGTGAAAAGTGGTTTTTTGATAATGGCCGACTTGGTTATGCTTTTCATGAAACGTCATCTCATGTTTTTAATGTAGTGGCGGAGTTTAACCCTGAAACGCGCTTTTTTATTGATTTTCACCCTAGTAATGTTTTTGCACTGCAAACTTCGAGCAGTTTTGTCAATTCTACTGAAAAGAATGAATTGAATGCTGAGCGTATCTCTGTGAACGATATAAGTAAGCGTCGTTGGGCATTAGATGCAGGCTTAAGTTACCATTACATTCATAATAACCATATATTCTCGCTGCAAGCATTAGCAGATGTATCCAACGTATATAAAGGCACAAGAAGTGCAGTTCAATGGCAGACACACCAGCAAATAGGTCAGTTAGAACTGACTCCAAGTTTAGGCGTTTGGTATAAATCCGCTAAGTTAAACGATTATTTTTATGGCTTATCGGCGAAAGAAACCTCAGATGGGAAAATTGGTGTTGGCAGTAGTTGGCAACCTTATGCTAAAATCGACGCCCGTTGGCCCTTGAGTGAGGGCAACTCACTTCGTTTTCATTTAGCATATTACGATTACTCGGGCGTAGATGACAGTCCGCTTTTTGAACACACGTATTCGATGACTGCTTTTATAGGATTCAATCATATTTTTTAATATGAAGTTTTTTGTTTTTAGTCTGGGTGTGTTTGTTGCTGTTTTTTGGGGATTCCCGAGCCATGCACAAGCATCTCTCTTCGATGTATCACCTAAAGTGTGTGTTGTTTTTCAACAGCACGAATTTTGCGATCTTGAACTAAAAATAAGTTGGCAATTAACACACCCTCAAGATGTATGTTTGTATCAGAATGATCAACAAGTTCAGTGCTGGCAGAACATGCAAAAAGGCCGCTTCAGCTATAAAGCGCGGGTTCAGGTTGAAACAATATACTCCTTAGTCAATCCGCACACGGGGAGCAAAGTTGCGACAGCAAAAGTTGAAGTGCAGAGCACAGAAGCAAAAACGACAAGACGAAGATTACGCTCTCCGTGGAGCTTTTTTTAATTCAGGAGCAACCAATGACAAAGATTTTACTTGTTGAAGATGATCTCGGTTTACAACAGTTAACACGAGACTACCTTCAGCACAATGGGTTGGATGTTGCGGTCCTTGAACGCGGCGACGAAGTTTTCGAATACCTAGAAAATAACCCTGTTGATTTAATGATTCTTGATGTCATGTTACCAGGCAAAGATGGCTTTAGTGTGTGCCGTCAAGTACGCGATAAGTTTAACTTGCCAATTCTTATGTTAACCGCGAAAGGTGAAGATTTTGATCAGGTCATCGGTCTGGAGCTTGGTGCTGATGACTATGTAATCAAACCGGCAGAACCACGTGTACTACTTGCAAGAATTAATGCGTTACTGCGCCGTGGGCATGCAACGACTAAAGCCCCTGAAGAAATCACATTTGGTGATTTATCAATTGATAAAACGAGCCGCATTGTTACACTAAAAGGCAATGAGATTACACTTACATCACATGAATTTGAACTGTTGTGGCTTTTGGCTTCCAATGCAGGTGAAGTGCTAAGCCGTGAGCATGTCCATCAACATATGATTGGACGTCAATATGATGGTTTAGATCGCACTGTTGATGTTCGGGTATCAAGAATCCGCAAGAAGTTAGGTGATAACAGTGATAAACCATACCGTATTAAAACAGTTTGGGGACAAGGATACTTATTCGTATCAGATGCTTGGGAAATCTAGCTGTTAATGGGGAAGCTGTTTGCGAGTTTATATCTTTATATAATCGTTTCTCTGTTTCTTGTCAGTGGGGTCATCGAACAACTGTGGCCCTATGAAGACTCCCAACAGCAAATCGCACTCGATAAAGAGTTTGGTAAATCTCTTTGGTTATTAAGCCAAACTAAAGACGGCCTATCGAAACTCCAAAATGAATTTGATAGTGAAATCATCGACAGGAATGACTTAGCACTTCCTGATGATTTAAAAGCCGATTTAGCTTCTCACCATTATTTGTATTTATTTAACCAGCAACAAGAGGTTGTTTGGTACATAACTCTCAACGATCAGCAATTACTCCAGATTGGTCCATTAACTGTATCAAACCCAAGCTTTAGCTCTGTCTGGCCTTATTTTTTACTATTGATGGTCGTCGGTGTTCCCGTAGGCTTATGGAGTTTTTTACTGTGGAGAGATTTTAATAAGCTGACCCTTGCTTGTGAGGCTGTAGGTGGTGCGCAAGATTTTGAATTACATGATGCTTCAAAGTCTTTTTTCTTACCGATCACCGATACTTTATCTGCCATGCAAGAGCGTATTCAATACTTATTAGCAGCACAGCAGGAGCTAACCTCATCAGTTTCTCATGAATTTAGAACGCCGCTAGCGCGTTTGAAATTCGCAATAGCAATGCTTGAAGAACAAGTAGAGAATGAGCAGTCTTTTACCTATTTAGACAATATGCATGCAGATATTGTTGAACTTGAAGCGTTAGTGTCAGAAATGCTTGAGTACGCACGTTTAGAGTCCCACAAGCCTAACCTTATCAACCGCTCATGTGATTTAACTGCCCTCGTTACCAGTGTGGTTAATAAACTTGAGTTTGCGACAGATATAGACGTGCAAATAAAGGCACCGCTTAGCCTAATTTATAAGTGTGATGAGCACTTTATGGCTCGCTGTATTCAAAACTTATTAGGTAATGCGCAAAAGTATGCTGCACATACAATCATTGTTTCCCTTGAAGAGCATAATAAAGAGCTTGTCATTACCGTTGAAGACGATGGACCTGGAATCGCTAAAAGTGAGTGGGAGAGTGTGTTTAAACCATTCACGCGTTTAGATAAAAGTAGAGATAAGAAAACAGGTGGTTTTGGCTTAGGGTTGGCGATTGTTGCTAAAATTATCAGTTGGCATCGTGGTACGTATGAAGTGAATGACTCTGAGTTAGGCGGTGCAAAGTTTACCATCCGCTTATTTAATACAGAACATTATTGAGTTTTGATAAAGCATCCTGTTGGATAATAAAGCTTTAACGCTGATAGTAATAAGTTAAATCGTTTAAAGTGATTAACTATTATTAATTTACATGACTTATGTAGATATAAAAAGTTTAGATATAAAAAAAGCGCCTTGAGGCGCTTTTTTTGAGGTTAAAACCAAAAATAAACAAGTAGCAAATTAATAGACCGTCAGTTAGCAAAAAAGTTCTCAAAAATAAAATTATTTATTGTCTAAAAGAGGCATCAACATTTGCTCTAATCCGTTTAGTTTTACTTCATACATCATTGCGAGCTGAGCACCAAGCTGACCTGCTGGAAAGCCCTGTTGCTTAAACCACACCAAATAAGGTTCAGGCAATAGCAAAAGAGGGCGTCCAGCGTACTTGCCAAATGGCATTTTCGTATTAATGGCTTGTTTAAGTTGAGCTGTATCCATCTTTATCTCAAAGAATTGTAAAGCTAAATGATACGGTAAAAAGGGGAGAGAAAATAGGCTGTGACGGGCAAGAAACAGCCTATTTAGTGAGGGAGGTAGGCCCCCACAATAGCGTAGCGTTTATTTCGTTGATGACGAAAAAACTTAATGTAATTGGTGACGACTTTTTTTAGAAAAACCAAGTTCTTTTAATTTAGTAACAATACTTGGGTCATCAATTCGAGCGGGGGTTTTACCCTCTCGAAGAAAGTGATCATTTGGCACTTGATAAACATCGAGCATTTTATTAAACAATACAGTTCTAATGTCTGTTGCGCTCATACCATCGTGCTGTAACTCATCCAGTCGACGTTGTATGTCAATAAGTTTCCCCAAACAAGCATCATCTGCGTTTACTTTTAACGCACTGGTAAACTTATCTTTCATCTTAAACAACCTCAATTAGCTTAACAGTAGTCGCACAAATGAAATCGTAAACAGAATTAATAAACTTTTTTGTGCTAAAAATAGATACTTAGCAAAGTATCATATAGCGAGTTTACTCTTTTTTTAGATTGGATGGCTAATCTGGATGTAAAGCTTTGTAAATAAGCTTGACCTGCTTTCGGTACGACTATTAGAGCGTACTAAAAATAGCAATAGCAAGTCGCTGAATATAATGAAAATAATTCTCAGTACCAAATATAGGCCCTGAGAATTATTTTTTTACATTATGAGAAAAGTTTTTGTTTTACGTGCTCGGCAAAGCCGCTACCCGCTTCTAGATAAAAGTTATAGGTAGAATCTACACCCATATCTTCTAACTCTTTTTGCTGGTCAGGGTAATTTGCAATAGCTGTTACTTGGCCTTGGTATCCAGATGCTTTTAGCTGCTCTAGGGCAAAAATATTCTGCATGTGCTTTGGCATCGCAAGCATAACCATGCCAACATGAGAGTGGTTTACCCGTTGCCAAAAGTCAGGGTCTGTGGCGTCAGCTAAAAGAACGCGGCGCCCTCGTTTAATGTGCTTATCCACCACATCAGGTTTAATATCAATGCCAGCAACGAGATTTGGATGTGTTTGGCTAATAGTTTCGTACGCCCCCGTACCAATACGGCCCATACCAAAAATAACAATTTTGGTGTCGTTTAAGTTCACTGGTAACTCTTCGGTTAAGCGGCTATTACTTTCAAATTTAAGTAGCCAGTGCTCAATCTTTACATAAATTTCGTTAGAGCGTTTATTTAAAGGAGATGCCAAAATAAAAGTAATTGATACGGCAATCGCCATAACCGCGAGCCATTCGGAGGTGATCATATTACTGCTAGCTGCAACGGCACAGACGATTAAACCAAACTCACTATAGTTAGCAAGGCTAAATGCGCTAAGCAGTGAAGTACGTGCACGTAATTTGAAGGCGTTAGTTAAAACATAATAGAGTGCAACTTTAATTGGTAACACTAAAATAATCACCATCGCCACCAATACAGCATGCGCGGTAAGCTCTGCGTTCAAACCTATGTTTAGGAAGAAGCCAACGAGCAAGATATCTTTCAGATTTAGTAGTGATTTTGATAGCTCACCTGCTTTTTTGTGAGGGGCAAACATCATCCCGATGATAAGCGCACCTAAATCACCTTTGAGCCCAGCAAATTCAAAGGCTTGATACCCTAAAATCAGTGCAAAGAAAAAGCCAAATAAAGGCAGTAGTTCACCATGCTTAGAGCGGTTTAAAATCCAAAACATAATAGGGCGCAGAACCGGAAGCCCTATCAATAATGCTAATGCCCAAATATTAGGTGCTTTACCTGTACTAATCGCTAAGAAAATAACTGCGAATATATCCTGCATTACCAAGATACCTATTGCAATTTTGCCATGTAGACTAGACATTTCTCCCCGTTCTTCAAGGACCTTAACGGCAAACACAGTACTTGAAAAGCTAAACGCAAAACCAACCAAGAGTGCACTTTGCCAAGTCAGTTCGCTAAAAAGAGGAAGTGCGAATGCACCAAGTAACAGCATAAAGCCACTAAAGAGCGTGCTGCTCAACACAATATGCATTGATGCAGGTGCCCATACTTGTGGTTTTATAAGGTTAGAAACTTTTAATTTTAAGCCAATACTAAATAGCAGTAAGGTTACGCCTAAGCTCGCTAATGTGTTGAGTAATTCAGTGGTTTTATAGCCATATAAATTAAGCGCAAATCCTGCTAATAAAAAACCAATTAAAGGGGGGAGCTTTAACTGATAGACAGCAAAGCCGCATACGAACGCAGTAGCAAAGTATATTAGTTCCATAATTCTTCTTTTGACTTCATTTGTTAGGAGTGTAGCGAAATATTCACTAATGGAAAACAATATCGAATATAAAGAGTCTAAAAAATGAACACTTACGCACTATTTATTGATTAATGCGCTAAAAGCATCATTTTTTCGCTGACATTAGCTTTTAATTGTGGTTAAGATGCAACAACAAAGGAATTTAAGCCAATTAGAAAAGAGACGGCTTAAGGAGAAAAGATGTTTAAGAAAATCCTTGCATCAGTAGGTATTGGTGCAGCAAAGGTAGACACTGTACTGGAAACAGAGCATTTACAGCCAGGCCAAAAATTTAATGCAGTTATCGTTATTAAAGGCGGTGATGTAGAGCAAGATATTACTGGCTTAGACTTAGCATTAATGACGCGTGTGAAAGTTGAAGGTGAAGATGGTGAGTATTTTACAAATCATGTGATAGAAAAATGGCGTATCACGGATGTCGGCACGATTGCAGCGGGCGAAGAAAAGCATATTCCGTTTGAAGCGCGCTTGCATTCAGAGACCCCAATCACGGAAATTAACGCTGGCTATAATCAATCGCATGTTTGGTTAGAAACGGGCCTTGATATTGATATGGCGCTTGATCCAACAGATCGTGACTCATTGCATATTTATCCGAATGATGCTGTTAGCACGTTTATGCACGCAATGGATAAATTAGGTTTTAACCTAGTCAAGGCAGATGTTGAAAAGGGTTACTTACGCGCACCTACATTTCAATCTCACTCAGGGTGTTATCAAGAACTTGAGTATCGTCCAGATAGTCGTAGCCTTTTTGGTTTACAAGAAGTTGAATTGTCATTTGTGCCAGAAGCTCATAAAACGCATGTGTTAATTGAATTAGACCGTGCTTTTAGAGGGGATGGTTATGTTGATTTAACGATAGAGCACGATCACGTAAACCTGTCGCAATTATGTGACCAATTAGAGCGGTTATTCGCTTAGGGCTCAATTGAGTTAATACACTTTAAACCCAGCTACGGCTGGGTTTTTTGTCTTGCAAAAGGAATCTTATGTTTTCTGTTAAAAGTTACACTGAACTCAGTAAAGATGAGTTATTCGCAATTTTACGAGCACGGGTTGAGGTGTTTGTTGTAGAGCAAACCTGTGCTTACCCAGAGATTGACGAGGTTGATAACCATGACCTGACTCAGCATGTCTTTGTGTTTAAAGAGCAGCAACTGGCTGCCTACGCTCGGTGTTATGACAAAAATGAGCAGTTCAGTGCGTTTGGTCGTGTGCTTGTTGCTGAGCAATTTAGGGGAGAAGGACTGGCAAGTAAACTTGTGAAAATCGCTATAGAGACATGTCAGCAACACTGGCCAGAGAAAGCTATTTTGATAGGTGCTCAATGTTATTTAACGGGCTTTTATCAACAGTTTGGCTTTAAAAATGTCGGTGATGATTACTTAGAAGACGGTATTCCACATCAGGATATGTGTTTGGAGTAGCCCAAAAGAAAGGGCTACTTCAAGTAACCTCTTAGCTTAACAGCGAGTTTGCAAATACCAGTGCAATGGCCAATGGACAAATGAATTTGATATACCATGGCCACACTTTCCAGAAGAAGCTATTTGCAGCTTCTGGGCAGCCTTGTTGAATTTCTTTTAATAAAGATGCACGGTGCCAAATCCAACCTACAAATATACAACACATTAATCCTAAAATTGGTTGGCCAATCTTAGTGGTTAGTGTGATCACAAAGCCAAACAATGTGCCTAAGTTGAAAACGATCGTAAAGCTGACAAGGGCAATAATACCGCCAATTAACCATGTCGCTTGCACACGTTTTAGAGCGAAGCGCTCAACTGCATAAGAGACGGGGGCTTCCAACATTGAAATAGATGAAGTTAACGCTGCAATGCTCATTAAAGCAAAAAAGGCAAAGCCAACGAAAATACCCACATCCCCCATACTGGTGAAAAGTGCAGGCAGCACTTGAAACACTAACGTATCTTCAGACAGTAGTACGCCTTCAGCAGAGAAAATCTGTACGCCTTGTGCCTGTGCAACATACATCGCAGGAATAATCAATAAGCCGGCTACAAAGGCAATAAACACATCGATCAAAGTAACATAAGCACCCAAGGACACGAGATTCTCTTTTTTGCTAATGTATGAGCCATAGATGATCATCACACTGGTGCCCAAAGATAACGAGAAAAATGCTTGTCCAAGGGCATTAACTAACAGCTCTGGGTTTAAAATAGAAGAAAAGTCAGGCACTAAGTAGGCTTTTAAACCTTCAACTGCGCCATCTTGGGTCATCACGTAAATGATAAGCATAAACAAAATGCCTAATAGGGCAGGCATTAGGCGCTTTGACCATTTTTCAATGCCGTTTTCAACACCTTTAGAAATAATAGCAACGGTCAAAATAATAAACGCAGCTGTAAAAATTAGGTTTCTTGATAGTGACTGCTCACTTAACCAAGTGATAGCAGGTTCTTGACCCGTTAATTGTGCTACAGGCTCTAATGTTGCACTGAGCATCCAGCCAGCTACGATGGCATAAAAGCTTAAAATTAAACCTGCACAAATAATACCGCCAAAGCCAACTACAAAAGCAAATTTTTTCTGCCATGGCTGGTTTGTCACTTTTCTAAGGGAGCTGACAGCATTGGCTTGGCCATGACGGCCTATAACAAGCTCTGCCATTAATGCTGGGTAAGCTAGGCAAAATGCAAGGACTAAGTAAGCAACTAAAAATGCTGCGCCGCCATTACTTGCTGTTTGTGTAGGGAAACCCCAAATATTTCCTAAGCCAACAGCGGAGCCTGCTGCGGCCATAATAAATCCAAAGCGGGAGCTGAACTCCCCACGTGATGCGCTCATATTGTTGTTACTTCTCTATTTGTGACGGCGCTGACAATCTACTTGAATTAACACTAAATAAAAAGGGTTAATAGTGGGCATTTTTACTTGTAATCGCCTCGAATCTGCTGCCAGCATATATTTCGTT
Organism: Pseudoalteromonas sp. N1230-9; assembly: GCF_032716425.1. Classification (NCBI taxonomy): domain Bacteria; kingdom Pseudomonadati; phylum Pseudomonadota; class Gammaproteobacteria; order Alteromonadales; family Pseudoalteromonadaceae; genus Pseudoalteromonas; species Pseudoalteromonas sp. N1230-9. The sequence goes on from NZ_CP090419.1 coordinate 1,256,520, forward strand.
CAATTAGCTAATACAATACGTAACAATTAACACAATTGAAACATATTCAAAGGCTTTTATTTTGAATACTGAGGGTAAAGCACGCGCCACCAAGAGACTGGCTTTTTGATACGCTGACAGTGCCATGATGCCAATCAGCCACTTTTGCAACAATCGCTAGGCCTAAGCCATAGCTTTCACCATCACGATTTCGGTGACTCTGTTCTTGAAAGAACGGACTGAATATTTTCCCCCAGTTTTTTTTATGCACTCCTGGGCCATCGTCTTCTACTTTAATAGTAACCAAGTCTTGGTTGTAGGAGGCTGATAAAACTATTTCGGAACGTGCAAAGTCACAGGCATTACTTAATAGGTTTACAATCGCACGTGCTAACCAATCTAAGTCGGCACATATATGTCCTTGTTTTATGTCGTGACTGATACGCAAAGAACCTTGCTCAAGCTTAGGGTGAACTTGTTGAATCAAGCTAAGTAAGTAGTTTTCTAGGTCAGATTCGCTAAAGGTTAGTTTATTTGCTTTTTGCTCTAAGGTAGCAAAAGCGAGATAACTTTTTAGCATTGACTCCATTTGATCTAAATCTTGCTCCATTCGAGATAAGTACTCAAGACGCTTTTCTTCATTAGTACAGTCTTGTGCGGCTTCTAGACCGAAGCGTAGGCAAGCAACAGGCGTTCTAATGTCGTGCGATAAACTCGAAGCCATTAGCTTGTTTTCATCAAGTAGTTTCTCTATTTGATTCGCCATGCGATTGAAGGTGAGCTCGACGTCTTTAATATAGGTAAAATGAGATGGTTTAATGCGGGTTGTTAAATCACCTTTGGCGAAGCGTTGCGCGGCATCATTAAGGATGCTGAGACGTTTTGCAAGTGGAGTAATAATAAAGCCCATAAAGACACATAACCCAGCATAGAAGAGTAGGGTAAGGAGAACATCATTCCCTTGATCATGTAAATGCGCTTTCTCTAGACGCATTTTAAGATGGTGTGAGCCAAGTGCTTGCTCGCTATAGAGTAAGTAGTATCCTTGTTGATCTTCAAGTATTAAGCCTGTAGGCATTGTAATTTGTGAGAGCAAAGAGTGAGGAAGTGCTAATGCTTGAGTTGAGCGATACTCTAGCTGCACGTTGAAATCTTGCTCTAGTTGCTTGATTGCATTCGCGCGTTTTTCCGCAGGCAGTACTGACAACTGTTTAGTAAACCCTTTAATCATTTGGGTTTGGCTATGAAAAGTATCTTGCGGTTGATGAGTTTGCTGGCTAAATGCGTCAATTAGCCAGCCCAATATGATTATTGATAGCAGTGCACTGCCCAGTAATGAAATATAAAACTTTTTCACGCGTTATATCATCTATTGCCACGCTGTCGCGACGAGCAAGTAGCCACGCCCCCAGATGGTTTTAATTTTTTCAGGGTGTTGGGGATCATCATTAAATTTTTTGCGCAGTGACGAAATAAGCACATCAACACTTCTGTCTAAGCCATCATACTCTCTGCCTTTTGTTGCTTTAAACACGGCATCGCGCGACACAACCTGACCTGCATTGCTTGCCAAATAATGCAGCAATAGGTATTCCGCACTTGAAATATGCACTTCTTGATCAGCAAGAAACACAGTGCGTGATTCGGTATCTACAGTAAGTTTGCCAACAGTTATGTTTGGATTTTCTAAAAGCGACTCTTTGTTATCAATATTTGCACGTAAGGCCGTTTTTATACGGGCTAAGAGTGCTCGTGGTCGTACAGGTTTCATCATGTAATCACTTGCGCCGACTTCAAGGCCAATTACTTCGTCCATTTCATCGTCTCTGGCTGTGAGCATAATAATAGGCGCTTGGTAAAACTGCCTCAATTCTCGGCACACACTAATACCATCTTGACCAGGCAGCATGATATCTAATAAAACTAAGTCCGGTGGTGTCGCTCTGACTTGCTCAATTACTTGGTCGCCACGTTGACAAATTGTCGTTTTATAGCCTTGCTCAGTTAAGTACTCTGCGACCCACTTAGCCAGTGAAATATCATCTTCTACGAGCAGAATAGTGCCATAATGTTCCATCTTTTACTCCAAACAATTAAAACAGGCGCCAACGGCGTTTCTTTTGACGATTTTGATACACCCACTGCACCTGTATTTCAGTGGTATCAACGACCTTGCCATTGTTACTATTGACCAATTCAAAGTTGACTGTTTCAGCAGAGTCAAACTGATAGCGAAAAAGGCCAGTTTGTTGCATAAGCCAACACTGCATAATATGTTTTGTGTGACCGTCGCGTAAGCAGTAATTACCCTTTGGTTGATGCCATGATACTTCTACATCGGCATAGCAATTACGTCCTTCACGCAGGGCAACACATGTGTCAGGCAGTGACACAAGGCTTGCCTCTTCATTGGGCTGCTCTTGCACTTTGACACTGACGATAGGGAGCGCTAATAAGAAATAGTATTTAAAAAACATAGCGCAGGCCTACCTTGGCTTTGTGCTGATATTCTTGGGAGACAATTGGGCTTTGATGAATATCATCAGAAAACCATGTTGATAGCCAGCCAGTTAAAAATACCCAGTTTTGGTTTATTGGGTACTCAGCATGAAACTCAAAGATAAGACTGTATGATGTGCTTGGGGTGTATACAGGTCTATTTGAATTGGCTTCAGAAGGAGTAATACCAAAATAATAGTTAGTAAAGTCTTCAGAATAAGCACTTAACCCGATACCCGAACGAAACTCCCAATTACGCCAAGGAATTATTTGACTAAAGAAACTGTTCATCACCCAGCCGTTGTGCGCGCCTGAAATATCATGCAAATACTCAAAAGAGATCTGTGAATTATCAAATCGTCTTGATAGGCGCAGTCCAACATCAAAGTCATAATTTCTGCTTTTAATACCAGCAAGCTCTTCGATTACATCTTCTTCGTAAAAGGCTAAGCCTGTTTCATCAAACCCAGATTGAATATTTGTACCAACTAGGTCCAGTCCCCATTCAAACTTATCAACTATGCTGTAGCCAATAGTTAATCCACCACTTAATTGGCTTTGATCATAATCAAGGTAAAAGTGGTCGTAGGAAAGGGCAAGATGAATGTCTGGCTCAAAGCCGTCATTGTAAGAGTCTATACCGACTAAATAAGAGTCTTCGATATAGTAACCAGCCCCAATTCCCCAATCCCATGCAAAACCTTGGCTGGGTTCTAACGTATTATCAGCGTAGTAACGGTTGCTTGCATGGGTCGATGTTGCCAATAAAGATAAGCAAAAAAATAGTATGGCGCGGCTGGTTTGCAAGTGTGTTATCCTTGTTACAAATAAGTGAAATCATCATTATATACGCAATTAGTATATTGTTAAGGAGTTCCCAAAATCTGTAAAAAAGTGTAGTCGAGTCGTAAAGGTGTTAGGGAAGTGTAGCTTAGAAGTAAGAAATAGGTGTTTGCACTTTTGCTAAGTGCAAACACCAACTTTTTATTGAACTTTAATTTTATCGATTAAGATACTTGTAAGGTAATACTGCATCATAGGCGTAAGAGCACTGATTTCAGTACGATTACATGGGCCTTGCTCTTTTGTTAAAGCACTCATGCGAGAAATTGTTTGATATTGAGGTATCACAATATCGGTATTGTTTATACGCGACATACGCGCTTGTTCCGTATTTTGCTCATTGACGAAGCTGGCAACTTCTAGTTCGTTCTTGATCAATTGCTGTTGCTCAAAGCTATAGATGAGTGGTTCACGGTGAAAGCTTGCACTGTCTATAGATGACTTCGCAAACCATACAACATCGCCTGTTTTTTTATGGGTTAGTCGCATACTCACCTGTGCTTGAATAGTAGCACATTGTTGAGTTGGGAATTGCTCTGCTACTTGATCAAAAAGTGGCAATGGTTTTTCAGGTGTCACTAATTGGTATTCGGTATCGTCAACAAGTTCTAAATCTAGCTGGTGGATTGACAATGTGTAATCTGCTTGTCCATTTTGTACAACTTTTAATTGTTTTTCATTTAATGCTTCTGTTATTTGCGCATATAAAGTATCTGTAACACTCGTTTTATCAGCAACAATTGAAACGGTTTGGTTTGTATTTACTGTATGCGCAGGTAGTTGTACCGATTTAACTTTTGGGGCTGCATGTTCAGTTTTATACTCAATTTGGAAACGTTGGCTTTTAAGCGACGGTTTTTCTGGCATCGCTAATAAAGGCGCCGGCTCTGGTTTTAGGGCGCAACCAGCTGATATAATTGTAAAAAGCAGTACTACAAGTAAGCGCATAAAGAAAAGTCTACCCATAAAAAAGTTAATATTGTGCGTATTGTACGTTAGTCGAAGCAAAAGTTCATGATATTATGTAATGAGAAACTTCCGAAACAGACTAAAACAATAACGAATGAAGTACACGCTCACTTTTATTATCTTTCTTTTTTCTTCTTTTTTTCTCCTTCTTTTCAGTGGGCATGCTGCAGGCAGTGACTCAAATTGGCAGCCCTTCGTTAGCGAGTACAATAAATATTTAAGAGGAAAATTAAGAGCTAAAGGAATTCCGGGTGGTTCTTTGGCTATTGTTAAAGTGGGTGAGGAAGACTTTATCCAAGGTATTGGTCGAACTAAAATATCAAAAGGGCGAAAAGTAGATAAACATACACGATTTCGCTTGGCTTCAGTTTCTAAAACATTTGCAGGGTCATTGACATCAAAGCTTGCGGCTCAGGGAGAGTTCAATATTGATGATCCGATCAGTAAGTTCATTCCTGAATTCAATAATACTGTCTATAAAGATGATTTAAAAATTTATCATATTCTGAGCCATTCAAGCGGTTTAGTGCCAAATGCCTACGACAATTTAATAGAATCAAGAATGAGTTACCCAGACATTGTTAAACAGCTTTTAACTGTCGAACCTATTTGCAAACCGGGTGAGTGCTATGGTTATCAGAATGTTATGTTCAGTCTCATTGATTCAATTATTTATAAAACAACTCAAATGGATTATGCCCATTGGATAGCTGAATATATTTTTGCACCATTAAAAATGACGGATGCGAGTGTAGGCTACGAAGGTATGGTGCGTGACAATAATTATGCTCACCCTCATGTAAGAGGAAGAAAGCGTTGGTACACCTCTCGCTTAAAAAAGAATTACTACAAGGTAGCGGCCGCTGCGGGGGTTAATGCCAGCGCTAGTGATATGGCTATTTGGTTAAATGCGCAGCTAGGCCAGTACCCTGATGTATTGCCGCTGGATGCACTTATAAAACAAACGCGACCATACACCCATACAAAAAAAGAAACACGGCGTCGCGTATGGCGAGGGCATGTAAAAGATGCCTACTACGGCCTTGGTTGGCGAGTATATGATTACGATGGTGAAGTACTCTATTACCATAGTGGTTGGGTACAAGGCTACCGCAGTGACTTAGTTGTTTTTCCACATTTAAATATTGGTTTTAGTTTAGTGCTTAATGCGGAAACCGGGTTGATTAATGAGCTAACAACAGAATTTATCAATCGCACACTGAAATATGCGCGAGAAAGTGAATCGAACTAGTTATATATTTCGGCTAGGCATTAAAAAAGCCAGCAAGCTGGCTTTTTATAGAATTGGCTTTCAATCTTAACCGCGAGGTAATTGAATCTTTTTCTCTTCACTTTGACGGTAAAGAACAATGGTATGGCCAATTGTTTGAAGTTTCACAGCACCGGTTTCGCGAACAATTGCATCGAAAATTAATACTTTTGTTTCACGTTCATCCGTTGGTACTTTTACTTTAATAAGCTCGTGGATATCTAGAGCGCTTTCAATTTCAACTAAAACGCCTTCGGTTAAACCGTTTGCGCCAAGTAATACCACAGGCTTTAAACTGTGTGCTTGACCTTTTAAAAACTGCTTTTGTTTGTTCGATAATTTCATGATGTTACAAATTTTGCTGAATATGGCTTGAATTAAGGGTATTCTAACGCCATCTAGAGAATATTACTAATTAGTTACGTATTAATTTTATGGCAAATAAAAAACATTCAGCTAGTTCTAAGCGATGGCTGAAGGAACATTTTGACGATCCTTATGTTCACGAAGCGCAGAAGAAAGGTTGGCGCTCTCGTGCGGTATTCAAATTAGATGAAATTCAAAATAAAGATAAATTAATTAAACCAGCCATGACTGTGGTTGATTTAGGTGCTGCTCCAGGAAGTTGGTCACAGTATCTTGCTGAAAAGGTGGGTGATAAAGGCCAAGTTGTTGCCTGTGATATCTTGCCAATGGATTCGTTAGCAGGCGTAGACTTTTTGCAAGGTGACTTTCGAGAAGAAGCGGTATTAGATGCGCTATTAACGCGCATTGATGGGAAAAATGTGGATGTTGTATTTTCTGACATGGCTCCCAATATGAGTGGTAATACATCGGTTGATCAGGCAGGAAGCATGTATCTAGTTGAGCTTGCATTAGATATGTGTCACCAAGTTTTGAAGAAAAATGGTGCTTTTTGTGTGAAAGTTTTCCAAGGTGAAGGGTTTGATCAATACTTACAGGACGTACGTAATAGCTTTAAAGCGGTCAAGATCAGAAAGCCTGATGCATCGCGTGCCCGTTCTCGGGAAGTTTATATAGTGGCGACGGGATACAAACTGTAGTACAGTTGTGCTGCGTTAAGTTGAATTTATATTAATTGGATACAAGAGGTTAACCCCTTGAGCGATATGGCGAAAAATCTAATACTCTGGCTGGTCATTGCAGTTGTGCTAATGTCAGTCTTTCAGAGCTTTAATGGTGGCGATCAGGCTGATCGCCAAACAAGTTATACCCAGTTTGTTAGCGATGCACGTAGTGGCGCTATTCAAGAGGTTTCTATTGAAAGTAGTTCAGGTACGATTACCGGCACCAAAACTAATGGTGAGCGCTTTCAAACTATCATGCCGATGTACGATAAAGATATTTTAAATGATCTTTTGAAAAGCAATGTGAATGTAAAGGGTGTAAAACCTGAAGAGCAATCTTTCCTCGCCAGCATTTTAATCTCTTGGTTCCCAATGCTGCTGCTAATTGGTGTGTGGATATTCTTCATGCGTCAAATGCAAGGTGGTGGCGGTAAAGGTGCGATGTCTTTCGGTAAGAGTAAAGCGCGCCTAATGAGCGAAGACCAAGTTAAAACAACCTTTGCTGATGTTGCTGGCTGTGATGAAGCAAAAGAGGACGTTACTGAGCTTGTTGATTTCTTACGTGATCCATCTAAATTCCAAAAATTAGGTGGTAGCATTCCAAAAGGTGTGCTCATGGTAGGTCCTCCAGGTACAGGTAAAACGTTACTAGCCAAAGCCGTTGCTGGTGAAGCAAAAGTGCCGTTTTTCACAATCTCAGGTTCTGATTTCGTAGAAATGTTCGTTGGTGTGGGTGCATCACGTGTACGTGACATGTTCGAGCAAGCTAAAAAAGCAGCGCCTTGTATCATCTTTATTGATGAAATCGATGCCGTTGGCCGTAAACGTGGCGCTGGCATGGGTGGTGGTCACGATGAGCGTGAGCAAACACTTAACCAAATGCTTGTAGAAATGGACGGCTTTGAAGGTAATGAAGGTATTATCGTTATTGCCGCAACTAACCGCCCTGATGTACTCGACCCTGCATTATTACGTCCTGGTCGTTTTGACCGTCAAGTTGTGGTTGGTTTACCTGATATTCGTGGTCGTGAGCAAATTCTTAAAGTGCATATGCGCAAAGTACCATTGGGTGACAACGTAGAAGCAGCAGTTATTGCACGCGGTACACCTGGTTTCTCGGGGGCTGACCTTGCTAACTTAGTAAACGAAGCAGCATTATATGCAGCGCGTGGTAACAAGCGTGTTGTCAGCATGGCGGAATTCGATGCCGCCAAAGATAAAATCATGATGGGCGCTGAACGCAAGACCATGGTGATGAGTGAGCAAGAGAAAGAAATGACTGCTTACCATGAAGCGGGTCACGCGATTGTTGGTCGTATGGTGCCTGAACACGATCCAGTCTATAAAGTGTCTATTATCCCTCGCGGTCGTGCATTGGGTGTAACAATGTACCTACCTGAGCAAGACCGTGTTAGCCACTCTAAAGAGCTTTTAGAGTCAATGATTTCGAGCTTGTATGGTGGTCGTATTGCTGAGGCACTTATATACGGTGAAGATAAAGTGACGACAGGTGCAAGTAACGATATCGAACGTGCTACTGACATCGCTCGTAAAATGGTGACTCAGTGGGGCTTGAGTGAAAAGCTTGGTCCATTACTTTATGCTGAAGACCAAAACGAAATGTACATGGGGGGTGGTGGAAGCCGCTCGATGAGCATGTCGGATGAAACAGCAAAAGTTATTGATAGTGAAGTGCGCTTGTTCTCTGACCGTAACTATGAACGTGCTGAACAAATCTTAAAAGACAATATTGATATCTTACATGCAATGAAAGATGCATTGATGAAATATGAAACCATCGATGCAGGTCAAATAGACGATCTTATGGAACGTAAGCCAGTTCGCGAACCTCGTGATATGCATGATCGCAGATCGGACGAGAAGAAAAGTACAGAAAAGCCGGCTGAGCCAGCCTCACAAGAGCCGAAAAATGATGATTCAGCCAAAAAGGATGAAACAAGCCTTGATGATAAAGCGGAATAATCGTTAAAATAGTATAAGCAAAAGCCCCGAATGCCGGGGCTTTTTTGTAGACAAATTTTAAGATACCGTCTTTGCAATAATATTTATTAGCGAAATAGCTATAACTGTTTACTCAAATGTATCTTAGCCATTGCTATACATGCCGTAAAGGTGATAAATGACCGTTCTTAACTTACCACGAGGTCGCACTTTACACCTCGACTCCCCAGTTGTGATGGGGATTTTAAATGTCACACCCGATTCATTTTCAGACGGCGGCAGCTATTGCCAATTAGACAGCGCTGTCAATCAGGCCAATACACTATTAGAACAAGGCGCCTTAATTATTGATATTGGTGGTGAGTCAACCCGTCCTGGCGCACCAGATGTTTCGTTAGAAGATGAATTAGCAAGAGTTATTCCTCTTGTAAAAGCGCTTCGTGAACACAGTGATTGTGTTATTTCAATTGATACCAGCAAAAGTGAAGTGATGCGCCAAGCTATAGAAGCAGGTGCAGATATTATAAATGATGTGCGAGCTCTTCAAGAGCCTGGTGCGATTGAGGTGCTTGCTCAGTACCCAGATGTGGCAGTGTGCTTAATGCACATGCAAGGGCAGCCTCGCACAATGCAAATGGCCCCGCAATACGATGATTTGTTTGCTGATATCAATAGCTTTTTTGCTGCGCGTATCGAAGCGTGTGAGCAAGCGGGTATTCAGCGAGAGCGAATTATACTAGACCCAGGTTTTGGGTTTGGAAAATCGTTGGCACATAACTATCAAATCCTCGACAAATTCGATGATTTTAATCAATTCAAACTACCTGTTTTGGCGGGCTTATCTCGAAAGTCTATGATAGGTAATTTACTAAATAGAGACACGAGTGAGCGCTTAGCTGGTAGCCTAGCCGGCGCACTTATTGCTGCACAAAATGGCGCAAAGATCATTCGTGTTCATGATGTATTAGAAACTGTTGATGCCTTAACCGTTTGGCAGGCGTGTAATAAAGGATTTTTAAATGAGTAAAACAAGAAAATATTTTGGCACGGATGGTGTTCGCGGTATGGTTGGGGAATACCCAATCACCCCTGAGTTTGCTTTAAAACTAGGTTGGGCTGCAGGACGAGTTTTATCAAAGATTGGCACTAAAAAAGTGATCATTGGTAAAGATACGCGCATCTCAGGCTATATGTTAGAAACGTCTCTTGAGGCAGGCTTAATTGCCGCAGGTATTGATGTGGTTTTACTCGGGCCTATGCCGACTCCAGCTGTTGCATACCTCACACAAACATTCCGTGCTGAAGCGGGTATTGTTATTAGCGCTTCTCATAACCCTTATCATGATAATGGTATTAAATTCTTTTCTAGCCGGGGTTTAAAACTCCCTGATAATGTTGAGCTAGAAATTGAAGCTATGATGGATGAGCCAATGACGTGTGTTGCATCCGATAAACTCGGAAAAGCACGCCGCTTAGAAACGGCCGATGGTCGCTATATTGAGTTCTGTAAGAGCCAGTTCCCGCAAGGATTATCACTTGAAGGGTTAAAAATAGTGCTCGATTGTGCCAACGGTGCTACCTACCACATTGCACCATCCGTGATGCGAGAACTAGGCGCAGAAGTAATTTGTCATGCATGCGAGCCGAATGGAGTAAATATTAACCTTGAGTGTGGTGCCACTCATGTTGAAACACTTAAACGCAAAGTGCTTGAACACAATGCTGATGTAGGTATTGCCTATGATGGTGATGGCGACCGTGTCATGATGGTTGATCACAATGGCCGTGTATTTGATGGTGATGATATTGTTTACATTATTGCTTGCCAAGCTGCAAACGATGACATGCTTGGTGGTGGTGTTGTAGGTACCGTCATGTCTAATATGGGACTTGAAAATGCGCTTAAATCACGCGGTATTGATTTTGCCAGAAGCAAAGTCGGTGACCGCTATGTAATGGAGCTACTACAAGAGAAAGGGTGGAAAATTGGTGGTGAAAGCTCAGGCCATGTATTAAACCTTGATCTAATTAGTACAGGCGATGGCATTATTTCGAGCTTACAAGTGCTTGCAGCAATGGTTGCACAAAATAAAACATTACAAGATCTAGGCGCGGGTTTCACAAAATACCCAATGAAAATGATTAATGTTCGTTATCCTCAAGGAACCGACCCTACACAAGCTCAGGCGGTGATTGACTGTGTGGCTGAGGTTGAAGAAAAACTTGGTAACACTGGGCGTGTATTACTTCGTAAATCAGGCACTGAACCCGTTGTGCGTGTAATGGTCGAAGCTGAGCAAGAGAAAATTGTACTCGATAATGCTCAGAAAATCGCTCAAGTTGTCGAATCTGTGAGCAAACAAACCGAAGCATAACAATAACCTCTTGTAACTTTGGGCAAGTCGAGTTAGTATCTTGCCCGCTTTCTAATGTGGAGTGGAATTATGGCAACACGTAAGCCAATGGTTGCAGGTAATTGGAAAATGAACGGCTCATTAGAGCTCGTTGAACAGTTATCTCAGGCAATTAAAAACGTTCAATCGGATGAACTGGATATTGTGGTTTTTCCACCATTCCCATTGATGAGTAGTTTGCTACAACGTGATGTGCTTGTTGGCTCACAGACTGTATCTGAGAATCAAGCAGGTGCATTTACGGGTGAAGTCGATGCGCAGCTTATAAAAGATTTAGGCGCCACATACACATTAGTTGGTCACTCAGAACGTCGAAGTATTTACGGTGAGTCAGACCAAAGTGTTGCAGAAAAATTCGCCCGTGCGCAAGAAGTAGGCTTAACACCTATCTTATGTGTTGGCGAAAGTGAGCAACAACGCGAAGCAAATGAAACCGAATTAGTGGTTGCAGCACAAATTGATGCTGTAATTGATAAATTAGGTGTAGCAGCACTAAAGAATTCTGTGGTAGCATACGAGCCCGTTTGGGCCATTGGCACAGGTAAAACTGCTTCACCTGAGCAAGCTCAAGCTGTGCACAAATTTATCCGCGAAAAAGTCGCTTCACTGGATAGCGATTTAGCCGCGCAGCTAACCATCTTATATGGTGGTAGCGTGAATGAAAAAAATAGCGAATTATTATTTGCACAACCAGATATAGATGGCGGCCTAATTGGCGGCGCAAGTCTAAAAGCAGACTCATTCACTGCAATCTGTGAGAGTGCAAAAGGGACCGTATAAGATGTACGAAATTTTATTAGTAGTTTATTTAATCGTTGCTTTAGCACTTGTTGGTATGGTTTTAATCCAGCAAGGTAAAGGCGCAGACATGGGCTCATCATTTGGTGCAGGTGCTTCTGCCACTGTGTTTGGTTCATCTGGTGCTGGTAACTTTATGACTAAAACAACGACAATTCTTGCCACAGTATTCTTTGTGTTAAGTATTGTTCTAGGTAACCTTACAGCTGGTCAAATTAAAAAGACTGACGAATGGGAAAATCTAGAAGCTGCGCCAGCTGTTGAAACAGTAACGCCAGCACAAGATGATGTGCCTGTTACTGAAGAGAAAAGCTCTGACGTACCAAACTAATTAGCGTTGCTAAATTAGGTTAAGCAGTTACTTTCCTCAAGTAATAATAACGCTTAACAACATACAAAAATTGTATGCGGATGTGGTGGAATTGGTAGACACGCCATCTTGAGGGGGTGGTGGCTTAGGCCGTGGGGGTTCAAGTCCCCCCATCCGCACCAAATTTGAAAAGCCGTTACTTAACAGTAACGGCTTTTTTCATTTTCTCCCCTCTTTGCACTAGTCTGGTGCTTTTACTTTAGAAAAAGCCTTTCTTATATTTCTAATATTCTGAAAAATAAATAAAATTAATCTTGGAGCTTTCCTTGCTTATATTACCTGTTATTACTTTATAGGCGAGTTTAGAGCATGGCGAGAATGAGTTATTTAAGTGCGATAGAGCGATATGAAGAGCATCAACATCTGATTCATGATTTGTTGCTGTCTATTTTAGCGAGTATTCAAACATCACTTAAAAATCAACAAAATTATCAGCAGCTAGTAGAGCAATATCCATTTCTAGAATTACAATATTGCTTAAATGGGCAAGGGATACAACAAGGTCATAATGTCTGTTTCAAGCGGCAGTATTATAGGGAATTAGCACATAAAGGTGCGGGGCAAGATTTGAGTACACGCCCTTATTTTTTGCTTGCAAGTAGCAACGAAGATGCACATTTTACCTCGCCATATATTTCAACTGCTACGAAACATTTGTGCATATCGGCCGTGAAGTTAATACAAACAGATAATCAAGATAACCACTATCTAGTTGTAGATGTGTGCCTAACTGAATTGATTGAGTTCATCTTAGGGGATACACAGCGCGCAAATATGACGCCTTATTTTAAAGCCGGTTATGGGTTAATTGTTAGTTGTTTATTCTGCCTAGTAATTTACTTACTCTTTAAGGTGTTTGATGGAATGTTTTCTCTTTTGCTAGGAAAACAAGGTCAATCAGATCCAATTCAGCCTTTCACTATCATTATCTTTGTCACCTTGGCTTTAGCTATTTTTGATTTGGGGAAAACTATTTTGGAGGAAGAGATCCTCATGCATAAAGATATTTTTCGCCACAGCTCAACCAGACGAACAATCACACGGTTTATCTCAACGATTTTGATTGCGGTCTCAATAGAGGCATTACTTACTATGTTTAAGGCTGCTCTAGGACAAGTTGAGTACGTAATACCTGCGGTTCTAATGATGTTCGCAGTTGTCGGTTTATTATTAGCATTGGCGGTCTATGTCTACTTAGGCGCAAAGGCAGAAGATGTATTAATGCAAGTTCAACGCCTCAAAACAAAGCAATAAGAGTGAAATTTTTGGTTGTAAACAGGCTTAGATACAGTCATTAATTGTTATGAAGTTTATTTTTGTTTATACAAAATAACTGATTTGTCGTGGTATTTGTTTAAAGCCTATTTATAGCCTTATTTCTAATAGAAGAAGCTGAATATTACCTGAATTTTGAGCTGAATGTTAACTGAATAAGGTGTTGGGCTTAGCCTCTGTGAGTATGAAATTAGCGTTTGTTTAGCCTGTATTGATAAACAGCCTCTGTCTATTTTTTTGGAGCTCATAAATAAGCTAAGCAAATAGCAACAACCTTTCTAGAAAAACTCCTTTACACTTCTTCCGTGTTAACAAACCTGCTCAAAGGATATGGGTGAATGATGAAAAAATGCATGTTATTTCTTTTCATTTTTAGCACTTCTTACAGTGTAGCCTCTGATGATGTGAGTTTAACATTGGAAGGATACATAAAAGCAAAGTGCGGTTTTACAATGCAAGAAAATGATTTGCAATTTCCACATAATGGTTTGATTAGCACTGAGTTAGTTATTAACTGTAACTCACCAATGAGGATGTCATTGCATTCTGAGCATGGCGGATTACTTCATTTACAGGGCAGGAAAGTCAACGGGTACAGGGTAAGCTTATCAGTAGCAGGGCTATCGCTAAGTGAATCATTCTTAGCGCGAAATCTTATTGATTCACATACTCTGAATATTGACCAAATCTTGTTTAAGAAAACGATGAATTTACAGTTAGAGTTAACAGAGCCACTAATATATGCAGGTGAGTATAAGGATATCTTGCGTATAGAGATGACGCCAGCCGCCAGTTCAGGTGGGATTTGGTAAGTCATTAAGAAACAATGCTTAAATAACATGGATAAGGAATAAACTAATGAAAAAATTAATCACACTTTCAGCAATCGCTGTTCTTACTTCTGGTACTGCTTTAGCGGAAAACCTAAACGTTGGTGGTGCAGTTGAGTCAATTTGTGAAGTTAGCAATGTAAACACAACAACATATTTTCCTGCATTAGCAAAAGATCAAACAAAAACAATTGGCTTTGAATTGCAGTGTAACGATGCTGACGGCGCAACAATGTCTTTAACGACAGCCGAAGGTCACTTACAAAACGCAGACCGCGAAGACCAAGGGGTAGGGTACACAGCTGAATTAAATGCGAACCCATTCGCTTTTACACTTGTTGCTGAAAATGGTCACAACGACCAAAGCGTTGAGCAAAGCCAGCCAGGTTCTTTTGCTCTAGCTGCAGGCGGTGTTGCAGGTACAATCGAGTTAACTATTACGCAAAACCCAGTTTTCTCTGGTACTTATGCTGATACGTTAATGTTAGCTATTACAGCTAACTAAACTTGATGAAAAAAAGAGCAGCTAATGCTGCTCTTTTTTATGGGAGATCATATGCGCTTTTTAATCATATTTTTGACTTGTTTTTGGTCATTACATAGCTATGCATTCCAAGTTCAGCCCATGGTTGCTGAGTTAAAGCCTTCAGGTTCAAATTCACAGCAAAGAATTAGGGTTATGAATAATTCAAATGAACCATTAACTATTGAACTCACAGCGTTTGATTTAGAAATCAACAAGGCGGGCGATGAAGAGCTGAAGCTTAACGAGGAAGATTTTTTGATTATTCCTATGACGACAATCGTTCAGCCTGGAAAAACACAATCTGTATTGGTCCGTTATATTGGTGATCCCGCTATATCAGTATCAAAGTCGTATCGTATAGCTGTTGATCAAGTTCCTGTCGATATTAATGAAATTAAACAATCTGGTGTTGGTATGTCGGTAAGTTTTAGAACGCTGTTTAATGTCGTACCAGAACAAGCAACTGCTAAGTTATTAGTAAAAGAAAAGCAGTTAGAACAAGCGGGTGTTTGGAAAATATTACTTGAAAATGAAGGTGACAAATTTATACGCCTTTCCCAAGCAAAGTGGCTTTTTAAAAATCAAGAAGAGCAGCTTTTATTAGAAGGTGAAGAGCTCAGTAAAGCCTTAAGCGGCAAGCTATTATTACCACACTCTGAGCGTGAGGTAACTATAGAAGTACCGGCTAAGTTTTCACCGCAAAATAGTCAGTTAGAGGTGCTATTTTAATGCGTTGGTGTTTGGTTGCTTATTTATTTATGTCGCTATCTTGTTTTGCTATAGAAGTCACCCCCATGGTGCTTACTTTAGATCCAACGATGACCTCGCAACCAGCATATAGCACGGTAAGAAATACGTTAAACCGTGATTTAGCGTTTGAAATAGAAGTGTACGAGGTTGACTTTTCAAAGAAGCTGCCTCAATTTCATTACCTTGACGAGCCACCGATCTGGGTGTTTCCACCCACGATTTACCTTACAAAAAATGAACAACAACGCATTCAGTTTCGCTGGAACGGTAATACCCCTAAAACAGATAAAACATATCAAGTTACTTTGGTTGAACAAGTTGTGTCTGGGCAAACAAGCGAGGTATCGCAGCTAACAATGTTATTAAACGTGAATATGATTGTGCACGTACATCAACAAGCGTTTGAGGCTAATTTAGTTGTTGAGAATATCAACTGTCTTGAAAAACAATGTAGTTTTGATGTTCGTAATTTTGGTGATGGGGCTTCACGTCTAAGTGAGTATGAAATAATTATTAGCTCCAAGGATAAGCCGCAACTAACTTTTGATAAACAGCAACTAAAAGCATTGGGCTACGATGTTTTCTTTGCGCCTTCTGCCATCTCTCATGTTTCTATTCCAATATTAAAAGAAGGACATGTTGATTTAACTTCTCCTACAGTCATTTTGAAAAAGTAACATGCGTGCCTATATTTGCTTTGTTTTCTTCGTTTTGGCTGCACCTATATATGGGCAGATCAATCCCACATCAGAGCCTATTGAATTAACGGTTGATACACGGATTAATAAAAACACGATTGGCAGCATTACTTTGATTGTTACACCAAAGGATAAATTAGTGCTGAAGTGGCCTGAGATTGAGCCGCATTTTGCGCCAATTTTATTCGCGCAAAGCCTAGAAAATATTGCCAAGCAAGCTAACTCACAACAGCAGCTTATTGATGTTGATAAGTTAGAAAAGATAGGCATTGAAGTAACGTTCTCTATGCTCGATTTTAGTTTAGATATAACTGTGCCACTTTCAATGACAAAGCCTAAAAGTCTAAGTGTTATATCGTACCGTCAAGGCTTAAAACCCACAAAACCAGCCTCCGTGAGCGGCTATTTAAATCTACGCTCTAGCTATTTGTATCAACTAGATAAAGAACGAGATTTAACGCAAAGGCAACTGACTGTAAGACCCGAAGGAGTTATAAACTTCCACAGTTGGGTATTAGAGAACGAAGCCGAATATGAGTCAAATGATAAAAAAAGTAACTTTAAACGTCTTGGGACACGTTTGATACATGATTTACCTGAGCAAGGGATGCGCGTTTCTGTTGGTGATAACTATAGTTCTGGAAGTTATTTTCAATCAACTACTAGAATGCTAGGGCTATCGCTTGCTCATGATTTCTCTCTTGTTTCTGACCGGCCGATTCGTCCAAGTGCATCACAAAGCTTTACGCTTGAGTCTCCCTCATCAGTTGAGGTGCTTGTTGATGATCGTTTAGTACAACGTTTGAATTTAGCAGCAGGTATTTACTCATTGAACGATATCCCGCTTGACGAAGGTAATAACAATATTGTGCTGCGAATAACGGATAGCGCAGGTGTGGTTCGATTGGTTAATTTTACAGTGACCACAGGTCTAGATTTGTTTGCACAAGGGCAGCTGGAATATGAGGTCCATTTAGGTTTTCCAAGCTCACTACGAGATAAATTAACTTATGCTTGGGAAAAACCACTACTGTCTTCGTATTTAGATTATGGTGTAACACCAAGTTGGACTATAGGTATGTCGGCACAAGGAAATGAAGATGCTCAGCAAGTTGGTTTAAAACAAATCTATGCCACACCACTAGGTCAATTAGCTTTTGAAAATACCTTGAGTTTTAGTGATAGCAATGGTTATGCCTATCGCCTAGTTTATAGCACGTTTAATGACCCATCATATAATGGCATAGACTTTACATTGGGCTATGAATACACAAATCGAGATTATCGTAGGCAAAGTTTTTCTGGATTACAAAGTGACGGGTTAAGCCAAAGAGAACATTTTATTCAAGCTAACCTCAATATTGTGTCCGAAACGAGAATGCAAACATCCTTGTACTCCACGTTTTCACGACGCCATGATCAAGCACAGTTTGATAAATCAGCAGGTCTTGTGCTCTCTTCAGAGCTATTTAACCATCAATGGCGTTATTCACTTGGAGGGCAGTGGGAAGATATAAATGCACAGTCGCAATGGGGGTTTAGTGCCTCTATTACTTATAAGTTTTCAAATACGCGACGGGTGAAGCTTAGTCATCAATCTAAACGTGATAAGACTCGCTTTGAGTTTAATCAAGATGGTAATCAACGATATGTAGGAGCATTGAGCGTTCGATCTGGACTTGAAAGGAATGAGCTAAACGAAGCTATTTTTGATCTAAATACCCAATATAATGCTAACCGTTTTCTAGCAAGTTTTGATCACGGAACTTATTACAAACAGTTAAACTCGCGTACAGCCTATCATCAAAGCCGCTTAAGTGGTGCTGCAAGTCTTGCATTTGCAAATACAAGTTGGACTGTTGGAAAGCCAATTGAAGATAGTTTTGCCTTAGTATCTGCTCATAGTAGTTTATCCGGCAAAAAGATCAGTTTAGGTAGAACAGAATCGCAATACAGAGCAAGTAATGCTGACTTTAATACAATATTACTCAGTGATATCAACGCTTACGATAATTCCACAGTGACACTTGATGTCGATGATTTAGCGCCTGGTTATGATATTGGGGCGGGTGCAATCACATTTTACCCTTCATACAAGAGCGGCCATGTTGTGACCGTTGGCACCGATGCAAATATTTCTATCATTGCAACGCTGAAAACAACTGAAAACGAGCCTTTGGCATTACAAGTGGGTACTGCAAAATGTATTGATGAAGAAGCGGCGGAGCCTCTTACATTCTTTACCAGTAAAAGCGGACGTTTTGCTTTAACAGGTCTTGAACCTTGTCAGTACCAGATTTCTTTGAAAAGCGTCACTCACAAAGCGCTTTTAATCGACGTTATAAAGGGTCAACAATTACAAAGAAAAGGAGTTATTTATGTTCAGTAAAATGCGTTTAGCTAAAAAAGTGATACTAATTTTCTATGTTATGCCCTTATGCAGTTGGGCAACATGTGATGCGACAATAGAAAGTATTCAGCAAGGTGTTGATAACCTCTCTGGGTATCATTCCTTACAACGAACGGACGCTGAAAAACAGCTCACACTTTATACGACAGCCACTGATGATTGCACACTTTATGTAGCTTTAAGTAGTGAAAATAACTTCCAATTTATCGGGCAGTATCAACATATTCCTTATCATATTGCCTCTTCAAGTTCGCTATTGAGTGGTCAAGTAAGCAGATTAGCCGTAGAAGACGGTCAAAGTAGCTTTGCGCTTAGTATAGCGGCTGGTACACCCGTCAAGGCAGGTCAGTATCGTGACCGGCTAACATTACAGTTAATGAATGAAAATTATGAGGTGTTGGATGATTATGAACTTAACGTTGATGTGAACATACCTGCCAATGTGTCCTTGTCATTGTTAGGTTTCAGTAGTTCACACAACGTTGTTAATCTTGGAGAGCTAATTGCGAATAAAGAATATACGATGTTACCCACACTGAAAGTGGTTACAAACGCAGATGTCGCTATAAAAGTTGATTCCGAGAATAAGGGGAAGTTAATACACACTCTCTATCAAAGTCGCTTTAAGATTGACTATTCATTGATAATGAATGAAAGAAATATCGATCTTAAACAGCGCTCAGTAAAAACATTTTCGTTTTCGGATCAAACTGTTTTCTTATTACCTCTAAAAATAAAATTGGCTCAGTTTCAGAACCAAGCTGCAGGGCATTATTCCGATACAATTAGGTTTCAAATTAGTCCGCTGAACTACTGAATTTACTTAAGTTTTTTTCGCACCATTGCAGAGCTTTTTGCTTATTTTTAACATTTATCTTTTGATAGATTTTATGTAAATGAACACGCACAGTTGCTTCACTGATGAACAGCGAATCTGCAATTTGTGGGGAGCTTGCGCCACTCCAAAGTAAATTAAGAACTTTAATCTCCTTAAAGGTGAGGTTATTAGATTGCAAAGTTGTTTTTTCTTCAGAGGCAAGTAATTCCCTCATCCATGTGTCAGACACTGTTCGTGGAAACCATAAATCTCCTTTTCCAATCGCTTCTAGGCCTTGCTTGAAAATATGCTCCTCAGTACCTTGGTAAAATAAGCCTTTTAATTTTGGCCATTCTTTAAGAGAGGTCACATCTGCATCGTAAGGAATATTAAAAATCACAAGATTAGTGTAACCCCGTGCGTTCATAAATTGAGCTATCATTTCTTGTGTTGTAAGTATATTAAGGGAATCAAAATTTATAAGTAATGTTTCACTTTCATCAGCAACACAATAAGATAGAGAACACACAGAGTAAGGCTTGTTGTTTTTTCTATTAACGAGATTATCCATATCCACACCAGTATTATTAATTATCGTAAAAATATAGTTTTAATGAATGGTTTTCAACTATTAGATTGAGACATTATGATAGTTAAAAAGTACTGGTGTTTAGCTGTTCTGACTATTTTTGTAATAAAAATATAAATTTTTTTCTGGATCAAGAGGTAAAATATTCCTTTTATTTCTGCAAATGATCTCTTAAAGCCTTGTACTGTTAAGCAATTACTCTATTATTAATTTTAGTGATGTTTTGTTTTATTAGTATTCATGAGGGATATTCATATAAGCGTTTATTTTAGTTTAGTTTTCTAATGCGTTATGTTTAGTTGCTTCATCTGAACATGAAACAAAAAGAGGTTTTTTTATACACTTTTTCATTAAATTTAAAAAAATTATACATGTTTTCACAAAACTGACATATAATATCCTTCCAGAGGAAAGATGCTTAATGCTAAGCATCTTTTTTTATGCCTAAATTTCACAGGCAAAAAAACACACACACGGTATCCTTTGGAGTTTTAATGAAATTACGTCATCTCTCACAAATAAGTGTTGCGATACTCGCAGCCTTATCTACATCAGCGTTTGCTGAGCAAGAAAAAACCACCGCTAAACAAGATGCTTTTGAAAAAATAGAAGTAACAGCACGTAAGCGTACCGAAAGTATTTTTGAATCACCAACAGCGGTTACGTCAATAGGTGAAAACCTTATTGATAAAGCGAATATGAGTAATTTGGAAGACATTGGTAAGTATGTGCCAAATTTGAATATTACGCGTTATGGCGTTGGTAATGCTGCACATGCATCTGTATTTATCCGTGGCATAGGTTTGCAAGATCATGTGATCACCACAGATCCTGGTGTCGGTGTTTACCTCGATGGTGTTTATTTAGGTCGTCAAATGGGCTCAAACCTATCACTACCTAATGTTGATCGTGTTGAAGTGTTACGTGGCCCACAAGGTACATTATATGGGCGCAACACACTTGGTGGCGCAGTAAACATTATTACTAAGCAACCAGGTGATGAAGGTATCGTTACAACCACAGCTAAAGTAGGTAGCCGCGGTCGTTTAGCAGGTGATGTTTATTTCAATAACAGCTTAACCGATACGCTTAGTATGTCGGCAAGTGTGTCATATAAACAGCGTGATGGTGTTGGTGAAGCTATTAATCTTGCCAATCCAGAAAAAGAGATCGGCGAAGAGCAAGAGTTAAGTGGCCGTATGGCACTTAAGTGGCAGGCTAGCAATGACTTATCGTTAACTTTCTCTTTAGATGGTGTTGATAACGAGTCAGGCCAATCACCTTACACTATTGAGCTTACAAGTCCGCTTGATGCAAGCGATCCATTTAACGGCGATTTCCCGTTATTGACAGCAGACATGCTACCAAGCGATCCAGATGATTTGGCAACGACTGTAGCAGGTATCGAGTCAACGGCTTATTCCGGTTGGGGTACGTCACTTATTGCTGATTGGGATATCAACAATACTTATACCGCTAAGTTTATTACAAGTTATCGTACGTCAGAGTACGAAGGGGGCCTTGATGATGACGCTGTCGCACTCAACTTATCAGAGTTTCCTGAAGAAGGTGGTGCAGATCAGTACTCATTTGAAATTCAGTTGAATGGTAGTTTCGACAATATGGACTTCGTTTCAGGTTTATATTTCTTTAATGAAGACGGCTTCACCAGCTCTGGTCCATTTGTATTTAGTCCATTTAACACGCCTAATGGGTTATTAAATGACGGTGTTACTCCATCATTTGGCGACTATGGCTTTTTTGATATTAACCAAGAAACAAACTCGTATGCAGCGTACATCAATGCAAGCTATGATCTGACTAATGAGCTGACAGTAGGGGGTGGTCTTCGTTATTCAAAAGATAAAAAAGAGGCTGATGCACTTTTCCCTTCATTCCCATCGCGTAAGTTCGTGAGCGCAGATTTTGATGCTGTAACATGGGATATCAACGCCTCGTATCAACTGTCAAATGACATGAACTTGTATGGTCAAATTCAAAAAGGCTATCAAACAGGCGGCTTTCCTCCTCGTCCATTTGGCGGCCCAGATCAATTTGTATCATTCGATGAAACTAAAGCAATTAACTATGAAGTGGGTCTAAAAGGACAAGTACACGAAAATATCTCAATGATGCTAGCTGTATTTGTAACTGATTACACTGATCTAGCGCTACCATTTTCAGATCCAACAGCTGGTGGCGGATTTGTCACGATTGTTGAGAATGCTGGTGAGTCTAAAGCACAGGGTATTGAACTAGAAACAACTATAGCCATCACTGACGATTTTACTCTGCGCAGTGCCATAGGTTACCTTGATTCAGAGATCACAGAAGTGGATGATGGCGTAATGGGGATCGGTAAAGGTGATTCTCCAGCTTTGACTCCTCGATGGACCGTGATGCTTGCACCTTCTTATTTCATGGATTTAAGTAATGGTGGCACATTGGCTATTAACGCGAACTACTCATATCGTAGCGATATGCAGGGTCAATCTGTGTTTAATCAAAGCGAACACATTGAGTCACGTGAACTTGTAGGTTTCAATATTTCTTACTTAAACCCATATGGTGACTTTGAAGTAACCTTGTATGGCGAAAACGTATTGAATGAAGTTTATGATGTGGGTCGATTGCAGCAATCGGGCTTTGTCGGTGTGATGCGTAGCAATGACCGTAGTGAGTTTGGTCTTAAATTCAAAAAAGACTTTGAACTATAGTCTAACCAGTAAAGTAAAAGGGTAAGCAGTTGCTTACCCTTTTCTATTAATTATTGCTTTCTTGTTCACGTTTTTCACGTGCTTCTCTAAGCTCTTCAGCAAGTTCTCTTGCTTTTTGCTTAGTTTTTTCTGATAGCTCGCCAGCAGCTTCTTTGCTCTCAATCCATGCATCAATGGCAATTTCTTTACCGTCATCATACATGTTTAAGCCCATCTTTTTACTTTCTTCCAAAAGCTCTTGTAAAGATTCATCATTAAACTCATTGGTGGTATCTTTTACTTCATCCCACGCATCGTTTAGTGCTTGTTTTACTTCTTCTTTAGCTTCGGCAGCGTCCTTTTTAGCTTCGTTGGCATCTTCGCAACCTGTTAAGGCTACACAACCTAATAAAACTAAGCTTGCTAATTTATTCATATTTTCCTCTAATGGTTCATGAACATTCAAATAAGTATAAGCAATTAAAAATGAACATAGCTAGAACAGAGCGTCTGAGTTTTAGGTTAATGGATGAAAATGATGTGCAGCTACTTTATGAGCTTGATAACGACCCTGATGTTATGAAGTATTTAACACGAGGCAAGACCTCTTCGTTGCAATCGATTAAAGACATATTTATTCCGCGTTTGAATGCCTATCGTAATGAACAAAAAGGATGGGGGTTGTGGCAAGTGAATATCACTCAAAGTAATACGTTTATAGGGTGGGTGCTAGTGAGACCCATGGGCTTTTTTGAACAGCCTGATTATAGTGACCTAGAGATTGGTTGGCGATTTAAACAAATAAGCTGGGGCAAAGGTTACGCATCAGAAGCTGCACTTGCTGTTGCACACTCAGTAAGCCAGTTTAAAGAGGTCAAATCCCTGTCTGCAACAGCATTAAAGGATAACGTAGGTTCAATAAACGTAATGAAAAAACTGGGCCTTAGTTTTGTAAAAGAATACCAACATAGTGATGAGCACGGCGAGTTACCCGCAGTGCTTTATTCATGCTCAAAAGAGCAATTAGCGCCTTTGAGCGCAACTCATTGATTTGCATGCTCTGGCATGTATTAATGCTTAAAATAAAATCAAAAAAGGAAGTGTCATGCCAAATTTAACTAAGTATGCGGCTGGGTTATGTGTAGCTACCATGTTGTTTTTTCACGCATCGTTGTTTGCTAAACAAGCAGCGGTTGCCATGCCTGACAGCTACAGCAGTGATACTGCACGAACCATTTTAGAGCAAGGGGGAAATGCCGTAGATGCCGCCATTGCTGCTCAGTTTGTACTAGCTGTTACTCTACCAGAGGCAGGAAATATTGGCGGCGGCGGCTTTATGCTGATCCAAAAAGAAGGCAAAGGGGACTTTATCGACTACCGTGAAACAGCACCGGCAGGGGCTCATCGCGATATGTATCTTGATGAAAAAGGTAATGTGATTGATAACATGTCTGTGTATGGTATTCATGCAAGTGGCGTTCCCGGTAGTGTGGCGGGTATGTGGTTAGCACACCAGAAGCATGGCACGCTAGAATGGAGGGCTTTAGTTGAGCCTGCACTAAAGCTCGCTGAAGACGGGTTTATTGTTCATCCAAAGCTTGCAGGGAGTATCGAGCGCTATATTGCACGCATGGCGAAAAAATCGGTTAAGGTTAATTTTGCTGATTATTTTGCCGATGCAAAAGCCGATAAGCTTTTTAAACAACCAGAATTAGCGGCAACCTTAAAGCGCATTCGTGACCAAGGTAAAGCCGGATTTTATGAGGGGGAAACGGCTAAAATTATTGCAAGCTTTATGAAGCAACATGGGGGGATCATTACCGAGCAAGATTTAAAAGCGTATCAAGCAAAGTCTCGCACACCTATAAAGGGCAAATGGCGTGACTTTGAAGTATTAACGTCGCCGCCACCAAGCTCTGGTGGTATTGCTATTTTGCAATGGTTGAAAATGTATGACCTTGCCAAACCTAAAGAGCCGCTTGCGCATAACTCAACCACTTATGTACACATACTTTCTGAGGTAGGTAAACGTGTGTTTGCTGACCGTGCAGAGTACTTAGGTGATCCAGACTTTTATGACGTACCAAAAACAGCTTTATTAGCCGATAGTTACCTTGCAAAACGTGCAAGTAACATTCGCCCTGATGCAATTTCCACGACCGAGAATATTAAACCTGGGCTTCATGAAAGTGAGCAAACCACGCATTTTTCTATTATGGACAAGTGGGGGAATGCGGTTGCGAATACTACGACAATAAATTTAAGTTTTGGTAGCGGAGTCGTTGTCTCTGGGGCTGGGTTTATTTTGAATGACGAAATGGACGACTTTAGCGCCAAGCCTGGAGTGATGAATGTGTTTGGTGCTCTAGGCGGAGAAGCAAACGAGATCCAGCCTCATAAACGCATGCTAAGCTCAATGACACCAACAATGCTATTAAAAAATAATAAAGTTAAAATGGTGACGGGCTCTCCTGGTGGTACAACTATTATTAGTTCAGTTTACGAGTCTATTTTAAATGCTGTTGAGTTTAATATGTCCGCAGAGCAAGTCGTAAATAGCCCGCGATTCCATCATCAATTATGGCCAAAGAATGTGATTAGGCATCATAGCGGTCTTGAGCCAAGTGTAGTAAAAGCGCTTGAGAAAATGGGCTATACACTCAATGAACGTCGCTTTGGTGATATGCATGTCATTATTAACACAGAAGGTAAGCTAGATGCTGCCTCTGAAGCATCTGGTCGTGGTAAGGCCATGGTGTTTTAGCTCGTTTCATGGTTTACAACAGACAGTAAAAAAGCACCCTCGGGTGCTTTTAGTTGAAATTGGCTTGTTTAACCAATAGCTGGAATAAGTCCCGCCATTTGCGCGCCTTGAGCACTGATAATCAACACACCAAATAATGCAGCTAATACTAAACCTATATTTCCGCCCTTAACTTGATAACCCGTATTAGAGTGACTGCGGCGTTGTTTATAAACCATAGCAACAGGTAAAAATACGGCTAAGATCACTAATGCAATGGCGGCATAGCCTAGCGCCATAATAAAACCTTGAGGATAAAATAAGGCAAACCCCAAAGGCGGTAAAAAGGTAATTAATGCGGTTTTAATTCTATCTTTACTGCCGTCACCTTTTTTGAAGGTGTCTGCAAAAAAATCAAATAGGCCTAAGCTTACCCCAAGAAAAGAGGTCGCCAGTGCTAAGTCTGCAAAAATGTTAACAGCCGTCGCTACGTGAGGGCTGTGTGCAATGCTTGCAACACTACTTACAAACCCAGGCAATCCCTGGCTTTGCAGTAAATCACTTTGACTCATCATTCCTTGGCTTAAAAGTTGCCAGAAAATATAAATAACAAGGGGCAGAGCAGCACCTGCAATCATTACTTTACGCAGTGTTTTAATATCTAAGCCCACGTATTTCACAATAGACGGAATAGAGCCATGAAAACCAAATGAGGTAAACACCACAGGAATAGCAGATAGAATCAGACCTTGCTCAAGCGGCATTTCGAGTAAATGCTGACCATGAACATAAGGCGTAAGCATATAAAACAAGCTCGCTAACACACATACTTTGATGGTAAACAGCACGCGATTAAGCTTATCGACCTTACTGGTGCCAAGCGTGACAACCGTGCCAATCACAATTGCTAATACTACCGAGCCAACTTGTGGTGCTAAAGACATTGATAGACCATTGTTGAGTTTCTCTTGTAGTTGCGCACCGCCTCCTGCGATATACGCGGCACATAACGCATAGAATAAAAACATAACTGAAAAATTAGCCACCCACTGTCCTCGCTTGCCCAGCCAAGACTTTGCGAGTGTGTTGAGTGTGGCGTCTCTGTCCGCATACTGATGCAACTCCAGCATAAGTAGTGCAGTGTAGGTCATTAAAGCCCATGTAATGAGTATGAGTGATAACGCTGTTGTGAAACCAAGCCCTGCGGAGGCGATGGGCAATGCCAGCATCCCTGCACCTATGGTGGTGCCAGCAACAATTAACATGCTGCCGATTGTTTTATTTTTAAGCACTTCTTGCCCCTTAAACTTCGTGAGAGGCAAGCAAGATATAACTTGTTTCATAAAACTTAAATAGTTTTGTTATAAATCAAAGAAATTAAATGTAACTTATGATTTACAAGTGCAAACCTAGTGTGAGTTGGTGGCTGAATTTTATTCAATAAAGTTTATCAACACGTATTGACAAAACCATCATTTAGTCGGATTCTTAATGTTCTTCAATTTACTTTTGATAATTATGATGCAGCTAAATAACCGACCAAATAATTGTAATTCGCGCCTGCTAACGTCAGTCGTGTGGTCAGTTATGTTCTGCGGTTAATAAAGTAAATATTACTAACCGCGTTCAAAGCGGTTGGTTATTCTCTCTAATTTTCTTCCGCTTTTTTCGCCTCTTAAAGGAATAAGCGTGTGCCTGTAAAAGCCTCATATTTTTTCATGGTGGTTATTTGGTCTACAACCCCATTGGGTATTGTTTGGAGTAGTGAAACTGTTGCTCCTACCTTAGCAGTACTATTACGTATGCTGGTGGGGTTAGTACTGGCTGCTTTCGTGGTTGCCGTGGCCAATATTCGTGTGCCTTGGCACCGTCGTGCGTTATTTTTGTACGGCTATTCGAGTATCGGTATTTTTGGCGGTATGCTACTTAGCTACATGGCAGCTAAAACTGTTCCATCAGGGTTAATTTCTTTGATGTTTGGTTTAGCGCCTATTTTATCTGGGCTACTAGCCCAAAAAATCCTTAACGAACCTAAATTCAGTGGCATAAAACTCGCCTCCTTAGGGTGTGCATTAATAGGGCTGTTTTTAGTCAGTCAGCGTCATATTCAGGGGGGCGTAGAGCAGTTAAGTGGTCTGTTATATGTTTTTATGGCGGTATGCTTTTTTAGCTTGAGTGGTGTAATGATCAAGCGGGTTAAAATAGCGATTCATCCGATGGCGACAACGTTTGGTGCTTTAGTTTTTGTAACCCCTTTGTTTTTTATTACATGGTTAGTTGTTGATGGGCAGTTTAATAGCCATATGTGGAGCGCAAAATCGTTGTATTCAATTATTTATTTGGGTGTCTTTGGGTCGCTCATTGGCGCATTAGCTTATTTTCATGTATTGCAAAAGTTAAACGCTAGTACGGTGGCACTAACTACCCTTATTACGCCTAGCTTTGCAATTGCCATTGGTGGAATACTTAATAATGAAACAATAGATCACGCACTTATTGTCGGTGCAACCATTATTATGTTGAGCCTTGCTTGTTTTCAGTTTGGAGATAAGTGGCTAAAACGCATTAAGCGTGTAAAGCCAGTAGGCTTGGGGTAGGGGAGTGATAGCCGAGTAATGGCTATCACATTTTTGCGATTTGAATAACTAAACGACGGTTTTTATTACGGTCTAAAATGTTGTCATTGCTCGCAACATGACGTTTTTCGCCATAGCCTTCGGTATCGACTTTGCTTTCATCGATACCCAAAGCAACAATGTACTCTTTAATCGCTTTGGCACGCTTTTTAGACAGCTCAAGGTTGTTCCAACGACCGCCGTAACTGTCTGTGTATGATGAAATTGAAATAGAAGCAATGCCAGTATCGTGTTTTAGGTACTCGGCAATTTTCTCTAATCGTTTTTGTGAGGCTTTAGTTAGCTTACTGGTATTTGGTTCGTAGTTCATAACCGTGAACGAAATATCTTCAAAGCTGTATGGCAACATAGAATCGCGGCATTGTAAAAACGCCCAATAAGCTTGCTTAAAGTTAACACTTGATAGGCCAACGGCAATTTTGTCGGCAGTATTTTGCCAATCTTGGTAGTAAAAGGTAGGTTGGTAGCCTTTTTCAAGCTCTGTAAGCATTTCCCATGCTGTTTTATTTCCGAGCTCGCCATCAAACTTACGCAACAGCTTCATATTTGCAATATCGCGGGCGGGCAATCCTGCTCGCCAACGAGGCGGAACCGCTTTTAAACCTGCAATACTATAATTATCTGGGCGTACCACCATATCAAGATTAAAATTTACATCTTTACTTTTACTGGCAGCTGTACTGAAAATGGCTTCGCCATAATAGGGAACTTCATGATTTAGTTGGCATTCAAGACGCGACGTTTTAACCATTTGCCAGTTTGAGGTATCGGCAGTTGCTGCATACTCACGCATGGCACCAGTAGCATGCACACTGGTGAGCAAGGTTAAAAGGCCTAAATTTAAAGAAAGTAGTGAAGGCTTCATCACAGGTATTCTCCAACTGATCATTAATGCCAACTATTTGGCATTTTATTGCTTTAACACCCCAAAAGCTGAGTTAATGAGGGGAGTCGATAAATATAAAGCAAGTACTGTGCCTAAAAACGCAGTGAGAATCTGCTATTTCATCATATTTGCTCTAGCAGAGCCCCCTTGGTTTTTGACATAATAACCAGCTTACACAGGCAAACCAAGAAGACTATGGAAAATACTGAACAAACTCTTTTCGCAAAACGCTTTCGTGGCTTTTTTCCCGTTGTTATCGATGTTGAAACGGCAGGTTTTAATAAAGACACCGATGCGCTATTAGAAATCGCCGCCTCGATTTTAAAGATGGATGACGATGGCGTATTAAGTATTGACCATACCTTACACTTTCATGTTGCGCCTTTTGAAGGAGCAAACATTGAACAAGCTGCTATCGAATTTAATGGTATTGAGCCATTCTCTGCATTACGTGGTGCTGTGCCTGAAGAAGAAGCAATAAAAGAAATTTGTAAAGCTGTTCGCAAGGCGCAAAAGGCCGCGGGTTGCCAGCGTTCAGTTGTTGTTGCACATAATGCGGCATTTGACCATGGCTTTTTAAATGCTGCGATTGAGCGATGTAAAATTAAGCGCACCCCATTTCATCCATTTGTGAGCTTTGATACGACCTCATTGGCAGGGTTAGCACTGGGTCAAACTGTGTTAGCGAAAGCATGCCGCGCAGCGGGTATTGAGTTTGACAATAAACAAGCTCACTCAGCCCTTTACGATACAGAGCGTACCGCAGAATTATTTTGTTTAATCGTCAATCGCTGGCAGCAATTAGGTGGTTGGCCGTTACCAGAGCAAGCCGATACGGCCGAACAAGAGACTAAAACGTCTGAGTAATTTTACCTTCTAAATAGCGCATCAAACTAGGTGGGTAAATACGTGAAAACTGTTTACTCTCCTGGGCTATTTTTAGCTCGACACCAGGGTGCATAAGCTCATTGACCTTTAAACGACTTGTGGCCAGTAAGCGGGCAATTTTAAGCTTTACCAATTGTTTCTTTTTCTTTGTATTAGCCGTCTTTATTTTAATTTGTTGCTCACTTGCCGTTATTTTATTGATGTAGTGTTCGCGTTGAGCGGCATCAGGGATTTTGTTGGCTTTTTTACGAGCTTGTTGAAGGGCACTGGCCTTAGTTGCCAGTAACTTTTCAAAATCACTGATTTGTTGCTGTTTTTGCCTTAAGTCATGCCAATACTGAGCGATGAAAACACGGGTTTTTGTACCCGAGGGCGCGCCCAGTTCACCTGTTTCAATACGCATTGCATCTAAAATGTTACCACCAATAATTTTACCGCGCGGGTTATTTGCCTTACCAACACGAATGAGCCTGCGAGCACTTAAATCGCAATGTAATGCTTGGCGTTCGATAAACAGATCTTGAGAACTTTTTATATGACAATATTGCGCGTAACCAATTGAAATTGTGCGTACAGCCTCAATATTGCACGTGAAGGCTTCGTTATTTTCGCGCTTGCGACCTATTGCCCCTAACATAATAGTGATTTCGCTTTTACTCTCAATGGTGGCTGACTCCACAAAGCCCAATACGGTGATATCGCCCGTTGCTTTAACACGCATACCATCTTTAACGTCACCACTTATGATGACGCTGCCATCAAAATCAACGTGACCTGTGCTAACATCAACATGATGAAAACATAAAACGTCATCGACGCGCATACCACGAGGAAGCGCAACAGGCACACCTTTAGAGTCAGCAATCAACATATTACTGTTGATAGGGTCAATACGGGTGCCTTCAAAGGGTTCAAGGGGGAAGTCTTTACCCGCAGAGGCTGGTAACACATCACCACAAACAGTGAAACCATTCTCTCCAGCTGTCGCTGGAATACGCTGCATAAGCGGCGTACCTGGGTTTACAGTAATAATGGCGCCTAAATCACGCATATCGACCTTTCCACCAGACTTAGCTTGTGGGCTCAATACTCTATCTTGTGCGGTAGGGCATAACCGAACGAATTTTGCATCGTTGCCATCTTTAGGCATACGACCGTGGGCAACAATTGCACTGTAATGCGCACCTGCAGGTTGCTTAAATTGCTGCCCTAAAAAGGTATCAAGAGCACGCAGACTTACCCCTTTTTCTACACCTGCATCGGCCAAAGCTGCTTGGGCATCATCCATGCTGATTATTTTTCCACCTTTGGCCGTTGTTAAACTGGCTTCTGCAACCATATTCTTTTCATCAACACTTATTGCTATTGACGCGTCTACCGCTTTGGCAATGACAAGTGAGTGAGTATTATGTTGGCTACTTGGTGTGAATAATTTGCCTATATTTGCGTCTATTAGCTCAAACTCAGCATAAGAAGATTGTTCGAACAGCTCTAAAAGCTGCGAACTGGTCACCGGAAAACCAGCATCACGCGGGTGCTCAAGCAAAGAGACATATCCACTTTGCTCATCGAACGTAAACATCGACATTTGGGGAGTCCTGAAAAAAGGCCTGTTATTATTATTGTTCGTTGCTACGGAATTATTTTTTATATGAGGTAACAACAGGCCTATTTGAGCACAACTTTAGTATTATGTTAAGAACTTGTATGCGTCAAATGTGAAATTTTGTATAAAAACTGACTTTTCCTGCTGGATTTTTCATCATTCAAAGTTACCTAGCAAAAATATCCTGATTAATGCCTTGAGTATAAACAGATTACTCAGTTATACTGCACCTACACTCTGAATGAGATATCAAATTCAGGGGCTGATTAGGATTCGACGGAATTCAAGACGCCCGAGGTGCATGTCGAGGTGCGGTTGGCCTCGTAAAAAAGCCGCAATCTAAAGTAATCGCAAACGACGATAACTACGCTCTAGCGGCATAATAGCCCGCTAGCACTTCTCCGGCGCATTCTTGTGGGCCCGGTTCTGAAGTGTCACCCTACACAAGATCGCGATGGAAACCCTGGCCGGGGTTGAAGCGCTAAAACTAAGCGGCCTCGCCTTTTCAGATCGTGTTCGTCCGAGCTGTAAAGGTTAACTAAAAGACGATACTAAGCATGTAGTACCAAAGGTCGAGGCTTTTCGGACGGGGGTTCAAATCCCCCCAGCTCCACCACTTTAAAGTGATATAAAACAGCCAGTTAGAGCATTATGCTTTAACTGGCTTTTTTGTTCCTGATATATTTGTCCACTTAGTGCCCACATTGGTTTTATCAAAGTATTAAACATAAAGATCTAAGGTAGAATTATTTAAAAATAAGGCTCTATTAGGCTTTGTGTTTAAATTCCGTTTCCCCCTATAAGTGCATGCAGCGCGCTTTAGCTAAATTAGAAATGATTTGTGAAGCGCTGAATAATCCAATTGCTATGAATTTACAGGCTAAAGATTTTGTTAAATGGCGTGGTGAACGTATGTCGGGTGAAACGCCAATAGGCCAAAAACAAAGAACAACGACCTTGTTTTAATTAAGAGTATGTTCAATAAATTAATTGAAGTAGGGGAGTTAAAATACCCAAATCCTTTAGCTGAAATTAAACCGTTCAAACTACAGCAAACCGAACTTTCATTTTTAATGGAAGACGAAATTATCACTCTGCTGAATGAATTAAAGCGCTCTACTAACCCGCATATTTTAATCGTGTCTAAAATCTGTTTAGCAACTGGTTGTAGGATAAGTGAAGCATGTAACTTAAAAGGTTCTCAGGTTATTAAATCAGGCGATAGCTACCGTATCACCTTTATTAATACCAAGGGTAAAAAGAACAGAACAGTACCAATTAGTGAAAAGCTTTTTAATGAGATCCCTAAAAAGTCAGGGCCACTATTTGCAGACTGTAGAAAGGCGTTTGAAAGGGCTGTGAATAAAACGGATATTAACTTACTAAAAGGGCAGTGTAGTTGTGTTTTAAGGCATACTTTTGCGAGTCATTTTATGATGAACGGAGGTAATATTCTGGTACTACAGGAGATACTAGGGCATGCAAAGATTGAGCAAACTATGGTTTACTTGCATTTTTCACCAAGTCACTTAGAGGATGCTATTAAGTTTGGACCTCATATAAATTAATTGAAAATATAATTTTCAACTCAAATTAGAAGTTTAATCATTCATCAAACTTGAAATATTTTTGTAATAACGGTATGAATTGCTGTGTTCCTAGGTTGGGGTCTTTTTTGTACTCAAAAAAAGCTGTCATTAAAGCAAGTCTAGCGTTTTTAATTTGTATAGATTCCGATTGTCTTCCACTTTTATCTAGCGGAATAAATGAAAAATCAGCCCAAAAAATATTTATTATAAGTGGAGAACCACACAACTTCTTAACCTTGATGGTATATGGTGTTTTATCATAAGTTACATCATCTGGTATTTCTACTTGATCAAAACAGGCCTCAATTTCGTCTATATGATCTTCAAAACCCTTACGGCTTACCCACTCTTTTGAAGTTAAAAAGTTATGAAAAGACTTTATCGATGGCAAAAGAGATTTTTTTTGATGATATATAAAAAATGCAACTCGGTCTTGATTCTTAGCATAGCGGGTTGTCAGCTGCAAGAGCCCTTCAAACAAGTTAAGATTTCCATAATTTCGCTTGGCTTCGCATATCCATTTAAAGCCATTAAATTCAATGTGAATATCTACGGACCCGACTTCTTTTGTTTGCTCTTGAACATTGGTCCACCCAGCTTCATAAAGTCTACCAACGATTTCAGTAGTAATATCATCTTCTTTTTCAACAAAGTATTTATCAGATGAAGATTCCATTCTTCTTATTATTCTGCATAAATCTTCATGTAAAAGCTTCTCAAAATCGTCGAAATTAGATATTTGTTCTTTTTCAGTAATCTTTTCTAATTTATGAAGTTGCTCAGCAGTAAATTTCATTAGCTAAAATCCAAATTACAATAAAATGAGAAATTAGATGAATCAAAGTCTTCAACTTCTAAACCACTTTCGCGATATACGGGTAAGCCAGTACCTTTCTGATAATGTAATACTGACTCTTTATCTAAATCTTTTTCTTCGCAACCGTCATCATAAATGTATTCAACGGATAGGATTTCAGAAAAGAAACATACAAGAGAGATGATAGAATCAAGGTCATCGTAGCCACTCGCCTCTCTTAATTTATATATTGGGAAGTATAATTGTTCAGGTGAGCTCTCTATGTAATCGATAAATTTAATTACATTCTCTATATCAAGTTCTTGGAAAGAATGGCCATATTTGGACACTTTTTCTCTATAAGCTTGAATACAGTTAGCTTTATATTGATCTTGCAATGACATTATCTAAAAGCCTGCTAACATGAGTAACAGAAAGAGGGTGCTTTAATGATATTGAATTGCATGAATTTTGCTCCCAATGTAATTTTTTAGGTGCAATAGTTAGCGTTGTTTTGTAATCTTTATCATCTTTACTTTTCCAATCAATAACGATTGCCCGACAAATATATTTTTCTAAATTTCCATCTAAATTAGAAACTTCCATGCTTCTTGCACACATACTCTTATTGCGACTAGTATTAAGAGTAGCATCTTTCCCCGTGTATTCCCCAACTTTTATTACAGAATCTGCTCTGCCAGAGCCTTGGTCATTATAGAAGTTTAAAATTGACTTAAAAAAGCAAATATTATTACTACGTGTTAATATTATGCTGAAACGCATACCAACTTCATCAGTGAAACAATTCATTACTTCTTTCTTGACGTAATCATGGTCTTTTTTAGGGATGTTTGCAGAAACCCTGATTTCAAACCTATCTTTTTTTAATGGCTTGAATACGCTGCAATAGTTTACTTTCTTTTCAGTAGCTGATTGGGTGGTAGCGGTAGATATGTATGCAATACTAAAAACTAACCCTTCTTTTATTCGTGAAAAGCCAATAAAGCGTACACCATTTCTTAATTGATGAATAGTGTCGCTATTTTGGATATAAAGAGTGGGTTCAACATCATCATTAGTGATTTTATCTAACTCTTGGGACAAGTTAGAGTCTAGCTCAACGACTGAGATTGTTGAATTCTGACAAACTAAAATTGATGAATAAATAGCTAATAAATTTAAACTTGTTGCTTCTGGAGCTAATTGTGAAGGTTTTTCTAATTGTTCAATTATGTTTGAGGCTGTCTTTTTTAAAGAATAAGACGTATTAAACTTAAACGGCTTAGCTAGCATTTTAAATAATTTTAAATCATCGAAACACTCTAGTGCTGAGAAATATGCCTCTGTGTCAAACTTTACTGCCTTGCTCGTTTTCAATAGTTGCTCCTTAACTTAAATTAGTGGGCTAAATTATAATTGCTTGTCCTTATTTTGCCCATATTGGTGAGATAAGGCAAGACTTCAAGAGATACCATAAGAAGCTAAGTTTCTGATTAAAAAGTAAGTTGTTGTTTTTATTGGTTACCTATTACAATCGAGGCTTTTCGGAGGGGGGCAAATCCCCTCAGCTACACCAAATATGAAAAGGCTACTTTCAGAGCAGCCTTTTATTGCCAAAATTTTCAGTCATAGCTTTCATGGTTTCAAATTGAATTCTCTGTATTTAAATTATGAATATCTTTTTATCGTAAAAGCTTTTATTCATTTTTCTAGCTTCGTTACCATCAGCCATAAGGAAATGGAATTAGAATAAGGGAATTATGATTACATTGTAACAAGTTATAATCAGTGGGGGCTATATTGAAAAAATCTATCGAGCAGAAAAAAAGCTGACGCTTTGGCGAGGGCTTCATAACTCTGAGGTCGACAATAAGCTTAATCCTTTATACCCCGATTTTTACAGTAAACAGCTGCCTAATGGCGATATTAGAGCACCTGATGTTACTATTATTAAAGATAGAGCGAAGGAAGTAGTACTTTCAGAGGAAGGAGTAGGCACATCTCTGGTAGACAAAGAAGGTATTTTTGGCTACAAAAACTGGGAGTATTTTGTAATCCCTAAAGGAACCCATATCCCCTCAGAATTAATAATCACCAAAGATCATTATATGGCAAGGAAAAAGTATTGGCATTACTCAATATCTCCGAACTTTGAAATGTCGTTAGATAGATTCATTGAAGCTCTTGATAAGCTCGTGTATAACGCTGGAATTAAAATAAAAGGAGCAAAGCATGCCTAGCATTGAGATAAGAACTCTATCAGTCTTTTATCCAAGCTTTACAGGCTGCAATTAAGCATAATGATTTTGTATCTCAGTCTGAGACCGTAGATAAAGATGACTATGAAGAAAGTTCGTACATGTATGAATTGGAGTTAGTGAAATTAATAAAATTGTATAAAAAAGCAGAAGAAAATGGAGTTCCAATTCCACTAAAAGATCTGCTCAAACCTCCTTTCGATGAGCTGGGCTAAAATGATAGGGTAAGCTCAGCATATTTTGTGGCTTACTCGCTCTTTCCAAATATGTTACCAATGATCTAAATTGGCAACAGTAGCCATAATTAAGTCATATGCCATTTATTATTTAGTAGCGATAAAGCTATTTGTGGCAAAGTTAAAAATTCTACTTTTATAATGCTTTAAAAATTAATGAGAAGTATTTCCAACAGGTCATAGGGCACTTTAGATGTAAAAAAATGCGCTCATTCAAACAACAATGCATGAAGATCAAACTCATGAGATTTTAACAGTCATGAAAGTATACAGAATTAATAGTAAGAATGACCAAGGGGATATATTAGATTTTGACCCTTATTCAATGTATCAATCATTAAAAGGCTATACAGACATTGCCGAAGCAGAGTTTATGATTAAAATTTTTGATTTACATGCTAACAATGACAGTATTTTTAATATCTGGCCAGATGTGATGTCTATAAAGCCATTATCTGGTGATTATGAAAAAGTTGATATGTATATCCAAGGTGGATTCTTAATACTATCAAAGGAAGCTTATGATTACTTACACCAATTTTTAAATGAGTATGGTGAGTTCCTTAAAATAGAAGTAAATGGCTTGGAAATGATGCTTTTTAACCTCCGTGTTTTTGGGAAAGAAGATCCTGACAAATGTATTGAGGATTACTCTAAAGGCTTGAGAAGTGGTTTTAAAAGTTTTGCATTTATTAATGCAGACATAAAAAATAAATTGATATTTAAATCTAAATTATTAGATGGAATAGGGGTGTTTTGCGGTGAAGAATTTAAGCAATTAATTGAACTAAAAAGTTTCAGTGGTGTTGAATTTAATGAACTTAGCTAAATTTCTCTTTTATTCTACGAGCTTTACTTGAATCATAATAGTGATAATTGGCAACTTATAATCCAGCATCACTAACACTGACAAACTCTTTCATAGCATAGCAATTAAGGTTGTAACAGCTGGCTTTTAAGTGTCTTATTCAGCCCTCCCGAACATAAAAACCTCTAAACTTAATGGTTTAGAGGCTCTACTCTTAAACATCACACAACTAACTGCACAGCATCTATGATGGGTTTATTTTCAATATCAATGGTGTCGATTATTTGTTTGTGTAGGCGCTTTTTGTGCTCGGCAAAAATAGCGCGTTTTTTATCGAATTGGCTGGCAAATTCAAGGGCGGTGTTAAATAAGCTGTCGCTGTCTGCACAGGCTTGTTCGATTATATGATCTTTTGCAAGTTCGCCTGCGGTTACTCGGCGGCCTGTGAGCATCATTTCGTTAAAGCGATAGTGTGGAATGGCTTTTTTAATAAAGGCGAGCATGCCTGGTAAAAACGGAATTGATAAATCAACTTCCGGAAAGCAGAAAAACCCACGGCTGCTTTGCATAAATCTAAAATCACACGCGCAGGCTAAAATAGCGCCGTTGCCAAACGCATGCCCATTGATGGCGGCAATTACTGGCATCGGAAATAGTAATAAACGCTTAAATACTGCGTCCATTGCGTGCATAAAACCGCTCACTTCGTCTAGCTTTTGTGCTTTTAGAGCGGGCATTAGCCAGTCTGTGTCTATGCCTAGGCTCCATGATTTCTCATCATTTGAAGTAATAACCAGTGCTTTGTGTGCAGGGTTGGCTTCAATGTCATTTAGGCAGTTTAAAAATGCCTCTGCAAAAGCAGGGTTGTGACGATTTTCACCTGCGGTCATGGTGAGTATGGCCACAGAACCTTGTGTTTTTACGTTCATTAATTCCATGCAGGATACTTTCTATTTTATCTTTGAGTGTGCTTAGTTATATACCATCAGCAGATGAAAATAAACCTCTAGTCCGACCAGTTGTATGTATTTAAACTGATTACCTTTTAGTCTAGGTAGGTATTTAAACAGTCGTTTAACTTAGTCGAGCATGTTAGTTTTGAATCAAATAACATAATAAAGCGACGTAATGGAATTAATGAGTTGGGAATTATTAGGTGGTGAGTTATTAAGTCCGATCAGCACAATTGTATTGATTGTTGTAGCCGGCTTTACATCGATGATCTCCGCTGCGTTTGGTGCGGGTGGTGGGTTAATGTTGCTAGTGATTATGGCGTCAATGCTACCTATGGGGGTGGTGATCCCTGTACATGGTTTAGTGCAGCTAGGTTCTAATGCGAATCGCTTTTTATTTACCTTTAAACATATTGATGCAGCGATGTTTATATACTTTTCATTAGGCGGTGTATTGGGCGCGTTAGTGGCATCGTCTATTGTGACATCGATCCCGCTAGAGCTAATGAAGATTGTTGTGGCTGTGTTTGTGTTGTATTTACTTTGGGGCGTAACCCCAAAACTGAGAGAAACATCAAAACTATGGCGAGTGTTTGCAGGGCTTTGGACAAGTTTTACTTCGATGTTTGTGGGAGCAAGTGGCCCACTGGTTGGTAGTTGTTTATACGTGAATAATTACGATAAGCTTAAGTTTACAGCCACTTTTTCAAGCTGTATGACGGTTCAGCACACGCTAAAAGCGATTTTATACGGTGCGGTAGGCTTTGCATTTTGGCAATGGCTACCTTTGGTGATATTAATGATTTTAAGCGGTGCAATAGGCACATGGCTTGGCTTAAAATTATTGCACCGCATTTCATCCGACAAATTTAAAAAGATTTTTCGTTTAGTGTTAACTGTGCTTTCCCTGCAACTTGCTTGGCAAGGAATAAGCTACACACTTAATTAAAAGCAGGTAATTCACTTAATGATTTATCGCCATTAAATAACTCAAAAACCTGTGAGCTTTTAGACTCTTTAGTCGCGATATAGACTAACGCATCGGCAACGTCCTCACGATTAATAACAGCATCTTGACGTGTCGCTGGTCGGGTTGTTGTGAACACTCCTGTGGCCTTATCATCTAGCAACGTACCTGGTCTTATAATGGTGTGATTTAGCCCACTTTGTATGAGGTGTTGATCAGCCATGTGTTTAGCTACTAAATAGGGCTTAATGCTGCTTTCGATGTTGTCTGGTGCATCTGCGCCAATTGAGCTCACCATAATAAAATGATTCACTTTGGCATCCACTGCATAATTTATAGCTTTAACTGCGGCCCATAAATCAATGAGTAGTGTTTTGTCTGCACCCGTTGCGCCACCTGAACCCGCACTAAAAATCACTTGCTCTATTCCCTCAAATGCACGACTAAAGTCGTTTTCAAGGTCTTGCTCAACAATGGTTAAATTATTGTGGTCAATATTGGCTAGCTTGTTTTTATCACGAACCAGTGCCACCACATCATTGCCTTCGCTCAGCATTTTTTGGGTGGTCATTTTACCGATTTGCCCACTAGCACCTATGATTAAGGTTTTCATTTCAAACTCCTTCTATCTATTGGGTAAGTTTCGTCGTTAACTAAAGACCTTGGGGTATCTATTTATTTTTAAAGGGGGTAAATCAAACTTTGAATTAAAAAGTAAATTTTGGCATAGTCTAAATCAGGTACATGGATATTTTAAAAAGGACTCTAAGTGAAAACATTCTCAAAAGCCTTAGT
This sequence comes from Pseudoalteromonas sp. N1230-9, assembly GCF_032716425.1. Classification (NCBI taxonomy): domain Bacteria; kingdom Pseudomonadati; phylum Pseudomonadota; class Gammaproteobacteria; order Alteromonadales; family Pseudoalteromonadaceae; genus Pseudoalteromonas; species Pseudoalteromonas sp. N1230-9. Next base: position 1,296,464 of record NZ_CP090419.1, read on the forward strand.
ATTACTAACGGCCATTTTTAGCTATTCAATCTCGGCAAAGCCCCTTATTTCACCTTACCCAAACAGTGAACTTGAAAGCTCAATCAATTTAGCAGGCGAGCAAACTAAATTGGTGAGCCAATTTGATATGACCCAAAAAACAGCAAATCGCTTTAGTTATACTGAGCATATTGGTGATGTTAGTCATAATTTATATGAAATTAAGAATGTGGCTACCCTTAAAGTGATTGAAAACTATAAAGCAGCGCTCAAAGCTGATGGCTTTAAAATAGCTTACTCATGTGAACTTGAATCATGTGGTACAAGCAGTGATTTTGCTGACACAGTGAGCTATTTCAATCCATATAATTACCACCGTAAACCTTATTATGTTTATGCAACGAAAGGTGAAGCACCAGACTTTGCAGTGGCGGTTTTTGCTGGTCAATATCAGAATAAAACCCGTGTTATGGTTTCTTCCGTGGCAGTAAAAGAGATTGAAACAGGGTTAATTAAAGCGGATGCAGCTGGCTTTGCAAAACAGCAAAATAACAACGTAGCTAAAGCAGCAAAAGATGATGAAAGAGGCTCTAAAGACCACCCATTATTAAGCCGTTACCCTGGTAGTTATATCGAATCATATGAACAGATTGACTATGAAGAGTTTTCGTTGCCAGTTGGTGCATTCGATACAAACACTAAACAATTACCTGTTGAAAAAGTGACAGGGGACATTACCCGCATTACCTATGTAATTAGGCAAGTATCAACACTTAAAATTTACCACAATTATGTGTCAGCATTGACGAAAGAAGGCTTTGAAACGGTGTTTAGTTGTGAGCACCAAACCTGTGGCAAGGACAGAAAAGCAATACAAGCGCTCGGCGATCATATAGCAATAAAGCAGGTGTACAACTATCACCGACAGCCTCGCTATCAGCTGATGAAAAGTACAGTCGAGAACCAAACAACGTATGTCGGTTTTTTTGTTGGTAATTACCAAGGTAACACGCGTGTTCAACTTGTTGTTATTCGAACTGAGCCATTACAAGAGGGCCTAGTTAAAACAAACCCCGATCAGGTATTAAAGCAGCTAGAGCAAAAAGGGAAAGCGGCTATTTATGGTATTTTCTTTGATTACGACAAAGCAGATATCAAGCCTGAGTCAGCGGAATCATTAAAAGTGATTGCTGATGTTTTAAATAAAAATAAACGTTTAAACCTGTACGTGGTTGGCCACACCGATGATAAAGGTAGCCCTGAGTATAACTTAACGCTGTCATCCAAGCGTGCCAAAGCCGTTGTTAAAGCACTTGTGGCTCAATACGGTATCAAAGAAGCGCGTTTAACAAGCTATGGAGTAGGGCCCTATGCACCTGCCGCAACCAACAAAAACGACTTAGGTCGTCAGCTTAATAGGCGAGTAGAACTTGTTGAACGGTTAACTAATTAAACATGGTGAGGGCTTGCAAGCCCCTGTTAAATTTTATTGCGAATAAGATCACGCACTATAAAGCGGGCAGGGTGAATCGCTTGGCTCACTCGCTCGCTAAATGGCCTTGGTTCATTATTCAAGCAGGCAATTAAATGCTCGGCACACAAAGGAGCGCTACAGAGTCCTCTCGCCCCAAATCCTGTAAGTATATGCAGCCCTTGTAGAGGTTTTTCTAAGGTTTGGTATTGGTAGCGTTTACCTAGTCTTAAATTAGCAAATGCGCTGGTATAATCACTTTGCTCTGCCCATTCACCAGCCATGGGCAGATGATCGATAAAGGTACATCTAACCGCGGCTTTTGCTGAAGTTATCTCACCTAGGGTGTTGGCAAACTCGCTGTTTGGGTAAAAGCTAAGTAGTTGCTCGCGGTTTGTTTGGTTGTCCTGCTGTTTTACTTCGCGGCTTTTCGAGTTTTTTTCAAATGTCGCTCCCATGCAGTGATGGCCTTGATACTCAGGCGTAAAATAACCTTTGTGACAGAGCACGGTCTTTAAGCGCTTTGAGGATGCGCTTGCTTGAACATGTGAAACTTGCCCTCGAACGCCTACAACGGGTAATGCTTGAGTTTGGCTAAATTGGTCGCAGTGCTCACCTGCACAATTAATCACATCACTAAATGGGCCAAATGTTTGCTCTTGTGTATGTAAAAGCCAACCTGCGGCGGTTTTTTCGAGCTGTTTAATATGGCAATTAAAATGACTATTAATCGTGCTTAGTGAGTTGGCTGCATTAAACAGTGCCGTTACAAGTGCGGGTGGGTTCACCCAGCCGCCTTTTTCAAAAAATACACCTGAATAGCCTGTGTCAACACCAGCAATTTCATCACCTTCGCAGGCGCTAACATTACGCATTAGTTCTGTTGGCCAGAGCTCTTTATTGGCAAGGTTTTGATGCTTATCGGCAAGGCCTTGTTTTACTGCATGTTGTAACACACCACACCATTGGTGAGGGTAGTCAAAGCCAGCATCAAGTAATTGCTGATAAAGGCGCATAGCATATAAAAAACTATGGGCAAACATTTCGCTATGCGGTGAGTTTTTGGCTTGTAGGTGCGGGTAAACAGCGCCCTGAACATTATGTGAAGCGCCCATAGCAAGTGCTTCATCTTGACAAAATAATGAGGTAGTAATCCCTCTTTTAGCCAGTGAGTACAGTACGCTGCTACCGGCTATACCGCCGCCAATCACAGCCACATTGTTTAACTTGCTCGTCTGGTGGGAAAAATAAGCAGGGGCAGATTGTTGCTCATTTGACTCTGCTAATTCGCCAATGAGCATTTCACGTTTTTTACCATAGCCCTTCGCTTTGCCTATTATAAAGCCAGCCTCTATTAAACCACGTCTTACAAATCCTGCTGCGGTGAAGGTAGCAAGGGTGGCTTTACTGCGCGAAATAGTACGCATTTTATTAAATAGGCTCTGTTGCCACATATCGGGGTTTTTACTAGGGGCAAAGCCATCGAGATACCAAGCATCAATGATACCTTCACTTGAATAGCTCATAGCATCAATGCTGTCTTGTACATCACCAAAGTAGAGATCAAGCACAACACGGCCATTAGCGAACTCGAGCCTGTGACATCCCGCTAAATTGATAGGGTAGTTTGCAATAAGTTGTTCACTATAAAGGGCAAGCGTAGGCCATGCCTTGAGTGCGAGAATAAGATCATCACGTTTTATTGGGTATTTTTCAAAAGAGATAAAGTGCAGGCGGCTAACACTTTTTTTACCACTATGGTCGTGTTGATTTTGAACTTCTCGCTCTGCATGCTGCCTATCAAGGTGAGCTGTAAAATGCTGCCATGTGTTTAAAAAGTTAAGCCCTGTACCAAAGCCCGTTTCGGCAATCACAAAGTGGTTGCGGTCATGATTTTGTAATCGTTGCGAGATATTGTTTTGTTGATAAAACACATAATGCGATTCAGCTAAGCCATCGTCATTGGAGAAATAAACATCGCCAAATTCATCGGCGACGGGTGTACCAAGGTGATTAAAATGAATATTTGCGTTTTTGATCATGACTTAACTAAATAACAACGAACTTTTTTTCATTATTTTACGTGTTTTCTTTGAAATAGTCTGGCGTTATTTATAAGCTACACATTCAGAGTACATGTGTACGCTAGAAAGCTGACCACTTCGAGAGTAATTTCAGCGTAAAATAGAACATAATTTAGTATATAGCTAAGGTAATTACCCATGAGAAGAGCCGTTATTACGGGCATCGGTGTTGTATCAAGCATCGGTAACAACAAAGAAGAAGTATTAGAATCATTAAAACAGGGTCGCAGTGGTATTGCGTTCAACCAAGAATTTGCTGATTACAACCTACGTAGTAACGTATCTGGCAAAATCGATATTGATGTTAAAGAATTTGTTGATCGTAAAGCAATGCGTTTTATGGGCGATGCGGCTGCATATGCCTATATCTCTATGGCACAAGCAATTGCAGATGCAGGCCTTAACGAAGAGCAAGTTTCGAACGAACGCACAGGTTTATTAGTGGGTTCAGGTGGTGGTTCATCTAAATGGCAAGTAGAAGCCGCAGACATCCTACGTGAAAAAGGTGTAAAACGTGTAGGCCCGTACATGGTTCCACGTACAATGGCGAGCACGACCTCTGCGTGTCTCGCAACACCATTTAAAATTAAAGGTGTTAATTATTCAATTAGCTCTGCATGTGCGACATCTGCACACTGTATTGGTCATGCGGTTGAGCAAATTCAATTAGGTAAGCAAGACGTTATTTTTGCAGGTGGCGGTGAAGAACTGCACTGGACACTGGCAATGGAATTCGATGCAATGGGTGCATTGTCAACGAAATACAACGAAACACCAGAAAAAGCATCGCGTACGTACGATGCAAACCGTGATGGCTTTGTTATCTCTGGCGGTGGCGGTATTGTTGTTGTTGAAGAACTTGAACATGCGCTTGCTCGTGGTGCGCACATTTATGCAGAGATCACAGGCTATGGCGCAACGTCTGATGGTTACGACATGGTAGCACCATCAGGTGAAGGTGCTGTACGTTGTATGAAGCAAGCGATGCAAGGTATTGAAGGTGGTATTGATTATTTAAATACACACGGTACTTCAACACCTGTAGGTGATGTAAAAGAGTTAGGCGCAATCCAAGAAGTATTTGGTGGTAACTCGCCAATGATCAGTGCAACCAAAGCTATGACTGGTCACGCATTAGGTGCGGCCGGTGTTCATGAAGCGATTTTCTCACTACTTATGCTTGAAAATAACTTTGTAGCACCTTCAATTAATATTGATGAGTTAGATGAACAAGCACAAGGTTTAAACATCGTGACAGAGCGTCAAGATGTAGAATTAAATACTGTTATGTCTAACAGTTTTGGTTTTGGTGGAACGAACGCCACGCTTGTTATGAGCAAATACAAAGGTTAATTTTATCTTGTTTGTATGAAAGCCGAGCTTTGCTCGGCTTTTTTGTTTTTAAGCACGTCAGTTTTTTTATAGATAACGGCAAAATCCTCAGAGCTGTTAACTATCCGAAAGCTGATTATTTAGTTACAATAGCGCCACTTTTCTGCTTCTCGGACACACAGATGAAAATTCTTGCAGATCAAAATATGCCATTGGTTGAGCAGTACTTTGCTGATTTTGGTGATGTTGAGCGATTTGATGGCCGTAACCTAAAGCCTGAGCAACTTAAAGGGGTTGATATACTTTTAACGCGTTCTGTTACAAACGTAGATAAAGCCTTATTAACTCAAGCAGATAAACTAAAATTTGTGGGTACAGCAACGATAGGTGTTGATCACATTGATACCGATTTACTTGCTGAGCGAAATATTGCCTTTAGCAGTGCACCTGGTTGTAATGCCGTGGCGGTTGCAGAGTACGTAATTAGTAGCCTATATGCTCTAAGCCAAGAAAATGCCAGCTCTTTGCAAGGTAAAACGCTTGGAATTGTAGGTGTTGGCAGTATTGGTAGTTGTTTACGCGATAAGCTAAGTCAGTTAGGAATGACACTATTATTATGTGATCCGCCAAAGCATGAAGCAGGTGAGCTACCCAACCATACTGATTTAGACACTCTATTGGCTGATGCCGATATTGTTACTTTTCATGTTCCTTTAGTGAAACACGGCCCGCATAAAACGTTGCATATGCTAGATAAAACACGCTTGAGCGCACTTAAGCCAGGTATGACCATTATTAATGCAAGCCGTGGCGATGTGATTGATAATCAGGCGTTACTTGATGTGTTCGAGCAAGGTGCACAATTAGACTGTGTGCTTGATGTATGGGAAAACGAACCCACTATATTGACCCCACTGCTTGATTACGTACGCTTTGCCAGCGTACACATTGCAGGGCATACACAGGAAGGAAAAGCGCGCGGTACGCAAATGCTTTACCAAAAAGTCTGTGAACTAGAAGGGGTTGCAGCGCTTAAATCGTTAGAAGATTTTCTACCAGAACCTATTTGCCATGCAGTCACACTAGGCGAAACATTTAGCTTGGATGATATCGGCCGACTGGTGCATCTAATATATGATGTGCGTCGTGATGATGGGATCTTGCGTAGCAAGCTTAGTAGTGAGGGTTTTGATAGTTTACGTAAAAATTATCCGCCCCGACGTGAGTTTAATACTTTGTCGGTGGCCGCAAACAGTGCGTGTGAAGCTACATTAGCTGCACTGGGATTTAGAATTAATGAATAGAGCATTTGCTTTATTCTCATGAGGAAAACACATGTCGCAAAAATTTAATGTTGCAGTTTTAGGTGCCACAGGTTTAGTGGGTCGCCAAATTATCGATACGTTAGAAGATCGTAAGTTCCCAGTTGACCAATTATTTTTACTTGCAAGCAGCCGTAGCGCAGGTGAAGAAATTCAATTTCGCGGTGAAGCGATTGAAGTCCTTGATGTAGAAGAATTTGACTTTAGCCAAGCACATATTGGTTTATTCTCAGCTGGTGGCAGTGTCTCTGAAAAGTACGCACCAATAGCCGCAGAAGCAGGGTGTGTTGTTATCGATAACACCTCGCACTTTAGAAACGATTTTGATGTACCACTTGTTATTCCTGAAGTGAACGCATCAAGCTTAGCTGATTTTAGAAACCGTAATATTATTGCCAACCCAAATTGCTCGACCATTCAAATGTTAGTGGCATTGAAACCAATTTATGATGCCTACGGTATTGACCGTATTAATGTGTCTACCTACCAAGCCGTGTCAGGTGCAGGTAAAGAGGCGGTTGATGAGCTTGCAAAACAAACAGCAAACTTAATGAATGCACGTCCTATGGATAATGCTGTTTTTCCTAAACAGATTGCGTTTAACGTTATTCCTCAAATCGATAGCTTTGAAGACAATGGCTACACACGTGAAGAAATGAAAATGGTAAACGAAACACAGAAAATCCTTGGTGATAGCAGTGTTGTTGTTAACCCTACATGTGTGCGTGTGCCAGTATTTTTTGGCCACAGTGAAGCAATTAACATTGAAACACGTATGCCGGTTGATTTAGAGCATGTAAAACAGTTACTAAATGATGCCGAAGGGGTTGAGCTTATTGATGATTTAGCCGATTACCCAACAGCGGTATCTGATGCAAGCGGCAACGATACTGTTTACGTAGGTCGTCTGCGTGCAGATATTTCTCATCCACACGGACTAAACATGTGGGTTGTGAGTGATAACACTCGTAAAGGCGCAGCCACAAATAGTGTGCAAATTGCAGAAGAGCTAATTGCAAACTATCTTTAAATCTGATGATTTAGGCTGAATTAAAAACGGAGAAAGCGGCGAGTTGCCGCTTTTTTTGTGAATTCACTGCCAAATTATTGCCGCATACGCCGTAAAAGCGTATAAACTTAACCATAACAATAAAAATATATCTCAGCCGCGATTATTTAAGCTATTTACTATCAATGTGTTGCAATAGATATTGTAGCCCAACTGGTTTATAGTTTGCAGCTGGAATAGAGTTTGCAAGAAAACACAATTAAGAATTCAATTCTGCAAGAATTACTCAATGTTTAAGCAACGACAGTTGCTGCGTTAACATTTAAAACACGAAAGGATCAGCATGCGCGGTTTAGCTACACTCTTTTTATTAGCGTCTGCATTGGTGATAACACCAACTTACTCTAATGAAGGCACCACTCTTAAAGGCCCCAAAGGTGTCGATTATGGTGCGCAGGGGCGCTCAATTGGTCCAATTAAGCCGACCGATACTTTATGGCGTATTGCGGCTAAAGTTCGCCCTGATAACTCAGTGAGTATCTATCAAGTCATGCAGGCTCTGTATGAGAAAAATCCATCGTCGTTTCTTGATCAAAACCTGAATCACATGCGTGATGGCGCTTATCTTAAAATCCCTACAATTGCTGAAATGCGAGCTGTCAACGCAACGCTTGCAAAAGCACGGTCTGAGCAAGACGATGAATTATGGGAAAGAAAGAAAAACGGCACGTTAACGACAGCACAAATTAATGAATCTCAAAAGAAAGTAACGCAAGCCCGTAAAGTTGATGTTGATGAAGCTAAACAAGAGTTAAAGCAAGAAATTAACACCATTAAGGCTGAGCAGGGTACGCAACTGGTTGAGTTGCAAAAGCAATTTAAGTCGTCTGTAGAAAATGTTGAAGAGATTTTAGAAGAAAACAATAAGCTAAAAAACCAACTTACGGGTATTTCTAAAGAGCTTGAAACTGTTCGTAATCAGCTAGGCCAAGATAGCGAAATTCAAAAGCAGCTTAAAGAACTGATTGATAAACAAAACGAAATTATTGAGCAGCAAAGAGCAAAAAAGATTGAACAGGACAGTGGGGTTAACTTTTCATCACTTTTGAGCAACCCATTTGTTCTGGGCGCGTTAATGTTTATACCTGCATTACTGGTTATTGGCGGCGTGATTATGTTTTTAAAAAAACGCAACCGTAATGAACCAGAGTCGACAGATGACGATGAGTTTTTACCGCAGAGCCCAAGCTTCTCTTCAGAAGAAGAGCTAGACCCTATAATTGACTCTGATCCGCTTGTGCCTGAGCCTGAACAAGATAGCGATGATCTTAGTGTTCGTTTAGACGATGACGATTTAGAACAAGACATGCTGCCTGATGATGACATTATTTTTGATGACAGCATTGATGATGGCTTTGATGAAGACGATGACAATGTTTTAAATCAAGACGAGCTTGAAGGACTTTTGAGTGACGATATTGTCTTTAATGATGATACGCCAGAACAAGCGATTGAAGATGATGAACTTGATTCATTCTTACAGCAAGACTTTGACCAATCTGATGATGACGGCTTAGGTGATGAAATTGATTTAGATAGTGAGCCATCTGCTGCAGACACTTCTGGTGATATTTTAAGTGCCGATGATATTGATAATTTATTTGAAAACGATGACAGCCTTGATGATTCGCTTGAATCAAGCTCTTCAAATGATGAAATGGCCGCCTTAAGTGAAGAACTTGCTGAAGAAGACTTTGATATCGATAGCTTGATTGATGAGCAACAAGATGCAGCAGAGGATACACATGCAAGTATTGATAACGATGATATTGATGATCTACTTGACGAACCGTCAAATGAGCCTGATGCAGAACTGATCGATGAAGACGATTTCGATATAGATAGTCTAATCGATGAAGCACAAACAGACGAGTCTGAACTAGCACCTGTTGAAGAAGGTGATCTTGTTGATGAAGATGAAGCAGATGATGCCTTTGACCTAGATGATATCGACTCACTCATTGATGAAGCCGCACAAGATCAAAACGATGCGCCAGCTCAAGTTGAACCAGACGCGGATGCACTTGTTGATGAAGACGAGATTGATGATGCACTCGATATCGATGACATCGACTCACTTATCGACGAAGCCGCGCAAGATCAAAACGATGAGCCAGCTCAAGTTGAACCAGACGCGGATGCACTTGTTGATGAAGATGAGATTGATGATGCACTCGATATCGATGACATTGACTCACTTATCGACGAAGCCGCAGAAGAGCAATCGGATGAGCCAGCTGAAGTTGAGCCAGATGCGGATGCACTTGTTGATGAAGACGAGATTGATGATGCACTCGATATCGATGACATTGACTCACTTATCGACGAAGCCGCAGAAGAGCAATCGGATGAGCCAGCTCAAGTTGAGCCAGATGCGGATGCACTTGTTGATGAAGACGAGATTGATGATGCACTCGATATCGATGACATTGACTCACTTATCGACGAAGCCGCAGAAGAGCAATCGGATGAGCCAGCTCAAGTTGAGCTAGACGCGGATGCACTTGTTGATGAAGACGACATTGATGATGCACTTGATGTCGATGACATTGACGCACTTATCGACGAAGCCGCAGAAGAGCAAGCAAATGAGCCAACACAGGTTGAGCCAGACGCGGATGCACTTGTTGATGAAGACGACATTGATGATGCACTCGATGTCGATGATATTGACGCACTTATCGACGAAGCCGCAGAAGAGCCAGCACACGTTGAACCAGATGCGGATGCACTTGTTGATGAAGACGAGATTGATGATGCACTCGATATCGATGACATTGACGCACTTTTCGACGAAGCCGCAGAAGAGCAAGCGGGTGAGCCAGCACAGGTTGAGCCAGATGCGGATGCACTTGTTGATGAAGACGAGATTGATGATGCACTTGATGTCGATGACATTGACTCACTTATCGACGAAGCCGCAGAAGAGCCAGCACACGTTGAACCAGATGCGGACGCACTTGTTGATGAAGACGAGATTGAAGATACACTCGACGTTGATGATATTGACTCGCTTACCGATGAGGATGAATTAGATGATTCACTCAATGGTGATGACGAATTAGCGCTTGATGATATTGATGAGCTAATACAAGAGGCAAATGAATTAAAGCAAGATACGCAGGCACAAATTTCAGAACTCTCTGATTCAGAGCCCTCATCTGAGCATGATGAAAATCTCACTGATTCACTCGAAGATCTTGCTGATGCAGAACAAGCAATTGATGATACTCGCGTAGAAGAGCTTGCATCGGAGTTAAACGATGATGCAGACATTGACGAAGTTGATATTGATGAAGCTATCAATACTGACTTTAGTGAAAACAGTGATGACTTGCTAGATGATGACGACAGTTTAGATGAATATGATGATCCATCATTAAAGAGTGTTGATGAGCTTCTTAGCGAAATTGGGGAAGAGGAAGAGTATGTCGCTGCACCAGACTGGTCAATAGATGAGCCAAATGAAGATTTTGAAGAAGTAGAAATCGATCTTGGCGATGATCCGCTCGCTGAAGAAGAGCGTGTCGATGACGTTGATTTAGACGCTGAAGATGAGCCATTATCACAAGATATGGTTACCCCAAGCCAAGAGTTGGAAGAGTATCCAGAGCTTGAATTTGATGAGTTAGAAGCAGGCGAGGTTGTTGACGAAACAACCAATGAAACAGAGTTAACACCGAGTCAAGCGGAGCAAGACTTAGCAGACTCTCTTGCTGCGGCGGGTGTCGATCAGCTAGATGATGACTTTGACGATGAGATTCTCATCGACAATGAGTTTACAGAAGATGACTTAATTGACTCTGATGAAGAGAACACACAAGAAGGTGATAACCTACTTGATTTAGGTACTGAGCACGAACAGGAGCAGACACTAGCTGATAAAGAGCCAGCTTCAACGGATGACTTCAGTGATATTTCAGATGATGATATCGACGATGATTTCATGGCTGATCTTACGCAAACAGACTTTGATGCGTTATTAAATGAACTTGCAGAACCTGATGATAGCCATGTTGCCGATGCCAGCGAATTTGATGTTGATTTTAATGCGCTTCTAAATGAAGACCTACAAATTGACGACTCAAATAGTGACGAGTTAGAAACCACAGAGCCTAACAGCACTTCACCAGATACCTCGGCCAGTGATGAGTTTGTGGATATTGATTCATTGCTCGAACAAAGTGATGATGAAGCGCTTGATTACGAGCCTTATGACGATGTGGATATGGATGTCGGCTTAAGTGACTTTGATGACTTACTAGCAGGTGATAACCCAACAGACGTTGATGCAGAGAGCGGTGGTTATTCTGCCAAGCTTGATTTAGCAAGAGCATATATTGAAATTGACGATTTTGATTCAGCTTTACAGGCTATTGAAGATGTCATCAACAACGGCCCAGATGAAGTGCAAGCAGAGGCACAGTCGCTAAAGGCGAAGCTTAACGGGTAAGGTCATTTTAGACTAGAAAACCGAGCTATTTGAAGTGACCCCCACTAGTTGGATAATCCAATTACTGGGGGTCTTTTTATGTCCTAAAATCACCGTGCTTCATATGGTGAAAAAATTGACTCTTGCCTAGTTCATCACTTGCTTCTTACAGTACACAATCTAATTATCATTAATAAATAATGCAGCTAACTTGTTAAAATTAAAAAGTGAGCGCTATTTTTGGGTTTTATGTAATTGGAAATTTGGCTTAGTGTTATGACGTAAGCTTGGTATTCATTTAATGACACATACCGACAGGTAAGCAGAATGAAAAAACAAGTAGGAAGTTGTATTAAGGAAGAGGAATGAAATACCTAATAACTCTCATATTATCTCTGTCGATGAATAAGGCAAAAATTCGAACAATCAAATTCAATTTCATTCATCGAATCTGATTGTTCGAGTTAGCGTCATTCAGCGAATGCTTAATTATTTCCTATCTTCTAAACGGCGAGCTTTGAAGTCAGAATCAGCTTTCCACTTTGGCCAATCACCGTTATTGGCAAGCTTGGCAGCAATATCAACAATGAGTTCAATATCTTGCTCAACGCCACCCATTGACCATTGTGGCGAATAGTCATCTGCTTCTTTATGGTATTTATGAGCAATGTAGTCTGGGTCGGTATCACCTAGGCTCATAAACAACAAGCTAGGCACACCTTGTTTAGCTAAAGAGAAGTGGTCTGAGCGGAAAAACAGGCCGTTTTGAGGACGAGGGTCCATTTTAACGTGGCGGCCTTGTGCTTTGGCTGCATCAGCTAGGTAGTCTTCCATTTCAGACATGCCTTTTCCATATTGTAAAATGTAATCAACGCCATCAAGCACATTCATGCCATCAATGTTTAGTAGTGCCACCATGTGTTTTGTAGGCACAATCTCACCGGTAGCAAATTGCTCAGAGCCAATTAAGCCAGTTTCTTCTGCGGTGAAGTTGGCGAAGATAATAGAGCGTTTAAATGGTTTTTTCTTGTGCATTTCACTAAGAATGCGAGCAATTTCAACTGTCGCTGCGCTCCCAGATGCATTATCAACAGCACCATTGTAAATCTTCAGCCCATCATCAGTTTGCTTGGTACCAAAATGATCCCAATGTGCACCAATGACAATGTACTCATCAGGGGTTTCACTACCAGTAAGCGTTGCAACCACATTATGAGATTTTGCTTGTGAAATATCACTTTTAAGCGTCAGTTCGGCCTTAGCTTTTAAATCAACTGGTCGAAAGTCTGCTTTTAATGCGTTGGCTTTTTCAGTTTGATAATCAAAACCTGCTTGCGCGAATATTTCATTGGCAGCTTGTTCATCAATCCAACCCATAACAGGGATGTCTGAGGCATTGTTAGCTTGGTCAATTAAGGTATATTTACTGCCCGTGTTAGAGCTTTCTACAACGCCCCAAGGGTAAGCAGCAGGGGCTGTTTCGTGGACGATGAAAACAGCTTTGGCACCCTGACGTGCGCCTTCTTCGTATTTGTAAGTCCAACGACCGTAATAGGTCATCGCATTACCAGTGAATAGCGTCTCATCTTGAGTAGCAAAACCTGGATCATTAACAAGTACTATGATTGTTTTGTCTTTGACATCAATATCGGCAAAGTCATTCCAATTATATTCAGGTGCATTAATACCGTAGCCAACAAACACAACATCAGAACCATCAATATTAATTTCTGGATTAATTTGTTGAGTGCGAGCAGTAAAGTCACTGCCTGCATTGAAACTTAGATCACCGACTTTCAATGTCATGTTTTGATCAGGCGTGAGTTTCGCCATAGTAACAGGTTGCAAAAACTCGCCTTTGTAGCTGCCTGTTAGGCCAAGTTTTTTATATTCATTTGCTAGGTAGTTAATTGTTAGTGTTTCGCCTTCCGTTAGCGGTCCACGACCTAAAAATTCATCAGAAGCAAGTGTTTTAATATGTGAGCGTATATTATCAATGCTCACAGTTTCATTGTTTATTACGCTTTCACTAGTATTTGATGCAGGCTCTGAGCAGCCCGCTAAACCAACTGCAAAGGCTAGGCTTGCGTATTTTAAGTAGGTTATCATTATTTTTTCTGGTTTGTTGAACAGAGTCTCACTATATTGGTAGGAAGTGAGACTGTCTAGAAAGACGCTTTCAATAACTAATTATTCAAGATGAAAGGATAGTCATGCACTTCGCATCCTTTCAATTTTACCACCATGCTTTATCGATAACAGAATCTTGAATTCTGAATATCTCACCAACTAGCGGTGTGCTGAGCGAAACTTGCTCTTGTGCGGCTTTTTTTGCAACGCGCCTTAGTGGGTCATACCATGCATGAAAGGCTAAGTCGAAAGTACCATTGTGAACAGGCACCATCACATCGCCTTTGAGGTCTAAATGGGCTTGTACAGACTGCTCGGGTGTCATGTGAATATCAGCCCAATCTTTATCATAGGCACCTGTTTCTATAAAAGTAATATCAAATGGTCCATAGCGGTCGCCAATTTCTTTAAAACCTGCAAAGTAACCCGAATCTCCACTGAAGTAAAAGCGCTTATTGTTGACCTTAATTGCCCATGAACCCCATAGTGTTTTGTTGCCATCAGTTAAACCACGGCCAGAGAAGTGCTGTGTTGGTGTAAAAATAATTTGGCTATTTGCCGTATTTTGCTCTTGCCACCAATCAAAACTATGCACTTTTTGTTCATCAACGCCCCATTTTTTAAGGTCGTTTTCGACACCAAGCGGCACATAAAAAGACGCCGTTTTATCGACTAGTTGTTTAATTGCCGCTTTATCTAAGTGGTCATAATGGTTGTGTGAAATAAACACTTTCGCGATGTTTGGTAACTCTTCAATGCTGATCGGTGTTGGCTGAAAGCGTTTTGGACCCATGAATGTAAAAGGCGAAGCGCGCTCTGAAAACACCGGATCAAATAGCCAGTATTCGCCATACACTTTCGCTAAAATAGATGAATGACCTAACTTTACAAAATGCACTGTGTCATTTGATAAACGCTCAAGTTGTGCATTAGAAACAGAGTGCATTGGAAGCTCGCCTTTAGGCTCAGCATCAATTTTCTTTTCAGTAATGAATCGTTTGAAGATACCTAGTGTTTTCTTAAAGCTAGGTCTTTCAACTTGAGCGCTATTGTGAAACTTGCCGTCTGTTAATTGTGCTGAGTGGCTGTTGTTACTCACACCTTCAGCAACTAATTGATTATTCATAATAAACACTCCCATCACGATGCATAGAGCGGCGATTGCTAGCCATTTAAGAAATTTCATATTGTCACCACAAGTAAACTACACAGTGTAGTTTTTCATGGTTTACATTAAAAGTAAACTATATAGTGCAATTTTTGTTTTTGCGTTACACTAGCTAGGTAATCGGAGGGGTCGATGAAATTATCACAAAGAAAGCGATTAGATATTTTAAATGCTGCAGAAACTCTTTTCTTTCAGCAAGGGTTTGAGCATACCAGTATGGATCAGGTAGCGAGTTTAGCAGGGGTTTCGAAGCGAACGGTTTACAACCACTTTGAGAATAAGGATGTGTTGTTTCAGGCTATTTTAGTCTTTATGTTTGAAAAGGTACGTAAAGATAATGCTGTGCTTTTTAATAGCGATAAACCCGTCAATGAGCAGCTTACACAAATAGCTGAACAAGAAGTTGCTTTATTAACGTCTAAGGAGTTTTTAAAAGTAGCAAAAGTTGCTTTTATGCAGATGTTACAGCAGCCTGACTTGGCCAAATCACTTGCTAACAATAGTATGGGATGTATGCAAGATTTAGTGGCGTTTTTAGAACAAGCTACGCTCGCTCAGAAATTACAAGTTGAAGATGCAGAGTTTGCAGCTAAACAGTTTGTCTACCAATTAAAGTCATTAATTTTTTATCCGTTACTTTATGGTTTTGAGCAACAAGACAGTAAAGCTAACGCAGAGATTATTAGGCAAACGGTTAAAATGTTTTTAGCCCGATACCAAGTTTAAGGACTGCAAATGAAAACAGGGATTGTCGTACTCGGCGCACCTAATGAGGCGGATGGCAGCTTATCGGTAATTGCAAAAAGTCGTTGTGATAAAGCATTCGAGGTGTATTTAAATAACCCAGGTAGCTATATTTTATGTACTGGGGGTTACGGTAGTTTTAATCTCAGTGCTCACCCACATGGTTATTTAACGCAACGATATTTAATGAGCTTAGGTGTTGCTGAAAAAGTTTTTTTAGATAATGCACCCAGCCGGTTTACGTTAGAAGATGCGACACTTGCAAAACCTATTTTAGAAGCAGCGGGCATTCAAAAGTTAATTTTAGTCAGTTCAGAATTTCACATTGAACGTGTTGGGTATGTTTTTAAGCACGTGTTTCCCTCTATGATTTTGCAGAGTGTGTCGGCTATAACGCCCATCTCTGAAGCTGAACTTGTGAAACTATACGCTCATGAGCAGTTTGCAATGCTCAGAGAAGAAGAGAATATTAATCAACTAAAAAGCCGCGAATTATAAAATATCGCGGCCTTTTTTAGTTTTATATACTGGCGTATTATTTTACTTCTTTACCAGCTGCTTGTTGGTCAGCATGATAGCTTGAGCGAACAAACGGGCCGCAGGCAGCATGCGTAAAGCCAATCTCATCTGCATAGTCTTTTAAAGCATCAAACTCTGCTGGTGGCACGTAACGCTTTACTGCTAGATGGTGTTTAGACGGTTGCAGGTATTGACCTACAGTTAGCATATCAACGTTATTTTCGCGAAGGTCGCGTAGCACTTCTTCAATCTCGCTAATTTCTTCACCTAAACCTACCATCAAGCCAGACTTTGTTTTCACATTAGGGTGTGCTTCTTTAAAACGGCGTAATAGCTCAAGCGACCATTTATAGTCAGCTCCTGGACGAGCTAGCTTGTATAAACGTGGTGCAGTCTCGAGGTTATGGTTGAATACATCAGGTGGTGTTTCAATTAAGATATCAAGAGCACGGTCCATACGGCCACGGAAATCAGGCACAAGGATTTCAATCGTGATCTTAGGGTTATGCTTACGAATCTCGCGAATACAATCAGCAAAGTGTTGTGCACCACCGTCGCGTAAATCATCGCGATCAACCGATGTGATTACAACGTAGCTTAGCTTCATATCTTTGATAGTCAGTGCCAGTTTCTCTGGCTCTGCTGCATCAGGCTTTAATGGACGGCCGTGTGCAACATCACAGAATGGACAGCGACGTGTACAAATTGCACCTAGAATCATAAAGGTCGCAGTACCGTGGTTGAAACATTCAGATAGGTTAGGGCACGATGCTTCTTCACATACTGAGTGTAAACCATGCTTACGCATAGCTTGTTTAATGCCATCAATACGTTCGGTTGATTTTGGTAAGCGAATTTTTAGCCATTCTGGCTTACGCAACATCTCGTTTTTTTCAGTTGGTAAAACTTTAACTGGGATCAGCGCCATTTTCTCTGCATCACGCAGTTTTACGCCTGGTTCCATTTTGACTGGTTTATTCATTCGTTTTCAAACCCTTCAGTGTGCTTAACCACAGTAGCATTAAGCTTTTTAATCATGTGTTTTACAAGCCCTGCACCTGCTTGCTCGAGGTTTTGTGGGCCATGTAAGTCGGTTGTTTGCACCATGTTCATACCTGCATAGCCGCATGGATTGATCCGTAAAAAAGGCGCTAAATCCATGTTTACATTCAGTGCTAAACCGTGGAAAGAGCAGCCGCGACGAACGCGAAGGCCAAGTGAGGCCACTTTACTATCGTTTACGTAGACACCCGGTGCATCGGCTTTGGCGTAAGCATCAATATCATAATCTTTAAGCGTATCTATAATACACTCTTCTAACCAAGTGACGAGTTCACGCACACCAATATTTAAACGACGTAAATTAAACAGCACGTACATCATTTGTTGGCCTGGACCGTGATAGGTAACTTGGCCACCACGATCCACTTGAATAACTTCAATATCACCCGTGTTTAGCAAGTGTTCTGCTTTACCTGCTTGGCCTTGTGTAAATACAGGTTCGTGTTCTACTAACCAGATTTCATCCGCGGTATGTTCATCACGAGTATCAGTAAAAGATTGCATTTTTTGCCAAATAGGCATGTAACGCTGACGACCTAACTGACGAACGATTAATTCTCTTTCGCTCACGACTTACTCCGTAATCAGCCTATAGCATATGACGTACGTCATCGATGTTGCTGATCACGTTATAGATTTCTTCAATGTGCTCTTTGCTTGTGACCGTTGCAACAAGCGTTACTGATTCGTAATTACCTTTGCTGCTTGGCTTTACTTTAGGTGCGTAATCACCTGGTGCAATAGGTTGCAGCTTTTCTAAGACTTGATCTGTCAAGTTTACATTTGCTAAGCCCATGATTTTAAATGTAAATGGGCAAGGGAAGTCTAAATACTCATCAAACTTAGTATTTTTAACAGGTTGAACCACGACGGTGACTCCTCAAACAGTGAGTGTGCTTAATAGAGATTTTCTCGGCCATTTCTTGGCGTTAAGCAAACTAGGTTATGACGCACTCGACCCAGCGCGACTGATATGGGGCGCATTCTATCATTTTTCAGGCAAAAAAAAACGCCTTGCGATGCAAGGCGTTTATAATCTTTTATTCGTTATTACATTATTTGTAAACGTAGGTAATCATAAATTTTGCTAAAGAAGCTACCTTCTGCTACTTCCTCTAGTGTAACTAGTGGATATTGCGCGATTTCTTCACCTTCAAGCTGTAAAAATAAAGTACCTACTTTTGTCCCTTTTTCAAGCGGTGCTTCTAAGGTTTTATCAAGCTCAAAGTTTGCTTTTAAATTTTTACGTTGACCACGAGGGATCGTAATCGGTGTATCTTCTAAAATACCCAAAGATACATTTTCTTTGTTACCCATCCAAATACGTTGCTCAGCGAAGCTATCGCCAGCTTTGTACGGTGTAATTGTTTCGAAAAAGCGAAAACCGTAGTTAAGTAATTTTTTACTTTCAACTTTACGTGCGCGCTCACTTTCTGCGCCCATAATGACAGCAATTAAACGCATATCGTCTTTAGTCGCAGAGCTCACTAAGCTATAACCCGCTTCTGATGTGTGGCCAGTTTTGATGCCATCAACATTCATGCTCTCATCCCATAACAATGAGTTACGGTTATATTGTTTAATGCCATTATAAGTGAATGATTTTTTAGCATACACTTCGTATTCATCAGGTACGTCACGAATAAGTGCAGCGCCCAGTGTCGCCATATCGCGTGGAGTTGTGAAATGCTCAGTTGTATCTAAACCATGGCTGTTGATAAAGTGGCTGTTAGTCATACCTAATTTTTCAGCATGAGCATTCATTAAATCAGCAAATGCACTTTCACTACCAGCAATATGCTCGGCCATTGCTACACAGGCATCGTTACCAGATTGAATGATGATGCCATGGTTAAGATCGTCAACACTGATCTGTTTACCAACTTCGATAAACATTTTTGATGATTCAGGGAAATTCTTTGCCCACGCTTTTTCACTTACAGTAACCATATCTGTAGGTGATATGTTACCTGCTTTAATTTCAGTACCAATTACATAACTGGTCATCATTTTGGTTAAACTTGCAGGCGCCAATTTGGTATCGGCTTCGCCTTCTGCGATCACTTTACCGGTGGTGAAATCAACCAAGAAGTAACCTTTCGCATTAACTTGAGGTGGGGCAGGGATGATTTGGGCTGTTGCAGAGAAAACGCTAGCAGTGCAAACAAGGCCACAAACGCCACTTAAGATTTTATATTTTATAGATTTCATCATACTCATTAATGGTTAAAGTTAAACATGTCGCGTTAACCTATTCTAAAGGTCTTACTCACTGTAAAGCAAGAACGCGTTCTGAAATTGGTTTTGTTTTAATTTGTTCAAGACAGTTTGTGCTTCCGCAGCATCTTTGATTGGACCGAGTCGCAAACGATAAATTCCGTCTTTTTCAACAATATTTGTTGGTACATGGTATTGCTGACGCAATTGAAACGCGAGAGCTTCGACGTTAGCAAGTGTACTGCCTGCAGCAACCTGTATGTAACTTAGACGTGGGGCAGAATCGGCAAGTGTAATTGCTTCAACCTTAACACGCGCTGTACCTTTTGTGTAATAGCCTAGCTTGTAAGCGGCTGAATAGGACAGGTCAATTAACCTGTCATCATGAAAAGGGCCGCGATCATTTACTCGTACGATTACCGATTTACCATTATCTAGATTAGTCACACGAGCAAAACTGGGTAAAGGCAGCGTTTTATGAGCGGCAGACATAGCAAACATATCGTATATTTCGCCGTTAGAGGTGTGGTAATTATGAAATTTTCGCCCGTACCACGACGCTATACCTTCCTCAGAATAACCGGTTTCATCAAGCATAGGTGTGTAGCGTTTACCTAGTACTTCATAAGGACGACCAGCACTTGCACTTTTCACTACAGGTGTGACGACGGCATCTTGCATTTCAAGCTCTGTAGGCTTACGCAGCGGAGCAGCATCATGTTCCATTGCATACCTGCCTCGTTGTGAAGAAGAGCTACATGCTGTTAGCAACACACACATTAAAACAATAAATAGAAGGTTCACGCGGTTTATCATTATTTTAAAAGCATCCTTTTATCGGTAGCGATGGACATAATAATACCAAATCCGGCCATCAGGGTTACCATCGATGTGCCACCGTAACTAATTAATGGTAAGGGAACACCCACTACAGGGAGTAAACCCGATACCATGCCAATATTTACAAATACATAAACAAAAAAGGTTAACGTGAGCGCTCCCGCTAGAAGTTTACCAAATGCATCTTGGGCATTAACAGCAATGTAGAGTCCGCGACCTATGATAAATAGGTACATGCAAAGCAGTAAGCAAACACCAAAAAGACCAAACTCTTCACTGAGTACTGAAAAGATAAAGTCAGTGTGTCTTTCTGGTAAAAACTCGAGTTGTGATTGTGTACCTTGCAGCCAACCTTTTCCTTCTATACCACCAGAACCAATGGCTATTTTTGACTGAATTATGTGGTAGCCAGAACCAAGAGGGTCACTTTCAGGATCTAAAAACGTGAGCACCCGTTGGCGTTGGTAGTCGTGCATTCCGTAATGCCAAAATGGCCATGCAGCGAGCGCGATGGTTGCACTAAAAAAACCAATCAAGCGCCAACTTAAACCAGACAAAAACAACACAAAGATGCCAGAACTGGCAATTAAAATCGAGGTACCTAAGTCAGGTTGCTCTTTTATTAAGACGGTTGGTACCATCACGATCGCAAAACCAATAATTAGGTGGATGACTCTCGGTGGTAAGTGGTTACGCCCGATATACCATGCAACCATCATAGGAACGGCTATTTTCATTAATTCAGACGGTTGAAATCGAGTTACCCCCAAATCAAGCCAACGCTGAGCACCTTTTGAGCTAACGCCGAATAGCAAAACACCAACCAGCATCAGAAGCCCCACACAATAAAGGGGTATAACCATGCTTTTTAATGTATTAGGTGAAAATTGAGCAAGAATAAACATACCTAGCACTGCACCAAACATACGGGTTGCATGACGAATCATCATCGCCGAGTCTTGGCCACTGGCGCTGTATACGATAGCAAGACTCGCCACCATCATAGCCATAAGGGCTATAAGAAGTGGTAAATCGAGGTGAAGGCGCTGCCAAATAGAGCGTTTTTTATTTAATGGGATCATGGCGCGTCACTTTGAGCTGTTTGAATTGGGTTAGCCGAAAAATAGTAATCCATTAACTGGCGGGCGATTGGCGCACCAACGGTACTACCACCACCAGTATTTTCTACGACCACAGAAACAACAATTTGTGGGTCATTATAGGGTGCAAAACCAATATAAATCGCGTTATCACGTTGGCGCTCTTTTAATGACTTAGCGTCATAACGCTCACCTTGTGCAATACTGACAACTTGTGCGGTTCCCGTTTTGCCAGCAGGGTCATAAGTCGCCCCTTTAAATGCTTTATGGGCTGTCCCTGTTACTTTATGTACGGTGTTGTGCATCGCATCAAGTGCAATTTGCCAGTGATGTGGATCTTTAAGTACCACAGGTGGCTTTTCATCATTATTGATTTGCGTTACTTCGTTTTCTTTTTTGGCTACTTGAACAAGATGAGGAGGGTGGTCCAAACCACGGTTCACCAAAATGTTAGTTGCATTGGCTATTTGCATCGGAGTGGCAGTCCAATATCCTTGTCCGATACCCACTGAAATTGTATCGCCTCGCCACCACGATTCTCTGAAACGGGCTTCTTTCCATTCTTTGGATGGCATAATTGCCGTTGTTTCTTCATGAATATCAATACCCGAGAGCTCGCCAAAGCCAAATTGAGTCATAAAGTCACTGATTTTTGTGATGCCTAATCGGTAAGCTACATCGTAAAAGTAGGTATCACATGACTCTTCAATGGCTTTGTAAACATCGACATGACCATGGCCCCAACGTCTCCAGTCACGCCATTTGTGTTCAACATTAGGTATTTGGAAAAAGCCAGGGTCCCAAATTTTTGTTTGCTCGGTGACCAGCCCTTCTTCCAATGCCAAAATAGCCATGTGTGGCTTCACTGTTGATGCAGGGGCATACCGGCCTTGGGTTGTACGATTTATAAGTGGTCGATCAGGGTTTAGTAATTCTTTGTAATCTTTGCTACTGATACCATGCACAAACAAGTTAGGGTCGTAGCTTGGATTTGAGTATAGCGCCAATACTCCGCCATCTTTGGCATCAAGCACAACAACCGCACCCCGCATATCTTTTAAGGCATGTTGGGCAATTTGCTGTAAACCTATATCGAGGGTAAGCACTAAATCATGGCCAGGCTCTGGTGGGGTAAGGCTAAGAGTACGAATTACTCGACCACGGTTATTTACTTCAACACGTTGTGAGCCAACCATACCATGCAGGAGTTCTTCGTAATACTTTTCGATACCCAGCTTACCAATGTCGTGCGTTGCACGGTAGTTAGTCGCCTGATCCTCCGCCTCGAGTTTTGTAAGCTCTTTTTTATTAAGCTTAGCAACATAACCTAAGGCATGGGTGAGGGTATCACCATATGGGTAGTAGCGAGCGAGGCGAGCTTCAATACTAAACCCCGGAAATTTATGCTGATTTACCGAAAACTTTGCTACTTCGGTTTCATTTAATCGTGATTTTAGTACTTGGCTTTTAAAGCGACGGTTATGCTTTATATCATCTAAAAAGTCAGCTTTTTGTTGCTCACTGATATCGATAATCTGTTGAACAGCTGTGAGCGCTTTATCGAGGTCGTCGACATCTTCAGGGATCACTTCAAGATTGTAAACTGGTTTGTTTTCGGCCAGTAATACCCCATTTCGGTCATAGATAAGGCCACGATTGGGCGCAATCGGAATGACTTTAATACGATTATCGTTCGAACGAGTTTGGTAATCTTGGTGATCAATTACCTGTATGTTATATAAATTTGATAATAAGACACCAATTAGCAGGGTAACAAACACAAAACCCACAAATGCTCGGCGAGCAAATAAGTTTGCTTCAGCCGAGTGGTCTCGAATCGTGGGTCTGTGTTTTCGCATTGGTTTTACTACTCGCGATGATAAGGGTGGTTGTTATTCAAGCTCCAGCCACGGTAAAGGCTTTCGGCAACAATAATACGCACTAAAGGGTGCGGTAGTGTTAGGTTTGATAGTGACCACTTTTGTTCAGAGGCTGCGATACATTCAGGTGCTAAGCCTTCAGGGCCGCCAATTAACAAGCTAACATCACGGCCATCAAGTTGCCACTTCTCCATACTCTTAGCGAGTTGATGCGTATCCATTGGTTTACCGGTTACTTCCAAGGTAACAATACGGTTACCCTTTGGAATAGCCGCCAAGGTTTTTTCACCTTCGAGTTGTAAAATACGTTTGATATCCGCATTTTTACCACGCTTTCCTGCTGGTATTTCAACAAGTTCAAGTGGCATATCACGCGGAAAACGGCGTTGATACTCTGTAAATCCGGTTTCAACCCATGCTGGCATTTTTGTGCCAACAGCAATCAATTGTATCTTCAAAATGCGTACCTATGTTCTTGCTAAGGGTTAACCCCAAAGTTTCTCTAGATCATAGAAGTCACGTGTTTGATCTTGCATTACGTGTACAACAACATCACCTAGGTCAACAAGTACCCATTCGCCTTCGTTTTGGCCTTCATAACCAAGCGGCTCTTCACCCGCGTGACGCGCCTCTTTGGCAACGTGATCGGCAATTGATTGTACGTGACGCTTAGAGTTACCAGAGCACACTAACATATAGTCAGTAATATCAGATTTACCACGAACATCGAGTTGTACCACATCACGAGCTTTCATATCGTCGATTTTATCAAGGGCAAAGGCGAGTAGTTGTTTAGAATCCAAAGTGTTTTCTCAAAATTAAATTATCGTAATTTGTTATTTTATCACGCAACCGCTATTTATTCATCTGTTTGGTAAAGATGATGCTGCGCAATGTATTGACTGACGCTGTGTGGTAAAAGTTCCGTCATGTCATCATCTAAAAGTAGTTTTTTTCTGATTTTACTGGATGCGGCATCAACTTGTAAGCCATTTAAAAAGAACAGCTTACCTGCATGGTTGTGCGCTAGTTGGTGAAGGTCATCCGTTTCAGCGTGTGTTTTATAATCAGCCAGTTCACCGGTTACTTGGCAGTGTTGCCCAGGACGTTGGTAGACCACAATATGACATAGCTTGACAATATCTTGCCATTTAAACCATTTATCTAGGTTATTGAATGAATCCATTCCAATTAAGAACATAATTGGCGCTGCTGGGTTTTCTGCACGCAGCTCTTGCAAGCTCAACAGTGAATAAGACGCACCATCTCGATTAAGTTCTCGGTAATCAATGGCAAAATGTGGATTGTTTTCAATCGCGAGTTTGAGCATATTAATGCGGTGCTCATCGCTTATACCTGGCTTAGCTTTGTGGGCAGGTATTGCGCAGGGCATAAAATAAAGCGTGTTTAAGCTGCATTGCTGAACACATTGCTCAGCCATATTAATATGACCTAGATGGATTGGGTCAAATGTGCCACCAAAAATAGCAATCATCAATCACCACGCTTAGCCGAATGCTGGATGGCAAGGTAGTGCCATTTCGACAGGCTGACAAAACACTAAACATATATGTGTTAATGCTTGATAAGGTGCGACTAGATTCCCTTGCTTATAAGCGGCATCAAACTGCGCTAGGTGTTTAGTGATTTGTTCAAGAGCTTTAATATTAAGGCGGTTTAGGGCTTGTTGAGTCGTTGCTTGTTGGTTTTTCCAAATATTAAACTGCTTGTATAAATCAGCCATATTGGCACCATTTAATCGCCCGTGTTGCATTGCCAATAAACTTGCTGCTTCTTTATTAATAGCCCAAAAGATACTCATGGCTTCCGTGTTGTCATCAGCAAGTTTGCTCATAATTTTAACGACTTGTTCAGACTGACCTTGTAAAAGAGCATGACTTAAATCGAAAATATCAAACTTAGATTGATTGAGTAGTCCTTGCATCACAGCTTGTTGATCGACTAAATCACTTCCATACAGTAGCGATAGTTTTTCAAGTTCTTGATGGCAAGCAAGCAGGTTTCCTTCAGTGGCATCAATTAAGCTTTGCTTTGCATTGTTGTGCAGGTTTAGGTTTAAACTGTCACACTGCTCATCTAGCCAGCGACTTAAGTGATTCCCCGTCAGCGGGTAGCAAGGTACAAATACACCTTGTTTATCAAGTGCTTTAAACCACGCGCTACGTTGAATGTCTTGACCGGCTTTAGCCCCTTTTAGCACTAAAATAGTGTCTGGATTGACAAGCTCTACGAGCTGTTTAAATATTTGGCTGCCTTGTGTTCCAGGCTTTTGCTCGTTTAAGTCAAACTCGATTAAAGTACGAGCACTAAATAACGACATACTTTGATATTGGGCAATAATTTCTTGCCAATCAAAGCCAGGCATTAGCGTAAATTTAATAACTTCGTCAAAGCCTTGTTGTTTGGCCGTTTGACGAATTTGCATGATGCACTGTGTAATTTGATAGGGCTCTTCACCAAACACCATGTAAAAAGGCGCAAGGCCTTTTTTTAACTGGCTAGGTAGCTGGTTTGCATAGCAACGCATTACAGTTGTGATAACTCTCGTACAATTCGACGACTCGCTTGCTTACGAATCTCGCTTAATAGCAAGTCAAGCTCCTTCGCTTTTGCAAGAGCATTATCAGGGTCGTCTTGGTAATTACGATACAGCTCGAAGTTTTGATTAATAGCTTGCTGACCAGGTCGCTTAAGTGTGTAACTAACACTGTAGGCCAGTTCATATTCTGCAACTTGGCCATTGTCGAATAACGATAGGATTTGACGTTCTAAGCGATCTCTGTGAATTGTTAGCTCCGGCAATAATCGATCGCCATGCTGAAGGTCAACTTTACTGGCAATCAGCTCTTTTTCCACTAACTCGAATAAGGCCGACTTTTCATCATCACCCACCAGTGAAATGACTTTTAAATCGTCAGGTAAGTTTGAGGCTTTCTTTAAATGAAAGCCACAACTTGTTAGTAGCAAACAGACTAGCGCAAGGGCTAGTCCGTTTTTAAGTGCATGAAGCGCTGCCATCTTAGTTGGCAACCACGTTAAGTAGCTTACCAGGTACGTAAATAACTTTACGAACTGTTACGCCATCTGTGAACTTAGTCACGTTTTCTTCAGCAAATGCTAATGCTTCAACTTGCTCTTTGGTTGCATCTGCAGGCACTGTTAACTTAGCACGTAGCTTACCGTTAACTTGTACGATGATTAGCTTCTCATCTTCAACAAGTGCTGACTCATCAACTGTTGGCCAAGCTGCATCTAAGATGTCACCTTCTTTGCCAAGATCTTGCCATAACTGGTGACACATATGCGGCGTGATAGGCGCAAGCATGATAAGTAATGCTTCAAGTGCTTCGTTAGCAATTGCCACATCTTGCTTATCAGCAAGTGGTGCTTTAAGTAACTTGTTCGAGATTTCCATGATTGCGGCAATTGCGGTGTTGAATGTTTGACGACGCTCAACGTCATCAGTCACTTTTGCAATGGCTTTATGTAGTTCACGACGAAGTACTTTTTGGTCGCTATTTAATGCAGATTTATCAAGCGCTTGGTAGCCCACAGTTTCAACATCAACCGCGTATTTCCAAATACGTTTTAAGAAACGCATTGCACCTTCAACACCTGAATCAGACCACTCAAGAGTTTGCTCTGGTGGTGCTGTGAACATCATGAATAAACGCACTGTATCTGCACCGTACTGGGCAATAACTTGTTGCGGGTCGATACCGTTATTTTTCGATTTCGACATTTTGCTCATGCCTGCAGAGAATACCGGCTCACCATCTTCTTTGTGCCACGCTTTAACAACACGACCTTTGTCGTCTGTTTCAGTTTGTACATCAGTTGGTGAAATCCAGATATCACCGCCTTTCTCATCTTTACGATAGAAAGTATCAGCTAATACCATGCCTTGACATAGTAAGCGCTCAAATGGCTCATCTGAGTTTACTAGGCCAAAGTCACGTAATAACTTGTGGAAGAAACGCGAGTAAAGTAAGTGCAAGATCGCATGCTCAATACCACCAATGTATTGGTTTACTGGTAACCAATAATTTGCAGCACCTGGTTCAATCATGCCTTCGTCAAAACGTGGGCTACAGTAACGCGCGTAGTACCAAGACGACTCCATGAAGGTATCGAAGGTATCTGTTTCGTGGAATGCAGGCGCGCCATTTACAGTTGTTTTAGCCCACTCAGGATCAGCTTTGATTGGTGAAGTCACACCATTCATTACTACGTCTTCTGGTAAGCGAACTGGTAGCATGTCTTCTGTTGCTGCAAGCTCATCACCATTTTCGTCGCTTAACATTGGGATTGGAGAACCCCAGTAACGCTGACGGCTAACACCCCAGTCACGTAGACGGAAATTAACTTTACGCTCACCTACACCCAGCGCTTCTAGTTTGTCTGCAACGGCATTAAACGCTGCTTCAAACTCAAGACCGTCAAACTCACCAGAGTTAACTAACACGCCTTTTTCAGTAAATGCTTGATTGTCTAAATCAACCGTTTCTTCAGAACCTGCAGCTGGTGCGATTACTTGAGCAATCTCAAGGCCATACGCTGATGCGAATTCAAAGTCACGTTGGTCGTGTGCAGGTACTGCCATTACAGCGCCTGAGCCGTAATCCATTAATACAAAGTTAGCAACCCAAATAGGTACTTGCTTACCCGTTAATGGGTGAATTGCATAAAAGCCAGTTGCAATGCCTTTTTTGTCCATGGTTGCCATGTCTGCTTCAGCGATTTTCGTGTTTTTACACTCATCAACAAACATTGCTACAGCGTCACTGTTTTTAGCGGCTTCTTGTGCAATTGGGTGACCGGCTGCAACAGCAACATACGTCACACCCATAAAGGTATCTGGGCGCGTTGTATAAACACTGAATGTATCTTCGTTGTCAGCACGCTTGAATTCGATTTCTAAACCTTCAGAACGACCAATCCAGTTACGCTGCATGGTTTTAACTTGCTCAGGCCAGTGATCAAGTTTGTCTAAATCGTCTAATAGCTCTTGTGCATAATCAGTGATTTTGATGAACCATTGTGGAATTTCTTTTTGCTCAACAATGGCACCAGAACGCCAACCACGACCATCAATTACTTGTTCGTTAGCAAGTACTGTTTGGTCAACTGGATCCCAGTTTACTGTTGACATCTTTTTATATACTAAGCCTTTTTCGTAAAGCTTAGTGAAGAACCATTGTTCCCACTTGTAATATTCTGGGTGACATGTAGCGATTTCACGATCCCAATCGTAACCAAAGCCCAATTGCTTTAACTGGTCACGCATGTAATCGATGTTTTCATACGTCCACTTTGCAGGTGCAGTGTTGTTTTTGATTGCTGCATTTTCAGCGGGTAGGCCAAACGCATCCCAACCCATAGGTTGCATTACGTTTTTGCCTTGCAAGCGTTGGAAGCGAGATACTACGTCACCAATGGTGTAGTTACGAACGTGACCCATGTGGAGTCGGCCGCTTGGGTATGGGAACATAGATAGGCAGTAATACTTTTCTTTGCTCTCATCTTCAGTGACTTTAAATACTTGGTTTTCTTCCCAGTAGGCTTGTACTTTTGACTCTATGTCTTGCGGGTTATATTGCTCTTGCATCTACGATTCCAGACTTCTTGCAGATTAATAAAAAATTGTCGATAAGGATAACTCAAAATACACGCTAATCACAGCGGCAAATAAGGGCTTTTATGAAATTCTCACTTTCAGGGCAGGTTAACCTATACTTGACTATAGTAAGTACTGATTTTTCATCATTTTTGAAGGAGTAAACGATGGCAGATTATAAATCATGGCTTAAAGACTTAAGCGAATGGCTAAAGGATGTTAAAGACAACGAGCTAAAAGATGCGATGGATAAGTTTGTTGAATCAGAGCAAGCACTCAAAGACTTAGGACAAGAAAAACTTCATCAATATCGTGACTATTTAAAGCGCGATATCGATCACATTAAAGAAAACGATCACCATTATGATTCCTTGGCATGGATGGAATTAAAAGAGTCTCTATGGTACGAGTTATCGCACATCGAAGACAAAACGCAACTTGAATGGCATGCACTAAATCAAGATTTTAAACACAATGGCGTCTATCATCAGGGAGAATGGATAGCCATGGGCACATTAGTATGTAAAAATTGCCAGCATAGTTACGATGTTTACCATGCTACGCAAATTACCCCATGTATTGAGTGTGGTGGTATTTACTTTAGCCGTAAGGCATTACAACCTTAATCAGTAACGCAGGCTTGGGCTGGGCGTTACCTATAATGCCCAGCTAACGCTGGGAAATAAGAAGTTAGAATGACAAAAAAACTGATCCCTCTACCTGTTAGCGCATTGGCACCTGAAATTGCCGACAATCATGTAGCCACTTGCATGAAAAATCCCTATCCAGAAACACTCACGTTTATTGGTCAACAACGAGCTCAAAGTGCGCTTGATTTCTCATTAGGTATGGAGTTACCTGGTTACAATGTGTATGTGATGGGGGAAGCCGCACTTGGCCGCTTTACTCTTGTTAAAGACAAATTAACAACTCATTCTAAAGAGCGCCCAACGCCAAATGAGTGGCTGTATGTTAATAATTATGATGATCATCGCGAACCAATAGCAATGTTTATGCAAGCAGGGCAGAGCAAGCAACTAGCTGATGATATAGATTCATTTATAGATGAAGTACTTGATACATTTCCTGCTGCATTTGACAATCCAGGTTATCAGCGCAAAAAAAAATCAATCGACCGTGAATTTACCGATACTTACGATGCCGCAATCACTGCCGTGGAAATTGCAGCTCTTGAGCAAAGTGTAGCGTTGATTGAAGAAAATGGCGTTGTTGGTTTTGCGCCTTTAGTTAATGGCAAACAGCTCAGTGATACAGAATTTTCATCTCTTGATGAGCCACTTCGAGACGAGTTTTATGAGGTCATTGAAAAGCTTGAAGATGCGTTAATAGAAGCGCTAATTGAGCTACCACGCTGGAAACGTGAATCCTCAGAAAAATTACGTAACTTAAAAAAATCAACCGCAGAGCTTGCTACTAAACCCTTGATTAAAGCACTTGAGCATAAATATGCTACACATATTGGTGTTCTGCGTTACTTAAAAGACATTCGCGAAGAAATCATCGATGCGGTACTTGAGTGGCTTGACGATGATGACAACGATGAAAACAAAGAGGACTTTGACCGTAAAGGCATGCTAACTGACTTCTTTGCGCCAAATATTCTGGTGGAGTACAAAGAAGGTGATGCTGCCCCTGTGGTGTATGAACCGAATCCAACCTTTGGCAATATTTTCGGTAAAATTGAATATGCAACCTCACAAGGTTCGCTTATCACCAGTTACCGTTCAATCCAACCAGGAGCACTGCACCGTGCGAATGGCGGTTACTTGATTATGGATGCAGAGAAAGTTATGGCTAACCCACAAGTATGGGATGGACTTAAACTGTCTTTAAAAACGCATCAAATCAAAAACGACTTACCCTATCAAGACAGCTCCGTAGGAAGTAGTTTTACGCTACGTCCGCAGCTTATTCCTCTTGATGTAAAAATAGTGCTTTTAGGCTCACGAGACCTTTATTATACCATTGGTGAGTACGACGAAGAGTTTGCTGAGCTGTTTCGTGTACTGGCTGACTTTGATTATTACTTGCCAAGTAGCGATAAACTGCAATATCAGTTCATTACTAAGGTGACTGAATACTGTCAGCAAACATTACATTGCACGACAAACGAAGCCGCTATGGCGCGTTTGCTTAAGTTTAGCTACCGCCAAGCAGAGCATCATAACAAGCTCTCTGCGCGTTTTGCTGATGTACTAGAATTAGTGGCAGAAGCGAGCTTCTATGCAAAGCAGGATGGCCAAACTGTAATAGATGCTCATCATATTGATGAGGCTATTGTTGGGAAACAATACCGCACAGGGCAAATCTCTGAGACCATGCTAAGTGATATCAAAGAGGGGCAAATTTTAATTGCCACTGAAGGTCATGCCGTGGGTAAAGTGAATGGTTTAACTGTACTGCATATTGGTGATACTTCATTTGGTACACCAGCACGCATTACAGCCACTGTTTATGCAGGTGCTGATGGTGTGATTGACGTTGAGCGCGAAGCAGAGCTGGGTAAAGCAATTCACTCAAAAGGGGTGATGCTATTAACCGGTTACTTAGGTAATAAATACGCTCAGCAATTTAGTTTGACGCTCAGTGCTAATATCGCAATCGAACAAAGCTATGGCTATATCGACGGTGATAGCGCGTCACTGGCGGAGTTGTGTGCGCTTATATCAGCAATAACGAACTTACCTATTAGCCAATCAATTGCATTAACTGGCTCTATCAACCAACACGGAGACGTGCAATCAATTGGTGGTGTGAACGAGAAGATCGAAGGCTTCTTTAAGTTATGTAAAATGCGTGGCTTGACCGGTGAGCAAGGGGTGATTATTCCTAAATCTAACCAAGTGAATTTAGTGCTTGATAATGAAGTGCTCGACGCTGTTGAAAAAGGTCGTTTTAATATTTATGCCGTTGAAACAGTAGATCAAGCGTTGAGTTTATTAATGGAAAAAGAAGCTGGCGAAATGACAGAGCAGGGCTATACCGATGATTCTATCAATGCGCTGGCACTTGCTAGGCTTGCCAATATTGCAGATATCGTTAATGGCGATAATGATGAGAAGGACGCGGAATGATTAATTTAATACTTTTACTGATTATTGGTATTTTTTGTTTCTTAATTTTTAAAAATAGCAAAAAGGCTAAGCTACAAGCCCTTGAAAATGAAAAACTCGCTGCTGATTTTTTAGCGAATAACAGTAAAGCTGATGATGTACACGAAACAGCCTCAGGTTTGCAATACAAAATAGAGCAAAGCGCAGGGAATGACGAAAAACCCAATGCTACTAGCAAGGTTAAAGTGCATTATCATGGTACGCTTATGGATGGCAGCGTATTTGATAGCTCAGTAGTACGTAACTCGCCAATTAGCTTTGGTTTAAACCAAGTGATTGCCGGTTGGACTGAGGGTTTACAGTTAATGAGCGAAGGGGATAAATTCACCTTTTATATCCCGCCGCAGCTTGCTTACGGGCGTAAGCGCGTTGGTAGTATTCCAGCTGGCTCATTACTGATATTTGATGTCGAGTTGATAAAGATAGAATCTTAAAACACAAAAAAGGCTTCATCATGAAGCCTTTTTAATGGTTACTTTTTGAATCTTGCAATCACACCAGCAGCACTGAGCAATATCACTATAGCCCATACTGGCAAATTGCCGTATTGGCTATAAATACTATCGCCTTTGATAAGCGTAATATTTGCCTCGAGTACATCGGCTTTAAATTGCGGCATAGCTAATTGCGATTTAGCAATAGGGTCGTAAACGGCGCTAATGCCATTGTTGGTCACTCGAATTAGCGGGCGCTGTAATTCAAGGGCGCGCATACGCGCTATTTGCATGTGCTGATGTGGGCCATGCGAATCACCAAACCACGCATCGTTACTGACCGTGAACAAAATGTCAGAGTCACTGCGATAATTACCACGAACCAACTCAGAAAAAGCAATTTCATAGCAAATAGCCGGTAAAATATTTAAGCCATTTGCCCGTAAATTATTTTGCACTTCATCGCCGCGGGTAAAAGATGACATAGGCAAATCAAATAATGGTGCGATTGGGCGCAGTAATTCTTGGAATGGCACAAATTCACCAATCGGCAATAACTGATGCTTTTGATAGCGGTTTTTAGCTAAATACTGATAGTGGCCTTCGCTATCTTCCAGCTCTTTTTTACCAAGTACGATTAGGGTATTGAAAATATTACGGGTGTCGTATTGGTAATCAACGATACCTGTAATAAGTGCCGTATTATTAAATGTGGCAGCGCTATCAAGACCTGTTAAATAGTCAGTAGCCAATGCTTCGAGCTCTGGGACTGCGGCTTCAGGCCAAACAATTAAATCAGCATTCCAATGCAGGCGGGTCATGTCTTGGTATTTACTCATGGTATTCCAAAATTCTGACGGCTCAAAGCGTAAGTGCTGTTTAATATTACCTTGTACGAGAACTGTTTTGATTGTTTTATCTTGATACTTTGTAGGGCTGCTATTTGCGATAAAATATAAGCCTGTAAGTATTACGACAGAAATAATTAACGGTTTAATATCTTTGCTTATCAAGCGATAAAGCGAAAAGGCAATGAATACGCAAATTAGCGTGATACCAAACTCACCAATCACGGGGGCTAAAAAGTTCAGCGGGCTGTCTGTTTGGGTGTAACCAAAGCTCAGCCAAGGAAAGCCGGTAAGCAAAGTGCCGCGTAAATATTCTGTAATAGCAACGGTAGCAAGTAACCAACAAATAAAGCTATAGGGGCCGTTAGCAAGACGTGTAGTGAGCCAAACGGCTAATGCAGGATACAGGGCTAAATATGCGCACAGTAAAACCATAAGCGAAATAGAGGCAATCAGTGGCATGCCGCCAAAAGTCGCAATAGAAACATGCACCCAGCTAATACCTGCACCAAACCAGCCCAAACCAAAGATAAAGCCATATTTGGCGCTTTGTTTTGCTGCGGCCTTACCACTTGCAAGGGGATTAATGCAGTAAAGAAGGGCACCGAGTGATATAAAAGCAATATACCAAAGGTTAAAGGGGGCGTAACTAAGGGTCAAAAAGAGGCCCGCAATAAGTGCGAGCCAGGCTTTTTTATCTTTTGCAAGAAGGCTTAGGTTAGTTAGCAGTTTCTTCACTGTCGTTATCATCAGCCTTAGGGATAGTTATTTGCAATTGCAAGATGCGACGATTGTCCGCATTGGTGACTTTAAATTGTAAACCATCAATGTCAATGGTTTCACCACGGCTCGGCATATGGCCAAACGCATGCAATACAGTACCACCAATAGTATCTGCATCTGAGGTACTGTAACCTGTTTTAAAGTATTCGTTAAAGTCGTCGACCGGTGTCAGTGCTTGCACGGCATAAACATGCTTTGCAACTTGACGAATATCTTGTTGGTCTTCGCTTTCATCGTGCTCATCTTCAATTTCACCAACGATGATTTCGAGAATATCTTCAATAGTCACAAGACCAGATACACCGCCATATTCATCGATTACAATGGCCATGTGGTAACGCTGTTGACGAAACTCATTAAGGAGCGTGTCAACACGTTTGCTCTCTGGCACCACAACGGCTGGTCGTAAATAATCACGCAGCGAAGGCAGTTGCTCATCTTTATTGATGATCAATGGTAATAAGTCTTTAGCTAATAAAATACCTTCAACATGGTCTTTATCTTCGCATACGACAGGAAAGCGTGAGTGCGTAGAATCGACCATCATAGGTAATAGCTGTTCTAGAGGTGTATCGACTTCTAGGGTTACCATTTGTGAGCGCGGTATCATTATATCGCGCACTTTTAGCTCTGATACACCCAGTACCCCTTCAATCATATCCTTTGTTTCAGGGTCGATAAGGTCGCGTTCTTGCGCATCGGCAATTACTTCTACCAGCTCTTCTCTATTCTGGGGTTCCCCTTGCAACATTTGGGCTATACGGCCCAACCAAGTTTTGCCAGAAGAACCCTGGCTAGTTTGCGAGTTGTCGTCGCTCATTGCGTCTAATTGCTCCGTTAATTTAAATATCGTCTCGATATGGGTCAGCGATGTTCAGATCGGCAAGTAACTGCTTTTCTATGCTTTCCATTTCAAGTGCATCTTCGTCCTTTATATGGTCAAATCCAAGTAAATGCAAGCATCCATGAATCACCATATGGGCAAAATGGTCGTGAAAGGCCTTTTCTTGTTCAATTGACTCGGCTAAAACAATCGCCGGACAAATGATTAAGTCACCGACTAAAGGTAACTCAATACCAGGTGGTGCTTCAAACGGAAACGATAAGACATTAGTCGGCTTGTCTTTACCACGATAGTCATTATTAAGCTGTTGGCTTTGCGCCTCATCACTTATCACAATAGTCAGTTCAGCGTCTTCACGATAATTGCTAAGGGCTTTATCAGCCCAAAGCTGGAATTGTTCAAAGCTGGGTAAGTTATCAAACTCACAGGCTATTTGTAGGTCTAATTCGGTCACGAGTTTGCTTCTTGTTGGTTTGCTTGTGATTCTTTAATACGTTGCTTTTCAGCTCGCTTTAAACGCTCAGCTTCATCATTACGCTCGTAGGCCTCTACAATACGAGCTACGACAGGGTGACGCACAACATCATGAGATTGGAAGAAGTTAAAGCTAATTGCTTCAACATCATTTAGCACCTCAATTGCATGGCGTAGGCCTGAGCGCGCACCGCGCGGTAAATCGACTTGGGTGATATCGCCAGTGATTACCGCTTTTGAATTAAAACCAATACGGGTTAAGAACATTTTCATTTGTTCTGCTGTGGTGTTTTGGCTTTCATCTAGGATGATAAAGGCATCATTCAATGTACGGCCACGCATATATGCAAGTGGGGCAACTTCTATGATGTTTTTTTCGATCAGTTTTTCAACGCGCTCAAAACCAAGCATTTCAAATAATGCGTCGTAAAGAGGGCGCAAATAAGGGTCGATTTTTTGACTCAAATCACCGGGTAAGAAACCCAGTTTTTCACCAGCTTCAACGGCAGGGCGCGTAAGTAGAATGCGACGAATTTCTTGACGCTCAAGGGCATCAACAGCGGCTGCAACAGCGAGGTAAGTTTTACCTGTACCAGCAGGTCCAATACCAAAGGTAATATCGTGATGCAGAATATTTGCAATGTACACGCCTTGGTTGTCGTTTCGCGGTTTAATTACGCCACGGCGGGTTTTAATCACCATGTCTTTGCCATAAACGCCTGGATTTTCATCTTGCTCTAGGGCATTTGATTCGCTAATTGCTAAATGAACCGCTTCAGGTTCTATCTCACCAATTTGGCCACGTACAGGTTGAGTATCAACATAAAGGTTTTTTAAGATTTCGACACTCGCTGCAGCACAGTGAAGCTTACCAGTGACTCTGAAAAAATTATCGCGATGAGCAATTTCTACACCTAATCGGCGCTCAATTTGTTTGATATTTTCGTCAAACGGACCACATAAAGATGAAAGGCGTTTATTGTCGGCGGGTTCTAAATAAATCTCTAAAGTTTTTAATTGATTACTCAAAATAGCTTCCTATTGATGGGTGCAGGCGGTGCCTGCACCAAATTTTCCCCTACGGGACGAAAGTAGCAACGCCAATTTCGTTAGGGGCTTGTGCAGCTTCTGCCTCGGCTGCCTTACTTAAAATAGATGATGGTGCCACATCACGGCGTAAGTTCATCTCTGATTCTGTACGAATTAATTCACCACGTAAAGAATTTGGCAATGCTTCAGTAATACGTACATCAACGAATTGACCGATCACAGAGTGTGGACCTTCAAAATTTACAACTCGGTTGTTCTCTGTACGACCACGTAATTCCATTGGGTTCTTCTTAGAAGGGCCTTCAACTAAAATACGTTGTTCTGTATCAAACATTTGACGGCTGATTTGCTGCGCCATTTGCGTAATACGATTTTGTAACAGGTATAAACGTTCTTTTTTCTCTTGCTCTGATACATCATCAGGTAAATCAGCAGCAGGCGTACCAGGGCGCGCACTGTAGATAAAACTAAAGCTCATATCAAAACCAATATCATTGATAAGGTTCATGGTTGCTTCAAAGTCCGCTTTACTTTCGCCAGGAAAACCAATGATGAAATCTGATGACATGCTTAGGTTAGGGCGAATTTTACGTAACTTACGAATTGTCGATTTGTACTCGATTGCAGTATGGCCACGTTTCATAAGGTTAAGAATGCGGTCTGAACCACTTTGCACAGGTAAGTGTAGGTGATCAACAAGCTCAGGCACGTCTGCATACGCATCAATGATATCTGGCGTAAACTCAACAGGGTGCGAGGTGGTGTAACGAATACGGTCAATACCGTCAATCGCTGCCACATAACGTAATAGATCAGAGAAGTAACAAATTTCACCGTCGTGAGTTTCACCGCGATAGGCATTTACGTTTTGACCAAGTAGGTTCACTTCACGAACACCTTGCTCTGCAAGTTGTGCAACTTCAAGTAATACGTCATCAAGTGGGCGGCTTACTTCTTCACCACGCGTGTAAGGTACTACGCAGAATGTACAGTATTTAGAGCAACCTTCCATAATTGATACGAATGCAGTTGGGCCTTCCGCTTTTGGCTCTGGTAAACGATCGAACTTTTCAATCTCAGGGAATGAAACGTCAACTACCGAGCTGCTGTCGCCACTTTGCACTTGCTTAATCATTTCTGGTAAGCGGTGTAATGTTTGCGGGCCAAAAATTACATCAACAAACGGCGCACGTTGGCGAATTGAGTCACCTTCTTGCGATGCAACACAACCACCAACACCAATGATTAACTCTGGTTTGTCGTCTTTTAATAGCTTCCAACGGCCAAGCTGATGGAATACTTTTTCTTGTGCCTTTTCACGGATTGAACAGGTATTGAGTAAGATCACGTCAGCGTCCTCGGCTTCTTCAGTTAACTGATAGCCGTTAGTCGCATCTAGTAGATCAGCCATTTTCTGAGAGTCGTACTCGTTCATCTGACAACCCCAGGTTTTAATATGCAGCTTTTTACTCATTGAAATATAGCCTCGTTTTCAATTCGGTAGTGACACAAAAATGTGTTAGAAACAGGATTAAGTGGCAAGTATGCCGACTTAAAGGACGCGTATTTTAGCTGGATACCCGCACAGATCCAAGTATAGTTTTTATCTTTGTGGTGTGAAATCAAACAAGTCACTGTTTTGAAATTCTTAAGCAGTAAATGCACTGACACTGATTATTGAATTACGTTACAATTTACAGCGTATTTAAATAGCCAAATGAGCGAATGCTAAATGAATAAAAATAAGGTAATTGTTGTCGGTGGTGGCATGGTAGGTGCTGCTACTGCTGTAAAACTGGCCAAGCAGGGTAGGGATGTCACCGTTATTGAAAAGCATCTTATCGATGCTGATCATATTCTTAGCTCAGGTAAGGTCGATATTCGCATTTCGGCTATTAATCGTTTTTCAGAAAATTTACTTGATGATCTCGGTGCCATGCCGTTACTAAGACAAAATCGCATTGCACCTTATCAACAACTAGAGGCCTACCAGCAGCAAGGTGAGAATTTATTGTTTGATTGCCATGAGATTGGCGAAACGCATTTAGGTCATTTAATCGAAAATAATTTAATTCAAGCAAGCCTCTGGCAGCAATTCGCCAAGTACAACATCGAAGTGATAGAGCAAACGTCAGCCATCATGGATATTACTCAAACGGCTGATTCAATCACCTTACAGTATGGTGACACCCAATATACTGCCGATTTAGTTGTTGCAGCAGACGGTGGACAGTCACAATTACGAACTAAAGCTGGCTTAGGTGTAACGGGTTGGCAATATGGTCAGCATTGCATGGGCGTGTTAATCAAATTAGATGCCCCGCAGCAAGTAAAAACGTGGCAACAATTCACGCCAACCGGACCTGTCGCGTTTTTACCTATGCAGGCACCTTATGCAAATTTAATTTGTTATCACGATGCTGCGGTTTTAAAGCAGTGGCAAACATTGTCGAATGAGCAACTTAAAGCAAAGCTCATTGCGCATTTCCCTGAACTACCGGGCGACTTTGAGCTGCTTGAGCATGCTGTTTTTCCACTTGCACGCCAACACGCCAATGATTATTCGCACGGCCGTTTAGTTTTAGTCGGTGACTCGGCGCACACAATTAACCCGCTCGCTGGGCAAGGTGTGAACTTAGGCTTTCAAGATGTCGTTGCACTGGCAGATGTTTTGGCAGATCAACCTGATGTGGGTCAGCAAGCGTTATTAAAACGATACGAGAAAAAACGCCGCCACGCTAATTTACTGATGATGAGCATGATGGATGCATGTTACTTTGGTTTTTCAAACAAGATAAAACCACTGAGCTGGGTGCGCAGTAAGTTTTTAAAGCTTGCTAATAACACAGGCCCTGCAAAGAACTGGGTTTTAAAATATGCGATTAGCGGGACATTAAGTTAATCACATAGTGATAGAGACTAAACACGGGTTAATGAAAATTAGCCCGTTTTTTTTGTGCTAAATAAAAATGAATTAAATTTTGGAGAAATTAGAAATTAGAAATTAGAAATTAGAAATTAGAAATTAGAAATTAGAAATTAGAAATTAGAAATTAGAAATTAGAAAGAGAAGTAGTTGGCTGGGATACCAGGATTTGAACCTGGGAATGGCAGGATCAAAACCTGCTGCCTTACCGCTTGGCGATATCCCAACGCTAAACTTGAAGAGTTTTAGTTCTACTTAAGAACATGGTGCGGAAGGAGAGACTTGAACTCTCACAACCGAAGTTACTGGAACCTAAATCCAGCGCGTCTACCAATTCCGCCACTCCCGCACATAGTGTGATGCAAGTGTAAAGTAATGGAACCTAAATCCAGCGTCTAATCAAGACTCCAGCCAATTCCGCCACTCCCGCATCATAGGGTCTGCTAATTTTAACTCTTAGCCTGAGTTTTCTTATTCACTTTCTTGGTAGAGAAAGTGGCTGGGATACCAGGATTTGAACCTGGGAATGGCAGGATCAAAACCTGCTGCCTTACCGCTTGGCGATATCCCAACAAAGAATAATTGATAGTTTGAGTTCTTATCAAGAACATGGTGCGGAAGGAGAGACTTGAACTCTCACAACCGAAGTTACTGGAACCTAAATCCAGCGCGTCTACCAATTCCGCCACTCCCGCATCGTTCGTACTAATGTACTGGTAGTTATTTTAGACTCTTCATTGAGCATTCTTTATTCACTTTGAGAAAGTGGCTGGGATACCAGGATTTGAACCTGGGAATGGCAGGATCAAAACCTGCTGCCTTACCGCTTGGCGATATCCCAACAAAGAATAATTTGATAGTTTTGGTTCTTATCAAGAACATGGTGCGGAAGGAGAGACTTGAACTCTCACAACCGAAGTTACTGGAACCTAAATCCAGCGCGTCTACCAATTCCGCCACTCCCGCATCATTCGTACTAAAAGTACTGGTAGTTATTTTAAACTCTTTATTGAGTGCAGCTTTAACTCCTGCAGAGCCATTCTAAAGAAAGAATGGTGGCTAAGACGGGATTTGAACCTGTGACCCCATCATTATGAGTGATGTGCTCTAACCAACTGAGCTACTTAGCCATTGTGGCTGGGATACCAGGATTTGAACCTGGGAATGGCAGGATCAAAACCTGCTGCCTTACCGCTTGGCGATATCCCAACAAAAGCTTGATAGTTTGAGTTCTTATCAAGAACATGGTGCGGAAGGAGAGACTTGAACTCTCACAACCGAAGTTACTGGAACCTAAATCCAGCGCGTCTACCAATTCCGCCACTCCCGCATACCTTTTGCGTTTGCAATAAAGGAACCTAAATCCAGCGTCTTAATCAAGACATCGGCCAATTCCGCCACACCCGCATCATTCGTACTAAAAGTACTGGTAGTTATTTTAAACTCTTCATTGAGCAACAAAAAGAATGGTGGCTAAGACGGGATTTGAACCTGTGACCCCATCATTATGAGTGATGTGCTCTAACCAACTGAGCTACTTAGCCATCTTTTTTGTTAACACTTCATCGCTGAGTGCGGGGCGTATTATGCTGATATGACCTAAATCCGTCAACACCTTTTTTGCAAAAAAACACTTAACAGGGTTTGTTTGCATTAAAATTAAGCTAACAGGTTAAATTTTACTTAAATTGCTGTTTTTTTGTCGGTCAAAGACGACTCTAAAAGTATGTTACGTATTATTGTTAATAAAAGCTCATTTTTAATCTGTTTGATTTTTATACAAAAATTAAGATCATAAATTTAAAAACTATTCTGTTGAGAGTTTTTTTAACTCATGAATGCATTTACAGCTATATAGAGTAGAAGAGTAGGGAGATAAAATGGCGCTATTGCAGTGCTAAAAATAGCATGCGTATCGTGATGTAAACCCAGAAAATAAAAAAGCTCGTAATAACGAGCCTTTTAAATAGAGTTGCTTAAGAACTTATACGTTAAATAAGAAGTTCATGACATCACCGTCTTTAACGATGTACTCTTTACCTTCTTGACGCATTTTACCAGCTTCTTTTGCACCGCTTTCGCCTTTGAACTCAATATAATCGTCAAAAGCGATCGTTTGAGCACGGATAAAGCCACGTTCGAAGTCTGTGTGGATTTTACCAGCAGCTTGTGGTGCCGTCGCACCTACTGGAATGGTCCATGCGCGTACTTCTTTTACACCTGCAGTAAAGTAGGTTTGTAATTTAAGTAACTCGTAACCACCACGGATCACTAAGTTAAGGCCTGGTTCTTCTAAACCTAGGTCAGCCATAAATTCTAATTTATCTTCTTCTTCAAGTTCAGATAACTCAGATTCGATAGCAGCACAAACAGGAATTACAACAGCGTCTTCAGCAGCGGCAATTTCACGTACTTTATCTAGGTAAGGGTTATTTTCAAAACCATCTTCTGCTACATTCGCAATGTACATCGTTGGTTTGATTGTTAAAAAGTTAAGCGTTTTAATTGCCGCTTTTTCTTCTTTCGTGAGTTCTAAAGAACGTAATGTTAAACCTTCATCTAGGTGCGCTTTTACTTTTTCTAACACTGCATTTTGTTCTTTAGCGTCTTTGTCGCCGCCTTTTGCTTTCTTGGCATTACGAACAAGCGCTTTATCTGCGCTATCCATATCTGCAAGTACTAATTCGGTGTTAATAACATCAATATCGTCAGCTGGATCGATAGTACCAGCAACATGGACGATATTTTCGTCTTCAAAACAACGAACAACATGACCAATTGCATCTGTTTCACGAATATTCGCAAGGAACTGGTTACCTAGACCTTCACCTTTTGAAGCGCCTTTTACAAGGCCTGCAATATCAACGAACTCCATCGTTGTTGGTAAAATGCGTTGTGGATTTACGATTTCAGCTAGTGCATTTAAGCGCGCATCAGGAACTGGCACCACACCCGTATTTGGTTCAATAGTACAGAAAGGGAAGTTAGCGGCTTCGATTCCCGCTTTAGTTAGTGCATTAAATAATGTTGATTTACCAACGTTTGGCAAACCAACGATGCCACATTTAAAACCCATAGTAAGATACCTTGTGTAATTTCATTAAAACGGATTAAGGTTTAAATGAATGTAGTCTGTTTTGTGCTTTTAACACACCATCTTTTGCAAGAATTTCCATGCAACGAACTGCTTCGTCGATTGCGGCATCCATTTTTTCTTGATCGTCTTTCGCAGCTTTGCCTAGCACCCAACCTGTTACCATTTCTCGGTGACCAGGGTGTCCAATGCCAATACGAAGGCGCATAAAATCTTTTTGGTTTGCCATTTTCGCAATAATGTCTTTTAAACCATTGTGACCACCGTGGCCGCCACCTTTTTTTAGTTTAGCAATGCCTGGTTCTAAGTCCATTTCGTCGTGAGCAACGAGAATGTTTTCAACAGGAATTTTAAAGAAATTAGCAAGACTACTCACCGATTTACCACTTAAATTCATATAAGTTGTAGGGATCAGTAGTTTAAATTCTTGGCCTTGAATAATCACTTTGCCAGTGAGG
Organism: Pseudoalteromonas sp. N1230-9; assembly: GCF_032716425.1. Taxonomy (NCBI): domain Bacteria; kingdom Pseudomonadati; phylum Pseudomonadota; class Gammaproteobacteria; order Alteromonadales; family Pseudoalteromonadaceae; genus Pseudoalteromonas; species Pseudoalteromonas sp. N1230-9. The sequence goes on from NZ_CP090419.1 coordinate 1,339,496, forward strand.
CCGTGATATTTAGGATCATGTTTGAGAGTGCAATTATAACGTGCAGCGAGTTCTTCGATGAACCAAGCACCTGCATTATGGCGTGTGTTTGCGTATTCGGGGCCTGGATTAGCCAGGCCCACAAGCATTTGAATAGAATTCAAGGTGTGTACACCTTAAAAATTATTCTGCAGCGTCTTCTGAAGCTTCTTCAGCAGGAGCAGCTTTGTTAGCTTTAACAGTAACAACTGACTGATCGTGATCTGCACCTTTAGCAAGCTCAACAGATGAAACACCTGAAGGAAGTTTAAGGTCAGAAAGGTGGATTGAATCACCAGCTACTAAATCTGCAACGTTAACTTCAACGAACTCAGGAAGTGACTTAGGAAGACACGTGATTTCGATTTCAGTTAATTGGTGAACAACAGTGTTACCTGCTTTAGTTACTTTCTCTTCACCGATGAAGTGTACTGGCACTTTAGTGTGAAGTTTGTGAGAAGCATCTACACGTTGGAAGTCTAAGTGAGTGATCTTAGGCTTGAACGGGTGACGTTGAATATCTTTAAGGATAGCTTCAACTGACTCGCCACCGATGTTTAAAGTAAGGATGTGTGTGTAGAAACCTTCGTCTTCTTGCGCTTTGATCATATCTTTGTGTGCAAGAACGATAGATGCAGCTTCTTTGTCAGCACCGTAAAGGATTGCAGGAACTTTATCTTCACGGCGTAGGCGGCGGCTCGCACCAGTACCTGTTTCTGTACGTAATTCTGCATTGTATGTATAAGTTGACATAATGTCTCCAATAATTAATAGTCTTAGGGCCTTTGCGACCAAGGTCCCTAGCCAAAAGGCGCGCTATCATACCACCCCTTGTGGGGAAAATAAATAACGGCTACAAAAAAAGCACCAAATGGTGCTTTTTTCAATATCATGCGCTGTTGATTAATGCTCAAACATCGCAGAGATTGATTCTTCGTTGCTGATACGACGAATTGTTTCAGCAAGCATGTCTGCAAGCGTAAGTACTTTGATGTTATCAAGTGCTTTAAGCTCGTCAGTAAGTGGTATTGAGTCAGTAACAATCACTTCGTCAATAACTGATTCACGAATGTTCTGTGCTGCATTACCTGAAAGAACTGGGTGGGTTGCATAAGCAAAAACACGTTTTGCACCATGCTCTTTAAGCGCCGCAGCTGCTTTACATAAAGTACCGCCCGTATCAATCATGTCATCAACGATGATACAGTCACGACCTTCAACGTCACCAATAATATGCATTACTTGTGATACGTTTGCTTGTGGGCGACGCTTATCGATGATAGCAAGGTCAGTGTCATTTAATAGCTTCGCGATTGCACGAGCACGAACAACACCACCGATATCAGGAGAAACAACCACGACGTCTTCGAAGTCGCGCTCTTTCATGTCTTCTAATAGCACAGGGCTACCGAATACGTTATCAACCGGTACGTCGAAGAAACCTTGGATTTGTTCTGCGTGTAGGTCAACAGTTAATACGCGGTCAACACCAACACTTGATAAGAAATCTGCAACTACTTTAGCTGTGATTGGTACACGAGCAGAGCGCACACGGCGGTCCTGACGCGAATAACCAAAATAAGGAATAACTGCGGTAATACGTCCAGCGGATGCACGACGTAGGGCATCAACCATAACGATAAGTTCCATCAGATTATCGTTAGTGGGGTTACAGGTTGATTGAACAATGAAAACGTCAGAACCACGAACATTTTCATTAATTTGAACACTGATCTCACCGTCACTAAAACGGCCAACAACAGCATCGCCTAATTCAATATACAAACGTTTTGCAACTTTTTGAGCTAGCTCAGGTGTTGCGTTACCAGCGAAGAGCTTCATGTCAGGCACGGTAGGGTTCCTCAGGCACTGAATTTTGGGACTAACAGGCTATGGTAGGCACCAAAGCAGGTTAACATTTACTTGTACGTTACTTCATTTCAAAGTGAGCATTTAAAGCTGTATGAGCAGGAGAAATTGTAGCACTACTTGCAACAAACCCTGTCCATTTTTCTGGTAATTCGGCTAAAACTTGCTGTGCTTGTGCCTCGGTTGAAAACTCAGCAAAGCAGCAAGCGCCTGTACCAGTCATCTTTGACGGGGCGTATTTTAGCAACCACTGCAGGGCTTTTTCAACCTCGGGGCAGAGCTTTTTAACTAAAGCCTCACAATCATTGCGTAAATTTTCTGTTTGCCAGTCTGCTTTTAGTTTCGGTGTATCGCGTTTTAAATCGGGGTGAGTAAAAATTTTCGCGGTGCTTACATGCTCTCCTGGGTGGATCACACAATACCAACGCTTTGGTAACTCGACGTTATGAAGTTGCTCACCAATGCCGTGCGCAATTGCGGTGTGGCCATTAATAAATACGGGGACATCAGCGCCTAAGGTCACGCCTAAATTTGCTAACTCGTGTAAAGATAAATGACAGTCCCATAATTTATTAAGCGCAAGTAAAGTTGTGGCGGCATCGGAAGAGCCACCACCAACACCGCCGCCCATTGGCAAGCGTTTTAACAGTTTGATAGTAACACCCTGCTGGCAACGACAGTGTTGTTGTAACAAGAGAGCCGCTTTATATATAAGGTTGTCTGTTAATGCAATGCCGTTTGTATCACCCGTCACTTTGATATCTGGATCATGGGTCACTGTAAACGTTAAATCATCACCAAATTCTAAAAAGGTAAATAAGGTTTCTAACTCATGGTAGCCGTCATCACGACGCGCATTTATATGAAGAAATAAATTAAGTTTTGCAGGCGCTATTAACGTTAGCGGGGCGGTTGATACTTGCGTCATGATTAATTTAACTGCCAATCATTAAGTTGAATTTTGATACGGATTTTTTGGTTTTTAAGGCTTAACTTTACAGGAAGCCAATAGCCATCTTGTTTAATGTAATCTGAATAGGTTATTTGCCACTGTTGGCCATTGTGTGCTTGCCAAATAAGATTTTTTAATCGGCCTTGCTCGTCATAGCTGGCTTGGTCGTTTTCGACAGTGCCTTTTAGCCACTTTGCGGCGTTATCTAATGGAATCGAAAAGCCAGTTAAACGGTATAACAACATAGCGGCATCACGATCGGTATAAACATCACCGTCATATTCAAGTTCGGCCCCTTGCGCACTCTGTTTTAAAGACAAAATACGCGTGCCAATAAAACTGGTGAGTACTATGTCACTGTATAGCTCATCATGTTGCCAATTTAAATTAGCAGATTGGCGCTGCTCTGTACTAATAAATGCCATTTTTCCCTGTACTTGCCACTGAGCTTGTTGTTCTAAACGGCTTTTCCAGTCAGGATAAATGTAATCAACGGTTGACATTTTTTGCGCACAACCGCTGATAAATAAAAAAAACATGAATAAAATCAAATATTGTTTAATCAAATGTCGTTCCTTACTTTCCATATTCCGCTGATTTTTGGTAAAATTAACGCCTTTACAGCTGGGCTTAGCAATATTTGGTACATATGACCATCGTAGCACTTGGTATAAATCACAAAACCGCATCCGTAGAATTACGTGAAAAAGTCGCGTTTTCACCTGAGCAAATGGCTGAGGCGTTACAGCAATTAAGCGGTCATGCGCATTTTAATGAAGCGGTTATTGTTTCGACCTGCAACAGAACCGAAATCTATTGTAGCCTTGCTGAGCGTAATTCCCAAACCTTGTTACGTTGGTTGGCAGGTTTTCATGGTTTGGATGAACATGAACTGAGCAATAATACTTATTACCACGAAGGTGATAAAGCAATTAATCATTTAATGCGAGTATCGTGTGGTCTTGATTCTTTAGTGCTAGGCGAGCCGCAAATTCTGGGGCAAATTAAACAGGCTTATCATAACGCTAAAACACACGATGCTATTGGCGTAACCTTCGATCGTTTATTCCAAAAAACCTTTTCGGTGGCGAAACAAGTTCGAACTGAAACGGACATTGGTGCCAGTGCAGTTTCGGTTGCCTATGCCGCTGTTAACCTAGCTAAACATATTTACGGTAAACTCGATAAAACCAATGTACTGCTTATCGGTGCGGGCGAAACTATAGAGCTTGTTGCCAAGCATTTATATCAAAATGACCCACAAAAAATAACCGTAGCGAATCGTACTATTGAGCGAGCGAAGAGCTTAGCAGCAGAGGTCAATGCAGATGTTATCGCGTTGGCTCAGCTACCGGAGCGGTTACATGATGCAGATATTGTTATAAGTTCCACCGCCAGCACGCTACCAATTATTGGTAAGGGTGTCGTGGAACAAGCACTTAAAAAGCGCCGCCACAAACCTATGCTATTTATTGATATTGCCGTTCCACGCGATATCGAAAGCCAAGTAGGCGAGCTTGATGCAGCTTATTTATATTCAGTTGATGACTTACAAGCCATAGTAAGCGAGAATATCGCGGCTCGTGAGCAAGCAGCCGAACAGGCACAAGACATTATCAGTGCACGTACGAATGAGTTCGTTATGTGGCTGCGTTCACTGGATTCAGTGGATTTAATTCGTCATTATCGTAATGACGTCCAAGATATAAAATCTGAACTTGTTGAAAGGGCGCTTAGCCAGTTGCAAACAGGTAAAGAGGCAGAGAAAGTGATACTCGAGTTGGCAAATAAACTGACCAACCGCTTGATGCACGCACCTACCCGTGCCATTCAAGATGCAGCAAAAAATGGCGAAGCTGCTGAGTTAAGTCAATTAAAGAAAATGTTAGGTATTGATCAGGAATAGTCGTTAAATGAAAGAGTCTGTTTATAGAAAATTAGAAACCTTAGTTGAGCGTTATGAGGAAGTGCAAGCGCTACTAAGCGACCCCTCTGTGATCAGCGATCAAAATCGCTTTCGTACCTTATCTAAAGAGTATTCAGAGTTAGAAGAAATTGTTAAAGCGTTTTTAGCGTATCAGCAAGCACAGGATGATGTAGCTACAGCTGAAGAAATGCTAAAAGATTCAGACCCTGATATGCGTGAAATGGCGCAAGAAGAATATAAGGAAGCAAAAGCACAAATAACGGCATTAGAAGACGAAATCCAAATTCTAATGCTACCAAAAGACCCTAAAGACAATAATAACGTCTATTTAGAGGTTCGTGCGGGGACCGGTGGTGATGAAGCCGCTATCTTCGCTGGTGACTTATTCCGTATGTACAGCCGTTACGCTGAAACCAAAAAGTGGAAAGTAGAAGTAGTAAGTACTAACGAAGGTGAGCACGGCGGTTATAAAGAAGTCATTGCGCATATCTCTGGTGAAGGTGTATATGGTCAGCTGAAGTTCGAATCAGGTGCACATCGTGTACAACGTGTACCAGAGACTGAGTCGCAAGGCCGTGTACATACATCAGCTTGTACAGTTGCAGTTATGGCTGAAATTCCTGAAGCGGAAGCAATTGAGATTAACCCAGCGGATATTAAAGTTGATACCTTCCGTGCATCGGGTGCCGGTGGTCAGCACGTAAATAAAACTGACTCAGCAATCCGTATTACACACATTCCAACGGGTGTGGTTGTAGAGTGTCAGGATGAGCGTTCACAGCATAAAAACCGTGCCAAAGCAATGTCTGTGCTTGGTGCACGTTTACAACAAGCTGAAGATGAAAAACGCCAAGCTGCTGAAGCATCAGAGCGTCGCAATCTAGTGGGTAGTGGTGACCGTTCTGAGCGTATTCGTACTTATAACTACCCGCAGGGTCGTATTACCGATCACCGTATTAACTTAACTCTTTATCGTTTGAATGAAGTGGTTGCAGGTGATTTAGGCAGTGTAATCGAACCACTTATGCAAGAACATCAAGCTGACTTACTTGCTGCGATGGGCGATGAATAATCGTGCCACAAAGCATAGAGCAAGCAGTTGTTGCTGCGACGGCGTTACTAACGCCTAGCAGCGACAGTGCAAAATTAGACGCCCAGGTCCTGTTATTATCCATCCTAAATAAACCTCGTAGCTACTTATTCACCTGGCCAGAAAAACACCTTACTGAACAGCAACAGCTTGATTTTGAACAGGCATGCCAACGCCGCTTAAAGGGTGAACCTGTCGCTCATATTGTCGGTTTTCGTGAATTTTGGAGCCTTCCACTTAAGGTAAACCCAACAACCTTGATTCCACGACCTGATACCGAAACGTTAGTTGAATATGCGCTAGGTCTTGACTTACCTGTTAATGCAAACGTGCTTGATTTGGGCACAGGCACAGGAGCTATAGCACTTGCGCTGGCCAGCGAAATGCCAAATTGGCAGGTGACAGGGGTAGATAGAGTGGCTGATGCCGTCGCATTAGCCCAAGAAAACCAACAGCGACTCGATATTAACAACGCCACTTTTGCTTTGAGCAATTGGTTTAGTGCTGTAAAAAAAGAAAAATTTAACTTAATTGTCAGCAATCCCCCCTATATCGAACACGATGATGAGCACTTAAGCCAAGGTGATGTGCGCTTTGAGCCACTCTCTGCATTAGTGGCTGATGACGACGGCATGGCTGATATAAAACAAATTATTACTATCGCGCGTGACTATTTGACAACAAATGGCTATCTTTTAATTGAACATGGTTACCAACAAAGTGTGAAAGTCCAAGAATTTTTTGCACAAATGTCGTATAGCCATATACTTACAGTAAAAGATCTTGGCGGTAATGACCGTGTAACGTTAGCGCAGTGGGCTCATAAATAAAAAGCTTTGCTGGGCATACATAGCCTTTGAGGATCCCAAACAATGGATGAATTTTTGTTTTCGGATGAAGCACTTGATGAAGTGAATGAAGTGGTTCAAGGTAGTTGGAAAGTCATCGTTGTTGATGATGAACCAGAAGTACATGCCGTAACAAAGCTTGCGCTCAGTGACTTTGAATTCCAAGACAAACGTCTTGAGTTTATCAGTGCCTATTCAGGAGAAGAGGCTAAGCAAGTTATTGAACAACACCCTGATGCTGCTATTGTTTTACTAGATGTTGTGATGGAAACGGATGATGCGGGCCTTAAAGTCGCTAAATATATCCGTGAAACTGCGAAGAATAATCATATTCGTATCATTTTGCGAACAGGTCAACCAGGGCAAGCACCTGAACGACAAGTTATCGTTAACTATGACATTAACGACTATAAATCAAAAACAGAACTTACCGCACAGAAGCTTTTTACGGTGGTGATGTCGAGCTTACGCTCTTATCGCGATATTTTATCTATTGAACAATCACGTCAAGGTCTTGAAAAAATAATTAAAGCGTCGCGCGATATTTTTTCAACCCATTCGTTAGAGCACTTCATTGAAGGTGTAATGCAGCAACTTACATCCTTGCTAGGCACTGTTGAGCAAGCTATGTATGCGACAAGCTTAGTTGCTAGTAACCCCCTTGATAATCAAAAAAAGCTAGTGGTTTTTTCAGGTCGAGGAGAGTTTGAGCGCAGTGAAGGTAAAGCGATTGAAGAAGTGCTCAATGATGAACAGCTCAATGCCTGCCAACAAGCTTTGAGAGATAAAACGATTGTTTATCGCGAGAATTATTTATTTGCGTATTGCAGTAGTGAGTTTAACCACAATTCAATGTTGTTTATCTCGGGTATTCCAAAACATTTAACTGACACACAGCGCCATTTAATTGAAATATTCTCGCAAAATGTTCAATTGGCGTATGAGAATGTACAGCTTCAAGCTGAAATTGAGGCAACACAGCAAGAGCTGGTGTTCAGACTTAGTGAAGCATTAGAGCAACGTTCAACTGAAACAGGTAACCATGTAAAACGTGTTTCGCATATTTGTTATGAGCTCGCTTTAGGTTATGGCTTACCTAAACGAGAAGCTGAACTTATTCGTTTAGCCGCACCGCTTCATGATGTGGGTAAAGTGGGTATTCCTGATGCCATTTTAAATAAACCTGGCCCGCTAACAGATGAAGAGTGGGCTATTATGCAGCAGCATGCTGAAAAAGGGCATCTTATCTTAAAAGACTCATCGAGAGAAATTGTCAATACAGGCGCAGTGATTGCATTGTCTCACCATGAACGTTGGGATGGTACCGGTTACCCTAAAGGCTTGAAAGGTGAGGACATTCCTATTGCAGGGCGAATTGTTGCCTTAGCTGATGTATATGATGCACTACGCCATAAACGCTGTTACAAAGAGCCTTGGTCACTTGAGGATGTTGTAAAGGAAATTAATGCACAACAGGGCAAACAATTTGACCCTAAGTTAATAGAAGTGTTTAATCAACGCGTTAAAGAAATAGAAGACGTACTCGTACGTTATCCAGATTAATTAAAAAAGTAGTATTGGGGCATATGGATTATTTAGCAGTAAAGCATACTCACATGTTATTTGCCGTGTTGAGTATTGTATTATTCTACGTTCGTTCTTTCTCACGTTTAAAAACGGGCGCACTAGCAAAAAATAAAGTCGTGTTCATAGGAAGTCATAGTATTGATACACTATTGCTTGTTTCGGCAGTTGCTTTAATCGTAATGGCAGGATTTAACCCATTAGAGCAATCATGGTTATTAGAAAAAATTATACTTGTTATTGCTTATATCGTACTGGGTGTTGTGGCTGCAAAGCAAAGCGCACAGAGTGCGAAAGTAGTATTGCTTGCTATAACTACCTTCATTTTATTAGCAATCGGTTACTTAGCTTCGGCTAAAACTGCACTTCTTTTATAAGAATCCCTCAGCGGTATTTAATGGCCTGTGCCGTCGTACCGCTTTTTTATATCTCATCGTTCAGTATTGGTAACTTAGGGTAAAAGTAGGTAAACTAGCACCTCGTTTTTGAAAGAGATGTAGCAGTATAAATGACCACCCCTTGGTTTGAAGATCAAAATGAATCCTATCAAGATGAGGCCTACGATGCATTTTCTTCTAAAGTGCTTTATCGTTGTATTGATGCCGAATTAAAGTGGGATACGCAAGTAGATTTAACGGCTTGTTATAAACTACTCAATGAATTTGAGCATGCGGTTTCAGTGCTTTGTGTTGAACATAAAGAGCCTCATGAACGCTTAGATAAACTTCTTGATACCTTTTATCAGCAATGGCTTTTCAGTGCTTCAAGCTTAAAAGTGCCTGAATACACTTTAAACAGCTTTAGTTATACCATTACCATGCGTAGTGGCACGCAAACAACACTGGCTATTTTACTGTGTCACTTATTACAACATGCTAACTTGGATGCTTCGGTGACCTTAGGTCAGGGTGAAGTGCAGGTGCATGTTGCCATAAGTGATGAAGAAGGTTATCTCATTGAGCCAAGTACAGGGCAGCAAAGTTGGTATATCATTCCTGAAAATGCCAGTGAAGAGAATGGCGATGAGCAAGAGCCGCTTGAACTGGTGTTTGATGAAGAGATATATAAACTTTATTTAGCTCAGCAAAAATGGTCATTCATTAGCGAAAGTAAATTTGGTCATGCGCTGCATTGCGTTGACATGCTGATGGAATTATTAGGCGATGACCCTTATGAGCGTCGTGACCGTGGCTATCTACTTAATCAGTTAGATTGCCCAAAAATGGCCAGAGATGATCTACAGTATTTTGTTAATGAATGCCCCGATGATCCCGCTATCGATATTATTCAGCACCAAATTGCTGAAATAGAAGACAACAATAATACACACCACTAGTTTTAAGGAACACTTATGACTGACGCCCACAGTGCGCTAATTACCAATGACGCAGTCGTACTTGGTTTACTCGCCGTTATTTTGGGGTTTGTTTTTAAAACCTCGCATAGCAACAACGCAGCGTGTCAAAAATTTTATAAATACGTACCCGCTTTACTGCTTTGCTACTTTTTACCATCATTATTAAATACCTTTGGTATTGTTGATGGTCATTCATCAAACGTTTACTACGTAGCATCTCGTTACTTACTTCCAGCTTGTTTAATTTTATTAACCATCAGTATCGACCTAAAGGCTATTATTAACCTTGGTCCGAAAGCGTTGATTATGTTTTTAACGGGGACCATGGGTATCGTTATTGGCGGACCTCTTGCTATTTTAGTGATGAGTGTAGTTTACCCTGAAGCGGTTGGCGGACATGGCCCTGATGCCGTATGGCGTGGTATGACAACCATTGCGGGTAGCTGGATTGGTGGCGGTGCTAACCAAGCCTCTATGAAAGAGATGTTTGAAGTAGGCGGTGATATCTTCTCAGCTATGGTGACTGTTGATGTTATTGTGGCGAACTTATGGATGGCCGTACTGTTATTAATGGCTGCAAACCATAAGGCAATTGATGCTAAAACTGGCGCAGATACGCGTGCAATTGAAGATTTAAAAGAGCGCGTAGAAAAGTATCACGCTGAGCATGCGCGCATGCCTACGCTTAATGATTATATGACGATTATTGCCATAGCCTTTGGTATTACAGGCCTTGCGCATTTTTGTGCTGACTTTTTAGGACCGTACTTCGGTGCTAACTTCCCTTGGGCACAGGAGTATAGTTTAAATAGTAAGTTCTTTTGGTTAATCGTTATCTCAACCACTATCGGGATTAGTCTATCGTTTACTAAAGTACGTCATATTGAAGCATTTGGCGCCTCAAAGGTTGCATCAAGCTTTTTATATATTCTTGTTGCTTCAATTGGTTTACACATGAATATTACCGCCATTTTTGACTCGCCTATGTACTTTGTACTAGGTGTGATTTGGATGCTAACACATGCAAGCTTGATGTTGATTGTGGCTAAACTAATCAAAGCACCGCTGTTTTATATGGCTGTGGGTTCACAAGCTAATGTTGGTGGTGCTGCATCAGCACCTGTGGTTGCCTCTGCGTTCCATCCATCGCTGGCACCGGTTGGTGTGTTACTTGCGGTTTTGGGCTATGGTGTAGGTACTTACATGGCTTATATTTGTGGTTTAATGCTACAAGCTGTCTCACCTTAAGGAATAGAAATGAACAACCAGTTAATTAAAATTAACGAGATTGAATTAGCAAACAACAAACCATTTGTGTTGTTTGGTGGTATGAATGTACTTGAATCACGTGATTTAGCAATGCGTATTGCTGAGCATTATGTTGAAGTAACTTCAAAGCTGAACATTCCATATGTATTTAAAGCGTCTTTTGATAAAGCGAATCGCTCGTCAATTAATTCATACCGTGGTCCAGGTATGGAAGAAGGCTTAAAAATCTTTGAAGAGATTAAATCTACTTTTAATGTGCCACTTATTACTGATGTACACGAACCACATCAAGCAGCACCCGTTGCTGAGATTGTTGATATTATTCAGTTACCAGCATTCCTTGCCCGCCAAACTGACCTCGTTGTTGCAATGGCAAAAACAGGTGCCATTATCAATGTGAAAAAACCACAGTTTTTAGCACCGCACGAAATGCGCCATATCATTAAGAAATTTAATGATGCAGGTAATAACAATGTTGCCTTGTGCGAGCGCGGCACTAGCTTTGGCTATAACAACCTCGTGGTTGATATGCTTGGCATGGATGATATGAAGCCAATGGCGCCAGTTATTTTTGATGCGACGCATGCATTACAGCGCCCTGGTGGTCGAGCTGACTCGGCGGATGGGCGTCGTGCTCAGGCGGCAGAGCTTGCGCGTAGTGGCATGGCACTCGGTCTTGCGGGTCTTTTCATTGAAGCGCACCCTAATCCTAATGAAGCTAAATGTGATGGCCCTTGTGCACTTGCATTAAGTAAGCTAGAAGGCTACTTAACACAAATGAAAGCTGTGGATGAGCTTATTAAAAGCTTTGCACCATTAGATACCAGTGCCAATGACCTGTAATATTTAATTAGTTGATGAGAAGGCGACTATGGTCGCCTTTTTTTATTTGTGTCGCTATAATCGATGCATAAGAAAAACTAATTCTAAGCTTGGTGTTTATGTCTCGTCGTTTACCTCCATTAAATGCGTTAAAAGCATTTGAAGCTGCTGCACGCCATTTAAGCTTCACCAAAGCTGCGGAAGAGCTCTATGTAACGCAAGCTGCAGTCAGTCATCAAATTAAAACGCTTGAAGAACATTTAGGTTTAAAACTCTTCCTCCGTAAAAATCGCTCTTTACTCTTAACAGAAGAAGGCCAAGGCTACTTCTTGGATATTAAAGAAATTTTTACTCAACTTATTGATGCAACAGAGAAACTACTAGCACGAGGGGCCAAAGGGTCACTTACGGTAAGTTTGACACCAAGTTTTGCAATTCAATGGTTGGTACCAAGGCTTAGTTTATTTAATGAGTTACACCCTGAGATAGATGTACGGATTAAAGCACAAGATCAAGACGAGAACTCTCTGTCGGATGATGTTGATATTGCTATCTACTACGGTCGTGGCCACTGGAGTGGAGTGCAAACTTATAAACTTCATACTGAATACCTTGTGCCTCTATGCAGCCCACTGCTTTTAACTGGCCCTAAGCCACTTGATCAACCAAGTGACTTGGCAAATCATACATTGCTTCACGATACGACCCGTAAAAATTGGAAGACATGGATGAAAACGGCAGGGGTACGTAATGTGCAAGTTAATCAGGGCCCGATCTTTAGTCACTCATCAATGGTTTTACAGGCAGCGGTTCATGGTCAAGGTGTAGCTATAGGTAATAGTGTACTTGCAAAACCAGATATTGATGCAGGGCGTTTGGTTATTCCATTTAGTCACTCTATCGTTAGTAAAAATGCCTATTATTTAGTTATAAGAGAATCTCAAACAGAGCTCGGCAAAATTGTCTCATTTAAAGATTGGATGCTGAGCTTAGTTGAGCAAGAACAAGAGTATTAACATGTTGCAGTGGTTTAAAAGCACAGGCAGTAAAGCCTGCGCACAATTTATATTTGCTCATGGTGCCGGTGCGGGCAGTGATAGCGAATTTATGCAAACAATGGCGAAGCTAATTAGTCAACAAGGTATTGATGTGGCGTTATTTGATTTTCAATACATGCAAATTGCTAAAGAGACTGGCAAACGCAGACCGCCAGATCGAGCCCCCAAGCTGCTTGCATATTTTGCAGAAGTTTTAGCTGGGCGTCAGCCTGAATTGCCGCTATTTATTGGTGGCAAATCGATGGGAGGCAGAATGGCTTCAATGCTGTGCACTGAACAGAATATTCCAAAAGTTGCTGGTGTTGTGGCTTTTGGGTATCCGTTTCACCCACCGGGTAAACCTGAAAAACTTCGCACAGAACATTTTGCAGATGTACCATGCCCGTTTTTAGTACTGCAGGGAGAGCGAGACACGTTTGGTAACCAGCAAGAACTCGCTGAGCTTGAAATGGTTAACCCGCCGGAAATTAAATTTCTCAAAGATGGCGACCATTCATTAAAGCCACGTAAAAAAAGTGGTATTACAGAACAAGAAAATTTACAACAAGCTGCGGATTATGCAGCACAGTTTATTATGAATTTAGTGGCAGGAGATGAGCAATGATCAAACTCTATTTAATGATTGGCAGCTTATTTTGCATGCTTTCGGTGATGCTTGGTGCCTTTGCTGCACATGGTTTAAAAAGCCGTGTTTCAGAATACGCAATTGGGATTTTTAAAACGGCTGCTGAGTATCAAATGGTACATGGTCTTGCTTTAATTGCTATTGCGATATTAATAAAGTGGGGCATGAACTTAAATTGGGCTGGTGGCTTTTTTATCGCGGGTACAGTGTTATTTAGCGGTAGTTTGTATTTACTCGCATTAACGGGCATGAAATGGCTGGGCCCTATCACCCCGATTGGCGGCGTTTGTTTTATTATTGGTTGGGCTATTTTGTTAGTTCAAGCCGCACGATATAAGTTTTAAGGGTTATCTATGTCGAGTGTAGTTATTTATTGTCGCAGTGGTTTTGAAAATGATGCCGCTGCTGAAATTACTTTTCAAGCTGCTGAACAAGGATTTGCAGGTTACGTAAAAACGAAACCAAATACAGGGATTGTTGTTTACGAATGTTTTGATGCTAGCCACGGCGATGAAATCATTAAAAAAATAGATTTCAAAAATATGGTTTTTGCGCGTCAATGGTTTACTGGCATCTTAGTGGATAATATGCCACTTGAAGATCGTGTTAGTGCCATTGTTGATGCTGCTGTTGATTTTCCTGAATGTGGAGACTTACGCGTAGAAACGCCCGATACCAATGAAGGGAAAGAGCTGTCTAAATTTTGTAAGAAGATATCTACTCCCCTTAAAAAAACACTTGAAAAGCGCTCGAAGGTGACACGCGAGCTGGCAGATAAAAAGCCTGTTATGCATGTTGCGTTTTTAACAAATGATTCTGCTTACGTTGGTTATTCATATACGTTCAATAACTCGCCCTTTTTTATGGGGATACCACGTTTACGGATGCCAAGTGATGCACCAAGCCGTTCTACACTTAAGTTAGATGAAGCGTTTAATGTATTTATTCCACCTCATGAAGCTGAGGATCGTGTGCAAGCGGGGATGCGAGGTGTTGATTTAGGTGCTTGCCCAGGTGGTTGGACCTACCAGCTGGTACGTCGAGGCATGTTTGTGAGTGCTATCGATAATGGGCCAATGAATGATGAACTAATGGAAACGGGACAAGTTAAACATTTCCGTGTTGATGGTTTTAAGTATCGTCCCGAAAAGCGGAATATTAGCTGGTTAGTTTGCGATATGGTGGAAAAGCCAGTAAAAGTTACTAATCTTATGATTGATTGGGCGGTAAATGCCTACGCAAAAGAGCTTATTTTTAATCTGAAATTACCAATGAAAAAGCGCTTTGACAGTGTCTATGAATGCTTGAAGTTGATTAAAGAAGAGCTTGAAAAATACGGCGTAAGTTATGAACTCCAAGCGAAGCATCTGTATCACGATCGTGAAGAAGTGACTGTACATTTAAATGTCATAAAGGTGCCGCAAAGCTTATACAGTTAAAGAGAGGACAGAAAATGGGTAATAAACGATTAACGCTCTGCTTGTATGCTTTATTTCCCATTTTCTTAACAGCCTGCGGGGGCGGTGGTGGTGATAGTGAAACGCCAACTACCCCAGCTCCCACAACCAATCAATCTCCTCAGGTTTCAATTTCGGGAGAGCAAAACCTCCAAGAAGGGCAAATAAGTTCCCTTAGCGCAACTGCCACAGACTCAGATGGCACTATTGCAAATTACAGTTGGTCGCAAACACAAGGCCCGACTAGCATTTTCACTTTTAATGCTGCTGTACTTAACTTTACTGCGCCAGATGTTGAAAGTGATACGACGATTACTTTTCAGGTGATGGTAACTGATAATGATGGGGCCTCGGCCTCGGCAAATTATACGATTAATATTCAAAATGATACCAATGCGGCACCTGTAATTAGTAGTGAACCGATAGCTGATATTACTGAATTGAGTGAAGCATCAATCCAAGTAAGTGCTGAGGATAGTGATGGCAGTATTGTATCGATTGAGTGGCAGCAGGTGCGTGGCCCTGTTATTAACTTTACACAAAATGGCCTGATAATAAATTTTACAGCACCTGAAGTACCCAGTACGAGTGAAGTTGAGTTTTTAGTTACAGCAACGGATGATAGGGGAGCATCGTCTGAGCTGTCGGTCACTTTTATGATTGTGAATGTTAATAAAGCACCAATCCTTAACGATACTAACTTTGTCTCAGAGTTTAACCAAAGCACTGAGTTCACGCTTAACGTACAAGATCCAGATAATGACGAGCTGACGGTGAGTTTTGCATCAGAGCTTGATGGTGCAACGATAACAGTTGTTGATGAAGCGAGTTTTACTTACCAGTATGTATCTGCGATTAATCGTATTTCACAGGCACCCATTAGCGTGAGTGTGTCGGATGGCATCGCCACTACACAAGCAACGATCAATGTAGCAATTATAGATAGTACTGCTGCGACAATTATCAATGTTAATCCGCAAAATAACAGCCAAGCTGTGAGCGTAAACGCAAGTTTGTCGATTGATTTTTCTGATGTGATGAAAACGAGCAGCTTATCAGTGAATGAAACGGCAGGGGGGTGTGTAGGCTCGTTGCAATTATCGGATGATGACTTTAGCTCTTGCTTAGCAATAACCTCTTTAAATTTGTCAGGCCCAGAGTCAGATACCAATACCTATTTTAATGGCGTGACGTTTTCACCAGCACTACAGCAAAATAGAACGTATAAATTGAGAGTAACTGAAGATTTAGTCAACTTTGATGATACTGCCATCAATGCGCAAGAAATAACTGAATTTAGCACTGGCAGTGGTGATTTAGTAATTACGGAGGTGGTTGCAATCCGCTTTGGAACCGATGCGCCTTGGTTTGAAGTCTACAATGGCACTGGCAGTGATATCAATTTAGCCGATTATAAGGTTAGAACAAAGAGCCGAAATTCAAGTGATGGAAGTATAACCTCATCAACAATGTTTAACTTACCTAATCAACTAATAGAGGTTGGTGAGTATGCGGTTATCCATAGTCGCTTTGGAGACGAGCTTTTTCATGATGCAGCAGAGCAAAATAAATACATCGCATTTATTGGTGAAGCTGGCTCTACGATTCGTCCATATTGGTTTGTAAATGGGTTTGTTGAACTTCTCTCGAGTGATGAAACAACCACAATCGATTTTGTCAGATTTGGCAATGATACGACTGAGCCAACTTCGCCAGCGCATTGGTCAACTGGCGCAGCCCCAAGTATAAATAATATCACTGGCTCAAGTATTAAGCGTGACAAAGACAGTACAGATACAGACAGCCCTTCAGATTGGATTTATAGCCTTTTCACAACACCTGCTGGTGCTAATGATTTAACGTGTGAAGACGACCTTGATCAAGACGGTATACCCGATTGTGCAGAGCTGCCAGGCTCAAGCTTTGCGGGACTTCCATTATATGATTGGGGAGCGAGAGTTAATCAAAAAGATCTTTTTGTTGAAGTAGACTATATGGACAGTAGTGATGCAGGCATTATTCCGCAAAGGATAGCCCTTGAAAAAGTTATCTCGTCATTTGCCACTGAGAATATTGTTGTTCACTTTGATGTCGGTGATTTATATCACCAAGCAACAGGTATATCAGTTGAAAATCATGATTTAGGTGGCGGTGAACAAGTTATATTCCGTCCCTATACACCTTATAATTTCAATGCAGGTGTAGAAGGTTTATTCCATTATAAAATGGCTAATTTTGATATGCGCCGCAAACCTATTTTTCATTATATGTTAATGGCAAGCAGCCTTAATGAGGATGGGAGTGTTGGTCCAGCAGGGCTGGCTGAAGTGAATGGCAACGATTTAATGATAACATTTGGAAATTGGGGTCTCTCGCTTGATAATGAAGCCTCACGTAATCTGACATATAACTATCAAGCTTCAACGATAATGCATGAGCTTGGGCATAATCTTGGTCTAGAGCATGGTGGCAATAACAGTATTAACTACAAGCCAAACCACTTAAGTATTATGAACTACTTATATCAACTTCGGGGCTTACCAACCATTGGCAACAATGAAGGAGATCGCTATTACTCAAGTCGATACAGAACAAATCCAAATTGTGGCGTAGAAACGTCTGAGTTAGTGAATGGCCCATTGGGTTCACCTGAAAATTTTGTTATGTCTTTTTCGCATGGTTTAGGTGCACCTTTGGATGAAACCTCCATCGAAGAAGCTAATGGCTTGGGTTACCCAGGTTCTGTTGCTGTCGATTATAATTGTAATCTTAACCTGACAGAAACACTTAGCCAGGATACCAATGACGATGCAAGCACGAGTATATTAAACGATGTTGATGAGTGGTCATTAATAGATCTTCGTTTTTACAGTTATTTCTCTGGTAATCGATTTGGTTTAGATTTCACAGAGTTAAACACTGTTAATAACGCAAACACGTCTATTCGTCAGCGGATTATTAAAGAAGAAGCGCCGCCATTGTTTATACTCGATGAAATTCAAGCTGTGAGAAAAGCGGCTGCTGAGCAATGAAGAGACTGATTTTTGCAATTATCTTGGTGAGTTTGCAAGCGTGTGGCCCTGCAAATAATTCGCACTGGCAGATGACAACACGCTTGAATTATAACGATTATCCAGTTAACTGGCAGGCTGAGCGTATAAAAGGCTGCGATACGTGTGAGATAAAAAAAGAGCGACTCTACGAGCCTGATGGTGTTACAGAGCTAAGTACTATCTATCAGCAAGGGCAGTGGCGAGCGCAGAACAGAAAAGCCCATAAAGCGAGACTCGTTTTTGAAATGGGGGCCCAATTTTTGCTGGTTCGCAGTCGAGAGGATGGCTTAATACAGTTAGAAAATAAGCACGCCGACATTGAAATTATCACCAAGCTTGAGCAGCCTTTTGAAGTGATCATGGGGCAGAGTCGTTATGAGGCAGTCATAACAAAGTTTGAAGAGCCGCGGGCTGATTTTGCGCTGTCAGAGCCTTTATCTGTAAAGTTGCATTACAGTGTTTTAAAAAGCCAGTAGGGTTCATATCCACTGGCTTTTTAGTGCGGGTTAATGGCGATATTTGCTGCGGTAATTTTCAACCCACAAGCGCGTGCCACCGCACACAGCGACGGGCATAACAATTAAGTTAATAAAAGGGATGGCTGTTAGAATCATAACCGCCAAGCCAAAGCCGTAAGAGAGCGTTTGCTTTTCTTTTAAATCATCCTTCATATCTTTAAAGCTTACTTTATGATTGTCGAATGCATAATCCTCATACTGAACCGCGTACATCCAGCAGGTAAAAAGTATCCAAAGCAATTGACCTATAACAGGTAAAATCCATAATAAAATGAAAAACCCTATCGCTCTTGGTAGATAATAGCAAAGCTTTGTCCATTCACGGCCAAGCATGCGTGGCACGTCTTTCATTGTATCTAGAATGCCATCATCATTGACTTTTTGACCGGTTAAATACAGCTCGACTTTTTCACTGAGTAAACCATTAAATGGCGCAGCAATAAAGTTAGTAATAACGGTAAAGAGCATGCTGTAGCTAAATAAAATAACCAATACGGCAATCGGCCACATTAACCACTCTAACCAACTTAGCCATTCTGGAAGTAGTGAATTCATATAAGCGAAGCCGTCAGTTAGCCAGCCATATAAAAAAAATAATGAACTACCAAAAAGCACAATATTGATTAATAAAGGAATAAGTACAAAACGTTTTAGCCCTTTTTGGCTAATAAGTTTAAAGCCAGAAAAAAAGTATTCCATACCTTGAGTAAACTGCACGAGATAACCCCATATAATTACTTATTGTCAGCAGTATAAGATTTTCAACGTGTTTGAACAGCCCTTTTCCGTAACAAAGTGTTTTTAAGTGATGTTGTGTTGAACTAAGCGGTACGATGCGGGGTCTGAAAGTACCTATAAAAACGAATAATGAAAACAGCACTAGAGGATCAGTTGAGGATCCTATACTATTGTTAACATAATTAACAAAAACGACATCTTGAAAATGGGAGTTTTATGCAGTTAGTCGATTTAAATCCACATGATCCTGACGTAGTACACGTGTTTTCCGATATAGACCGACTTATAAACTCTTTATATCCAGTCGCCACAGCTCAATCATTAAGTGTTGAAGAGCTCGCTGAGCCAAATGTATATGCGATAGGGTTAAAAAATGATGATGGTATTGTGGCGTGTGGCGCAATCGTGATGCAAGAGGGGAATCCGCCATATGGTGAGATTCGTCGTTTATACGTAAAACCAAGCTATCGAGGAAAGGGATTATCTCGCCGTATTATGCAAATTTTATTGCATTATGCCGGTGAGCAACAAATTCCCCTTATTCGACTTGAAACAGGCCCTAAACAAACAGAATCAATTAATTTGTATGAAAACTTAGGCTTTAGTCGATGTGGTCCATTTGGTAATTACAGCGAAAATCCACAAAGTTTATTTATGGAATTAGGCCTTAATCAGTAAATTTTTACAGCTACTTGTCATTTTAACCCACTACTAAGGCTCACCTTAAGTGGGTTTACCATTTAATTTACACATCAAAAATCACTCGTTACGAGTAAAAATTCTTGTTGGACTTGAATCACTATTTTTCTTTTAATGCGCGGCAACAACCCTTGCCGATTTCGGCACTACTAAAATAAAAGAGAAAGATAGATGAAAGAGACAACATCACTAGAACAAGCTCGCACGAGTTACAATGTTCGTCATTGGAGCCAAGGTTTCTTTGGAATTAATGATCAAGGTGATGTGTATGTTGCGCCAAAGGCCCATGCCCCAGAGCAAACCATTGCACTAATCGATATTGCACAGCAATTACAAGACAAGGGCTTAAGCTTGCCTGCGTTGGTTCGTTTTCCACAAATTTTACATCATCGTGTACATAGTTTATGTCAGGCATTTAACACGGCAATTGAAAATTATGGTTATCCGAAAGACTATTTGCTTGTTTACCCAATTAAAGTAAACCAACAACGAGAAGTTGTTGAAGAAATTGTGGCAAGCCAAGCTGATATTGAAAAGAAACAATTGGGTCTAGAAGCGGGCAGTAAACCTGAGCTATTAACTGTATTAGCAATGGCAGAAAAAACCAGTGCGGTGATTGTATGTAATGGCTATAAAGACCAAGAATACATTCGTTTAGCATTGATTGGCGAAAAGCTAGGTCATAAGGTTTACATTGTTCTCGAAAAATTGTCTGAGCTTGACATGGTGCTTAGCCAAGCAAAAGAGTTAAACGTAAAACCGCGCATTGGTATTCGCGTACGTTTAGCATCGCAAGGTAAAGGTAAATGGCAAGCAAGTGGTGGCGAAAAATCAAAATTTGGTTTATCGGCATCGCAAGTATTGAGTGTAGTTAATCGCTTAAAAGCGTCTGATCAACTTGATTTGATCCAGCTTGTGCATTTCCACTTAGGTTCGCAAATGGCCAACATCCGCGATGTCCGCTTAGGTGTGAGTGAAGCTGCGCGTTTTTACTGTGAGTTACGTAAATTAGGCGCACAAATTGATTGCTTAGATGTGGGTGGTGGTTTAGCAGTAGATTATGACGGAACACGCAGCCAGTCTCATAATTCAATGAACTACAGTCTAAGTGAATATGCTAATAACATCGTATACACCATTGGTGATACCTGTAAGTTATATGAGCAGCCAATGCCGCGCATTATTTCTGAATCCGGTCGTGCGTTAACAGCGCACCATGCTGTATTGATTTCGAATGTGATTGGCACTGAAAGCTATGTACCAGAAGACATTCAAGCGCCAGCCGCTGATGCACCCCTATTATTAAAGAATATGTGGACATCATGGCAACAGTTAAGTGATGACAATGACGACCGTGCATTAATTGAGATTTATCATGATAGCCAAGGCGATTTAGCTGAAGCACATAATCAGTTTGCACTTGGTTTGTTAGATTTAACAGAGCGAGCATGGGCGGAGCAAGTTAACTTACGTGTATGTTATGAACTTAACAAACATATGGATAACAAAAACCGTTTTCATCGCCCGATTATTGATGAATTAAATGCGCGTTTAGCAGATAAGTTTTTTGTGAACTTCTCATTGTTTCAGTCATTACCGGATGCATGGGGTATTGACCAAGTGTTTCCTGTTCTACCATTAAGTGGCTTAACAGAAGCACCACAAAAACGCGCCGTGTTACTTGATATCACTTGTGATTCAGATGGCGCTATGGAGCATTATGTAGACGGTCAAGGTATTGAAAGCACATTACCTGTGCCAGCATTTAGCGAAGAAAAACCTTACTTAATGGGCTTTTTCTTAGTGGGTGCTTACCAAGAAATTTTAGGTGATATGCACAACCTATTTGGCGACACGCACAGTGCAATTATAAAAATGGATGAGCAAGGTCAGGCGCAAATCACTGAAGTTAACGAAGGTGATACCGTTGCAGACATGATGCGTTACGTACATTTAGATGTAGAAAGCTTCCAGCAATCTTACGCCCAGCTGGTGGCAGCTAAATTGCCAGAAACTGAGCAGCAAAGCGTTTTAGATGAGCTGCAAACTGGCTTAAATGGTTACACTTATTTAGAAGAGTTATAAGCAATGTCGACATTGTTTGACCACACAGATCATTCATTATATTCAAACGGCATGACGTTTTTACGTCAGCCGATGGTGCAAAACATCACTGCAATCGATGCCGATGTGGTGGTGTTAGGTTTACCATTTGACTTGGCAACCTCAGGGCGCCCAGGTGCACGTTTAGGGCCAGATGCAATTCGCCGTGCCTCAGTGCACCTAGCATGGGAAGAAACCAAGTACCCGTGGACGTTCCCGTTGTTCGAGCGTTTAAAGTTAGCGGATGCAGGTGATTTTACTTACCCAGTAGGCGACCCAGAGTATTTTACCGCGCAATTAGAATTAGCGGCTGAGCAAATTCTTCGCCAAGGTAAAACATTATTGGGTTTAGGTGGCGACCACTTTGTGACTTTGCCACTACTACGTGCCCATGCTAAGCAACACGGTAAGATGGCATTAGTTCATTTTGATGCCCATACAGATACTTATAGCAATGGCTCACGTTATGATCACGGTACCATGTTTTATCATGCGCCGATGGAAGGATTGATTGATGTTGAGCACAGCATTCAAATCGGTATTCGTACTGACTTTGATCAGAGTAAGCATGAGTTTGCAGTGATTGATGCGATGGCAGCCAATGATTTGCCAGCACAAGATATCGCAGAGCAAATCAAAGCACGCGTGGGTGACTTACCTGTGTACTTAACCTTTGATATTGACTGCCTTGATCCAGCATTCGCGCCAGGGACAGGCACCCCAGTGTGTGGTGGCTTAACTAGCGATAAAGTACTTAAAGTACTTCGTGCATTGAAAGGGATTAATATGGTCGGTATGGATGTGGTTGAAGTATCACCATCCTATGACCAAAGCGAGTTAACAGCGATTGCAGCAGCGACCATTGCCAATGAGTTACTACATTTGTGGGCTTTGAAGCACAAATACTAAATGAGAGAGACAAAGAGCGCCATTAGGCGCTCTTTTTTTTGATATTAGATGAAGCAATTAAGCGCTTCGTACATCAACCTTTAACTTAAGTTTTTGCCCAGGTTGAATGTATTTTTGCCCTGCTAATGAGTTCCACTTAACAATATCTTCTACAGACACATTAAACTTGGCAGCAATTCGTGCTAATGAATCACCACGACGCACTTTATAAGTAATGGTGCGCTCTTTGCTTTGTGTAGCAGCAAGTTGTGACTTTTCTTGTTTATATACTGTGAGTTTTTGACCAACACGCAGTACTGAATCTTTTTTCAGTTTATTCCATGTTGCAAGCTCTGCAATGGTCACATCATACTCACGGCTGATATCCCACAGTGTATCGCCACTGGCGACTTTATGACTCAGCTTTTTACGTGTTGCTTTATTCGCTGCCATACGTACTGATTTTGGTAAATGCTGGCTATTGATTTCACCGTCACTGAGTGGCACAAGTAACTGCTGACCAACACGAATAGTATTTGATGAAAGCTTATTCAGCGTTTTTATCGCGCTTGCGCTCGTTGAAAACTTTTTCGCTATCACTGATAAGCTATCACCACGGGCAACCACATATTGCTGCCAACGTAGGCGATCTTTTTGCTCTGTTTTTGCTAGTTTCTCAGTAAAAGACTCAACTTTATCAGAGGGTAATAATAAAAAATGCGGACCGTTTGGATCCGTTGCCCAGCGATTAAAGCCTGGGTTTAAGCGGTAAAGCTCAGTTAAGCTAATATCAGCCATATCAGCGGCAAGTGCTAAATCAATTTGGCTACCGATATTAACGGCTTCAACTACTTGCGCGTTGATAATCGGTTGCCATTTCACACCAAATTCGTCACTGCGTTTTACAAGATCAGACAGAGCCAATAGCTTTGGTACATACGAAGTGGTTTCTCGTGGCAGGTCTAATGACCAAAAATCGGTAGGTAAGTGTTTTTTGCGGTTCTTTTTAATCGCACGCAGTAAACGACCTTCACCTGAGTTATAGGCGGCAATAGCATTTAACCAATCACCTTCCAAGGTCTTGTGTAAATATGATAAGTAATCAAGCGCTGCACGCGTCGATTGCACAATGTCACGGCGACCGTCGTACCACCAGTTTTGTTTTAAATCGAAACGCTCACCGGTTTGTGGCATAAATTGCCAGATACCAGAGGCACTGCGGTGTGAATAACCAAAGGGGTCAAAGGCACTTTCAACAATGGGTAAAAGCGCTATTTCAATTGGCATTTCACGCTTTTCAACTTCTTCGACAATGAAGTAAAGGTATGGCTCTGCGCGTTTTGCGATGCGGTCAAGGTATGCTTGATGACGTGCATAGTAATTACGCTCAGCAACTACGGGACGGTTTTGTGGCACATCAATAGATAGCTGATAACGAATACGTTCCCATACATCGTCAAAAACTGGTGGTGGCGCATCAATATCAGTTAACTGTTGGTATTGTGCGTTGATCATCAATGCATCATTGACATCACTTGGACTGGCACCACCCAGTTGCTGCTCAACATCATTATTAGCAATGTTAGGTTGTGCAGTATCAGAAGTTGTTAGTTGACAACCACTTAAAGCCAGCGCGAGTGTAAAAACTAGAGGAGATCTATACATATATACCCATACATCAGGTAAAAAAACTCGGCGAATATTACCTGCTCTGAGAACATATTGCCACTTTATGACCAGTTTATGTCAGCTTATTGTTGCAAGATGCTGATCTAAATCTACAAAATTGTAACTGAAGTCATGCTTGTTTTTTTAAAAATTATCTTTCCAAGCCCTGAGACCTGCAAAGCGTTGCCAAGGTTCATCAAGATTCAAATTATTTTTTAGCTCATTGGGAAGTTCATCAGTGATATTAGGCAAGTGGCTACGTAAGAATGGGTTTATTTGCTTTTCTACACTTAACTTAGTTGGTAAGCTTATTTCATTATTAGCACGCAGTGTAT
Source organism: Pseudoalteromonas sp. N1230-9 (assembly GCF_032716425.1). Taxonomy (NCBI): domain Bacteria; kingdom Pseudomonadati; phylum Pseudomonadota; class Gammaproteobacteria; order Alteromonadales; family Pseudoalteromonadaceae; genus Pseudoalteromonas; species Pseudoalteromonas sp. N1230-9. The sequence goes on from NZ_CP090419.1 coordinate 1,364,374, forward strand.
CGACTTTCTCACTGTAATTGGCTAAGTATTCATTCGTTGGCTCAACCGCCTTAGCAAAGGCCAGGTTTGCTTGTGTGTATTCGTGCGTGCAGTAGATTTTACACTCATCCGGCAGGGCTCTTAATTTACATAAAGAGTGCCACATTTGCTCGGCACTACCTTCAAATAACCGCCCACAACCTGCACTAAACAGCGTATCGCCAGTAAAACTTAGCTCATCATGTAAGTAACAAATGTGATCCAGAGTATGGCCAGGAGTTGCAAGTACGGTAAAGGTGTAATTATATACGGTGACTTTATCTGCTTCTAACACACCATGATTAATGCCTTTGAACGGACTGTGCTTAGGACCATAAACGGGAATAGTTGGGAATGTTTTTACCAGCGCAGCCACGCCGTCAGTGTGGTCATAATGGTGGTGGGTAATTAAAATCCCCGCGAGTGTTAAGTTATGCTCGCTTAGGTAGTTTAATACGGGCTCAGCTTGACCTGGGTCAACCACCCATGCTGTTTGTTCACTTTCATTTGTGATACACCAAATATAATTATCAGAAAAGGCTTTAATTGCTTTGACTTGCACCATGTTTAATTGCTCTATAAAGTGACAGTTAAGATACAGTATAACGAGCTCAGAAAATGAAACCAGCCCTTAGTTTTCAAGAAGGTCCTAAGCCATACTCATGGCAACAGTTCCCTCATGGTGACTATTTACGTGCTGAAATAGAGCGTAAGTTAGTTCCATGGTTGCCACGCATGTTCGGTTATCACATGTTAAAGCTTGGTAATTTAAGTGGTGAAATAGCAACCAGTGAAAGTCCTATTAAGCATCAAGTTTGCGTCGCAGAGCAGGGGTTATTTACCGGTGTAATTGCGGATGTCGATGAGTTACCTTTTTATGAGCACAGTGTTGATGCTTGCATATTATCGCATTGCTTAGAATATCATTCAGATCCGCACCATATCTTACGTGAGGCGCATCGTACTTTGATCCCCGGTGGCTATATTGTGATTACAGGCTTTAACCCGTTTAGCTTGTGTGGGTTGGCGCAGTTACTACCTTTTAGTCGCCAAAAGCTCCCTTGGACAGGGCGCTTTTTTACACCATCTCGTGTAAAAGATTGGTTGAATCTTTTAGGTTTTGAAATTATTTCCGATGAGCGTTTTATCCATTCATCGCTTGCCAGAGGCAACCGCTTATCGCGCTTTGCAGCGTGGAGACGTTTTGGCCAACAATACTTAAAACCTATGGGAAGTGTGTATATTTTAGTGGCACGAAAACGGGTTGCTCCGCTTACACCAATTAAACCTAAGTGGCATGCAAGGCCCCAATTTTCGCCAGTAAAAGGAGCGGGGCTCAGACAAACATCAAAGCAGCACTGTGAGCGGGATAGCTAAATAATGCTGCTTACTATCCGTTTTGCTTGGATACTGACCTGCACGAATATTTAATTGAATAGAGGGGTGCAGCAGCTTTGGTACAGCTAAAGTTGCATCTCGACCTTCACGAGTCGCAATAAAGCTTTGTTTATCCCCTTTTAAATGAATGTTTTGCTCACGCTGTTCTTTCACTGTGGTGTTGTTCGCAAGAGGGCGACCGTCTGGTTGGTAGTCATGACACATCCAAAGTAGGGTATCGTCAGGTAAGGCTAAAATTCGTTGTAATGAATCATATAGCTCTTGCGCACTGCCGCCAGGGAAGTCGCAGCGGGCTGTACCGCTGTCTGGCATAAAGAAGGTGTCACCGACAAATGCATTGCCATCAATGTGATAACACACGCTGTCAGGCGTGTGGCCAGGCGTGGCAATCACATCAACCGTGTATTCACCTAACTGAAATTGTGTTTTATTAGCAAATAAGGCATCAAAAGGTTCACCATTGCATGGCATATCAAGATTATAAAGTTGACTAAAGTGCTTTTGAACCAGTGTGATCCCTTCGCCAGTGCCGAGCTTGCATGGGTGAGTATCTTGTAATTGCTGCTTGATATAACTTGCCGCAGTGATATGGTCAGCATGGGCATGAGTTTCAAGTAGCCATTGTAATGTCAGCTGCTCAGTCTTTATGTAGCTTATGATCTCATTGGCTGTGGTAAAACTTAACTCACCACTTGGCATATCAAAATCAGCAGGCGCATCAATTAGTAAGCAATCTTTAGTGTGTTCACAACTGACTAAGTAACAGAGAGTGGCGCTTTGTTGATGAAAGAAAGAGTGAATGCGCAGAGCCATAAAAAGTCCTTAGTTATACTTTATAGCTAAATCTTATATCATATAACAAAAATATAAAACGGCTTGCGCTAAGTTTATTTCAAGGGACTTTTAATTACCGTCGTAACCTGTGTCTTCAAGTAAATCATTGCTGCCAGCTGCTTCACGAGCAAGATCGTCAACAATCTCATTATACTTATTGCCGCTATGACCTTTTACCCAGCGCCATTCTACGCTGTGTTGTTGGCAGGCAGCATCAAGTCGTTTCCATAAATCGACATTTTTAACAGGTTTTTTTGCTGCGGTTTTCCAGCCGCGTTTTTTCCAATTTTCGACCCATGATTCAATACCTTGTTTTACATATTGGCTATCGGTGGTCAGAATGACATGACAAGGGCGGGTGAGAGTTTCAAGTGCGACTATGGCTGCGAGCATTTCCATCCGATTATTGGTTGTTAAGGTATAGCCTTGACTTAATAGCTTCTCGTGGCCGTTGTATCGCATCACGATGCCATACCCTCCAGGCCCTGGATTTCCTAAACATGATCCATCGGTGTAAATCTCTACGGTTTTCTGCACTGTTTTACCTTGATATTGTGTACAATAAAGTGAATAAAGAAAGATACCAGAGTCAGGCTTAAGACGATATGGCACATAGACAAATAGTTTTAGATACAGAAACCACGGGTATTGACCCAAAGCAAGGCCACCGCATCATTGAGATCGGTTGTGTTGAACTTGTAAATCGCCGTCTTACTGGCAATAACTTTCATGTGTATATCAATCCGCAACGTGAAATAGAAGAAGAAGCAATAGACGTACATGGTATCACCAATGAATTTTTGCGTGATAAACCTTTGTACCACCAAATTGCCCATGAGTTTTTAGAGTATATTCGCGGCGCTGAACTTGTTATTCATAACGCAGCGTTCGATATCGGCCATATGGACAATGAGTTTGCATTGTTAAATCAAGGTTTTCCAAATACTGCCGATGTATGTAGTGTGCTGGATACTTTGAAAATGGCGCGTGACTTGCACCCAGGTCAAAAGAATAACCTTGATGCACTTTGTCGTCGTTATGATATTGATAACTCAAAACGTACCTTACACGGCGCATTACTGGATTCTGAGATCCTAGCGGATGTTTACTTAGCAATGACAGGGGGTCAAGTTAAGTTAAACTTAAATCAGAATAAAGATGAAGGTTCTGAGCAACAAACTGGGGGGATTCGACGCTTAAGTGCTGACAGAGCCCCTTTAGTTGTATTAAGAGCTACAGAGCAAGAACATGCCGCTCATGAAGAACGTTTAGACTTGGTCGCTAAAGGCGGTGAGTGTTTATGGCGGGCAGAATAAGGTAATAAAATGAAAAAATTATTTCTAGCGGGATTGCTATGTACGTTGCCCTTAATGGGTATATGTGCGGAACAAGATAAAATAACGCCATTGGAGCGAGATGGGATTCAAAATGAGATCCCCCTGCTAGAAAATCGTTTTCGCATTGATCACAAAGTCGAAAAAATTACCTTACTCTTCTTTCGTGAAAGAGGAACCCCCGCGGTTGTATTAGTTAGACCCGATGGTAGCAAGTACCATGTGACCGAGTCATTGAACAATGATGATTTGGATTGGCATGATGAGATGACCTATGACCTAATCACCATAGCAAATCCAATGCCTGGGCCTTGGCAGGTTGTTGGCAGTATTTTACCTGATAGTCGGATTATTGTGATGGGGGAAATTGAGTTAAGCGTGGATCCACTTCCCCCTGTATTATTTCGTGGTGAAACAATAAAACTAACAGGGCGTGTACTCAACGATGGCGAGCCAATAGAAGTCGGGCAATTTAGAGATGTTATTAGCTTACATGTCGACTTTGTAAGTACAAATAATAGTGACTATGCTAACTTTGGAGCGGGGACGCAAAGTATAACCGACTTTAAAGATGATGGGCGGGGCTTTGATGAGCGGCCTCTTGATGGCGTCTTTACGGGTGAATTTCAGTTATCCTTTCCGGCTGGAGAATGGCAACCAGAACTTTATATAGAAACACCTATCCTTAAACGCACTGTAGTACAGAAACCTATTGTTATTCATGAACCGCCATTTAGTTACGAGATGACACTGGCTGAGCATGAAGCAGATGACCATTTGCTCACTATAACTCTTAATCCTGAGGTGATTAAACCTGAAACGGTATTAGTCCAAGGGAAAATCTATTACCCAAATAATGAAGAGCAGATGTTTTCTATGGATGCGAAGGCATCTCAGACACGTCAGCTCGCTATTAAAAATTATGACTGGGGGCGATACAGTGTTGAGTTGTCAGTATTTGGTAGCAATATAAATGATCGAGAATTTATGGCTACATTGCCCACCTATAAATTTGAGATTGATAGGCCAATCGAAGTTGTACCTGAAATTGTTCGCCCTGAAATTGATTTAGAAGCGCAAGCAGAGCAACAACGAATCCTCGAAGAAGAGCAAAGAGCATCAACGATGTTAATGATAACGTTAATTGTTGTTGGAAATTTAACCGTCTTGTTGTTAGGCTGGCTAGCAATTCGAGTTTTTGTACAAAAGAAACCGCTTAAATTTAAATTTTCTTTGCCATTTTTAAAGAAAAAAAACCAAACGAGTAATGACGAACAGACAGCCGGTGAAAAAGAAGTTGGCAAAAATGGCTCAAAAAATGATAAATCAGGTGAAATTTTAAACCTTTCGATGTCAGATGACTAAAAAACCTGTAAAAAAACAAAAAAGCCCTTGACGAACTACAGGGTGATTCGTATTATTCACGCCGCTGTCAGGGGAGACTCTCTCAGCAACGAAAATGTGGAGTGGTAGTTCAGTTGGTTAGAATACCGGCCTGTCACGCCGGGGGTCGCGGGTTCGAGTCCCGTCCACTCCGCCAATTTTCGACAATTTGTAAGTATGTGCTGGAGTGGTAGTTCAGTTGGTTAGAATACCGGCCTGTCACGCCGGGGGTCGCGGGTTCGAGTCCCGTCCACTCCGCCAATTACTTACACAACTTATGGTTGTAAAACATTTTCCTTTGCGGAGTGGTAGTTCAGTTGGTTAGAATACCGGCCTGTCACGCCGGGGGTCGCGGGTTCGAGTCCCGTCCACTCCGCCAATAGGAAAAATAAATAGCATTTAGATACTGCGGAGTGGTAGTTCAGTTGGTTAGAATACCGGCCTGTCACGCCGGGGGTCGCGGGTTCGAGTCCCGTCCACTCCGCCACTATTTAAACGCTATTTTATTACAAAATTTGTATCGCGGAGTGGTAGTTCAGTTGGTTAGAATACCGGCCTGTCACGCCGGGGGTCGCGGGTTCGAGTCCCGTCCACTCCGCCAACAAATTAAGTAATAACAATGATATCTCTGCGGAGTGGTAGTTCAGTTGGTTAGAATACCGGCCTGTCACGCCGGGGGTCGCGGGTTCGAGTCCCGTCCACTCCGCCATTTGATATCATAAACAAATTAAGTGCATTACCCCATGCACATACCACTGCGGAGTGGTAGTTCAGTTGGTTAGAATACCGGCCTGTCACGCCGGGGGTCGCGGGTTCGAGTCCCGTCCACTCCGCCATTTGTTTTCCTCAAGCAGATGATTAAATAAATCTTTACGTTACACCTTACAATTTCCTTATACTGACAACGTATCTCGTATCTCGTATCTCGTATCTCGTATCTCGTATCTCGTATCTCGTATCTCGTATCTCGTATCTCGTATCTCGTATCTCGTATCTCGTATCTCGTATCTCGTATCTCGTATCTCGTATATCTATTTCTATGTTGCCGTGCTGTTAAGTGCGCTAGGTTGTGCCATGTTTTATTTAGGGCATCAAGAACAGCTATTCAATACAATGTTCTATGAGTACAAATCATATGATGTAGTGAAATGTGATGAACTGGATGGCATTTGTATAGTCATACTTCAAAAACACCTATTATCAAGCCCCATAAAGGCCATGTGTGGCTTGAGTTTATCGGTGTCTTATTGGTTGTAATTGGTGCTGGCCTCATCATATTTGAGAGTAAACTGACAAGACAGCATTAATGTGTTGTAGAAGCTGACGCCTGTTAAATGGCGTCAGGTTCTCGGGGAATCAAATGAGCAAACTGTTGCTGGTGGATCTGTTCATATAGGGTAGCTGCATAGCTTTGTGCATCATGTAAGCGGCGTGTGCTAATGTGCTTACGCAAATCGTTAAGTGCCGCTGTTGCTGGTTCATAGCCTTGGCTACTTGCCAGAGTTAACCATACTGCACCGTGAAAAACGCTATGGGGCACACCTTGCCCTTTAATAAAAAATAGCCCCATATAAAATTGCGCTCTTTGATTCGCTGCCATCGCTGCAAGGCGCATCCATTTGGCTGCTAAAGGGGGCTGATCATTTTTTAAGTAATACAAAGCTTTATTTAGTACATTTTCAACAGAGTCTGTACTTTTTGCTGGCTCCCCACCAGTGTCTGGTTGGGTTATGAAGGCAAGTACATTATCGAGTTGTTGTTCTAAATCTAAGCCTACAGGTGTTTTATCAGACATAGTTTAGTTATTTTCTTGAAATAAAAGACCTTATTAGTTTAGAACATTGCAAGGTAAAATGTCCTCTAATTAAGTTAAAATATGATAAAATTAGCCAATTAATCTTAACTTAAAGTTCAACATGTTCGACAGACTCTTCAAATTAAACGATAACGACACCACTATTCGCCGCGAGACCATTGCGGGTATTACCACTTTCATCACCATGGTCTACATCGTATTTGTAAATCCTGCGATGTTAGCTGAAGCGGGTATGGATCAAGGTGCAGCCTTTGTTGCTACGTGTATTGCTGCTGCGATTGGCTGTTTTATTATGGGATTATGGGCTAATTATCCTTTAGCTCTTGCACCAGGGATGGGTCTGAATGCATTTTTCACCTATGGTGTTGTGCTAGGAATGGGCTATAGCTGGCAAGCTGCGCTAGGTGCTGTTTTTATGTCAGGCTGTATTTTCCTGTTCTTAAGTTTATTCAAAGTCCGTGAGTGGATTATTGATGCGATTCCTTTAGTTTTAAAGCGTGCAATTGCAACGGGCATTGGGGCATTTTTAGCACTTATTGCTTTGAAGAATGCGGGCATTATCGTGGCAAGTCCTGCAACACTTGTACAGTTAGGGGATATAACGGCTCCAGGGCCTTTACTCGCTATTTTTAGCTTTTTTGTAATTGCGGCTCTTTTATATCGCGATATGAAAAGCGGTGTACTTATCAGTATTTTATTAGTCACTGCCATTGCGTTAGGTTTAGATTTAGTTGAATACCAAGGTGTTATGTCTTTGCCTCCATCGATCGCACCGACCTTTATGCAACTTGATTTCGCCGCCGCGTTTGAAATATCAATGTTAACGGTTGTCTTTGCGTTTTTGTTTGTAGATTTGTTTGATACATCGGGCACGCTTGTCGCTGTAACGCAAAAAGCAGGCCTTGCCGATGAACATGGTAAAATGCCACGTTTAGGCCGCGCATTAAGTGCAGATAGCACCGCAACTATTGCAGGCTCAATGCTAGGTACATCAACGACCACGTCTTATATTGAATCGGTTTCAGGTGTCTCTGTTGGTGGTCGTACGGGGTTAACTGCGGTTGTTGTGGGTATTTGCTTCTTATTAATGATGTTCTTCGCACCGCTTGCTGCGATGATCCCTGCCTATGCAACAGCAGGAGCGATTTTATATGTTGCAGTGTTGATGATGCAAAATTTAAAGCTGGTTAATTGGGATGACATGACCGATGCGATCCCTGTCAGTGTTGTACTATTGATGACCCCATTAACTTTTTCTATCGCGCACGGTATTGCACTTGGTTTTATTTCGTATACTGCGGTGAAATTAGTATGTGGTAAAAAAGATGAGATCAGTGTGAGTGTATGGATTTTGACTGCATTGTTTATTATTAAGTTTGCATTCTTATCATAAAGTAAGACTTAATACCCAAAAGCCCAAAGAAAAAGTGGCTTACCACTTTTTCTTTGGTGCAAACAAAACATCTAAATCGTCTTGCTCTTGTTCTGCTTTTTTCTTCAGTGACGTTGCATTTGACGCTTTTAATTCAGTGCTAATTGTTTCTAAATAACCTTCCACTTCATTACGCTTTGCATTTGTGTATTCGTCGCTGTAACTAATTGAAGAGAGCGTCGCAAGGGCTTTTTCGAAATATTGTCTTGCAGAGCCAATCATGTTCGCTGAACGAGCGGAAATTCCTCGTTTGATTTGACTCTCTACGTTAATTCTCAGTTGCAGCTTTTCGAGGCGTTTATCTTCTGCAACAAATACTTGGCTATCAACTTTCCCTTTTCCATGCTCAGAGCGAAGTACAGAGCGTAATTTTTTTATACCTTGAATGAGTGATATTAGCTGTTTGTCATTATCTGGTAGCACTAATGACTCTGAGTTATTTCCATCAATTGGTGCACTTAATCGTTCTTTAGATTCATTAAGGCGGTTTTTTAATTCTTTTGAGGTAGGTGATAATTGCACCATTGATGCTAGAGCATCGTAGACTCGACGTTGAATAATACGCAAAAGATTTTCAGACATAGGAATATTTGTACTATTGATAAGTACATCTTCAGCTTCTTCAATAATCTTTTTTTGTTTGGCTAATTCTTTTCGGCGTTCAGCTTCTTGTTTTTCTTTATGCTGTTGAACCGCACTGACCCAAAGAGCAATGACAATCAAAGCAACAATGAGCATAATGATGATAGAAACGATCATAGCTAAATCTCAGTTTTCACTATCTAATTTTTTTATCTTACATTAAAAATATTACATCTGGGTAGTTTTGCGCATACTAATGTGTAATAAAGTTATAATAACTAGTTATTTTTTACTAACTCAAGACTAAGTTAGCATGTTTATTGAGTATTTTCAGATGAATCATCTCTATCGAGTTAACGTTGGATGTGTTAGCCTTAGACAGAATTGCTATAAAAAGTCAGATTGAAAACAAAAAAATTATAATGTGAGTAAATATTACTTGGCATCCTGCTTAGCAGCCTTTATAAATAAAGAATAACAACATTTACAATGCAGCCATGAAACTACAACAACTCAGATACATCGTCGAAGTCCAAAATCATAAACTGAATGTCTCAGCGACAGCTGAAAGCTTATTTACATCCCAGCCAGGGATCTCTAAACAGGTTCGTATGCTAGAAGACGAGCTTGGCGTACAGATTTTCGGTCGAAGTGGTAAGCATTTAACGCATGTCACTAGTGCAGGTCATGAGATAATTAATATTTCCCGCGAAATACTATCGAAGGTTGAGGGGATTAAAGCGGTTGCCAATGAACATACTTTGCCTGATCAAGGAAAGTTAAATATTGCGACTACGCATACGCAAGCACGTTATGCATTACCTAATGTTATTCAAGGCTTCATGAAAAAGTACCCTGCAGTGTCTTTGCACATGCATCAAGGTACGCCACAGCAGATTTCTGATGCAGCAGCACGAGGCGACGCTGATTTTGCCATTGCAACAGAAGCGCTTCATTTATATTCTGATTTAGTTATGTTGCCATGCTATCACTGGAATCGCAGTATTGTAGTGGCAAAAACACACCCTCTTGCGCAAAAAGCTGATAACCTTACGGTTGCTGATGTGGCTAAATACCCACTTATTACTTACGTATTTGGTTTTACTGGCCGCTCTGAATTAGATAAAGCTTTCAATGCTCATGGGCTTGAGCCACATATCGTATTTACTGCAACAGATGCTGATGTGATTAAAACCTATGTACGTTTAGGGTTAGGTGTAGGCGTTGTCGCATCGATGGCAATAGACCAAGTAACAGACACTGATTTAGTGTGCATTGACGCTAGCCACCTGTTTGAAGCCAGCACCACCAAGATTGGCTTTAGAAAAGGCAGTTTTTTACGCAGCTACATGTATGACTTTATCGAGCGTTTTGCACCACACTTAACGAAAGAACTCGTTGAGCGAGCAAGCTTATTACGTAACCAAGAAGATGTTGATAAGCTTTTCGAAAACATTGAGTTACCAGTAAAATAAACAATAAAAAAGCCGCTTTAGCGGCTTTTTTATTGTGCTGAAATTAACACTCGATGATATTAACTGCTAAGCCACCGCGCGCGGTTTCTTTGTATTTTGTTTTCATATCATTACCTGTGTCGAGCATGGTTTTTATTACTTTATCTAGGGTTACTTTTTGCTCGCCAGAACCACGCATTGCAAGGCGTGATGCATTAATCGCTTTAATTGAACCCATTGCATTACGTTCAATACACGGCACTTGCACAAGGCCGCCAACAGGGTCACAGGTTAAACCTAGGTTGTGCTCCATACCGATTTCAGCGGCGTTTTCAACTTGAACAACGTTACCACCCATGATTTCAGTTAGTGCCCCCGCTGCCATTGAGCAAGCAACGCCCACTTCACCTTGGCAACCTACTTCAGCACCCGAAATTGACGCGTTCTTTTTATACAAAATACCAATGGCTGCTGCTGTTAATAAATAACGAGTCGCAATATCACGGTCTACTTCTTTGATGAAAGTGTGATAATACATTAATACTGCAGGTAAAATACCTGCAGCACCATTGGTTGGTGCGGTAACAACACGGCCGCCGGCAGCGTTCTCTTCGTTTACCGCAAGAGCAAATAAATCAACCCAATCCATCGCACGTAGTGGGTCATTGTTTACCTCAATATTTAATTTAAGGTGGAGGCTAGGTGCACGGCGTTTTACTTTTAAACCACCGGGTAAAATCCCTTCTGTGCGCATGCCACGTTCAATACAGGCTTTCATTACTTGCCAAATATTAAATAGCTCATCTTTGATGTCTTTCTCGCTGCGCAGGGTTTTTTCGTTGTGCATCATAAGTGTTGATACACTAAACCCTGATTCACGACATAGCTCTAATAACTCTTTAGCTGTGTTAAACGGATAAGGTGCAGGGTTTTCCTCGCGTATTTCGAGTGCTTTTTGTTTTTCGTTCTCGAATTCTTCGTCAGTTACGATAAATCCGCCGCCGATTGAGTAATACACTTTACTGAATAGCTTTTCGCCATTTTGACTCGCAATGATTTCCATCGCATTTGAGTGCTTTGGTAGTGTTTTACGACGATGGAATACAATCGCACCTTGCTTAGGGAAATTGGCTTTATGGCTTTGGTTTAAGTAAATAACCTGTTCTTTTTCGATTTTTGCCAGAATATCGTCAACTAAATCAGCATCAATGGTTTCTGGATCATAGCCGGCAAGGCCTAAGATCACAGCTTTACCTGAGCCGTGACCAATTCCTGTTTGACCTAATGAGCCAAACAGCTCAACTTTAATATCGGTAACGTTTGCAAGTAAGTTTTTTTCTTCTAATTCGTTTACAAATAAACGCGAAGCGCGCATTGGGCCAACAGTGTGAGATGACGATGGGCCAATACCAATACTAAACATATCGAATGCACTGATCATAATTTGCTACTCATTTTCCTTTTAACGGCATACTACCTGCCTTTGAACGGTGCCACATGATAACGTTTAAACGTGTCTGTGTAACCCTAAAAGCAGGATAATTAAACTGGTAGGGCGAGCTGTTTGATAAAGTTATTAATAATGTTGGCTGTTGCCCCCCACAGCAGACCGTGCGGAGTCATCAAGCCTTGCAACATAATGGTTTTACCATTTCGCTGAAAGGGGAGAGGTTGCCAGTTTTGTTGATTACTCAAATAAGACAAGGGCATTAAAAAACTGGCAGCAACTTCGTTAGGGTCCGCTTGCCATGTTGTGCCTTTGCTAAGCGTACAAACAAAGGGCTCAATCGTGAAACCGGTTAAGGTCGCATATTGGTGCAACTTACCATGGACTGTCACTTGATGTTTGGCAATGCTGAGCTCTTCATTAAGCTCTCGAAGAGCTGTGTGCAGCAAAGATTCATCTTGCTCTTCATACTTACCTCCGGGCAGGCAAATCTCCCCAGGGTGATGAAGTAAATAACTTGGTCGCTTGCACAGCAACAAATGCGCTTTGTCATTCACATCGAGCAGAGGCAGCATCACGGCACTGGCACGCTTTTCGGCATTAAAGCGAATGGTAGCAGGGCGTTCTGTGGTTTGACTTAAACTAAAACGGGCAATTAGGTGCTGACTATTCAATGTTGTTACTTCAACTTTTACTTTAATAAAGGTAGTATTTTATTTACTTTATCGTAAGTCTCTTGGTACTCCAAGTCGACCTTTGAATCAGCCACAATGCCGCCGCCAGCCCAGCAATAGATTGCACCTTGATGACACACTAAAGTGCGAATTGTGATACTGGTATCCATGTTGCCACAAGCACTTAAATAGCCAATTGAGCCGCAGTACACACTACGGCGATGTGGTTCGAGCTCTTCAATAATTTCCATAGCACGAATTTTCGGTGCTCCAGTAATTGAACCACCTGGGAAAGCCGCATGAATTTGGTCAATAGCATCTTTGCCATCCGCTAATTCTGCGCGCACAGTACTTACTAAATGATGTACAGCTGGAAAGCTTTCAATGGCAAATAGCGAAGGTACTGTGACACTACCTGGACGAGCCACTTTGCCTAAATCGTTGCGCAGCAGATCAACAATCATGACATTTTCTGCGCGGTCTTTTTCAGATTGTTGTAAACGAGTTGCCTGCGCTTGGTCTTGTTCAGAGTCAGCCAAACGAGGGAGTGTGCCTTTAATTGGCTTGGTTTCTATTTGGCCCTGATTAATAGAAATAAAACGCTCAGGTGAGATAGATAAAATAGCGCCATCTGGGTGATTTATATAGCTTGAAAACGGTGCTTTATTCGCTTCTCGGAGTTGTTTATATGCTTGCCATGTTGAACCTGAAAATTCAGCTTTAAAACGCTGCGCAAGGTTGATCTGATAACAGTCACCACTTTTTAAATAAGCCTGAATTTTCTCGAACTTTTCGCTGTAGCTGGCTTTACTCATATTTGACTGCCAGTCGCTTTGTAGCACGAACTCTGCACTTGCTGGCGTTTCGTTTAGGTGCTGCTGGTATAGCGCTAAGCGATTTTGATTTGGCTGACAAACGTAAAACCAGCTTTGTTGTTGCTTATCGAAAATAAGGGCATCTGGATAAAGACCGACAGCCATTTGCGGCATGTTAATGTCGTTTTCGGCAGTATTTGGCATGGTTTCAATTACACGACCTAAGTCATAACCAAAATAACCAAGCCAACCGCCCGTAAAAGGCAGATTGTTAGGGTTTGCTGTGTGATTAAATTCCTGAAGACCTGCTTTCATCAAACTAAAACAATCACTTAATTGCGCTTTGCCGTCGACAAAACACTGATTTTCGCGCACTTCTAATTGTTTTAATGGCGCAATAGCAATGATATCGAAGCGGCTATTTATATGCTCGCTATTAGCTGAATCGAGCAACACAGCATGGGGCAAATGAGCAAAATGACTAAATAGCGCGATACAATCACCGCTTAAATCTAATTTAATGCACAAATTTTCATCGTTTATCATCTACATTGCCCTGAATAACTAGCCCGAAACGGGCGAGGAGGGTATCATAAGTTAAATTTGATTGGCAGCGTTATGATTTCCTTTATAGTGATGCCATGACTAACCCGTAGAGTAAATCTTCGTCACCGGTTTACTCAGGATCACGTACAGCGCTACGTGATAAAAACTTAAGGAACCCGTAATGAGCACAATTCGTCAGCAAGACTTCATTGATAGCATTGAAGATGCATTGCAATACATTTCTTTTTATCACCCTCTCGATTTCGTACAAGCCTTAGAAAAAGCTTACAACAAAGAGCAAAGCAAAGCGGCAAAAGATGCCATTGCGCAAATTTTAATTAACTCTCGTATGTCTGCTGAAGGTAAACGTCCACTATGTCAAGATACAGGTATCATTACCTGCTTCGTAAAAGTAGGTATGGATGTTAAGTGGGATAAAACAGACATGACTGTACAGCAAATGGTTGATGAAGGTACACGTCGCGCATACTTAAACCCAGATAACCCGTTACGTGCATCAATTGTTGCAGACCCTGCTGGTACACGTAAAAACACCAAAGATAATACTCCATCAGTTGTTCATATCGACTTAGTGCCAGGCGCTGAAGTAGAAGTAATGGTGGCAGCGAAGGGCGGCGGCTCAGAAAATAAAACGAAAATGGTTATGCTTAACCCATCTGATGATGTGGCTGCATGGGTTGAAAAAACATTACCAACGATGGGGGCGGGCTGGTGTCCACCTGGCATGCTAGGAATAGGTATTGGTGGTACTGCAGAAAAAGCTGCGGTACTTGCTAAAGAATCATTAATGGATCCGGTTGATATTCACGAGCTGATTGAGCGCGGCGCAGAAACAACTGAAGAAAAAATGCGTATCGATATCTTCGAACGTGCTAATAAGTTAGGTATTGGTGCTCAAGGTCTTGGTGGTTTAACAACCGTGGTTGATGTGAAAGTCAAAACGGCACCAACTCACGCAGCATCAAAACCAGTGGTAATGATCCCGAACTGTGCAGCCACTCGTCACGTACACTTCACGTTAGATGGTTCAGGCCCAGCTGATCTTAAAGCGCCTAAACTTGAAGATTGGCCAGAAGTTACGTTCGAAGTAGGTGAAGGTACACGTCGTGTTGACTTAAACACACTGACTAAAGAAGACACGCAAGAATGGAAGATGGGTGAAACGGTTCTTCTGTCTGGTACTATTTTAACGGGTCGTGATGCAGCACATAAACGCCTACAAGATATGATCCAATCAGGTGAAGGTTTACCTGAAGGCGTTGATTTTGATAATAAGTTTATCTACTACGTTGGCCCTGTAGATGCAGTGGGTGATGAAGCGGTAGGTCCTGCTGGCCCTACAACCGCAACGCGTATGGATAAATTCACTGATATGATGCTAGAAAAAACGGGCATCATCGGTATGATTGGTAAGGCTGAGCGTGGTCCTGCAACAGTTGAATCAATCAAAAACAATAAGTCTATTTACTTAATGGCGGTAGGTGGTGCAGCTTACCTTGTATCTAAAGCAATCAAGAAAGCACGCGTTGTTGCATTCGAAGATTTAGGTATGGAAGCAATCTACGAGTTTGAAGTAGAAGATATGCCAGTAACGGTTGCTGTTGATAGTGAAGGTGCAAATGCGCATACGCAAGGCCCTGCTATTTGGAAAGCAAAAATCGAAGAACTTGATGGCAAATTAAAATAACCACCTTGCAATGCTTTTAATAAAAACGGCGCACCTGCGCCGTTTTTTTCAGCTCTGACCAGTCAGAATTCTTTTCTTTGAATACCTTTATAAAGCTGATGCTGCTAGGCTTTATAGGCACATTTTTCTTGTCACTTTTTCTTTACGCTATACTTTACCTTTACGTTCACGTAATAAAGTTGTTGATGTAAATCGCTTGTTTTGAATTAATAATGCTTGTTATTTGCCTTGCTGGGTATATTTTTTCTATAAACTGTTGGTTGTTGAGTTGTTGTTTCAGTGTGAGAACTTTGCTTAGTTTTATCATCTCATTTAGTGGCAAGGGAGCATTCGAAGTGATAAAGTCTCGGCAATTTCAGCGCTCACACCCTTTGGGGTAAGAAAATTTCGGAGTATTTAACTGTGGCTGTATTTAATAAAGTCGACTTTGATAACCACGAGCAAGTGGTGTTTTGTTCAGATAAAGAATCAGGCCTTAAGGCTATCATTGCGGTTCACAATACCAAGTTAGGTCCAGCTGTTGGCGGCTGTAGAATGTGGGACTACGCAACAGATGAAGCTGCCATAACAGATGCACTTCGTTTATCAAAAGGTATGACGTATAAAAATGCTGTGGCACGTTTACCATTCGGTGGCGGTAAGTCAGTTATTATCGGTAATGCAAAAGAAATTAAATCAGAGCAACTTTTCCGTGCATTTGGTCGCCAGTTAGAGCGTTTAAGCGGTAGCTACTATTCAGCTGAAGACGTAAACATCACCTGTGATGATGTGGCTATCATGAATAAAGAAACTAACTATGTATTAGGTCTTGAAGGTAAAAGTGGTAATCCATCACCTTTCACAGCGTACGGTACATTTTTAGGTATTAAAGCAGCTTTACAGCATCAACGTGGTCATCAAGACCTTGCTGGTATTAAAGTAGCAGTGCAAGGTTTAGGTGCTGTGGCATATGGCCTTTGTAAACACTTACACGAAGCGGGCGCAACATTATTTGTAACTGATATCAACGAGCAAGCTGTTGAGCGCGTTGTTAATGACTTCAATGCAACGGCTGTGGGTATTGATGAAATCTACGACTTAGATGTTGATGTGTATGCACCATGTGCACTTGGCGCAACGGTAAATGACACGACTATCCCGCGTTTAAAAGCAACAATTATTGCAGGTTGTGCGAATAACCAATTAGCAGAGTCTCGTCACGGTGAGATCATCCGCGAAAAAGGTATCTTATACGCACCAGATTACGTAATTAACGCAGGTGGTATCATCAACGTTTACTACGAAACTGCACCAGAAGGTTATAGTGCAGAAGCATCAACTAAACACGTTGAAG
This sequence comes from Pseudoalteromonas sp. N1230-9, assembly GCF_032716425.1. NCBI lineage: Bacteria > Pseudomonadati > Pseudomonadota > Gammaproteobacteria > Alteromonadales > Pseudoalteromonadaceae > Pseudoalteromonas > Pseudoalteromonas sp. N1230-9. Next base: position 1,381,148 of record NZ_CP090419.1, read on the forward strand.
GCATTTTTGATACGCTAACTGAAATCTTTGCTCGCTCTGAAAAAGAGCAAAAATCAACGCATTTAATTGCCGATGAACTAGCATTAGAAATTATCGAAAACGGCTTATAATTTAGTAAATCGACTAAATTTATAGTTAAAAAAAGGTGCGCAAGTCGCACCTTTTTTGTCTCTGTTATTTATCGCATCAAGGTGACGAAGCTATGCTTGCTAGGTACACTCGGTTTTTAAACCTCGAGGACGCCTAATGAAAACTCCATCTTGTGAAATTACCCCAATTGATCTTAATACTTGGCCTCGTAAACAGCATTTCGCTTTTTTTAAAGAATTTTCTCTGCCATATTTTAATGTGTGTGTTTCACTCGACATGGCAGCTCTTTACAACAAGTGCAAAACCGAGCCGTATTCGTTTTTTCACAGCTATGTTTACCTAACACTTGAAACATGCCATGACTATGCGCCAATGCGTCAACGTATCGTTGATTTTTTACCTGTGCAGCTGTCATCTGTGCGTGGCAGTGTGGTTGAGCTGGCAGAAGATGAAACATTCCGCTTTAGTTATTTTGAAAAGCACGCCTCGATTGAAGATTTCTCAAAACACGCCATTACTGTGGGTAAAACAAGTAAAGCAAAACCGTTTTTCTCTGATGCATTTGCTGCAACAGAAGGGCAGCCTGATCTTATTCATATCTCAGTGCTTCCATGGTTAAACTTTACTGGGTTTGCCCACGCAGTGAGTGAGGGGCATGGCCTTGGTATTCCTAAGTTTGTATTTGGTCAGTATGACTCAAAAACTGGCAAAATGCCGCTTTCAATTGATGTGCATCATGCCTTAATGGACGGGTTACATGTCGCACGTTTTGTAAAACTACTGCAAGAAAAAATTAATAATTTTTGTAAATGATTGTTGCTAATTGTGATTAAACTGAGTAAAAATTAGCACTTAGGTAGTATTTGCTCAGTTGGCTGAATCTTCGCTTATTCTGCAAAACTATACACAGTAATAATGATAATAAGTATCAAGGTTTTATTTTATGGCGCGGGTAATCTGCTGTGTGTTGTTGTTTTTAAGTTTTGGGCTTACAGCCAAACCTGCGCGTCTGTCACTAACAGATTACTTCACTGAAACATGGAGCACTCGCTCTGGCCTACCGCATAACAGTATCAATAGTGTTAGCCAAACAAAAGATGGTTATATTTGGGTGGCGACGTGGGAAGGGTTAGCACGTTTTAACGGACGAGAATTCAAACTCTTAACACGCACAGAAATTCCTGGCTTACCTGATTCTGGTCTACGAAGCTTGATTGCCACAGAAAATGGAGATTTGTACATAGTCGGAGCTCGTGGAGGAATTGCGAAAAGGTCGCAAGGTCATTGGCAGGCACTGCCAGCTTCATCAACAATGGTAAATCATGCCCTTATTACAAAAAGTGGAGAGCTTTGGCTCGCTCTAGAGGGGCAAGGTATACTTTACCGCTCGTCTGAACAAGCACCAGAACAACAGTTACTAGATAAACTCAGCGTTTATCGATTATTGCAAGATAATGATAATGTTATCTGGGCCGCAACGAGCGATGGCTTATATCAAATTATCAATAAAAAAGTCAGTAAAGTGAGCCCACGTTCAGGCTTACCTGATGCATCTGTCTTTACTTTGTTGCTTACTCAATCAGGTGATTTAGTTGTTGGGACTGAGAGTGGAGCTTGGAAAAAGCAACAAGATGTATTCGTTTCCATAAATGATGTTTTAAACAATGAATCAATATCGAGTTTGCTTGAAGATGCACAAGGGGACTTATGGTTTGGCACCATTAATAAAGGTGTTTTTAGGTTAAGTGAGCGAGGGCTTGAGAATCTAGATGCAGATGATGGATTGCCTAACAACCGGATCTTATCTCTTTTGCAAGATCGTGAAAAAAGTATCTGGGTTGGTACTAATGCAGGACTATTTAGATTAAGAGAAGCGCCATTTACCAACTGGAGTCAAAGTCGGGGTTTGGCATCTGATTACGTCAGAACGGTTCTCTCACATTCAGATGGCAGTGTATGGGTTGGTAGTAGCAATGGGCTTAACCGCATTGAAAAGGGTGAAATTAGCACTTTAAGGCAGGCTTATGAACGTGATCCTTTATCGGTATTGAGCTTAACCGAAGATAAAAAAGGTGATGTTTGGTTAGGCACGTATACGGCTGGTTTAATGAAAGTCGTCAATAATAAAATTTACCCCGTAAAGAATAGAAAAAATGGTTTAATCAGTAATGAGGTTCGTTCGTTACTTTTTGATTCTGAAAATAATTTATGGATAGGTACAGCCAGTGGTTTAACAAAGTTAAACGAAGATGGGCAAGTGCATTCTTATACATCAGAACATGGTTTAGCGGGGAACTTTATTATGGCCTTGGCGGAGGACACGCAAGGTCGATTATGGATTGGTACCGGAGTTGGTGTTTCTATCTATACACCGTCTGAGGACAGCTTTGCCACTATTACTTTTCCAGAATACTTTAGCACTGAGTATGCGTTTGGTTTTTATGTTGACGACACTGTCATGTGGTTAGCGACTGACAGGGGGTTGGTTCGTTACAATATGCTAAACGACACAATGTCACTATTTGGTCGTCAAGAAGGACTACCTGTCGATAAATTATTTCAGATTGTTGAGCAAGGTGATTCACTTTGGCTGACAAGTAATAGGGGCATTATTCAAATAAATAAGGCGCAGTTAGTCGCATTTTTAGATCAGCCTAAACGCGTTAATCCACTGACCGTGTCTATGCAACTCTATGATGAGGGTGATGGAATGCTGAGCGCCCAAGCTAATGGAGGGTCGACTCCAGCAGCAACCCTTCACTCTGACGGACAAATCTGGGTTGCGACCGCACGTGGCGTTGCTGTGGCAACGCCTGAGCGATTAAAAGAAGCCAGTACACGTCAGTTATCGACAGTCATTGAAAGTTTTGATGTGGATGGCAGAGCGGTTGCACTGCCACCTAGTGATGAACTACTTAACCTGCCGCCTGGGATTTCTCGTGTATCGTTTAATTATGCGGGGTTGAGTTTTATAATGCCTCAGCGGCTTAACTATCAGACCCAACTGAGCGGTTACAATGAACAGTGGGTTGATAGAGGGCGCTTGGCTATTACTGAATACACGAATTTAGCGCCAGGTGAGTATACTTTTAAAGTGCGTGCAGGCTATCCCAACAGCGATTGGCAAGATAACGAACAAGTTTTACGCTTTAGGATAGCCCCTTACTTTTGGCAGAAGACAAGCTTCAAACTTTTAATTGTTTTTGCGATTATTTTAATAGCTTACAGTATTTACAAATTTCGTTTATACCACTATAAGCGGATTGAAATAGAGTTAACCGAAAAAGTAGAGCAACAAATGCATGACTTGAAAAACCAAGCGGATGCATTTGCGCATTTGGCTAATCATGATCAGTTAACTCAGTTACCTAATCGACGCGCTTTCGATGTTTGTTTGTCACAAAGTTTTGATAAATTTAGAAAAGAGAATAAATTCTTCTCTATTGCGATCATGGATATTGATCATTTTAAATCAGTTAACGACAATTTTTCTCATCTAATAGGTGACAAAGTAATTTGTGAAATAGCGCGCTTACTCACTTTAAATTGTACCCATATAGGTCAAGCAGCTCGCTGGGGTGGCGAGGAATTTACGCTTTTATTCCCAGAAAAAACAGCAAAAGAGGCAGCACGAGTATGTGAGGTTATTCGCCTTGAGATTGCAAACTATGATTTCTCGCATATCGCTAGTGGTTTGTCTGTTACGGTTAGCTTTGGTTTAGCTGACAGTCAAAGTGCAAGTGATTACGATCGGCTTTTAGCACAAGCCGATAAGGCATTGTATTGCGCTAAATCCGCAGGACGAAATCAGGTTGTTATTTACCGCAGTGAATAATTAGTTGCTCAATCAGCTATTGATTACAAAATAAAATGTTTTATTTTTGTACACGTTTTCGGCTTCAAGGTGGTGTTATTAAAGGTACATTACTTACGTAAATGTTTACATAAGAATATAAAATTAACAATTAATTCACTTTTGATCTACATTTTTGTTCCCCGTATGGGGTTTTATAAAAGGGAACAAAAAGATGAATAAACATTTACTAACACTTGCGGTTACGACTGGACTTGGTTTTTCTTCTATAGCGTTTGCCGGTGTGCATAACCATGAAACGTTTGAATTTTCAGACCAAGCAGTTGAACAACTGAATCTTAATTCATTATTAATTATGGATGACCAAACATTTGTATTTAATAATGATCTATTAAATGAAGATTGGGATAACTACTTCGCATCGTATGCCCCTGAACTTCAAAGTAAACAAGCTTTTATACTACACTGGGCTGGCTATTATAGTATTAACCCAAAAGTGATTTTGGCCCTGATTGAACAGCAAAGTGAGGGACTTTCTGATCCTTCGGTTGAATTAGAAAGCGTGTTTAACAATATCTCTGACAAGCAAGGGTTTGATGAGCAGGTGAAAGACGTTGTATTTAAATTAAGTCAACGTTTCTATGCCTTCAAACACTGGCAAGAGCAAGCCGTAAAGCATGATAAAAACTCAAATTCCATAAAGCATCTGATTAGGCCTTCACAAGTGAGTACTGCTGCTACAGCTGCGCTTGCCAGCATGATGAGTAAGCAGCATAATTTGCATGGTCAGCCAAATGATTCTTTAACTCGCTTCTTAGATATATTCGAGCAACTATCACCCGAACAGTCTCTTATCTTGAACACAGACCAGGTCACTTTCTCAGGGGAAGAGCAGTCGGTTCAAGCCACATTTACTATGAACTTACCTTGGTCTCAAGGATATTATTGGTATAGTGGTGGAGCGCATTCAAACACTGGCTCAGGTTATCCTTATTCTTCATTAGACTTTAACAATGGTTCTGGTGGATGGGGAAGTAATACGCCTTGGGTTCAAGCCGCACATGGTGGAGTCATCACTCGTTTTTCGTCATGTAATATACGGGTAACGCACTCAAGTGGCTTTGCAACTAATTATTACCACATGTCTAACTTGCAATACAATAATGGTGACACTGTGCAGCCTGGAACGTTGCTAGGTCGTTATGCGAATAGTTATAACCAAGCACTGTGCGAAGGCGGACAATCATCTGGTCCACACGTGCACTTCACTTTATTACAAAATGGTCAGCAAGTTTCATTACATAACCGTTATATCAGTAATTATCGTATTGATGTTGGTAATAGTAACTATGATTCAAATTGTAATAACTTTTATTTTGAGCGCAACGGACGTAGAACCTGTGCTTGGCAACCCTTATACCGTTAATGATGGTAAAAGCCGTGTTTAACACGGCTTTTAATGTTCAATTAATTTTTCAAGTATTGATCTTTTTTTGTTTGCACACATTTAACTACTAAGACCGTTTTTTAGGCGATGGTAATGCTTAACCTATTTTTGTTACTTTCCTTAGTTATTTTTATTGTGTGTTATTGGCGCTGGGATGATATTAGAAATCATTTTTGGCAAAAAAAGTACCATCGTTTTGCTCTTAACTCACAGCAAAAGAATTTGTTGCTAAAGTACATGCCCATCTACCAAAGAATGACCGACGCCGATCGTGAAAAGCTGGAACGACATATCGTTTGGTTTTTAAATGAAAAACGTTTTATTGGTTGTGATGGCTTAAAACTTAACGAATCTATGAAGTTGATAGTTGCTGCTGATGCGTGCTTGTTAGTCCTCAATAAACCCTGGCCTTTGTACCGTAATGTTAGAGAAATTTTATTGTATCCTAGTGCATATTATGCGCCCGAGACCTCGCGAGATGGTGCCGGTTTGGTAAGTTATCACAACGCTGTTCGTCAAGGGGAATCATGGCCAGGCGGAACGCTGGTATTGAGTTGGCATGATGTCCTAGAGGGGAACCGCTTACCAAGTGATGGTCATAATTTAGTGTTTCACGAATTTGCCCATCAGCTCGACCAAGAAACCGGTAAAACCACGGGCACACCACTGCTTGCTAGTAATGAAGATTACCAAAAATGGGCAAAAGTATTTAGCCGCGCGTTTAATCAACTCAAAACCCATTTAGCTTACGGCATGCCTCATGTTATTCATAGTTATGGTGCGACCAATGAGGCAGAGTTTTTTGCTGTCATCACCGAAACCTTTTTAGAAAAACCTGCTGAACTGAGACAATTTGACCCTGAGATTTATCACTTGCTGGTTGGCTATTATCAGTTTGATCCCATTGCGTGGCATTAGTCGACTATTTACGTCTGTTTAACACGAATCACTGGAATCTTGCTATGCTATTTGGTGCAATCTTAAAAGTGTGCAAATAAGCAAAACAATAAAAAGTGAGACTTCAATGAAGAAAATGCTTCATACGGCCCTAGCTGTATCGGTTTCACTTGCTCTAACTGGGCAAGTGGTGGCAGCTGAACAGTCAAATGATGACAAATGGCAGGTGGACGCACCTAAAGGGCAATTCCTAGACGCTAAAATTAGTGTTGAGCAGGGCACGTGGATGAACGTAGATATTAGCCCTGATGGTAAAACCGTGGTGTTTGACCTACTCGGCGATATTTATACCATGCCATTATCTGGCGGGACTGCAACGCAATTAACCAGTGATATTGCATGGCAAATGCAACCACGCTTTAGCCCTGATGGTAAGCACATTGCGTTTACTTCAGACCAAGGTGGTGGCGATAACATTTGGGTTATGGATTTAAACGGTGAAAATCAAAAAGCAGTCACGAGCGAAACATTTCGTCTGTTAAATAGCCCAGCTTGGAGCCCTGATGGTGATTACTTAGTTGCGCGCAAGCACTTTACTGCAAGCCGCTCTTTAGGGGCTGGTGAAGTATGGCTTTACCACAAAGCGGGTGGTAAAGGTGTACAGCTAACTGCACGCGAAAACGACCAAAAAGACTTAGGCGAGCCAATGTTCTCACCGGATGGTCGTTATGTTTATTTTTCGCATGATGCAACGCCGGGCAAAACATTCCATTACTCTAAAGACTCTGTAGCGGGTATTTATAAAATTAAACGCTATGACCGTGAAACCGGCGAGATTGAAACTATCATTGATGGCATGGGTGGGGCTATTCGACCGACACCTTCACCAGATGGTAAAAAACTTGCGTATATAAAGCGCGATGATTTCCAAACAAGCTTGTACTTATATGATCTTCACACCGGTGAGCATACCAAGCTCTATGGCGAGCTTGAGCGTGATATGCAAGAAACATGGGCTATTCATGGCGTATACCCAACAATTGCTTGGACACCAGATAACGAACAATTGGTTTTTTGGGCGGGTGGTACCATTCATAAGCTAGAGGTGGATGATAAGTCTGTCTCGACTATTCCATTTAAAGTTGAGACCAATAAGCAAATTCAAAAAGCCGTGCGTTTTACACAAAACATCGATAGCGATAATTTTGATGTGAAAATGCTGCGCAATGTACAAATTTCACCGGATGGTGAAACGGCTATATTTGAAGCGCTTGGTCATATTTATAAACGTGATTTAGAGTCTGGCAAAGTGAAACGCCTGACTAAGCAAGACGATCACTTTGAATTATTCCCGCAGTTCTCTCGTGATGGTAAGAAAATTGTTTACACCACATGGGATGATAACGAACAGGGCTCAATCCGTGTTGTGTCTGCGCGCAGTGGCCGTGGCGATACCATTACTCAAGAGCCAGGTAAATATGTAGAGCCAACTTTCAGCCCTGATGGCAAAACGGTTGTTTACCGTAAAGCATCCGGCGGCAGTATCCTTAACCCAACATGGTCATTAGAGCCAGGTATTTACTCAGTAAGTGCCAAAGGCGGTGATTCAACACTTATCACTAAATCAGGTTATCAGCCGCAATTTGGTGCAGCGAATGACCGTATTTATGTGATGAGCCCTTGGCCGAAACCAACATTAAGCGTTGTTGAGCTTGAATCAAAACAAGTTCGCAAACTTTATGAGTCAGAACATGCAACAGAGTTTAGAGTATCACCAGATGGTCAATACTTAGCGTTTGCAGAGCGTTTTAAAGTATTTGTTACGCCATTTGTTGAGCGTGGTAAAACCATTAACATTGGTCCGAAAGATAGCCAATTCCCAATTGAGCAGCTGTCTGTTCGCGCGGGTGAGAACATCAGTTGGAGTGGCACAAGCGATAAACTTTATTGGAGCTTAGGCCCTGAGTTATATCATGCAAGCCTAGCGGGTTTATTTGATATTAACCAAAATGCTGAGACTGATTTTAAAGTTAAAAGTGGTGATAACATCGGTTTTACAAAAACCATGGACGAGCCTAAATCAGTATTCGCTTTAACTGGCGCGCGCATTATCACTATGAATGGTGAGCAGGTTATTGAAAACGGCGTTATTGTTACTGATGGTAAGCATATTAAAGCGGTTGGCAGTAAAGACAGTGTTGCTATTCCTAAAGGCGCTGAGGTAATTGATGTAACTGGTAAGACGATTATGCCTGGGATTGTTGATGCGCATGCGCACGGCTCGCAAGGTAGCGATGAGATCATTCCACAGCAAAACTGGAAGAACTTAGCAGGCTTAGCGTTAGGTGTGACAACGATTCACGATCCATCAAACGACACCACTGAGATTTTTGCTGCAAGCGAAATGCAAAAAGCAGGCATGATTTTCGGCCCTCGTATTTTCTCAACGGGTACTATTTTATATGGTGCGAATATGCCGGGTTACACGTCGCATATTGATTCGTTAGAAGATGCCAAATTCCACCTTGAGCGCTTAAAGAAAGTGGGCGCGTTTAGTGTTAAATCCTATAACCAACCACGTCGTGAGCAGCGTCAGCAAGTCATTGAAGCAGGTCGTGAACTTGAAATGATGGTTGTGCCAGAAGGCGGATCATTACTGCAGCACAACTTAACCATGGTGGTTGATGGTCATACGGGTATTGAGCACTCAATTCCTGTTGCCAATATTTACGATGATATTCGCCAGCTTTGGTCACAGAGTGATGTAGGTTACACACCGACACTGGGTGTCGCATACGGTGGTATTTGGGGTGAAAATTATTGGTACGACAAGACAGATGTGTGGAATCACCCACGCTTAAGTAAGTTTGTACCAAAGAATCAGCTTTTACCTCGTTCAATGCGTCGTGTTAAGGCTCCCGATCATCACTATAACCACTTTAACAATGCGCGTGTTGCCAAAGAGTTGCAAGACTTAGGTGTTTTAGTAAACCTAGGTGCTCATGGTCAGCGTGAAGGTTTAGCGGCACATTGGGAAATTTGGATGTTTGCACAAGGTGGTATGACACCACTTCAAGCAATTCGTGCAGCAACGTTAGATCCTGCTAAATACATTGGTCTTGATAACAACATCGGTTCTCTTGAGCCGGGTAAACTTGCCGATTTAATCGTTATTGACGGTAACCCGCTAACTAACATTCGTGATACAGATAAAATAGATTACACCATGATCAATGGTCGTTTATTTGATGCTGCCACCATGAACGAAGTGGGTGAGAAAAAACGCGAAAAGTTATATTTTGAAAAAATCTAACAAAGCGGAAATCTAAACTGAAAGCGGCCATAGTGCCGCTTTTTTATAATTTATTTATGGCTTTAAATGAGGAAACTGTTTAATTCCTACTAGTTTTGCTTGGCAGATCATGCCCTCTACAAGCGTCATCAAATAATGGCTCTGTGAGTTCAGCTGAGAACTTTCCATGTTATTACACGCTGATAAACGCTGTTTTATTAACTGCTGTACTGCCATTTTATGCTCTTTGCAGGCTTGATTAATTGGACTTGCAGGATCAGCAAATTCGGCGGCAGTGTTAATAAATAAACAGCCATTAAAATCACCTAACTCAGTCACCTCAGAGTTAAACCAAGCTTCATGGCAGCTGATCAAAGCGACTTTAAATTCTTCAATAGTTGTTTGCTTGCTGGTGGCTTGCGTTAACCAATTTAAAAACCTGTTATGTCGCTCACTAAGGCACGCTAGTAGTAGCTCATCTTTACTTGCGAAATGGTGGTACATGGTTTTTTTAGCGACACCCGCGACACTAATAATCTCGTTGATTCCCACATTATGAATGCCTTTTTGATAAAAAAGTGACAGGGCGGTCAAAATAATATGTGTTCGTTTATCCATAACAAGCTCTTAATTGGTGACTAATAATATCTTGACAGAAGTAGACCGATTTGTCTACCATTTGTCGAGTAGACAAGTCGGTCTACTTTTGGGAGGCGTTATGGAAAATAAAGTGAGTAGAGCGGCAATCGCGGGTGTGTTTGCTTGTATGGCAATTTTTGTGTTGGCCTATTTACAGCAACTAGGACATTACGGTGTGTGGTTGATGGCACCGTTTGGTGCAACTGCCGTGTTGGTATTTGGTGTGCCACACAGCCCGCTTGCGAAAGCGAAGAATGTTATCGGTGGGCACCTTTTGACTGCATTAATTGGCGTTGTATTTGTAAATTATGTCGGTGTAGGGCCTGTTGAAATTGCTATAGCAACAGGACTGGCAATCAGTCTCATGATGCTGACAGACACAATACATCCAGCGGCAGGCGCAAACCCAATTTTGATTATACAATCTTTGCAAAGTTGGGATTTTTTAGTGATGCCTGTATTGATTGGCACTGTTTTTATTGTGTTATTTGGTTATTTTAGTCAATGGCTATTAAATATTCTGCTGGAAGGATATAAAAAACCGCTAACGAGTAGCGGTTTTTTAAAATGAATGCATGTAATTAAATTACACAACACCACGTGGTAAACGACAATCGTGGTCTTTTTCAGCTAGGTTAACAATCCAAAGCTCTTCAGCTTTGTAACCATCATCGTTTGCTTTAACAACAGTGAACGATGCTTTTTTTGCTGTTTTAGCTGGCGCAGCGGTTTTAGTTTTGGTTTTTTTCGCTGGGGCTTTTGGTGCTTCTTCTGCCTTAGGCTCAGCTGTTTTACCAGAAGTAAGCTCTTCAGTCAGCGCTGCAACATCGGCTAGGCGCAAGTTTTTGCCACCATCGATGCTATACCAACCAGGTTTTGTAGTAATTTCAGGTTTCTTACCATTCGCTGCTTCGTATGCTGCTTCGAAGGCATTTAACACTTCTGTTTTGTCTAGTTTGCTCATCAGAGACCCTATACGTTGTAAACACAGATTAAGAATATATATTTATACCTATTTTTAGCTTACTTTTCAATTTTTTGCGATTTTCCTTCCATTTTTCGCTCATAACCGCCAAAATTTGCACAAAATAGAGGGTTGGAGAACGATTTTTATATGCAACGCAAACAATTTACTCAATTATTAAACGACATTCTTAAACCTGACTCAATCGCTGATTTTTGCCCCAATGGTTTACAAGTTGAAGGTTCGAGCGTAGTAAAAAAAATAGTAACGGGTGTAACAGCAAGCCAAGCATTGATTGATGCCGCTATTGCAGAAAATGCAGATACGATTTTGGTGCACCATGGCTATTTCTGGAAAGGAGAGTCGCAGCCAATTACGGGAATGAAAAAACGCCGTATTGCAGCGCTTTTAAACAATGATATTAATTTATATGGCTATCATTTACCGCTAGATATACACCCTGACATTGGTAATAACGCACAATTGGCAAAGTTACTCGATATTGAGTTCACTGGAGGGCTTGAATCCGGTCCAAATAGTGTGCCAGTAAAAGGGCGTTTAAAAACACCATTAACTGGTGAAGAATTTGCCGACAAAATAACCCAAGTACTCAATCGCGCACCGTTAACAAGCTTAGTTAGAGAAGAGAAAATCGACACTATTGCTTGGTGTACTGGTGGTGGACAAGGGTATATTGATTTAGCAGCCTCGCAGGATATTGATGCTTATTTGACAGGTGAAGCATCTGAACAAACTATTCACAGCTCACGTGAACAAGGTATCGATTTTTTTGCAGCAGGTCACCACGCGACAGAGCGTTACGGCATTAAAGCGCTGGGTGAGCTATTAGCTGAGCAGCATGGTTTTGATGTCACCTTTATTAATATCGATAATCCAGTCTGACTCTATGGAGACTTCTGCGCCCCTGCATCAAACCAGTGGCGCATATTTCACTGGTAAAATGGACTAAACCAGTAAGGGGGCTTTTTTAACGGCCGTTATTTTGTTTACACGTATTTAAAAAGTGACGATAAACAGGGTTATCTTTCATATTTTTTTTCATTGCTAAATACATCGGGCGTGTTAACCCTAATGCACCTAACGGAATGGATTTAATGAGCCCTTGGCTTTCATAAGGGGTCACTAACCAATCCGGCAAAGCCGCAACCCCCATACCTGCGCTCACTAATTGGAATATCAATAAGCCTTGGTCAACCGTTTTCAGCGTGCCATCAAATCGTGCATTTTGAATAAAATGTTTAAAGATATCTTGGCGTTCACGTGGGATGGGGTAAGAAATTATCGTTTCGTTTTTTAAGTCCAGTGCGGTGACATAGGCTTTTTTAGCCAGTTCATGATCAGGCGAAACAATCAGTTTTAACTTAAAATCAAATAAGTGCGCATATTCTAATTTGTCTGGCTCACGGATATCAGATGTGAGTACTAAGTCCAATTCATCATTCATCAAATCAGGAATAGCGTCATAACTAAAGCCTCTTTCATAATCGACTTTAATATCTGGCCAAAAGTTGTTGAACTCTTTTATCGTCGGTAATAACCAGTGAAAGCAAGCATGGCATTCGACACTTAAACGCAGGTTTGAAATTGGTTGATTAAGGCTTTCTTTTAAACGACATTTTGTTGCTTCAACACGTGGTAAAACTTCGTTTGCTAACTCCAGTAACAGCATACCTTGTGGGGTAAAGCGTACGGGCTGAGTTTTACGCTCGAAAAGTTGGCAGTCTAACTTATTCTCAAGATCTTTAATTTGATGCGATAAAGCCGATTGAGTTAAAAACAACTCTCGGGCTGTATTGACCAAAGATCCTGTTTCTTTAAGGGTTGCTATGGTTTTTAAGTGTTTAATATCGATCATCTTTAAAAAATCTCATGAAAAATGTGAGTCAAACTCAGATTACGGACATAGTACGCCTACAATCATGTTTTTTCAACGTCTAGACGTCTAAAATTTCAGAGGAATTTTACCTCATATTTACAATATACTTTTATTACTTAAATTGACAGCGTTGTCATTTGTTTTTTATTTAAATTGTTTTTTAAATCCATGAAATTACCTCAAGTTGAAACTGAGAAAGCATCAGTTGAATTAGATTTATCTCATCGCTAATGTTTTAGACATCTAAACAGCTAAATGGAATGGATATGGCACAATTACATAATTTAGGCTTTCCTCGAATAGGAAAGAAACGTGAGTTAAAGTTCGCAATAGAATCTTATTGGGCAGGAAAAATAAACCAACAGGTATTACTCGAACGAGGTAAGTCTATTCGAGAAGAAAACTGGGCACTACAAGCTAATGCCGGTATTGACTTACTGCCTGTAGGTGACTTTGCTTGGTATGATCATGTTTTGAATACATCACTTTTGGTGGGAGCAATTCCAAAGCGCCATCATAGTGAGGAAGGTAACGTTGACTTAGATACACTTTTTAGAATTGCTAGAGGGCAAGCGCCTACTGGATGTCAATGTGCGGCAAGTGAGATGACAAAATGGTTTAATACAAATTATCACTATATTGTTCCTGAGTTATCGGAAGATCAAACATTCGAACTGACTTGGACTGAACTATTTGAGCATGTGCAAGAAGCTCATCAATTAGGCCACAAGGTGAAGCCTGTGTTGGTTGGTCCTGTGACTTATTTACATTTGGCTAAGCCTGCTGGAAAGTCGTTTGATACGTTATCATTACTCGAAAGACTTTTACCTGTCTATCAACAGGTATTAGCTAAGCTTGCAAAGCTGGGTGTTGAGTGGGTTCAAATAGATGAACCAGTTCTTGCTTTAGAATTAAACCATGGCCAGCAAAAGGCACTTAAAACAAGTTTTGCAACGCTTTCAGGACAAGGTGTTAAGTTACTACTTGCCAGTTATTTTGACTCGGTAGATGATTATTTTGCCGATATAGCTAATTACCCTGTAGACGGTGTGCATTTTGATTGTGTTGCAGGAAATAACGATATATCAAAGCTTGATACCTTAATAACACAACAACAGGTACTTTCACTGGGTATTATTGACGGTCGTAATATATGGCGCAGTGATTTAACGCAGAAGTATTCTGTATTACACGCGTTAGCTAAAAAAAGAGGCGATAACCTGTGGCTTGCACCATCTTGTTCGTTGCTTCATACACCTGTCGATTTAGATCAAGAGCAGCAATTAGATAGTGAAATAAAATCGTGGCTTGCTTTTGCCAAACAAAAGGGCGAAGAGTTACAACTATTGCGTAATGCGCTTAACACAGGGCAAACACAGTTGCTGTGCGATTACAGTGAGCCAGTTAAGAAACGTTTAATATCAGCAAGAGTTAATAATCAAGATGTACAAAACCGTCTGAGTACATTAACTAACAAAGATGCTAAACGGTCTAGTCCATTCTCAGCTCGAATAGCCAAACAGCAAAGCGCACTTGGGCTACCTTTACTACCGACCACCACGATAGGATCTTTCCCGCAAACTCAATCGATACGTAAAGCACGTAAAGAATTTAAAGCGGGGGTTTTGCCTGCTGCTGAGTATCGTCAGCAGATGGAAGCAGAAATTCGCTATGCTGTTGAAGAGCAAGAGGCGTTACAGCTCGATGTTTTGGTGCATGGTGAGGCAGAGCGTAACGATATGGTTGAGTACTTTGCGGAGTTTTTGCAAGGCTTTGCATTCACCCAATTTGGTTGGGTACAAAGTTATGGCACGCGTTGTGTAAAACCCCCGATTATTTGGGGCGATGTGTCGAGAGAGCAATCTATGACAGTTGAATGGACGCGTTATGCACAATCTCTAACAACGAAAAAAATGAAAGGAATGCTAACTGGCCCAGTGACTATTCTATTTTGGTCATTTATCCGTGATGATTTAAATAAACCTACTATTGCTAAGCAAATAGCATTAGCGCTTCGTGATGAGGTTGTCGATTTAGAGCAAGCTGGTATAAAGATAATTCAAATCGATGAGCCCGCTTTTAGAGAGGGTATGCCATTAAAATCAAGTGACTGGCAATCGTACTTGGATTGGGCTGCTTATGCGTTTCGTGTTTGTGCATCGAAAGTGGCAGATGAAACACAAATTCATACTCATATGTGTTATGCGGAGTTTAACGACATCATCGCGGGTATTGCAGACATGGATGCAGATGTCATCACGATAGAAACATCTCGTTCAAATATGGAGCTATTAAAAGCATTTGAGGATTTTGACTATCCGAATGATATCGGGCCTGGGGTATATGATATTCACAGCCCAAATATCCCCGATATTGCTTGGATTAAAAACTTAATTCATAAAGCGGCTAAAAAAGTGCCAGTAGAGAGGCTCTGGGTCAACCCTGACTGCGGTCTAAAAACCCGCGGTTGGGAAGAAACACGCTTAGCATTACAAAATATGGTTACTGCCGCTAAAGAGTTACGCCGAGAGTTAGGATAACCTCATAAACATACTAAGCCTAAGTCACTCTTAGGCTTTAAAGACCATTTAGAATTACTTTTTCAGCTTCACTGGCTGGCATAGGTTTGGCCTTTAAAAAGCCTTGGCCAAACTTACATTGTGTTTGTTTTAAAATGTTTAATTGTTGTTCTGTTTCAATTCCCTCTGCGACTACATCCAGCTTTAATGATTGGGCTAAGGAAAGAATAGCGTCAACAAGTGGGTTATGCTCTTTCCTTAAATGATCAATAAAGCTTTTATCAATTTTTAAAATATGAATGGGTAGTTGATGTAAATAACCAAGTGCAGAGTAACCTGTACCAAAATCATCTAAACATAGTTTGACTTCAAGCGGAGCAAGGCCTTCTATTATTTTTGTTGCCAATTCTAGGTTACCAATTAAGCCTGACTCTGTTATTTCTAAACATAAAGAGCCCAGCGGTAATTGATACTTTTTATATAAGTCATGTATCTGACTCACAAAGTCGAGGCTGGCAAAATGCCTAGATGACACATTGACAGTGACACGTAAAAAAGGTGTTCCTTGTTTATGCCAAGCAAATATCTGCTTTGCGGCAAGTTCTAATAAGTGCAAATCAAGATTAATGATCTGCCCTGTGTCCTCAGCGATCGGAATAAAATCATTAGGAGCCACTAAACCTTTGCTAGGGTGATGCCATCTAACAAGCGCTTCAAAACCAACAACTTCATTACTTTGAATAGTAAAAATAGGCTGGTAGTAAAGTTCAAAGTCGTTATGCTCGATGCCATGTTGTAAGTCATTTTCAATATCTGCATGTGACTTTAACTTCTTGCGCATTGTGTTATTGAAAAATTTGACTTGTCCGCGACCTGAAGATTTTGCTTCATACATAGCTGCATCAGCATGTTGCAGTAACTTATAAGCCTTGTCTTTTTCAGTTGTACAAAATGCAACACCGATACTCGTTGAAGCTTGCAATAGGTGACCATCGATATTGAGAGGCTCTGCAAGTGCCAATTGGATACGTGCAAGTGCATCATCAATTTGTTGTTTGTCAGTAATGTTTTCCATAAAAATAGCAAATTCGTCACCGCCCAAGCGCGCGAATGTATCTGTATTTCTAATCGTTCCTTGTATTAGCTCACATATTTTGACTAAAAAGTGATCGCCAACCTCATGGCCGAGCGAATCGTTAATACTCTTAAAGCGATCGAAGTCTAAATAAAGTAGGGCATGTTGGCTTTTTTCATCAGAGCGAGCTAAGCGTAAAATCCCGTGTTTAACTCGCTCGATAAGTAATGAACGGTTTGCCAGGCCAGTGAGTTCGTCGTGCAGTGCTTTATGTTCCAGTTCTTGGCGCGAAAGCTGACGGTCAATTGCCATACTTATCTGCCGGCTTACATACGTGAGAAGAGCACGATCATGTTCACTGTAATGGTAATGTTTACTGTAGCTTTGAACAGCAATTACACCACTGATACGTTCATTTACTTTAAAAGGCACACCGAGCCAAGATTCTGCTTGCCTACCAACCATCTTAAAATGGCCTGCTTTTATATGTTTTTCAAACTCTTCTTTATTAAATAATAGAGACTGGTCTATCGTTAAAAGATAATACGAAGCGGTGTCCTTGAGTAATTCTTTGGAAATCTTTTTGTGTGCGTTTGAACGAACACCTTCTTCAATAATATAGACTAAATCAAGTACATCTAGTTGTTTATCATACAAACCGATAAAGAAGTTATCAGCTCGCAGTAAAGAGGTAATAATACTGTGAAGCGATTCAAAAAAGCTGTCTAGTTCGCTTGATTGATAGGTTAAGTTTGCAATTTGCAACATACTGTTTTCAAGCTTTTGAGCATCATTTAACTGCTTTACAGTTTGCTGTAAATTTTCAACGGTGCGAACTTGATTTATCTTCGCACTCAGTAAATGAGCAACCGTTGAGAGCACCTCTAAGTGCGCATCTGTATAATAATGTTTTTGTGGGTGCTCGCAATCAATCACCCCTAAGACCTTTTCTTTATAAACAAGGGGCACACATAACTCAGAAAGAGCAGGGCGGGCATCCGCTATATAACGACTATCTTGAGTGACATCGCCAACCATCAGAGGGAGTCCTGATGATGCAACATAACCGGTGATCCCTTGGTCAAAGTTGATTTCAGTTCTGTCAATATGGTAGGTATCTGAAGAACTCGCAGTTCCCAGTGAAGCAACTTCTTTTAATGTACGTGTTTCGTCATCAGCTAAATAGATAACACATTCAATAAAACCAAGGCGGTTTACAACCTGAGATGTTACATAATCGAGTAATTCTTCTAGCGTATCTAGCTGCATCAATGACGATGAAAACTGATTTATTATACGTAGTTGGTCTGTTTTGACCTCAAGTGCAAATGCGGTATCTAACCTTTTAGACATAAAAAGAAAACTGACTCAAATTAGCTGTTAATTTATTAACTTAACCTACTATTTATATATCCACAAAGTTATTTTCAAAAAAAACCTTAACTGGTGTAAACTAGTCACCTGAATATGAGCTTGGGTAAATAAGCGAGGTTATTTGCCTATAGTTTACGCTATCCCTCTAACTTTAGCCGTGGAAACCAGCAATGTCAGATTTAAATTCGATGCAAACTTTAACAATCACTCGCCCAGACGATTGGCACATTCATTTACGTGATGGTGATCAACTCACCGACACTGTTCGTGATGCAAGCCGTTATATGGGGCGTGCGATCATTATGCCTAATCTTGTTCCACCGGCTACGTGTACAGAAAGCGCATTATCTTACTATGAGCGAATTAAAGCCGCTGGCCCGCAAGGTAATTTTGAGCCTCTAATGGTGCTTTACCTAACGGATAAAACAACGCCTGAAGAAATTGAAAAAGCCAAAGCAACAGGTAAAATTGTTGCGGCTAAATTATACCCTGCAGGCGCGACAACAAACTCAGATTCAGGTGTGACGTCAATTAAAAATATTTACCCAGTGCTTGAGGCAATGCAAGAAGTGGGTATGTTGTTACTTGTACATGGCGAAGTCACTGATTCAGCAATTGATATTTTTGACCGCGAGAAAGTATTTCTAGAAACAGTGTTAGCCGATGTAGTTAATGACTTTCCAACACTTAAAATTGTTCTTGAGCATATCACTACAAAGGATGCTGTCGAGTTTGTTAACAAGGCCTCTGAGAATGTAGCTGCAACAATTACAGCGCATCATTTGCTTTATAACCGTAATCATATGTTAGCCGGTGGTATCCGCCCACATTACTATTGCTTACCAATTTTAAAGCGAAATATTCATCAGCAGGCGCTAATTGAAGCTGCTACAAGCGGAAGTAAAAAATTCTTTTTAGGCACAGACTCTGCGCCGCATTATATAGACAAAAAAGAAGCGGCGTGTGGTTGTGCTGGCGCATATACTGCCCACGCTGCGATTGAACTATATGCTGAAGCGTTTGAAGACGCGGGCGCT
Source organism: Pseudoalteromonas sp. N1230-9 (assembly GCF_032716425.1). Classification (NCBI taxonomy): domain Bacteria; kingdom Pseudomonadati; phylum Pseudomonadota; class Gammaproteobacteria; order Alteromonadales; family Pseudoalteromonadaceae; genus Pseudoalteromonas; species Pseudoalteromonas sp. N1230-9. The sequence goes on from NZ_CP090419.1 coordinate 1,400,193, forward strand.
TTGGACAAGCTTGAGGGCTTCGCGAGTCATTTTGGTCCTGATTTTTATGGCATGGAGCGAAATCAAGACACTATCACGCTGGTAAGAGAAAGCTGGACGGTGCCTGCAAGCTACAAGCTAGGCGATTCCAAAGTGGTTCCAATCAAGGCTGAAGCACAAATGGATTGGCAAGTTAAATAAGCCTATATAGCAATCAACCAAAAAGCCCACTTTTTTAGTGGGCTTTTTCATTATATTTTAATTGCTTATAAATACTATCGTCATATTTTTTTGCTGTGGCAGTTGACCTCAAAATAATTTTCGATTATTAGAGCTAAAATAAAATTAATGTGTTAGTCTGTAGTTGCTTTGAGTTTTTGCGTATTGAATTTACGGATAATGTGCGGCTTGTACGGTTACCGGTTTGGTTATTGGTTCTTCCTGTACTTTACCCCAAGTTTATTGGGCATTCACTCAGGGAGGATAGAGCCACTACGGCTGAATTTTTAATTATTGACTTACAGGAAAATTTAGTATGTCAAACACGGTTACTGGTAAAGTTAAGTTCTTTAACGAAGCAAAAGGCTTTGGTTTTATTGAACAAGAAAATGGCCCTGATGTATTTGTACACTTCAGCGCTATTACAGGTACAGGCTTCCGCACTCTTAGCGAAGGTCAGCAAGTATCTTTCGGCATCAAACAAGGTCAAAAAGGCCCTGAAGCTGAGAATGTAGAAGTAGCATAAGTAATTATGTGAACCTGAATATATTTTGGTGGGGCAGTCTCTGTTTCACCAAAATTCATTCCTCCCACTTAAAAATATCAAAACGTCCCGAATTACATTTCCTCCTAAAGGCTTATTTAAGTAAATTCTTCTCAGTAGTTATCCTGTAACTAGCTAACTATTCCTTAAAAACCTACTTTCTATAATTAAAGTATTATATGCTGTATCGACAGTTTTATAAAAAATACATTTACTGTTGTTGTGGGAATGATAATGCCAAGCGTGAAGTGTTCTACGCTCGATTGCATTTATTTCACCAATCTTAAAATAACCCGCTAAACTTAGTTAAACTTAAAACAGAAAAAAATCTGGGTTTAGTGACAGTTGTTTGATGAATTATAATGAAGGTTTACTAATTGATGAGCATAGGAAATGATATTCTGCTAGTAGATGATCACCCAATGGTGGCTACTGCAATTAAAATGGTGCTAGCAAAATCAACTCTCGTAAACGAAGTTCACGCTGTTGCAAGTCAAAAGGAAGCGTTACAGTTTCTAAAAACCCATAATATTGCACTTGCAATTTTAGATATTGAACTTGAAGACTCAGATGGGTTCAGTCTTTACAAGCGCGCTGTGAGTAATGGCTTTGCGGGTAAGGTGCTTTTTCTATCAGCAAAACATGATAAGCATATTATTCGCACAGCTGCAAAGTTGGGGGCACAAGGCTTTGTCAACAAGGCTGAAAGCCTAGAAGATATTTCGGCTGCTGTCGAAATGATTTTGCGAGGTTATACGTTTTTCCCTCAAGAGCATTTAATTGCTTCAGAGAAAGATATCGATGAATTACTGACAGAGCGAGAGTTAGCTGTTATGAACTATCTATTACAGGGCCTGTCGAACAAGGATATAGGGGAAAAGCTTTTTATAAGTAACAAAACGGTAAGTACTTATAAAGCAAAAATATTTGAAAAGCTTGAAGTTGACTCAATCATTTCATTAGCAAAGCTTGTAAAAGACCGCGCCATTTTTTAGTCGATCACCCTAAATCATGGGGTTTAGTCAATACACTCACCCAAGTGGATACCTCAGTATTGTACGCAAGCTGTACAATATTGCTCATTGAGTGCATAAAAATTCTTCAAAAGAGATTTTTTAGACGATTTAAAAGATTTTTTTTTTCGAGTTAAATGGCCCTTTACTGTTTTTACAAAATGTTACATTTATGTTTAAGTAAAAACACAAACAAGACCCAATGTTTACCAGTAAAGGGCTATAGAACTTTCCTTTGAATACCTCTGTTATTTTTTTGTTAATTCGTTGTTTTGGCTATTTTCCCTGCAACGACGAGTGACCAATTTTTTCCGATGAAACCCGAACATCAAGTTGACAGAGCTAGATGCATTTAGCATTATTGGAGGGTTGATATCTATTAAAAGATATCAGGGTTGTCCTCTTCGGAGGATAATTAAATTATAAAAGTAACATTACTTAATTGGTTGGGAACTATGTCTGTTAAAATCAGAAAGAGTCTTGTAGCATCTGCGTTGGTTGGCGCATTTGCATTTGCAAGCAGCAATGTGATTGCAGATCCTTTGAAAGATGTGCAAGATGCAGGTCAACAAATTCAAAAGGCTGCTGTTAAGTCTCAAACTAAAATTGACAATATCTATGGTCAAACTCAAGAGCTAATCGCTGAGTACCGTAGCATTGTTGATGAAACTGAGCTTATGAAAGTGTACAACGATCACGTAGCACGTTTGGTCGCTGACCAAAACGCATCTATCGAATCGTTTGACCGTCAAATCGCGACAATCGATAACACGAAACAAAACGTTGTGCCTTTGATGTATCGCATGATCGATACGCTTGAGCAATTCATCAAAGCGGACGTTCCGTTCAATCTTGAAAACCGTCTAGCACGTGTTGAAAGACTTCGTGACATCATGGCATCAGCGTCAGTTACTACATCTGAAAAATTCCGCCAAGTGCTAGAAGCATACACAGTTGAAGCTGCATACAGCTCAGCAGTAACAGCTTCTCAAGGTACACTTGAAATTGATGGTAAAAGCATCAACGTTGACTTTGGTCGTTTAGGCCGTATCACATACGTAGCTCAGTCTTTCGACCTTAAGCATGCGTGGGTGTGGGATAACAATACAAAACAGTGGAAAACATTAGGTGAAGAATACCTAAAACCTGTTAAAGAAGTTATCCGTATGGCGCGTAAACAAGCGACATTAGAACTTGTTAAACTACCAATCTTTGGCGCGGAGTAATCAATAATGAAGAAACTATTTAAAGGTTTTGCTGTTGCAGCAGTACTATCTGTTTCTGCAGGTACCGCGCTTAATGCACACGCAAACACTGGTGCTTTAGACAAAATTCTTGAGCAAGTAAAGCAAGAACGTATCTCTGAAGGTAAATTAAATAAGCAACGTGAACAAGAGTTCCTTTCAGCTCGTGCTGACAAGCAAGCGTTACTTAATAAAGCGAAAAGCGAGCTAGCTGCTGAAAAAGCACGTGGCGATCGCTTATCTAAAGAATATGCGCAAAACGAAAATACTTTAGCAGAAAAAGAGCAAGAGCTTCTTAATGCACAAGGTACGTTAGGCGAAATGTTCGGTGTTGTACGTCGTTCAGCTGCAGATGCAATCGGTACTATCGAAGCATCACTTGTTTCTGCTGAAAAACCAGGACGTGCTGAAGTACTTCGTTCACTTGCGGCAGCTAAAGAGCTACCAACAGTTCGTGAATTAGAAGAGCTTTGGATTGCACTTCAAACTGAAATGACAGAGTCAGCTAAGGTTTCAACTTTCGAAACTGAAGTTGCTGGTCTTGACGGTTCAGCTACAGTGAAAAAAGTAACACGTATCGGTAACTTCAACTTAGTAACTGACGACGGTTATTTAATTTACTCTCCAGAAACTAAATCAATTCAACCACTAGGTAAGCAACCTGATAGCTACATCCTTTCTGGTATTTCTGATTTAGAAAACACTTCTGCTGATAACTACACAGGCGTATTTGTTGACCCTACACGTGGTGCAATCTTACGTATCAACACGCAGAAAAAATCTCTTATGGAATACTACGAGCAAGGTGCTGAAGTAGGTTACATCATCACAGTATTATTACTTGTTGGTCTACTAATCTTCGTAGTGCGTTTCATTGATCTTGCGCTTACTAGCACTAAGATTAAGAGCCAGCTTAAAAACCTTTCTACGCCGAATACAAACAACCCACTGGGTCGTATTCTTAAGGTTTATGCTGACAACAAGAATCAAGACGTTGAAAACCTTGAGCTTAAACTTGACGAAGCAATCCTACGTGAAACGCCTCGCATCGAAGCTGGTATCAACATCATCAAGATCTTGGCAGCAATCGCTCCATTACTAGGTCTACTAGGTACGGTAATCGGTATGATCCTTACGTTCCAAACAATCACATTGTTCGGTACAGGTGATCCGAAGATCATGGCTGGTAATATCTCTCTAGCACTTGTTACTACAGCGTTAGGTCTAATTGCAGCTCTACCACTTATTCTACTTCACTCAATTGTTGCGGGTCGTAGTAAGTCGGTTCTACATGTCCTTGATGAGCAAAGCGCTGGTATCATCGCAGCTCACGCGGAGAAGGAGAAAGCCTAATGCTAGTCCTGATGGAGATCTGGGAATCTATCAGGGATTTTGTTGGCACAGGCGGCCAGGTATTATACGTGGTCGCGATAGCACTCTTTCTTATGTGGGTTTTAATGATTGAGCGCTATTGGTTCCTACTAGCTGAGTTTCCTCGTATGACGAAGAACATTGTAGCTCAGTGGGATGCCCGCCAAGACACTACGTCTTGGTACGCACACAGAATCCGTGAAGCATGGATTTCTGAAGCGTCTGAAAAATTAGATCAGCGTATGTTGTTGATTAAGACATTAGTAGCTGTTTGTCCTTTAATTGGCTTATTAGGTACTGTAACGGGTATGATCGCGGTTTTCGAAACCATGGCAACTCAAGGTACTGGTAACGCACGTTTAATGGCATCAGGTATTTCAATGGCAACGATCCCAACAATGGCTGGAATGGTTGCGGCACTATCTGGAGTATTCTTTAGCTCACGTCTTGAAGCGAGAGCGAGAATGGCGAAAGCTAAACTTGTAGATAGCATGCCTCATCACTAGAGAGAGAATTAAATATGGCACGTAAACAACGTTTTCGTGAAGAAGAAGAAGCAGCGGTTGATATGACGCCAATGCTTGACATCGTATTTATCATGCTTATTTTCTTTATCGTAACTACATCGTTCGTTAAAGAGGCTGGTATCGAAGTCAATAAACCTAAAGCTGCCCAAGCTACGAAGCAGAAAAATGCGAACATTTTTGTTGCTATTCGTGCTGACGGTGCAATCTGGATTGATAAACAGCAAGTTGATGTTGAACGTGTTTCAGCAAAAATCGAAAGTTTATTAGCAGAACAACCTACTGAAGTTGTAATTTTGCAAGCTGATAAAGAAGCAAAACACGGCGTAGTGGTTAAAGTTATGGACCAGATTAAAGCGACGGGTGACAACCTAAGAATTTCAATAGCTGGAGATCAGTAATGATTCGTTTTCTGTTTTCACTGATTGCAGGTGGGGCAGTTACTTTCGGCTTGTTCTACTTCATGGCGTACCTCATCTCCGGTGGAGCTGACCGTGCGACTGAACAAAAAGAGCAGATCGTAGTCGAAATTATGACGAATCCGCCTGAATCTAAGGTGCAGGAGAGGAAGCGTGTTCCGCCTCCGCCTCCACCACCGCCAAAGCAGCCGCCTAAACCGCAGCCGCCTCAGCCGGAAAACAGCAACCCTAACACTGGTGCCTTGTCATTTAATATGCCAAGTATCGATGTGGGTGGCACAGCCGGTGGCCTAAGTGGTCCAGGTGCATTTGGACGTGACGGTGATGCGACACCTATCGTTCGTATTGAACCAAAATACCCAACGCAAGCAGCGCGTGATGGTAAAGAAGGTTGGGTTCAACTTTCATTTACTATCAATGAAGTGGGTGGGGTAGAAGACGTTGAGGTAATCGATGCAGATCCTAAACGTATCTTCGACCGCGAAGCTAAGCGTGCATTGCGTAAGTGGAAGTACCGTCCTAAAGTTATTGACGGAAAACCACAAAAGCAATTTGGTCTTCAAGTACAACTAGACTTTAAACTTAACCAAGGCAACTAAGGAGGCGAGTAATGAGAAATTTATCTAAAGTAACTGCACTTGCAATTCTTATGTCACTATCGGGTGCAGCTTTCACTGCACCAGCTTTAGCAGCGCCAGATTACGCGAAAATTGAAGCGCGTAAAAAAGCAAAAACTAAAGTGATGGGTGAGCGCGTTGGTAAAAAGGTTATTAAAGCGTTTGACTTGTACAACGAGGAAAAGCTTGATGAAGCGATTGCACTTCTTAAAGAAATTGATCCTTCGGATGAATTCGATAAGGCAACAGTCGATCGCTATCTAGGTCAAATGTATGCTCAGAAAGAGCAATACGACCTAGCGATTAAGCATATTTCAGCGGCAGTAAAGCCTGATGTTTTAAACTTTGCCGATCAAGAGCAAGGTCTTAAGCTACTAGGTGATATGTACGCGGGTACTGAGCAATACGCAAAAGCAAAAGATGCGTATTATGCTTGGATGGACTTCACAGGTGAGGAAGACGACAAAGTTTATACACGTATTGCGCAAGCAAACTACGAGTTAAAACAATATAAAGACGTACTTCCTGCTGCAGACAAAGCAATCAAATTGGCAAAAGAACCTGCTAAAGCTTCTTACCAATTAAAGCTAGCGGCCTATTTTGAACTTAAACAGTACAAAAACATGGTTGGTGTAGCTGAAGAGATTGTTCGTGTTTGGCCTGAAGACAAAAAAGCCTGGGTTGGTTTAGGTAAATATTACCTACAAACCGAAGACTTCAAAAAAGGTCTTGCGACCATGGAAGTTGCCTATAAAAATGGCTATTTTGAAAATGAAGTTGAATACAAAGTACTTTCAAACTTTTATTCGTTAACAGAAATTCCTTATAAAGCAGCTGTTGTGCTTGAGAAGGCAATTAACGAAGAAAAAGTTAAGCGTACTAAGCAAAATATCAGTGCAGTGGCATCTAATTACCATCGCTCAAAAGATATTGAGAAAGCAGCTAAGTACTATGAAGAAGCAGCTAAATTTGACGACGATGCAGAGCTTTATCGCAAAGCTGGTTCGTTACTTTTACAATCGCAAAATTATAGTGCTGCCGTTATTCGTTTGAATAAGGCATTAGAGTTAGGTTCTGATAAAAAAGGAACTATCTACTCTGATTTAGCTGAAGCTTACTACTACCAAGAAAAGTACAAGCAAGCTTACAACGCTATTGTTAAAGCAATGGATGACCCGCGCACGCGTAAATTCGCGAAGAGCTGGTCAACCTTCATCAAAGATAAAGCCGCTCGTAACGGTGTAAAAATCTAATTGATGTTGTTTTAAACTAAAAAGCCCCTCTGGGGCTTTTTTTATGGAATTTTAAAATGCTAAGACAGATCGTATTGTTACTTGTTGCGAGTGTAATGTTGCTAGCTTGCTCTGAGCAATCTACAAAATTCCACACGTTTCAAGAAGGGCAAAAAGAGCTTCGTAATATTAATCATTTATTACTGAGCACAACAAACTCCTCAAAAGCAAGTGTTTGGCCTTTTTCTGAGCACTATTTAGAAGCGCGCCATCTTGCTTATCAAGGTTTAAAAAGCACCCAATTAACCGAGTCGCAGCAGGCTCAACTAAACTATTTAATCATTGCCGAGCGATACCCTGAACGTTATTTTGTATGGCCTGTGCAACGTGATGTTCTAAGTCAAGCTAGCTCGCAAAATGATTTCTCCGCACAGTCATTAGCTAGTTGGTTAGAATTAGTAGAAACCCAGCTAATTACAGCAGAGCAAAGTAATCTAAAGCTTAATAAAATTGAATTAAAGCTTTTACATGACATGGTCAAATCTCACCTTGATAACAATGATGAGAGTGTACAAACCGCCCTAAATAAGCTTGATCAATACTTAACTCAATATAAGCCGCGCAGCAAACTTGGTTTAGTTGGCTTAGCAAATGGTAAAGATTGGTATCAAAGTAAATTAAACTATTTTAGTGGTGAGACTAAACCTCCATTAAACTGGCTTAGTCAGATACAAATGTCACTCAAACAACAGGTAAGTACTGATTTTGTATTACCAGTGTCAGACTCGCATTCGACGCCATTAGTCATGAATTATTTTTCAGATAATCATCAACATAACGGTCTTGACTGGCAGTTGGAATTTGTCGACCCGCGACAAAGTAAACGCGAATTAACACAAGGTGAGCAGTACTTTTGGCAGGTAATGATGGAAACAGATCTGGGCATTCATTATCACACGTGGAGTGAGCAACAAGCGCGTGTGAACTTAATGAAACGTTTAGGCGTGAAGCAAGCACAAGCTGAGTGGCTTATTGAAGATATTGTATTATATCCAGGTATGAGCTTTATTTTTGTAAGTAAAGAGGGCACCGCGCTCTAAGGAGCGCAGCGTCTACAGCGTTGAGTGGCAGGGTCAGCCAATAACCGCTCATCATCAATTTTTTCCTCGCAATCACAACAATAGCCATATTGGCCAATATCTATTTGGCATAGGGCGGCTTCTAATTTTTCAAGCCGTGAGATGAGGATTTGATATTCAGGGCCTAAGCTATTTGCTGTAAGCTCAAGCCAATCTGAAGGAGGGTTATCCTTAAGTTGCGATAGCAGTTGCTGATGATAGCCTTGATCAGAATCTGCCAGCATATCAAGTAAACGTTGTCTTACCTGCGCAAGTTCAGCAGATAGCTTTGTTTGTATTTCAGTATTGTTCATCGCGGTTTCTTCCAAGTGGGCAATACTGGCATTATCAAACAAAATGCGTTAGCTAATTATGATTTGTATCAATACTCGGCGCTTTGGCATACTTTCTTAGTACATCAGCGACTTCATCCTTTGCTTTCAAGCGCCTGATTTCATCAAAAAGGGCATGCGCTTGTGGGTACTGGCGTTTTAAGTAACCTAGCCATTGCTTGGTACGTGATGCAAAGTATTTTTCACATTTACTTTCATCTTGGTGCATGGAAGAGTGAATAATATGGTAAATAACATGCTCCCATTGCATTGGCGTATAATCTTCACCATTTACATGGGCTTTAATTTGCCTTGCGAGATCGGGCATAGCCAATGCACCGCGACCTATCATTAAATCATTACAGTGGCTTCTTGTTTGACAAAGCAGGGCATCTTCAATCTGCCAAATTTCGCCATTCGCGATAACCGAAATCGCTTTATCTTTGATTAAAGGAGGAATTTTCTCCCAATAAGCAGGTGGGTTATAACCATCACGTTTTGTTCTAGCGTGAATTGCCAAGCTTGATGCTCCAGCGCTAACAACGGCATCAACAATTTCTTGACTATTGCTATCATCATCAAAACCAAGTCTGATTTTAGCACTCACCTGATGAGCTGGATCGACGGCCTCTCTGACCGTTTTAATAATGTCGTACATGTGCTCAGGATCTTTTAAAAGTACCGCACCGCCTTTACTTTTGTTGACTGTTTTTGCTGGACATCCAAAGTTTAAGTCTATCCCATGTGAGCCAAGGCGGATCGCTTTGACAGCATTATCAGCTAAAGCATTCGCGACTTGTCCAAGTAGTTGTATTCTGACCGGTGTACCAGCACGCGTATAACCACCTTCTTGCAGTTCAGGGCAGTAGCGATGAAATACACGTTCTGGTAGTGTTGCGTCAACAACACGTACAAACTCTGTGACACATAAATCGAATCCACCTAAATCTGTAAGGAGTTGACGCATCTTAAAATCGACAACGCCTTCCATCGGTGCTAAAACTAATTGCATGGATAAATTTTACTTAACAAAAAATGGATGCGTATTCTACCTGTTATTGCCACTATGATAAATCGTAATTTGTATTTGTAGAGTGTCGATTAAATTGAAAAAGTGTGAAAGTAATTTTTATTTGTCGGGTCTAATCTAATAACCGTTATGAAAAAGAGAGTCATCATATGAACACAATTAAGCATAATTCAATCGCATTAACATTAGGTGCAGTCGTTGTTGGTGCGTCAAGTTTCGCAGCAAGTGATGCGCACGCCAACCCATTCGAGTTTCAGCAAATGCAAGCTGGTTATCAGTTAGATGCTGCTGAGGGCAAGTGCGGCGAAGGTAAATGTGGCGGCGATAAAAAAGCTGGCAAAGAAGGCAAGTGCGGCGAAGGCAAATGTGGCGGCGATAAAAAAGCTGGCAAAGAAGGCAAGTGCGGCGAAGGCAAATGTGGCGGCGATAAAAAAGCTGGCAAAGAAGGCAAGTGTGGCGAAGGTAAATGTGGCGGCGATAAAAAAGCTGGCAAAGAAGGCAAGTGCGGCGAAGGTAAATGTGGTGGCGACAAAAAAGCTGCAAAAGAAGGCAAGTGTGGTGAAGGTAAATGCGGCGGCGATAAAAAAGCTGCAAAAGAAGGTAAGTGTGGCGAAGGTAAATGTGGTTCAAACCACTAAGCATTCACTTAGCTTTTAAAAGGGCCATTTAGGCCCTTTTTAGTAGGAGGTAGTATGTCTTTTGAATCAACATCAGTGTTTGGGCAAATAGGGTTAGGCTTACGCCGAGAAATGCTTGATGAAATGTTAACAGGCGTGCCTAGGCCAATTGATTTTCTGGAGGTAGCACCTGAAAATTGGTTAAAGCTGGGTGGTCGGTTTGGAAAACAGTTTAAGCAGTTAACTGAACGTAACGCGTTTGTTTGTCATGGTTTATCTTTATCTATAGGTTCACCTGCTGAACTTAATGTAGAATTTGTGAAATCACTAAAGGCTTTTTTTAAAGAGCATAATGTTCGTTTATTTAGTGAACATCTAAGCTACTGCTCAGGCGAAGGGCATATGTATGATTTAATGCCTATCCCATTTACAGAAGAAGCAATCAAGCATGTTGTTACGCGCATTAAGCAAGTGCAAGATATTCTTGAACAGCAGATTGCTATAGAAAACGTTTCATATTACGCTGCGCCAGGTCAAGAAATGACAGAGCTGGAGTTTACCAACGCCGTGTTAGCAGAGTCTGATTGTAAGCTTTTAATTGATATTAATAATATTTATGTAAACTCAATTAATCATGGTTATGATGCAGAGCAATTTTTAAAAGGTTTACCTAGTCAACGAATTGCTTATGGGCACATTGCAGGACACTATACAGAAGCCGAAGATTTGTTGGTTGACACACATGGCTCACCTGTCATTGACCCTGTTTGGCAACTACTTGAAAAAGCCTATGCTTTTCATGGGGTGTTTCCAACTCTTCTTGAACGCGATTTTAATATTCCACCGATGGCGGAACTGTTAGCAGAGCTAAATATTATTGAGAAATTACAATTTTCAGCAAATAAGGTGAAATACAGTGCCTAGTCATTTTACAGAAGTTCAGCAACAATTTATGGCCCATATTCGTGACCCAAATCACAATAAAAAGCCAATAAATATTGAAGAGCGGAGAATGGCAATTTATCGTGATCTGTTTTTCAATAATGTTGAAGGTTTTGTTAGTTCTGCTTTTCCTGTTCTAAAAAGTTTGTATACAAAAAGTGGTTGGCAAAATTTAATACGCCTCTTTTTTAGTCAACATAATTGTAAGTCTCCATATTTTCTTGATATTGCCGGTGAGTTTTTAGAGTTTCTAGCTACAAGTTACTCAAAGCAATCTACAGATCCTGATTTTATGTTAGAACTGGCACATTATGAGTGGGTTGAACTGGATGTATCCGTTGCACAAGCGCAGGAACACGAAGCAGCTTTACAAACAAATCAGGTTACAAATGCAGGTTTGCTTTTAAGTTGTTTGGCACGTAATTTAAGTTACACATATCCCGTTCATACAATCAGTAAAGACCACCAACCAGAAAGCCCGCTTACGGAGCCATGTTATTTCGTTGTTTATCGAGATAGTGACGATGAGGTGCAGTTTTTATCAACAAATGCGATGACAGCATTGCTATTAAGTATCATTGAAGCGCAACCGGGTATAAATTTAAATCTTCTCTGCCAAGAAGTGGCAAGACACGCTCCTCAATTTAGTCAAGAGCAGCTATATCAAGGGGCGCTTAATACTTTAAGTGCAATGGCTGAGCGTGGCGTGATCGTTACTAAATCATAGGTCTAAAATACAGCAAAAAGCCTTTATTGATAGGGATACATCGACTATCATGTGCGCCTTATTGTGTCGTGCTTAAATAAAGGTAGTAACTATGTCGAATGATAAAGACTTTAAAGATCCGTTCAATGCAACTTATTTCATTGCGTTTTTAGCTGTATTTGTTGGTATTGGCTGTCTAAACGCTATCCTTGGTTGGATCACTGCTTTATCTTAATTTGCGAAAGTAAATTTAAGACACTAGGCTGCATTATGCAGCCTTTTTTATTACTATTGATGCAGTTCAAGGATTAATTTTGGATCTTGCTACCGACTTTCTACTAAGGTGATGTTATACTCTCGAGCTTTGTTAGATAAAATTTTTGAGCAGTATAATTATGACTCAAGCAACTTCAACGCTCATTAAACAGAGCATTGCAACTATTGCTGATTACCCAAAACCGGGCATTATGTTCCGTGATGTAACAACCTTAATGGCCAATGCTGACGCGTTTAAAGCAACAATTGACAGCTTTATATCAGCATATAAAGATCAAGGTTTTACAAAAATAATTGGTACAGAATCACGTGGTTTTATCTTTGGTGCACCACTTTCATATGCACTAGGTATTCCATTTATTCCAGTTCGTAAGCCAGGTAAACTTCCTCGTGAAGTCATTTCACAAAACTATCAATTAGAGTATGGTGAAGATACATTAGAGCTTCATACCGATGCTATAGTTGCTGGTGATAAAGTGTTATTAGTTGATGACTTACTTGCTACAGGTGGCACAATTGAAGCGACTGCAAAACTAGTGGCTAAACTAGGTGGTAATGCAACTGATGCCGCGTTTGTTGTATCTTTGCCTGAGCTAGGTGGTGAGCAACGAGTTGCTGATATGGGCATCAAAATTTTAAAGTTGGTTGAATTCGAAGGCGAATAATTAATGAGTTATCAGGTTCTAGCAAGGAAATGGCGACCACAAACCTTTCACGAGTTAGTGGGGCAGTCTCATGTTAAGCAGGCATTGGTTAATGCATTAACACAAAATAGACTCCATCATGCTTACCTCTTTACTGGAACCCGTGGGGTGGGTAAAACTACCATCGCACGTATATTCGCAAAAAGCCTCAACTGCGATAAGGGTATCTCTGCTGAGCCATGTGGCCAATGCTCAAGTTGTACTGACATTGAAGCAGGCCGTTATATTGATTTATTAGAAATCGATGCGGCTTCACGTACAAAGGTAGAAGATACCCGCGAAATCCTTGATAACGTTCAATACGCACCAACACGTGGTCGTTACAAGGTATACCTAATCGATGAAGTTCACATGCTATCTAAGCATAGTTTTAATGCTTTACTAAAAACATTGGAAGAGCCACCAGAGCATGTGAAGTTTTTATTAGCGACAACTGATCCACAAAAACTGCCAGTGACGATTTTATCTCGTTGCTTACAGTTTAATTTGAACGCGCTGTCGCAATCAGAAATTCATGAGCAGCTTGCCCATGTTTTACAGCAAGAGCAACTCAGCTTTGATGATAAATCCTTGCAGGTACTTGCGAAAGCCGCCGATGGTAGTATGCGCGATGCGCTAAGCTTAACTGATCAAGCAGTTGCCCAAACGAATGGCAATATAAGTTACCAGGCCGTACAAAGTATGCTTGGCTTGATGGATACTCACTACAGTCAAACTATGTTAGCTGCAGTACTTTGCCAAGATGGAGATGCGCTGTTATCTGAGGTAAAAAACCTTGTCAGTCGCAACCCTAATTTTGTTGCTTTGCTTGATGACCTTATTGCACTTACACATCTAATTCAGCTTGCACAGTTAGTACCCAGCGCAGCAGCACTTGATGAGAGTAATCGTGAGTTTATAGAACAGGTTGCGCAAACAACTGATGCGCAGCAGATACAAGTTTATTACCAATTACTGTTGAATGGTAAAAAAGATCTGCAATGGGCGCCGGATGCCAAATTAGGTTTTGAAATGATCATGTTGCGCTTGCTCGCATTCCAACCAACGCAATTTGCTCAAAGTCAAACATCAACGAATAGTCAACAACAGGTTAAACCTAGCGGTGCCGGTGCACTGCGTGATATTTTGAAAAAATCAACGGCGCAACGTGAACAAGCAGCTTCAGAGCAAGCACCAGTTGCACATAGCTCTGCACAGACAACCGCTGTACCTTCAGAGCCTGAGCCAACACAAGCTGAACCTGTTGAAGTAGAATCTATTCAAGCAGAACCTATTCAAGCTGCCGCAGCAGAAACGGCACATAGGCATGAGCCTGCCCAGCAAGTTGAAGCAACAGCAGTAGAACAGCTTGATGTTGATCAACAGACTCAGAAATCTGTTGAAACTGCAATGGCCGCTGAAGTTGAACCAGCGCCACAACAGCAAGAGCAAAGCCACTCAGAGCAAGTGCCTGCAGCTGAATACTCTCCACAGGAGTATTCTTCGCAAGATTACATGGATGATCATGATGCACAAATGGACTCATCACTTGCAGCGCAATACGATGATGTGATGAATAGCGCTTATGATCAGGGCTTTACTGCCAATGAAGCATCTACAGCGCCTCAGCAACAGCAAACTGCACCAGCACAATTACAACAGCAGCAAAGTCAGGCGCAGTCGGCCATTGCTCGTATTTTACAAGACCGCAATATCTCAGGTGCTGGTCGCTTAAGTGGTACAGCTACGCAAACTAATGTTAAAGCAGAACAACAGTCTGAAGCTAAGCCGCCAGCGCAACAAAGCACAGCCGCTACGAATCATCAACCTCAGCAGCAACAAGTGGCTGCAGAAGTAAAAAAGCCCAGCCCCCAGCCGACGGGGGAGAGCAATAATAAAGTAAAAAAAGTCGACTTTAGAGAAAAGCATCAAACAATCACTGAAAATTTAGCGCCTGAGTTGCTTGAGCAAATCAATCCACAAAAAGCGCCAGAGCCTGTGATTGAAGAAGCCAGTATTCCGATACCTGATGATTTTGAAAGCCCGATCAGCAGTATTAAATTCGCACACGAACAAGATGAATGGGCGTATTTAATAAAACGTATGGGGCTAGGTGGCCGAATGCGACAATTTGCATTGCACTCGATTTTCACAAAGAATAATAATCAAATGCACATTGAAGTTGACTCATCACAGCGTCACTTAGACAGTGCAGTACTAAGGCAAAAGCTCAATGCTGCATTAAGTGAAATTTACGGTCATAATGTAGAACTAAGTATCGAGTTTGCTGATGGCGTAATTGATTCACCGTATTTGATCCAACAAAAGATTGATGCAGGTCGTCATCAACAAGCCATTGATGTAATAAATAGTGATGAAAACATAGTGCAATTTCAGCAGTTATTTAGCGCTATAATCGATGAAAACAGTATTCAGGCATTGTAATTAGTTACAATAGCCCTTATCTTCATGCCAATTAAAGTAGTTTTAGAAAGAGAGACAGTTATGTTTAAAGGTGGAATGGGTAACATGATGAAGCAAGCGCAGCAAATGCAAGAGCGCATGCAAAAAGCCCAAGACGAAATCGCTAACCTAGAAGTAGTAGGTGAAGCTGGTGCAGGCCTAGTTAAAGTAACTATGCTTGGTAACCACAATGTACGTCGTGTTGAATTAGATGAAAGCCTAATGGAAGACGACAAAGACATGATAGAAGATTTGCTTGCGGCAGCGTGTAATGATGCTGTACGCCGTGTTGCAGAAGAAACACAAGAGCGCATGAGCAAAGTAACTGGCGGTATGCAATTACCACCAGGTATGAAAATGCCTTTCTAAGTGATTCTATATGCAACTATCGCCTAGTTTAACACAGCTGATTGAAGCACTAAGATGCCAACCTGGCATTGGTCCTAAGTCGGCACAGCGCATTGCTTTTCATTTGCTTGAACGAGACCGTCAAGGTGGCAAGCAGCTTGGTCATGCATTGACTAAAGCCATGGATGAAGTAGGGCATTGTCAGTCGTGCCGTACTTTTACCGAGCAACCCGTGTGCGATATATGTTCAAGTGTTAAACGTCAAGATAGTGGTTTATTGTGTGTGGTCGAATCACCAACCGATGTGCTGGCTATTGAGCAAACCGGTCAATACCAAGGTCTTTACTTTGTTTTAATGGGTCACTTGTCGCCAATCGATGGCATAGGACCAAAAGAAATTGGCCTTGATATTCTTGAAATCAAGTTGCAACAAGGCGGCATTAATGAGGTGATCCTCGCAACCAACCCAAGTGTTGAAGGGGAAACCACAGCCCACTACATTGCTGAGCTTTGTCATAAGTATCAGGTAGGAGCATCCCGTATTGCTCATGGTGTCCCTGTTGGTGGTGAGCTCGATTTACTTGATGGCATGACCCTAATGCATGCATTTAGCGGGCGACGCGCTGTAAACCAAAACTAATACCGCAATGGTATCAAAAGCCTGCTTCATGCAGGCTTTTTTGTGTCTATCCGCTATTTTACCCGTAAATTTAGCTTTTTGCCTTGAACTTCAAAAAGCCTGCCCCATATAAAGAGTCATAGTGCAGATAAGACACTTTGTTAATTGGAGATTTACACAATGACTGCAGCACAAAAAGAAACATTAGGCTTTCAAACAGAAGTCAAACAACTATTAAACCTGATGATTCACTCTCTTTACTCTAATAAAGAGATTTTCCTACGTGAGCTTGTATCAAACGCGTCAGATGCAGCAGATAAATTGCGTTTCCTAGCGCTTTCAAATGGCGATTTATATGAAAATGATGCAGATTTAAAAGTACGTATCAGTGCAGATAAAGACGCAAACACAGTAACCATTACCGATAACGGTATTGGTATGAGCCGTGAAGATGTGATCAATTCACTAGGTACGATTGCAAAATCTGGTACCGCAGAGTTTTTTCAAAACCTAACAGGTGATCAAAGCAAAGATTCACAATTGATTGGTCAATTCGGTGTTGGTTTTTACTCTGCATTTATCGTTGCTGATAAAGTAACAGTGCGTACGCGTAAAGCGGGTGAAAGCCAAGGTATTGAATGGCAATCTGCGGGTGAAGGTGAGTACACATTACAAGAGATTGATAAACCATCACGTGGTACGGAAATCATCCTTCATCTTCGTGAAGACGAAACAGAGTTTGCTGATGAATTCCGCTTACGTAGCATCGTGACTAAATACTCAGACCACATTTCTATTCCAGTTGAAATGTATAAAGCAGAAGTACCTGAATCTGAAGGGCCTGACGGCGAGAAAATTCCAGCACAGCCAGGCGAGTGGGAAGGTATTAACCGCGCAACTGCATTATGGACTCGCGATAAGTCAGAAGTCACAGACGAAGAGTACAAAGAGTTTTATAAGCACATTGGCCATGATTGGGAAGAGCCACTAAGCTGGGCACATAACAAGGTTGAAGGTAAAACAGAATACACGAGCTTGTTATACATCCCGAAAAAAGCACCTTTCGATTTATGGAACCGTGAGCGTCAATCAGGTTTAAAACTGTATGTGCAACGCGTTTTCATCATGGATGACGCTGAGCAGTTTATGCCAAGCTACTTACGTTTTGTGAAAGGTTTACTTGATTCAAACGACTTACCACTAAACGTGTCGCGTGAAATATTGCAAGACAACAAAGTAACGCAAGCAATCCGTAAAGGTTGTACATCGCGTGTACTTAAAATGCTTGAGCGAATGGCGAAAAACCGTGAAGAAGATTACCAATCTTTCTGGAATGAGTTTGGTCAGGTGTTAAAAGAAGGCCCTGCTGAAGATGCGGCTAACAAAGAAGCCATTGCTAAGCTACTGCGTTTCGCTTCTACACATACTGACGAAAGCACACAAAATGTATCGCTTGAGCAATACATTGAGCGTATGAAGCCAGAGCAAGATAAAATTTACTATGTGGTTGCTGATTCATTCGCTGCAGCGAAGAGCTCACCACACTTAGAGATCTTCCGTAAGAAGGGCATCGAAGTATTGCTACTAAGCGACCGTGTTGATGAGTGGATGATGAGCTACTTAACTGAGTTCAACGAAAAATCATTCCAGTCAATCACTCGTGGTGACTTAGATTTAGGTAATATGGATGACGAAGAAACGAAAAAAGCACAAGAAGAATCAGAAAAAGAAGTTGCTGGCCTAGTTGAGCGTATTAAAACAGCACTAGGTGATAACGTTAAAGACGTACGCTTTACGCATCGTCTAACTGACTCGCCTGCATGTGTTGTTGCAGATGAGCATGATATGAGCTCACAAATGCAAAAGTTAATGGAATCAGTTGGTCAAACAGTGCCTGAGCAAAAGCCAATTTTTGAGCTTAACCCAGAGCATCAGCTTGTTAAACACTTAAATGTTGAGCAAGATGAAGACAAGTTTGCCCAGTGGTCACATGTACTTCTTGACCAAGCATTACTGGCTGAGCGCGGTACCTTAAAAGATCCTGCTGGCTTTGTAACTCGCTTAAACAAACTCATGCTAGATATAAGCAAATAAGCGTTTTAGCTGAATGAGTTGGGAAAGGGAGCAAGGCTCCCTTTTTTATTGCCGTTAATATAGGCAATTGGTATAAGTTACTTGAGGTATAGCCTCAGTTGTGGAAGAATTCAGGCTTTAAAAACAAAACTCCACTGATCGACCATTTTAAGATTAGTATCACACAGAGGACAATGATATGCGCATTATTCTTTTGGGCGCGCCGGGTGCAGGTAAAGGTACTCAAGCTCAGTTTTTGATGGACAAATACGGTATTCCACAAATTTCTACGGGCGATATGCTGCGTGCAGCAATTAAAGAAGGTACACCACTTGGTCTTGAAGCTAAAAAAGTAATGGATGCAGGTCAATTAGTATCTGATGAAATTATCATCGGTCTAGTTAAAGAGCGTATTGCTAAGCCAGATTGCGAAAAAGGTTTCTTACTAGATGGTTTCCCTCGTACTATTCCTCAAGCAGATGCAATGAAAGAAAATGGCGTGGTAGTTGACCACGTTATCGAATTTGACGTTGCTGATGAAATCATCGTTGAACGTATGGGCGGTCGTCGCGTACACCCAGGTTCGGGCCGTGTATACCATGTTGTTTACAACCCACCTAAAGTTGATGGCAAAGATGACATCACTGGTGAAGATCTAATCATTCGTGATGACGACACTGAAGAGACAGTACGCAAGCGTTTAGGTATCTACCATGACCAAACTAAACCATTAGTTGATTACTACCAAGCTGAAGCAAAAGCAGGTAACACGCAGTACCATAAATTAGACGGTACACAAGCTGTTGAAACAGTAAGCCAACAACTTGGTGAGTTACTTGGTTAATCTTAGGATTAACTGAGCAATAAAAAACCGCCTTTTGGCGGTTTTTTGCTGAATGTAACTTTAAAGCTTTTTTAAAGCCTCAATTGCACCACTGTAATCAGGCTCTTTCGATAAGTTATCGACAAGTTGTTTGTATACGATTTTGTGCTCGTCATTTAAAACAAATACGGCGCGAGTTAATAAACCCATATCTTTAATAATTAAACCATATTGCTCGCCGAAATTACGCCACACAGAGTCCGAAAGTGCCGTCACTTTGTCTATATTCTCCGCTTTACAAAAGCGCTTCTGCGCAAACGGTAAATCAGCACTTAAAGTCAGCATCGCGATACTAGGGTATTCGGCAGCTACTTTTTCATTAAAGTGTTTAGTCTGAATACTGCATACACCAGTGTCTAAACTTGGCACTACACTAATAAGTACTGCTTTGCCTTTGTAGTCATTTAGAGTGACAGGTGTAAAGCTATCATCTACTACTTTAAAATTAGGTGCTTGTTGACCAACTTCAACACCTTGACCTAGTAAAGTAACTGGTTTTGATTGAGCAGATACTTTACCTGCATCAAGCGTGTTTTCTGGTAACTCACTTGCGTAACTAAATGTACATAGTGAGCCAAGTGCAAATATCAATGGGCGTATCATAACTTCATTCCTTCAAATTAACGCATTTTACATCAGTGTATTATACTGAGTTAATAGCTCCAAGGTTTACAGTAATTTAAAATTGTAAATAAAGGGTAGTTTGATTAACATGTATACGCAGCCCAATTTTTATTAATAATAACAATAATAAAGTTAGTGTTTTGTTTTTCTGACTAGTTAAAAAGTGCGGATTTAGAGAGAGTGTATGTCGACATCGGTATTAGTATGTGATGATTCAAAATTAGCGCGTAGGCAATTAGCGCGCTCTTTACCTGATGATTGGGATATCAAAATTGAATTTGCAGAAAATGGAGTTCATTGCATCGAGCAAATTAAGAAACTCCAACCAGAAATATTATTTCTGGATTTAAACATGCCTGAAATGGATGGTTATGAAGTTCTTCAAGCCATTCAAGAACAAGGGCTGCATGTTCTAACAGTCGTTGTCTCCGGTGATATTCAACCTAATGCACATCAACGTGTCCTTGAGTTAGGGGCTATCGACTTTATTCAAAAGCCTTGTTCACCTGAAAAGCTCGCCAATATCATTGAGCATCATGGCATTAAAGATAAAGCCATGCGTGAGCGTTTAGCAAATAAGTTAGGTGAGCAGGTTGATCCTGACGTACGAGATATATATCAAGAACTTACAAATGTAGCGATGGGTCAGGCAGGTGACTTACTCGCGCGTTTACTCAATGTGTTTGTCAAGCTGCCTATCCCTAATGTGAATGTCTTAGAAGTAAACGAGCTGGATATGGCACTTCGTTCTATTGATGCCAATGCCTCAACGTCTGGTGTTTGCCAGGGTTTTATTGGTGGTGGGGTATCAGGTGAAGCGTTGCTTCTTTTAAATGATTCAAGCTTTAAAGAAATCGCCTCATTGATGAACTATGAAGGTGAGTTAAACAATAAAGTTGAGCTTGAATTATTAATGGACGTCAGCAACATTCTAATTGGTGCTATTTTATCAGGGCTTTCTAAGCAGCTTGATATGCGCTTTAGCCAAGGACACCCCGTTGTTCTTGGTCAACACTGTGATGTCTCTGACTTAGTCAAAGCTAATAAATCTCGTTGGCAACGAACGTTGGCCATTGAGATCAGCTACGGCATTGAAAATCATAATATTAATTGTGATTTGATGTTGCTATTCACCGAGGACTCGTTGAAGACCTTAAAATATAAAGTAGCTTATTTACTAGAAGATTAAACTTATGCCAGCAGCCGACTTTAATATGAATGAACTCCATTGGTTAATGGATATGTTTAATACAGTTGATGTAGGCCTTGTGGTGCTCGACAGGGACTATAAAGTGTGTATTTGGAATGGCTTTATGGAGAACCATTCTGGGCTATTACCAAGTGCGGTGAAAGATAGAGATCTGTTCGATTTGTTTCCATCAATCGATGAAAAGTGGTTTCGAAGTAAATCTGAGTCGGTATTTATTCTTAATAATCGCTCATTCACTATATGGGAGCAGCAACCGTATATTTTCCGTTTTAAAAACTATCGACCTATTACCGGCAAAGCGGATCATATGTATCAAAACGCGACTTTTATACCACTAACCACGACGACAGGTGAAGTTTCTCACATTTGTATCATTATTTACGATGTTACTGACGAAGCAGTTAATAAAAAAGAGCTTGAAGAAGCAAACTCAAAACTTGAATTAATGAGCCGTACAGATGCATTAACGCAACTTACAAACCGCGGGTTTTGGGAACAAAAGCTTCGCAAAGAATACATGCGAATTGTTCGAAGTGGTGGTTGCAGTACATTATTGATGTTTGATATTGATCATTTTAAAAACGTCAACGATGAACACGGACACAGCGGCGGAGATGAAGCGTTACGCCATGTTGCCGATTTACTACGCAAAACCCTTCGAGAAACCGATTTAGCAGGCCGTTATGGTGGGGAAGAGTTCGCCATTACGCTATTGGATACCGATTATGATGGTGCTGTTATATTTGCTGAAAGGTTACGTGAGTTAATTGAGAACTCGTCAATCTATTACAAAGAACAGCAAATAAAACTAACTGTAAGCATTGGTTTTGCTTGTTTTGACGAAAAGTTTGACCGCTATGAAAAATGGATTGAAGCGGCAGATAACGCGCTCTACCATTCAAAAGAAAATGGTCGAAACAAAGTAACAGCTTATTCAGATTTAAAAGACTAAAGGTGTTTAGCGCTTTAGTCTTTTAAAATTCCAACTAATTTTAAGCTTAAAGGTTGCATACGTTAACCTTCATTTTTAACAAACCAGTCGCGAGAGTCTGCACTTATAAATAGCCCAAGCTACTCTGTAGCATGCCTTGTATCACTTGCGGGGCACTCACCTATTACAGATACCTCACCAGTTGCTGACTCTTGCTCTAGTTTTACCTTAAAGCCCCATAATCTATAAAGATGTTTTAATACTTCATCTTTAGATTTAGCAAGGGGGATACTGTTATGAGGCACATAGCGCAAAGTGAGTGAGCGATCGCCTCTTATATCAACATTATAAATTTGTATATTAGGCTCGTGATTGCTTAGGTTATATTGGGCTGAAAGCGTCTCTCTTACTTGGTGGTAACCTATTTCATCATGAATAGCACCGACATTAAGCGTTGGTTCTTTTTCGTGATCGATAATGGTAAAGAGCTTAAAATCACGGATAATTTTTGGCGATAAAAACTGACTTATAAAACTCTCGTCTTTAAAGTTTTGCATTGCAAAGTGGAGTGTTTCCAGCCAATCACTGCCCGCGTATTCTGGAAACCACTTTTTATCTTCCTCAGTCGGGTTCTCACAAATGCGGCGAATATCAACCATCATGTTAAAACCAAGCGCATAGGGGTTAATCCCTGAATAATAATTACTGTTGTAGGGCGGTTGATAAACCACATTGGTGTGACTTTGTAAAAACTCGAGCATAAAGGCGTCGGTGAGCTTATCCTCATCGTACAGGTGATTCAAAATGGTGTAATGCCAAAACGTAGCCCAGCCTTCATTCATCACTTGTGTTTGTTTTTGTGGGTAAAAGTATTGCGAAATTTTACGCACAATACGAATGATTTCTCGTTGCCATGACTCAAGTAGTGGCGCATTTTTTTCAATGAAATACAGGATATTTTCTTGCGGCTCTTCAGGGAAGCGACGCTCACGTTTTTTAGATTCTTGCTGTGAAGTAGGTATAGTGCGCCACAGTTCATTGACCTGCGATTGTAAGTAATCTTCACGTTCTTGCTGACGCTTTTGCTCTTCGTATAGCGAAATACGTTGCGGGCGTTTATAGCGGTCAACACCATAATTCATTAAGGCATGACATGAGTCGATGAGATTCTCAACCTCATTGATGCCATATTTTTCTTCGCACTTAGCAATATAATTTTTGGCAAATAATAAGTAGTCGATGATTGAACTGGCATCAGTCCAGGTTTTAAAAAGGTAATTGCCTTTAAAAAATGAGTTGTGACCATAGCAAGCGTGTGCCATCACCAAAGCTTGCATTGGTAGGGTGTTTTCTTCCATTAAATAGGCAATACACGGGTCTGAGTTAATAACAATCTCATAAGCAAGACCCATTTGCCCACGTTTATAGTTTTGTTCGGTTTGAATGAATTTTTTACCATACGACCAGTGGCTATAACCAATCGGCATACCCACACTCGAATAGGCATCCATCATTTGCTCAGCGGTTATTACTTCGATTTGATTCGGGTAAGTATCGAGCTTATAAATGTTCGCTACCCGTTCAATCTCAGTTTGATATTCTGCTAATAAATCAAATGTCCAATCAGGACCGTCGCTAATACGTTTATCGGCCATACTTTACCTCACTCGCAAGGCTATGCGGCGCCTTGCTGCTGACGATTCTTTTTAAATAATTCACGGAAAATAGGGTAAATGTCCTCAACGCCACGGATATGTTGCATTGCAAAATTGTCGTGGGTTTGCGCTATAGATTGATACTCACGCCATAAACTTTGATGAGCACGGGCGGTAATTTCGATATAGGCGTAATAGCGCACCGCCTTTAACAGTTTATTACGTAAAATTTCGCCACAATTTGGCGAGTCGTCTGCCCAATTGTCACCATCAGAGGCTTGTGCTGCGTAAATGTTCCATTCCTCAGGGTTATAGCGTTCAGCAATGATTTCGTTCATCAGTTTTAATGCACTCGATACTATGGTGCCACCGGTTTCTTGAGAATAGAAAAACTCCTGTTCATCCACCTCTTTAGCTTGGGTATGATGACGAATATAGACAACCTCTATATTTTTGTAGCTACGGGTTAAAAATTGATACAGCAAAATATAAAAGCGTTTCGCCATGTCTTTAGTAGCTTGATCCATTGAGCCTGACACATCCATTAAACAAAACATCACGGCTTTGCTTGTAGGGTGGGGTCGTTTTTCATAGTTACGAAAACGTAAGTCGTAATTATCAATAAAGGGCACTGCTTTAATGCGACTTTGTAGCTCCTCGATTTGCCGTTCAAGTAAAGCAATTGCGGCCTTATCTGGCTCTTCTTCAGCTTGTAACAAGGCTAACTGACCCTCAAGCTCAGCAAGATGACGTTTTTTGCCAGCGGTCATTGCTACTCTGCGAGCAAGTGAACCCTGCAGTGAACGAACAATATCAATATTGCTGGGCATGCCGTCGTTACAAAAACCAGCACGATGGGTTTTCATCTGCACCAGTTTATCGAGCTGATTTTGTTGCAGGTTAGGTAGTTCAAGATCTTCGAACAATAAATCTAAGTATTCATCTTTTGAAATAGAAAATACAAAGTCGTCTTGTCCTTCACCAGAGTCACTGGCTTCACCTTCGCCGCTACCACCCCCTTGACCGCCTCCTTGCGGGCGCTTGATTTTGTCGCCCGTAGAAAATTGGTCATTACCTGGGTGGATCTGCTCACGGTCGCCACCACGTCCTTGATGAAAAATAGGCTCACTGATATCACGTTGCGGAATAGAGATACTCTCGCCGCTGGTGGTATCGGTTACGCTGCGCTTATTAATGGCATCAGATACCGCTTCTTTAATTTGTTTTTTATAACGCCTGATGAACCGTTGACGATTCAAGGTACTTTTGTTTTTTCCATTCAGGCGTCGGTCAATAAAATGCGCCATAACAACCCCCTTAAAACAAACGTTTTTTACTGCGATTTTCTAACGCGTAAATACCATTCAGAAAGTAAACGTACTTGTTTTTGGGTATAGCCTTTCTCAACCATACGATTGACAAAGTCTTCGTGTTTTTTCTGATCTTCAGCCGAAGTTTTCGCATTGAAGGAAATAACCGGTAGGAGATCTTCGGTATTTGAGAACATTTTCTTTTCAATAACCGTGCGAAGTTTTTCGTAACTGGTCCAAAGCGGATTCTTGCCTTGATTGTGTGCACGAGCACGCAGTACGAAATTGACTATTTCATTTCTAAAGTCTTTCGGATTTGAAATACCCGCAGGTTTTTCAATCTTCTCAAGCTCTGCGTTAAGTGCAGCGCGATCAAATAGCTGGCCGGTATCTGGGTCACGGTATTCTTGATCTTGGATCCAAAAATCTGCATAAGTGACATAGCGGTCAAAGATGTTTTGCCCGTATTCAGAGTAAGACTCTAAATAGGCCGTTTGTAACTCTTTGCCAATAAACTCAACGTATTGTGGAATAAGGTAGCCTTTTAAGTGGCTTAAATAACGTTCTTCAACATCGGCAGTAAATTGCTCACGCTCAATTTGCTGTTCAAGTACATAAAATAGATGTACAGGGTTTGCAGCCACTTCTGTCGTATCAAAGTTAAATACCCGCGATAGAATCTTAAACGCAAAGCGGGTAGAAAGCCCTGTCATGCCCTCGTCAACACCGGCATAGTCGCGGTACTCTTGATACGACTTAGCTTTCGGATCGGTGTCTTTTAAGCTTTCGCCATCATATACCCGCATTTTTGAATAAATACTTGAGTTTTCAGGCTCTTTCATTCGCGAAAGCGTGGTAAATTGCGCCAGTGTTTTTAATGTACCAGGTGCGCATGGTGCATCGTGTAATTCACTGTTTTCAAGCAGTTTATTATAAATTTTAACCTCTTCAGAAACACGTAAACAATAAGGTACTTTGACGATGTAAACACGGTCTAGGAATGCTTCATTGTTTTTATTGTTTTTGAATGTTTGCCACTCAGATTCATTTGAGTGAGCTAAAATCATGCCGTTAAACGGTAAGGCACTGATACCTTCAGTCCCATTATAGTTACCTTCTTGCGTTGCAGTAAGCAGTGGGTGTAGCACCTTGATGGGCGCTTTAAACATTTCCACAAACTCCATTAAGCCTTGGTTTGCTAAACAAAGCGCACCCGAGTAGGCATATGCATCGGGGTCATTTTGTGCAAAGTGTTCAAGTTGGCGAATATCGACTTTACCAACGAGTGCTGAGATGTCTTGATTGTTTTCATCGCCGGGCTCTGTTTTAGCAATTGCGACTTGGTTTAAAATGGATGGGTAGCGCTTAACCACTCTAAATTGGCTAATGTCACCGTTAAATTCGCTTAAACGTTTTGCAGCCCATGGTGACATCACTGTTTTTAAATAACGCGGTTTAATACCGTATTCTTTTTCTAAAAGCTCAGCGTCTTCATTTGGGTCAAATAATGCCAGAGGGTGATCGTTAACAGGCGAGCCTTTAATTGAATAAATAGGCACCTGCTGCATCAAGTATTTAAGCTTTTCAGCGATTGATGATTTACCACCACCCACCGGACCAAGTAGATAGAGAACTTGCTTGCACTCTTCTAAACCCTGAGCTGCGTGTTTTAAGTACGCAACGATTTGCTCTATTGCATCTTCCATCCCATAAAAATCGTGGAAGGCAGGGTAGCGTGCAACAACGCGATTTGAAAACAGCCTGCTTAAGCGCGCATCGGTTGATGTATCGATAATTTCAGGCTCACCGATGGCCATTAAAAGCCGCTCAGGCGCGCTGGCATAAGCTGATTTATCCTTTTTACAGATCTCGAGAAATTCCTCAATACTGTATTCTTCTTCTTGCGCTGCTTCGTATCGTGATTGGTAATGCTCAAAAATACTCATAGAGACCTCCGAAAACCCGCTAAAATGACGTGTAATTAGATTAAGAGAAAAGCAAAGGTTATTTAAAGCTTAGTCACGATTTTGACTTTTTGCGCAAGAAAATTAAGAATTTAATTGAAAAAAGCTCATCTTGATTAGGCTTTTTGAGTGAGGGCTTGGCTGCGGCTTAGAAGGGGCGTGCAATAGCAATAAAAAAGACGCCGAAGCGCCTTTTTTTGATTACTGTTAGTAACAGAAGATTAAGCGAAGTTAGCGTTCGCGAAGTCCCAGTTAACTAATGCCCAGAAACCTTTTAAGTAATCTGGACGAACGTTACGGTAATCGATGTAATAAGCGTGTTCCCACAGATCCACAGTAAGGATTGGTGTTACACCTTCATCAGTTAACGGAGTTGCAGCATTTGATGTGTTTACGATATCAAGTGTGCCGTCAGCTAGTTTAACTAACCAAGTCCAGCTTGAACCAAAGTTGTTTACAGCTTTGTCGTTTAATGCATCTTTGAATGCTTCGAAAGAACCCCATTTAGCGTTGATAGCATCAGCGATAGCGCCAGTAGGCTCACCACCACCGTTTGGAGATAGGCTGTTCCAGTAGAAAGTGTGGTTCCAGATTTGTGCAGCATTGTTAAATACACCACCTTCTGAAGAACATACGATTTCTTCTAGAGATTTATTTTCGAATTCTGTGCCTGGGATCAGGCCATTTAATTTTACAACATACGTGTTGTGGTGTTTACCGTGGTGAAACTCTAGAGTTTCCTTTGAAATATGTGGCTCTAATGCATCGATTGCGTATGGTAGTGACGGTAGTTCAAATGCCATTTTTTATCTCCATCTTCTTGGTTGATAGTCCACCTAGTTATAGGTAATAGCAAGCTAAACAGCGTACTTACCTATACCAAGTGGTATTATAGTGTTACTATAATTGTTGAGTATTTTACTCAAGTTTTAGCAAACAGCAATGCTCTTGCTACGACTATTTAAAATTGTGGCTGTGTTTGCCATTCTAAGTAATATATCTGAGGCCACAGTGAATCTTTTTCAAGGCCAATGTAGTAAGCCAATGTATTTTGAGGTTGTAAATGGAAACCATCGATAAAATTAAACAGCAAATTTCTGAAAATCCAATCCTTTTGTATATGAAAGGATCACCAAAATTACCTAACTGTGGTTTTTCTTCTCAAGCATCACAAGCATTAATGTCGTGTGGTGAACCGTTTGCTTACGTCGACATCTTACTAAACCCTGATATCCGTGCAGAGTTACCTGCATACGCTAACTGGCCAACCTTCCCACAGCTTTGGGTTGAAGGTGAGCTTATCGGTGGTTGTGATATTATCATTGAGATGTTTCAGCGTGGTGAATTACAACCACTGATTGCAGAAACTGCTGCAAAGTACAAAGAAGAAGACGCTGAATAACCGTATTTAGTGTAGAAAGAAGCCGCAATTGCGGCTTTTTTTATAGCAATTTTATTAAGCAGGCAGCAAAACATGCACACTCAAACCACCTTGCTCACGGTTGTGTAAGCTTATTTGCCCGTGGTGTGCCTCTACTATTTCTCTGCAAAGTGCCAAACCAAGGCCGCTGCCTGTTGCTTTGGTTGAGTAAAAGGGAATAAGTGCATTTGCCATTACGGCTTCACTCATGCCTTTGCCTTTATCGCTTACTGTGATGTGGGTGCCGCTTGTTTCTTGTTGTACCGTTAAACTGACATCTTCTGGGTTTGAGCCTGACTCATGGGCATTTTTTAACAGATTTATCAGCAGTTGTTCCAGTTGTGTATGATCGGCCTGAGTTGATACATCATCATTAAGAGTCACATTGACCTGCCACTGATTTTTTAATTGCTCAATTAAGTTAGTCCAATTTATTGTGATTAATTGCGGGGTGGGCAGTTTGGCAAATTTACCATAACCTTGTACAAATTCATTTAAGTGCTTGATACGATCTTCTATTGTTGTAAACACTCGTTTTAAACGTGGCTCATCAACTTCTTTAGTGAGTAGTTGAGCACTATGTAGCATGGATGACATAGGACCAAGCGAGTTATTAAGTTCATGGCTAATAATGCGGATGACCTTTTTCCACACTTCGACCTCTTGACGACTGAGCTCTCTCGTTAACTGCTTAAAGACAAGTAGTTGGTGAAATTGGTTGTTTAGTAATAATCGGCCGGTAGCCATATGCCAAGTTTGTGATTCTTGCTCAGCTCTATCTAAAGTGAATAACCCATCAATACCTTTGTTGACGGCGCGTGTAAGTTGCTCAGAGCTGTGCGTAAGCAAGCTTTTAAGTGTTAAACCTTCAAGTGCTGATTGTTTTTCAAATAGGCTGCGTGCGCTGTGGTTGCTGTATACAATAAAGTCTTGATCGTTTACGAGCAGTACCGCTTGCGGCGAGCTTTGTAATACTTTATCGAGCATTAATTCGCGTTGGTAAATCCATTGCTTTTCTTGGCGAAGTTGTTTGGCGGTTTGATTATAAAGGTGGCATAAATTGCCTAATTCGTCCTTGCCGTTATATGCAAGTAATGAAGCAAGTTCGCCATCTTTAAAATTCAGTAAGCCAGTTTCAAGGGCGGCCATGCCATTGACCAGTGGCGCACTCAACTTATAAGCAAGAAAGCCTGATATAAAAGCACAAAGTAAAGAAGCCAGTACTATATTTGCACAAGGTATAGCCAAAAAGTAGCTAGTGGCCAGTAGCGGTAGAACCGCTGCCATAATGCATAAAGCAATAATTTTATAGCGGAGCATCAATATTCAATCTTAAATTTATCAAGTCTACGGTACAGAGCCTGTCTGCTAAGACCAAAATGGCGTGCTACCTTAGCAATTACGCCTTGGTAGTCTCGCATCGCTAGTTCAATGTCTTGTTTTGTTGGCTCCGCTTTGCTCTTTACGGTATTTTCTTTTTCAACTTGTAAGCCAAAATCGGCAAGTTCAATGATGCCCGTTGGTTTTAATACCGCAGCACGCTTACAAGCGTTTTCAAGTTCACGCACATTACCAGGCCAGCTATGGGCGAGAAGGGCTTTTTCAGTGCTAAGTGACAGCGTGCGCTCAGGTAAAAAGTGTGCAACCAAGGCTAAAATGTCATCTGGGCGATCAGCTAAACGTGGTAAATTTAACTCAATTACATTTAAGCGGTAGTAGAGGTCTTCACGAAATTGACCTGTTTTAATGGCGTGGCTTAAATCTTCATTGGTTGCTGAAATAACCCTAACATTCACTTTACGGGTTTGTGTTGAACCTAAACGTTCAAATTCGCCGGTTTGTAAAATGCGTAATAGTTTCATTTGCCCCGATAGCGGCAAGTTACCAATTTCGTCTAAAAATAAGGTGCCACCGTCGGCTGCTTCAAAACGACCAATACGTTGTTTAGTAATGCCGGTATAGGCGCCAGCTTCTGCACCAAATAGCTCAGCTTCAATAAGCTCGCTTGGTAGGGCTCCTGCATTTACAGTGATAAAAGGTGCATCCGTTAATAATGAATTGGCTTGAATTATTTGTGCAATCCGCTCTTTACCACTGCCGTTAGGGCCTGTGATCAAAACTGAAATATCCGACTTAGCAACCTGAATAGCAAGATTGACAATATGCTCCATGGCCGTACTTTTATAAACTAAGCCAACTAAATTGGCATTATGCACAGATGCTTCACGTTCTTGCTGGTGGCGGGCAAAGGTTTCGTTTTGTTGTTTTGCCTTACCCAGTTCTATCAGATTATTTACACAGGTAAGCAGCTTTGTATCGTCCCATGGTTTTGGTAAATAATCTGCAGCACCTGCTTTGACGAGTTCAACGGCCGTTGAAAGCTCTGTCCAAGCGGTGATTAAAATGATCGGTAAATGAGGATTAATCTCTCGTAAGGCATAAAAGAGTTCTTTGCCTTCTTCGCCTGAGGTTGTGTCGGCGGTAAAGTTCATGTCTTGAATAACAAGTGCAATACGCTGGTACTGTACAGCCTGAGTTGCCTCAAAAGGGTTGCTTGCTGTAACAACCTCAAAATTATGAATTTCGAGCAATAATGACAACGCATCTAAGATAGCAGGGTTGTCATCAACGATAAGTATTTTTTCCATATTATTGTTTTAGTTTTTTCCTAATCAGGTGCAAGGTAAATGCTACACTGTTAATCCAGTGTAGCATAGGTTGGGAGAACTAAATTGTTCGGGTTGCAATGCTAGGTGAGATGTTCGCCGCACGTTTTGCTGGAGCAAGTACAGCCAATAAGCTCATAACAAACACACACAAAGCAGTACCAAGTACATAACTAATCTCTAGTTGTGCAATAGAAAAATGCTGCATAAGTAGCTGCCCTAAATAAACAGCAGCAATGATGCCAATGACTAAACCAACACTACAAATCATGGCGTTTTCAACTAAGAAGTAGCTGATGATGGCAGATTTTCTTGCACCTAATGCACGGCGAGTACCGATTTGTTTTGTACGCTTGCTAATATTGAACAGCGTCAGGCCAAAAATACCCAGGGCAGTCACCAAGACTAAGATAGTAATAAGTACAATCAGCATACGCATCATTAATGTATCTTCTGCCATATATTGCTCTTTGTCTTCATCAAGGCCACGAATGCGAGAAATAACACGTTTGTTGTAGTTTTTTAACATAGCCTCTTCAACTCGGTTCATTACAGATTGACGTTGACCTGGTTCAGTTCTTACTACAAATCGTGCATTACTACCGGCTTTAATAAAAGGGAGCAATGCGACATTATCAGGGCGACTATCTTTAAGCCATGGGCCTTTCATTAAATCAATCACGCCGATGATTTTCATTGGGATATCACCGAAATAAATGGTTTGCCCTAGGCCGTTGCCATCAGGGAACAGCTCATCGAGTAGAGTTTTAGTGACAACGGTTACTTTTGAAAGCTCATCGTAATTGTCAGTGACAATCACTTCGTCTTCGGTGTAGTTGCGCCCAGCAATGAGTTTCACACCATAAGTATTGATGCCATGTTCATCGATAAACATGTAAGAAGTACGGGCTGATTTACTCTCTTCAGGCGCTGGCTTCAAGCTAAAGTCAGACGATGAGCCACTGCCTGAAAG
Source organism: Pseudoalteromonas sp. N1230-9 (assembly GCF_032716425.1). Taxonomy (NCBI): domain Bacteria; kingdom Pseudomonadati; phylum Pseudomonadota; class Gammaproteobacteria; order Alteromonadales; family Pseudoalteromonadaceae; genus Pseudoalteromonas; species Pseudoalteromonas sp. N1230-9. The sequence continues at coordinate 1,432,198 of NZ_CP090419.1, forward strand.
CGGTGTATTACTTGAATACGCAGCATCGACTACGCCAGGTATTTGGCGAAGCATGGCTTCATCAAGTTCATACTGTTGAGACAGTGATACGTCTTGACCAAACATCATTACATGAAATACCAAGATATCTTCTTCAGGGTAGCCGGTTTCTTGGCTTAAATAGCTAATTCTGTCTTGGATAATAAATGCAGCATTACTGACAATTGCTGTGGTAATGGCAATTTGTATAAGTAATAAGACTGCGCCAACCTTTGAGCGGCATAAGGCGTTAAAAATAGGTTTAATTTCAAACATGTTACTTTCCTTATTGGCTCTTCAGGTAAATAGCAGGGTTGGTTTTGCACACCAGCCAAGCAGGGTAAAGTCCAGCAATAACACAAGTACTAATGGCTATAACAGGAGCACTCAAGAGCATGCTTAAATCCATGGTTGCTAGGCTTTTATAATAGGTATAACTTTGGCGCACACCTAAAAGGCCAACTTGAGCAAGAATGATCCCAAAAATGCCGCCTAAAAACCCTAGCATGGCTACTTCGACGATGTGCTGGTAAAAAATTTGTCGTTTACTCGCGCCAAGGGCTCTTCGTACACCCACCTCAGAAGCTCTTCGTAAAAATTTAGCAAGCAGTAAACCAAGAATGTTCGCAAGGCATACAGCCAAAAACATAAAGCTAAGACCAACAAGAATCTCATTATCTTCACTGACTACATTGTTGTACTGCATCCACTCATTCACGTCCCGTAGTTTGGCCTCTAGTTGCTCACGATTGAAGCGACCTAGCTTTTGTTGTTCTTGCATGTAAGCCATCAAGAAATCTTGGTAAGCCTGTTTTTCCTCAGGCGTTTTAAGTTCAACCCAAAATTGTAGCCACACTAACTCTGAATTTAACTTATCGTTGAATGTATTGGTTTTTTCGTGTTTCCATCCATTTGTGTTACCCCAGTTTTCTAGCTGACGCGCTTTCATAAGGCTAAAAGGGAGGAATAGTTGCTCTGTTTTATTGAATGAGCCGTTATTTAAATCGTAATACTTAGTTGTAATATCCCAATCATCAATAACACCCACCACCTCGTAACTGGCATCGTCAAGGTAGATAATTTTTCCAATCGAATTTTCGCCAGCAAATAATTTGTCATTCAGTTCTTTGCTGATCACGACAACGGGTGCAGCATTTGCCTCTTGTTGCTCGCTCCAAACACCTCCATATAGAAATGACAAATTAAACATATCGAAAAAGTCAGGTGTAGTGAGGCGAGCTTGGCCAATAAAAGGTTTTATTTTGTCTGAGTCTAAATAAACCGAAAAGCCAGTGCGTACCATAGTGACACGTTTGCCACCTGCATCCGCTTTATTCAAATTCACAGCGTCTTGGTAGGTCAATTGTAAGGGTAGGTTGTCCTTAGTCCACCAAGTGCTGCCATCATCCATAATTTGAAGCTGTACGCTGTAAAGTTGGCTGCTTTTTTCAGGGATCGGATCCGCCGACATCATGTGATAAACAGATAGGCTTGTCATCGTGACACCAATACCAATAGCAATGGCTAGCACCATTAAAAAGCTCACTAATGGCGTGCGCTTAAAGCTACGCCAGCTTAAATCTAAATAATGAAGGAACATGACTACACCCCTGCAGCTTTTAAGTTTTGAGTGCCTTGATACAAGGTTAGGTCTGCGAGTTGACCATCAACGACCTGAATGTTTCGAGGTGCTCTGCGAGCAAGTTCAGGATCGTGAGTAACCATCACAATAGTTGCGCCATCACGATTTATTTGTTCAAGCAATTCCATTACTTGGCGAGCCATTAAGCTATCAAGGTTACCCGTTGGCTCATCGGCAAGTAAAAAACGAGGTTCACCAGCAAGGGCTCTAGCAATAGCTACACGTTGCTGTTGTCCGCCAGATAGCTGTTGAGGGAGATGTTTAGCACGTGATGCTAGACCAACTTGCTCTAAACATTGCTCAATTCGACGTTTACGCTCGGCAGCTTTAATTCCACGGTAACGAAGTGGTACTTCAATATTTTCGTATAGGTTCAAGTCAGGGATGAGGTTGAAACCTTGGAAAATAAAACCTATTTTTTGATTACGAAGGTCGGCACGCTGATTGTCATTGAGTTTACCGACATCAATACCGTCTAATAGATATTGGCCCTCATTAAATGGCTCTAGCATTCCTGCAATGTTTAAAAAAGTGGTTTTACCTGAGCCGCTTGGGCCTGTCACTGCAATAAATTCACCCTCATCTACTTGTAGGTTAAAATCACGAAGTGCATGAGTTTGTACCATTTCAGTTTGATACACTTTATTGATGTTATTCATTTTAAGCATAATTATAATTCCTTGTTGTTAACGTAAAACGAGTACCGGTGCTTGTTTATAACGGTCGTAGTTAGAGATGATTAATTGATCGCCAGCTTGAACGCCTTCTAAGAGCTCCACAGCGTTAATGCTGCTAGCGCCTGTTTTAATATCGATTAAGTAAGCCATATCACCATCGATTCGATAAGCACGCGTCCCACCTTGTTGTAAAAAGGCGCCGCGCTTTACTTGTAAAACATTGTCGCGATTTTCTAAGAGAATGCGGGCTGTGAGACGCTGATTTTGGCGAATTCCAACCAGTTCATCATCAAATCGCACTCGTGTTGTCACTTCACGGTTGTTTACTTCCGGTGATATTGCTGACAATGTTCCCGTCACATGACGAGCACCGAGCGTTAGTTCGACTTGCATCCCTAAACCTAATTCATTGGCATAACTTTCTGGCACTTGAAGCTCGGCTTCAAAGTTACTTAAGTCCACCAAAGTCATTAATGGCTGACTTTGAGTTACGGCCTCTTTTTGTTGAACAAGTAAATTCCCCACGATGCCGCTCACACTGGCTATGATAGTTAGGTCATTTACTTGGCGAAATAAATCATCAACGATAAGCTGCTGTCTTGCTAGATCTCGCTCTGCGGCTTTTAACTCAAAGGCAAGGGTATCTTTAGCAAGCGCAACCTCTTGCTCAGCATGTTTATAAGAAAGTTTTGCTCTTGCTAAATCATCGACTGCTTTTTCTAAATCAATTTGGCTTATTAAGTTTTTCTTTATAGATAATTGGGCACGACGGTTTTCACGGTCAGCAGCATTAAGTTCGACCTGAGCAAGGTCGAGCGCTTTCGTTAAGCTTAGTTTTTGTCTACGTGCTTCAAGTTGCTTGCGTTGAAGCTCACCATCAAGCCTTGCAAGTACAGATTGTTGCTGTTTTAGCTCATTTGTTAGCTCAGGGCTTTTTACAATTGCGATGATGTCATCTTTTTTTACGCTGTCACCTGCTTTTACTTTTAAATCCACAAAGCCGCGTTCAGGGCTGTATACTTTGGGCGCATTTGCAGCAACGATTTTGCCACTTGCGGCGACATCTCTAATGAGAGGTTGCTGAGTTACTTTGCTGATTTGTAGGCTTGCTTTTTCAACGGAAATACTGCCTTCGGTGTCCGCAAAAATACTGCCTATACCAACCGAGCCAATTAATAATACACCGATAATTAGTGCAACTGGTTTTGCAAAGTTATTCCTCTTTGTCACCGAGATATCCTGAGCACTGGTATCTTTTATCATCATAGTTCCTTAATGTTTTCAACTAACATAATCATGAAACCCACTACTAGCATGGTGAGTGGCGATGCAATAAATAAACTAAAAGTGAACATGTCCTGTCCTTAAATCTGCTGATGTGATCTTATATACCAACAACATGCCAACTTTTATTTTTTTGATTTATAAGGGGTTATTTGTTTTGTTGATGTTGTTTCAATGTCCGCGGACAGAAAAAGTGTCCGCAGCGGACACTTTTTAATAAGTGGGTTTACGTGCGCGTAAAGAGCAAGCTTTTAGGAGGGTAAGCGTAAATAGCTATCTAAAGAGTTACAGCAAGTGTCCAGCGAGTCTGGTTTATGTGAGTAGGTGGTATCTAAATTCTGCATTATCATTCAAAAAGTGAATATTTATTCATTTCAGGTGTCAGTTTACGTTAACGTAAAGAGTGGTTTTTGAAATTTTTCTTTTACAAGTTGTTAAATATGACACCAGTGTCATAAAAAAATAACGGTGAAAATACGTCTAAATGTAAAAAATTAGCATAGAATTTACTAAGTGCATTTAAATGAGAAATATTCATGAATATGAATATGTATTCAAAACTCTATTGACTCAGAGATTATTTGGCGATAGTTTTGTTCGTCTGCTAGCCCTGTCACAAGAGACTAAAGGGCTGGTCGTTGTAGCAAGGGGAGGGGTCTATGTTATACGACTCAAAATTAGAAAAAGATAATTGTGGCTTTGGCTTGATAGCCCAAGTCAATGGGCAAGCGAGTCACCGCTTGATCCGAACAGCAATCACAGGGCTTGATCGCATGGAGCACCGTGGCGGTATTTCTGCCGATGGTAAAACCGGTGATGGTTGTGGTTTATTAATGCAAAAACCCGATAGTTTCTTTCGTGCTATTGCTAGCGAACATGACTGGCATCTAGGAAAGAACTACGCCGTAGGCATGGTATTTTTGAATGCCGATCCTGTACTTGCGCAAACAGCTAAAGATGTGTTGAGTGAAGAACTCGAAAAAGAAACCTTGAGCATTCAAGGCTGGCGCGTAGTACCGACCGATGCGTCATGTTTAGGGCCAATTGCAAAAAAACAACTACCAGGCTTTGAACAAATTTTTGTTAGCGCCCCAGAAGGCTGGCGTCCAAAAGATTTAGAGCGCCGTTTATACGTTGCGCGTCGTCGTGTTGAAAAGCGCCTTGAAAACGATGAACATTTTTATATTGCCAGCTTATCTGGTTTGGTAACCGTCTATAAAGGCTTGATGATGCCTGTTGACTTACCTAACTTTTATTTAGATTTAGCTGACATTCGCATGACCAGTGCGATTTGTGTATTCCATCAACGTTTTTCTACTAATACACAACCTCGTTGGCCATTAGCGCAGCCATTCCGTTATTTAGCACACAATGGTGAGATTAATACCATTCAAGGTAACCGCCAGTGGGCCCGTGCCCGTGCGTATAAGTTTGCCTCACCACTTATCCCTGATTTGCAATCAGCTGCGCCGTTCGTAAATGAAAGCGGTTCTGACTCTTCAAGCTTAGACAATATGCTTGAGCTGTTCTTAGCGGGTGGCATGGATTTATTCCGTGCAATGCGTATGCTTGTGCCGCCAGCATGGCAAAAAAACCGTGCTATGGATGAAGACCTACGTGCATTCTACGACTTTAACTCAATGCATATGGAACCATGGGATGGCCCTGCTGGTATTGTTATGTCTGATGGCCGTTTTGCAGCCTGTAACCTTGACCGTAACGGCTTACGCCCAGCGCGTTATGTGATCACCCAAGATGGTTTTATAACACTCGCCTCAGAAGTGGGGATTTGGGACTATGCACCAGACGAAGTCGTTGAAAAAGGTCGTGTTGGCCCTGGTGAGCTGTTAGTTATTGATACTCATCAAGGTAAAATTTGGCATTCAGATGAAATTGACCAGGACCTTAAATCACGTCACCCATACAAAGCATGGCTCGAAGCAAATGTTAAGCGTTTAACACCGTTCGAGCAGCTCTCTGAAAAAGATGCGGGTAATCGTTCATTTGATGACGAAACATTGCTTAAATATCAAAAGATGTTTGGTTTCACCAACGAAGAGCTTGATAGTGTTATTCGTGTGATGGGTGAAAATGGTCAAGAAGCGACAGGCTCAATGGGTGATGACACACCATTTGCCGTACTTTCAGAAGGTCATCGCTCGTTATTTGATTACTTCAGACAAAAGTTTGCGCAAGTAACGAATCCACCGATTGATCCACTTCGTGAAAATCACGTTATGTCATTAGCTACCTGTATAGGCAGTGAGCAAAACGTATTTAACGAAACCACAGGTCACGCTAAGCGTTTGCAGTTTGATACACCAATCCTGATGTATGCAGATATGCAGCAGTTACTTAATGCTGATGATAAATATTACAGCTACTGCAAAATTGATATCACTTACACAGTAGAAGAAGGGCTTGAAAGCGCCATCACACGTATTTGTGACGAAGCGCAAGAGAAAGCAGCTGCTGGTTGTGTGATGTTAGTGTTAAGCGACCGTAACTTCAGCGAAACACAGTTGCCTATTCCTGCTGCGATGGCGGTAGGCTCTATTCAAAAACGTTTAGTTGATAATAATTTGCGCTGTGAATCAAACATTATCATTGAATCAGGTAGTGTTCGCGATGCGCATCAATTCGCTGTATTACTTGGTTTTGGCGCGACGGCTATTTATCCGTACCTTGCTTATGAGTCACTGGTTGCTATGAGTGATAGCAAGGTGATCAATAAGACTTATTGCGAAGTAACGCTTGCGTATCGTAATGCGATAAACAAGGGTCTTTATAAAATCATGTCGAAAATGGGTATTAGCACTGTTGCATCTTATCGCTGCTCAATGTTATTTGAAGCCGTTGGTTTGTCTGAGGCTATCGTCGAAACCTGTTTTAATGGTGTGGCAAGTCGCATTAAAGGGGCGTGTTTTACTGATTTTGATGACGATCAACGTAAGCTTCATAAGTTGGCATTTAGTAAACGTAAATTATTAAGTCATGGCGGCTTACTAAAATATGTTCACGGTGGTGAGTATCACGCGTATAACCCAGATGTTATTCAAACACTACAAAAAGCAGTGCGCTCTGGTGAGTACAGTGATTATGTTGCCTATGCTGATTTAGTAAATAATCGCCCGATCACCAACTTACGTGACATGTTGGCAGTAAAAGTGCCAGATGCAGGTATTAGTATTGATGACGTGGAACCTGCAACTGAGCTATACAAGCGTTTTGACTCAGCAGCAATGAGTATTGGTGCGCTATCGCCAGAAGCGCATGAAGCGCTAGCGATTGCGATGAATCGTTTAGGTGGTTGTTCAAACTCTGGTGAAGGTGGTGAAGATAAACTTCGTTACGGCACAGAGAAAAATTCTCGTATTAAGCAAGTTGCTTCAGGTCGTTTTGGTGTAACACCACATTACTTACGTAGCGCTGATGTAATTCAGATTAAAGTTGCTCAAGGTGCAAAACCAGGCGAGGGTGGTCAATTACCGGGAGAAAAAGTAACGCCGTATATTGCAAAGTTACGTTACTCAGTGCCAGGTGTGACATTGATTTCGCCACCGCCGCATCACGATATTTACTCGATTGAAGATTTAGCCCAGCTTATTTTCGATTTAAAACAAGTCAACCCAGACGCACTGATTTCGGTGAAACTAGTGTCTGAACCAGGGGTTGGGACGATTGCAACGGGTGTTGCCAAAGCGTATGCCGATTTAATTACCATTGCGGGGTATGACGGTGGTACAGGTGCAAGCCCACTTACTTCGGTGAAATATGCAGGTAGCCCTTGGGAGCTTGGCCTTGCTGAAACTCAACAAGCGCTAGTAGAAAATGGTTTACGTCACCGTATTCGCTTACAAACTGATGGCGGACTTAAAACAGGCCTAGACATCATTAAAGCAGCTATTTTAGGTGCTGAAAGCTTTGGCTTTGGTACGGGTCCTATGGTGGCATTAGGTTGTAAATATCTGCGTATTTGTCATTTAAACAACTGTGCGACCGGTGTTGCAACGCAAGACGATACACTGCGTCAAAAGCATTATCATGGCCTGCCAGAAATGGCGATGAACTACTTCAAGTTTATTGCCCAAGAAGCACGTCAAATCATGGCAAGTTTAGGTGTAACACGCTTAACTGATTTAATTGGTCGTTTGGATTTACTTGAAGCGATTGAAGGCAAGACAGAGAAACAAAAGAAAGTGGATTTGTCGTCTGTGATTGCTGTGCCAAACAACCCAACAGGTGAAACCCTGTATTGTAGTGTGCCAAATAGCTCACACTACTTAGGTCAGCTAAATGAAACCTTGCTTGAAAAAGCAAAACAAGCAATTGACGAAAAATCGGGCACCTCATTGGTAAGCCGTATTTGTAATACCGACCGTTCTGTGGGCGCGATGTTATCAGGCTATATAGCCTCAAAACATGGCAACCAAGGCATGGCTGCTGATCCTGTTTCTATTGAGCTTCATGGTACCGCGGGTCAATCATTCGGTGTATGGAATGCCGGTGGTCTTGAAATGACCCTAGTTGGCGATGCCAATGACTATGTTGGTAAGGGCATGGCTGGCGGTAAGCTGGTAATTCGTCCGCCGCTCGGTTCATCGTTTGAAAGCCATAAGGCCACGATTGCAGGTAATACCTGTTTATATGGAGCAACAGGCGGTAAGTTATTTGCTGCTGGCTCTGCAGGTGAACGTTTTGCTGTTCGTAACTCAGGTGTGCAAGCGGTTGTAGAAGGCGTGGGTGATAACGGCTGTGAATATATGACAGGCGGTGTGGTTTGCGTACTTGGCAAAGTGGGTATCAACTTTGGTGCGGGCATGACAGGTGGCTTTGCCTATATTCTTGATGAAGGCAAAGACTTTGAAAAACGCATTAACCCAGAGCTTGTTGAAATCGTTACGCTTGAGGGTTTAGCATCTCACCAAGAACATTTACGTGGTCTAATTGCTGAGCATCTAGAGTTGACTGGCTCAAACCGCGCTGAGCAGATTTTAGCTAACTTTGATTTATACATGCCGATGTTTAAATTGGTCAAGCCAAAATCTAGTGATGTAAAAAGTTTACTCGGACACCGAGCGCGCAGCAGCGCAGAGCTTCGTGTTCAGGCTCAGTAGGGGGTAGTATGAGCGAAAATGTATACCAGTTTATCGATGTACAACGTGTAGATCCGCGCAAAAAGCCAATTTCTGCACGTAAACAATCTTTCGTAGAAATATACGAGCCGTTTTCTGAAACACAAGTTAACTCACAAGCGGACCGTTGTTTAGATTGTGGTAACCCATATTGTGAATGGAAATGTCCAGTTCATAACTATATTCCACAGTGGTTAAAGTTAATTCGTACCGGTCGTATTTTAGAAGCAGCTGAGCTTTCTCATCGAACCAATAGTTTACCGGAGGTGTGTGGCCGAGTTTGTCCACAAGACCGCTTATGTGAGGGCTCATGCACACTTGATGAAGAATTTGGTGCTGTTACTATCGGTAATATCGAAAAGTACATCACTGATACGGCCTTTAAGATGGGCTGGAAACCAGATATGTCGTATGTTGTTTGGTCTGACAAAAAAGTGGCTATCATTGGTGCAGGCCCAGCAGGCTTAGGTTGTGCAGATATTTTAGTACGTAACGGTGTAAAACCTGTGGTGTTTGATCGTCACCCTGAAATTGGTGGTTTACTTACATTTGGTATTCCTTCATTCAAACTTGAAAAAGAAGTGATGCAAAAGCGTCGCGAAATTTTCACTGAAATGGGTGTTGAGTTTAAGCTAAATACTGAAGTGGGTGTTGATATTACCCTTGATGAAATATTGGCAGAATATGATGCCGTATTCTTAGGTGTTGGTACTTATCAAAGTATGCGGGCAGGGCTTGAAAACGAAGACGCCGATGGTGTGTTTGATGCATTGCCTTTCTTAATCGGTAACACAAATCGTGTTATGGGTTATGCTGAGGATAAGCAAGCCTACATTGATATGGCTAACGAAAAAGTAGTCGTGCTTGGTGGCGGTGATACTGCAATGGACTGTGTTAGAACATCAATCCGTCAAGGCGCAACGAAAGTAACCTGTGCGTATCGTCGTGATGAAGAAAATATGCCAGGTTCAAAACGCGAAGTTAAAAATGCCCGTGAAGAGGGCGTTGAGTTTACTTTTAACGTTCAACCTAAAGGTATTGTTGTAGACGAGCATGGTAAAGTCGCTGGTGTTAAAATGGTGAAAACACAACTTGGTGAGCCGGATGAAAATGGTCGTCGTCGTGCTGAAGAGGTTGCCGGTTCTGAACATGTTATTGAAGCCACCAAAGTGCTCATGGCGTTTGGTTTTAAACCTCATAAAATGGACTGGTTAGAACCTTATGGTGTTGAAATAAACCATTGGGGCGGCATTAATGCGCCAGAAAAAGGTGAGTTTACGCATCAAACAACCAATCCGAAAATATTTGCTGGTGGTGACATCGTACGAGGCTCAGACTTAGTCGTGACTGCCATATTTGAAGGCCGTAATGCTGCTGAAGGTATTATGGATTACCTAGAGGTTTAATTAGACTCTCTTGGTTAGTAAAAAAGCAAGCACTCAGCTTGCTTTTTTACTTTAGGCTAGTTGTTTTATTTATTACGCTATTGGTCATTACCAACATCCAATCAAGGCATTCCTTACTTTCATTTTATGACGTTTTAGGAGTAAATAGGCTGTACCAACTACAATAAGGTGGCTACCTATAAACAACCAAATAATGGTCGATAAGGCTTGGCTAAAGTAGCCTAAAATACCACCCAATGCGATCATCAAAAAAGCAGACACATTTAGAACAGATTGTAGCTGTAATTTAAATCTTAAGTGTTTCCAGCGACTAAATACCAGTAAAAGTAAAGCAACAATAGGCAAAGCAATCACTAATGCTTCGACTAAATACAGCCAAACAGATATAAAAGGGCTTGCTGTATCCACAGATTGTGATGCACTTACTGGGGTTGATGTCATCGCTATTGAAGCTGTCACAAATAAAGCTAATTTGCGAAATATCATTATTTTAATGTCCAATTTATGAGCGCTTAAGCGCCCATTACTTCTCTTAAAAAATTATGCATGTGCGCTTATTAACTCTTTCGCATTTGCTCTTGCTGTTTTGCTAATATTATCGCCCCCAAGTAGACGTGCAATTTCGTCTATACGGCCATCTTTTGAGAGTGTATTCATTTGTGTAAAGGTTTCGCCATGAGCAATTTCTTTGGCAACAAAAAACTGTTGATGCCCAGAGCTGGCAACTTGAGGTAAATGTGTAACGCATATAACTTGAGTTGATTTCCCAAGTTGGCGCAGCAGCTTTCCTACGGCGGATGCTGTCGGGCCTGAAATACCCACATCCACTTCATCAAAAATTAAAGTTGGTGTGGTCACGCGCTCTGCAATAATAACTTGAATAGCTAAGCTAATACGCGATAACTCACCACCGGATGCAACTTTTGATAGAGCTTGTAAAGGTTGACCAGGGTTAGTCGATACCAAAAACGAGACTGTGTCAAAACCCATTGCGCTAGGTGCTTTGTCGGGTGTTTGTTGTATATCAATCGCAAACTTGCCATTTTCCATTGATAGATTAACCATGCTATCGCTAATTAGCTGATTAAGCGTATCAGCGTAACGATGGCGACTTTCACTTAATAATTGAGCCGCTTGCCTGTATTGTTCAAGCGCGTCGCTAATTTCGCTTTCAAGTGCGCCAAGGCGGTCGCTGTTATAGCTAATTGATGCTAATTCTTCTGCGATTGATTGATGGAACTCAACAAGTTCTTCAGGTTTAATGTGATGCTTACGCGCCAAGTCCATGATGCCAGTTAAGCGAGTTTCTACATCGTCTAAACGGGCAGGGTCTAGATCTGTCATGTCAACATAACCACGGATCTCTCGGCTAGCTTCTTCGACTTGCACTGCAGCTTCATTTAAAAGCGTGGCGATACCCGAGAGGTTCTCATCATACCCTGCAAGTTCAGTAAATTGCTGGGCACTGTGTTGTAGCAGTGAGCATGCACTTTGCTCATCAGCTTCATATAAATGCTGCAATTCACGTTGGCATGATTCTAAAATAGTTTGGCTGTGGCTTAATTTGTGATGCTCGACTTCTATTTCTTCAAACTCACCAGGTAGTAAAGCAAACTCATCTAATTCGGCAACTTGATACTCGAGTAACTGCTTTTGCGCAGCTTGCTGCTGTTGTTGTTGCTCAAGATGATTAAACTCTTTTAATAATGCTTGGTAAGCTTTATAGCGCTCTTTAACATCAGCAAGCAATGTCGTGTGACCAGCATACGCATCGAGTAAATGCAGTTGATGATCAGATTTTAATAGATGCTGGTGGGCATGTTGGCCATGAATCGATATTAAGTACTGGCCAAGCTCTTTGAGTTGTGCAGCAGTCACTGTGCTGCCATTGATGTAGCTTTTACTACGACCATTTTTGCAAATCACACGACGTAACAGACATTCGCCTTCAGCATTCGATAACAAATGATGCTCTAAGAATTGCTGCGCTAAAGGAAGCGTTGAAATATCAAACTGCGCACAAATTTCTGCACGGTCAGTGCCAGGGCGAACGGCTGTTGCATCGGCTCGTTCACCTAAACACAATGAGAGTGCATCTATTGCAATTGATTTACCGGCACCTGTTTCACCGGTAATGGCTGTCATACCATGATGCCATTCCGTACTTAAACTACTTACAATGGCAAAGTTTTTAATTTCTAACCCAATTAACATACTGTTTATCCATCCAGCTAATTAACTGTTAATTTATACAGTGTTTTTGGGTTTTGCAAACTAAATTTGTATTTTAGGTTAATTCTGTGAGCTGTTCTTGTTGGTTTAAATCTTCAATCTCTTGGGGGGCAATACTTTGCTGGTGATCATCAATTGATTCGATAGAAGGGTAGAACTTGATAGTCTCAACCAATGAAGGGAATGTTTCTTGATAAAAGGTTTTATTAAACTCGATACCATTACGAGGCAGTTGCGCCATAAAATATTGCAAACGGTCTGCAAGTTGGTCGTGTTCAGCTTCACTTTGTAAGCGACTTGCCTCTGCAATGACCGTATTGATAAATAAATCACTGATATATTCGAGTTGATTTAAATTTTCTTCATTATGTGCTTGCACGACGAAATAGTTACTCGTTATTTGGTGTAAGCTGCCTATATTTTTAGGGCGAATGAGCTTGGCTTCACTAAATTCAATTAACTTGATTTTGAAGTCATTGTTGATTTCTTTTACGCGTTGATTGAAGCGCTTTTTTTCTGCTTCGATTGCTTTTTGACGATTACTTTCGATGATCCAGTAACAACCTAGCAAGGTGATCAGCAACAGTAGAGCAAGAAAAACGATATAGCCCATTTCGGATTAGATTCCTTAAATAATTACAGCTTTAAGTCTGAATATTTTGCGCTAATCACTTTGACTTGGCAATTATTTAAAGCAAAAAATGTGTTTTAAAATAACCGACTTCCCCAATTCAGTTTTTTTCTCAGAACATTGTAGTAAGAATAGTCTTTAGGGTGGATTAGCCGTAAACGTTTATCAGCTTTTTTTATCACCACTTCATCACCAGGTAATACTGCCAGCACCACATGACTGTCACAACTAACTTGTAAACTGTCGGTGTTTTCAAGGCTCAGTTTCAGGCGAACTTCGTTATCGGCATCAACAACTAAAGGGCGACTTGAAAGAGTATGAGGAAACATAGGCACAAGTGATATTGCGTTCAGCTCAGGGGTTAAAATTGGCCCACCGCCAGATAATGAATAAGCTGTTGAGCCTGTGGGTGTTGAGACTATTAAACCATCTGAACGCTGTGAAAAAACGAAATCGTTATTAATAAAGGCCTCAAACTCGATCATATGAGCGACTTTATCAGCATGAAGCACCGCTTCGTTTACGGCTGAATTTGCGCTTTTTAACTCAGCGTGGCGATACACCTCTACTTCTAGCAGAAAGCGTTTTTCTTCAATATATTGCCCACTAAGAACGTGTTCTAAGCTGGCTTCAAAGCCTTCTGGGTTGAGGTCTGTTAGAAAGCCTAAATTGCCACGGTTAACGCCAATAACAGCAACATCAAAGCGTGCTAAAACTCTTGCCGCACCCAGCATATTTCCATCACCACCTACTACAATGGCTAAATCCGCACGTTCGCCTAAATCGACTAGCTTTACTAATTGCTCACTGGGCACATCTTCAAGTTGCCTTCCAGTACGTTGTTCAACAAGGACTTCAAAACCTAATGCGAGCAAAAAAGTATGAAGACGTTGTAATGTGTTGGCCGCACCTGAGTGGTTGGGCTTGCCGATTAAGCCGATGGTTTTGAACGGTGAATCCATATTGTGTGCACTTAGCGATGTCATGCAGATAGAGTACATTAAAAATTAAAGCTTTGAAAATACCTTGAAATAAACATGCTATGCCCAGATATTAACTTGCAAGAGATAAGATGTATGAATTTATGAAATTAAACCCTCGAGACCAACAAATTTTTTCAGCTGTGATGAGCCTCTACTGTAATGGTGAAGGCCAACCGGTAGCATCTACGCGCATTGCAAAACAAAAAGGCATGGCAGTGTGTTCTGCGACGATACGAAATGCAATGTCGAGACTTGAAAAAGAAGGGTTACTTTATTCTCCTCACACATCGGCAGGGCGGGTGCCAACGAATGCGGGCTTCGATTACTGGTTGTCGGAGTTTTTTGCATTGTCAGAAGTGGCAGCTTATTGGCAGCCTGAACAAGCTCAATTAGTTGAGCTTGCACATGGTTTAAGTCAGCGTTACAAGGTATGTTGTTGTGTTGGCTTACCTCAGGTAAGTTCGCAGTTAGTGTTTCGAGTTGAAGTGTTAGATTTTGACGGCTCTAATTGGCTTATTCTACTAATAGACCGTGCAGGACAAAGTAACAATATATGCATTTCTAAACCACAAGATGCCAGCGATACGGTTCGCTATCAGTTTGCTACTTGGTTGAATACGGTGTTTAGTCAACAAACGCTTATGGAAGGTTTGTATCGTATGCAAGCGATGGCTAATACCGCTCCCCACAATTGCCATGATTCTTTAACGCAGTGGACACGAGAGTTGAGTCAGAAGCTCGGTTCTGATAACAGCATAGTGGTTGGGGAAAATTATTTATATCGTCAAGTTGATTGCCAAACGAGCTTAAATATCGGGGTCTCGTTTTTGAACTATGTTGAAGATAAGCTGGCGTTTAGAAATGGCTTATCGGTATTAAATACCGAGCAATTACCTTTCACTGATTGTGATGAGTTAATGGTATTGAGTGTGCCGTACTTTAACAACCAACAATATCAAAGTAGATTTTGTGTTATTTGTCCAAAATCAGCACAAATTGAAGCAATCATCCAAGAATTTAAGTCAATCGGGTCACGTGCCTCTTGAATCTTTTGATTCTATCCCCATAATTACCGCAGTTGTAAAGAATTGGAGCATTTAAGCTATGTCAGAGCAGACAAAATCACCAGAGCAAGAAGTTGAATTAAACGAAGAATTTGAACAGATGCAAGCGGACGTTGATGCAGCTGTAGAAGCAGCAGAGCAAATGGAAGGCGAAGAAATGAGCCCTGAAGCAGAAATTGCATTACTGCATAGTGAACTTGAAGCTGCAAAACAGACTATTAATGATCAAAAAGACAGTGTTGTACGTGCTGCCGCAGACGTTGAGAACATGCGTCGTCGCGCTGCTCAAGATGTAGAAAAAGCGCATAAATTTGCACTAGAGAAGTTCGCTAATGAGTTACTACCTGTGATTGATAACTTAGAGCGTGCAATTGAATTTTCTGATAAAGAAAATGAAGAGCTTAAGCCTGTACTTGAAGGCATTGAGATGACCGTTAAGAGCTTTAATGACGCAGTTGCTAAGTTTGGTGTTGAAATTGTAAACCCACAGGGCGAGCAGTTTAACCCAGAGTTCCACCAAGCAATGTCAATTCAGCCAAGTAACGATGTAGCACCTAATACGGTATTAGCTGTGATGCAAAAAGGTTACACACTAAACGGTCGTTTACTTCGCCCTGCGATGGTAATGGTATCCAAAGAAGCTGAATAAGCTTTAAAAATATATAAAAAATGCCTGTTAATCACAGGCATTTTTTTTGGTAAGTTACCTACCATTTAGCTGCTAGGATGATTAAATATTTAAGTCGATTGGTATCGTTTTCTGTGCCACAGCTGTACGAGTAAGATAAGTATCAGTGCACTGAACATCATCGCAGAAAATGGAATGGCACTTTGTGGATGAACAAACGCAAGGATAGGGCCGACTAAAGCACCACTGCCAAATCGAAGTGTACCAATAACCGCCGTTGCCGTACCTGACTTTTCCTCAAATTGCATCAATATTAACGAGTCTGCATTACTTGCTACAATACCTAAACTCATCATTAGTGGCGCTATTGCCGCAACGATAAAGTAAAGTGATAAATGCATCACACTGAATAACAGCAATGCCCCACCAGAAACAAAACCAATACCAAGGCCGATAAATAACAGCTTTCTAGAACCTAAGCGTGGTACCAAACGAGTATTCATAAAGTTACCAAACATTAATGCCAAGACATTAAACGCAAACAACACACCGAATAGCTGCTCATCAACTTTAAAAAAGTCGAGGTAGACATAAGGCACTGATGTTAAAAAGCAGAAGAACGCAAACGAAGCAAACATTGAGCTGGCAATATCTGCTAATGCACTTTTACGTGAAAACACGGTTTTATAACTATTAAAAAATAGTGCAAAACCACGTTGTTGACTTTTAAAAATAGGGATATCTATTAAGTATATTTGTACTAAGGCTAAAATCGCAAAGCTGTATGATGCTAAAGCAATAAATATCACTTGCCATGTTGAAATTCCCATGATCAAAGAACCCAAGGTTGGTGCAATGAGTGGTGCAACCATCATGATCATTGAAACATACGACATACCTTTGGCTGTATGCTCACGGTAGATATGGCGAATAATACCAGGAACAACCACTGTTGCAGCTGCACCTGTAAATGCTTGTATGGCTCTGAGCGTCCAAAATAACTCAATATCATCACAAAAAGCTAAGGCCAATGATGTTATTCCAAATAGCACTAACCCCACTTTTGCAAGTAGCCGCCTGCCTAACTCATCTGCAATAGGCCCAAAAAATAACATACCTAAAGCATAGCCTGCCAAATAGATACTTAGAGATATCTGCACGTTTGGCATCGTGGTCTGTAAATCGTTAGCAATTACAAGCATTGCAGGTAAATACAAATCAATCGCCAGTGGTGTAATAGCAACAATACTTGCGAGTAAAGGTAATAAAATGCGTTTATTTATCGAGTCAGGGGAAGGCATTGCATACTCATTAATCATTTAATAGGTCACTATTGTAGCAGCGTCGCACGCAGGGGTGAACTTAGTTTGCCTGCTAAGTAAAAGAATTAACTAAAAAATAACAATTGCCTTGGTAGTTATTCATTTTCATATAAAATTAAGCAAGGTTTTGGTATATTTAGCTATCACCACTCTCAGTATTTTGAAGGATTAGTATGAAAAAGTTAGTTATGGCAGTGCTCGTTACGACTATTTTAGCAGGCTGTAAAACATCTCCAACGGGACGTACGCAAATTGCACTTTATTCAGACCAGCAAATGAGTCAAATGGGTCAAGCAAGCTTTGCAGAAATGAAAAAAACACAGCCGATTAACTCCGATCCTCGTGTAAATAACTACGTGAAATGTATTGCCAATGATGTAATTGCGGTGCTACCTCAAGAATATGCTAACCAGTCATGGGAGGTGGTTGTATTTGAAGAGGACTCTGCAAATGCATTTGCATTACCAGGGGGTTACATAGGTGTGCATACCGGTTTATTAAAAGTCGCAACTAATCAAGAACAATTAGCGACGGTACTTGGCCACGAAGTCGCGCATGTTATCGCTGAGCACTCAAATGAACGTGTATCGCAAAACTCTCTTTTACAAACGGGCCTGCAAGTCGGTGGCGCAGCACTTGATATGGGTAATGTGCAGTATCGAGGTGAAATCATGCAAGCCTTAGGGTTAGGAGCGCAATACGGTGTGGTACTACCATTTAGTCGCTCACATGAATCAGAGGCGGATATTGTTGGTTTAGATTTAATGGCAGAAGCGGGCTTTAATCCTGAGCAGTCGGTATCTTTATGGCAAAACATGAGTGCAGCAGGTGGCAGTGGTACACCAGAGTTTATGTCGACTCACCCATCTCCTGGTAACCGTATTAAAGAGTTGCAAAAACATATGCCAGATGCGTTAAAAGCCCAACAAACGGCTAGAGCAAAAGGCAAAACTCCTCAGTGTAAACTTTAATCGAAATAATTAAAAAAGCCTGCTGTGAATGATAACAGCAGGCTTTTGTTATTCTATAATTGCTAGTTAATTAAAACGTCCACTCAACGTGAAGCTGCGGGACTGATTCAGTTGTATTTGTACCTAGCTTGTTGTGCCAGTATTGCCACTCAAGGCCCAGCAGTAGGGTGTTTTCTTTCATGCTCATTGCATGACCTAAATCCCACGTGATGATTGGCTGTGCTAATATCCACGCTTTAACGTCTTCGCCAAATTCATTTTCACGCTCTGCAATGTATTCAACATGGCCCGTTACGTTGAATTTTTGTGAGCCGATAGTGAATGGGTAGCCCCAAGCAACATCAATCATCCAGCTGTTTGTTTCAGTCGGAGCACCACCACGTGCTACACCTTCGCTGTCATCAATATACGCTGTGAATAAAGTCGATAAAAAACTAAACCCAGGTGCTTGCCAGCTAAGTTTTACACCGGGTAAATACTTAAGAACTTTCGAGTCGCCAGCAGCGTTAAAACCTGCCGTTAAACCCATATCACTGATTGCGCCATATGAGAAATCACTACCTGAGATTTTTGATAAACTGAAGGTTGAATACCACTCACCATAAAAATCTTTATCTTGATAGCCGTCTTGTAAGCCATCATCACTGTAGTCGATAAAAAAGAAGTTATCGCCATAGTCATAGCCTGATGCATGCTGTAGCGATACCACAGTGGTATTTGATTCGGCTAGTGTGAACGGGTTTTTTTGATCGCCGTTATTAATGTGTAATTGTGTAGAGCTCCAATTAGCGGCATAGCTCGAAGTACTCACTGCACAAAGCGCAGCAACAGAAAGGATCTTTTTCAAGTTCATATCTCAATATTGATGGTGTAAAGGGGGATATAAAGACATAATTATAGCAGATACGCCCATATTTGGGCGTATCGAGAGAAAAATTATTTAACTTATGCTTTATTTCGGCGTAAGCAAATTACTGCTATCGCAGTGAAAGCAAGAATAAAGCAGTAGTAAGAAGAGGTAGAAACTTCCCACGGGCTAATTTTGAAAGTCGCGCCGAGTAAAAGCGCTTGTGCGCCATACGGTAATGAACCTTGCGTTACGCAAGCAAAAATATCAAGTAAGCTTGCTGAACGCTTTCCTGTAATTTCACCATCATCCGCTAATTTTTTAGCAATCGGGCCTGCAACTATAATAGACACGGTATTATTAGCGATACATAAGTTACTGGTCATAACCAGTGCTGCAATCCCTAATTGATCCGCAACTTTACGGTGCCATTTTGCAATGATTTTAGTGATTGCTTGAATTTTGTTAGCAATGTAATCAAGGCCACCATTAATGCGGATAAACTCAGAAAGACCACCGATAAACATCGACAGCAAGAAAATTTCCTGCATGTCAGTAAAGCCTTTATAGATATCTTTAACAAAGCTTGCACCTTCATAGCTGCCAGTAAAGCCCATGAGTGCAGCGAAAATAATACCGCTAAACAGCACCACAAAGACATTAAAGCCCATTACCGCGAGCACTAAGATAAAGGCATAAGGTAACACTAATAAAATATCGAAGTCTTGCGTCTCTACCGCTTCTGCAGCAGGGGTTAAGAAGAATAACAAACCAATAGTTAATGCCGCAGCGGGTAAGGCGATTTTTAAGTTCTCACGGAATTTATCTTTCATCTCACAGCCTTGCGTGCGGGTTGCAGCAATGGTTGTGTCAGAGATGATTGATAAGTTATCACCAAACATGGCACCCGATACAATCGTGCCTGCCATCAGTGATGGATCAATCCCCGTTTTTTGCGCAACTGCATAAGCAATCGGGCCAA
This sequence comes from Pseudoalteromonas sp. N1230-9, assembly GCF_032716425.1. NCBI lineage: Bacteria > Pseudomonadati > Pseudomonadota > Gammaproteobacteria > Alteromonadales > Pseudoalteromonadaceae > Pseudoalteromonas > Pseudoalteromonas sp. N1230-9. The sequence continues at coordinate 1,452,020 of NZ_CP090419.1, forward strand.
TGGCTCCAATAGTACCCATTGAAGTACCCATCGCAGTCGATACAACCGCAGCAATTAAAAATAACCCAGGGAGTAATAAAGCCGGTGGAATAAGTGATAAGCCTGCATTAACAACGGCATCAACACCACCGGTTGCACCGGCAACCGCAGAAAATGCACCGGCAAGTAGATAAATCAAACACATAGTGATGATGTTGCTATGGCCAGCACCTTTAATAAAGGTTTCAACACTGTGGTTGATGGTATTTTTATTTAAGATAAATGCCAACATGATGGCTGGCAAAATTGCCACAGGCGCAGGCAATTGATAGAAGGCGTAATCGACACCTTGAGACTGTAAGTATAAGCCAGCGCCTAAAAATAAGCCGACAAACACCAAAAGCGGCAGCAAAGAAAGTTTTGCTTTTGTTTTATTAAATGATGGCTGCATCATATTCCTCGTTAGATAACCAAAAACACAGCCAAACACTTCTTTTAGCTGTATTTAGTCGCTGTCTTAAACAATGAAAGACAACAACAGCGCCCGCAAGCCAAAGACCAAATCGGCGTAAAGGAAGAAGTTTAAATGTATAGATGGCTAAATGCAAAGACTATCTGTTATTATTGTTGTTATTCAATAAAATCTAAAATTAGCTCTGTATTTTTTATAAGCTAACCTGACTATTACATGAGTTTTCGATAAAATCCAGCCAGTTAAGAAGAATAGATAAGGTAACTACATGAACCGCATAGGTGTATTTGGCGCAAACGGCCGCATGGGACTTACACTTTTAGAAGCTGTCTCAAAAAAAGATGATGCAACATTAACCGGCGCGTACGTGCGTGATAACTCGCCACTTTTAGATAGTGCGGTTAATCAATTAAACAGCGCTGCGTCAGCGGATGTATTATTTAGTAAAGAAACCGACGTAAAAGATGCTGATGTATTGATTGATTTCACTTTGCCAGCAGGAATGCGCAACCACCTAAAAATAGCAGTCGAAAAAAATATCGCCATGGTCATTGGTACCACGGGCCTTAACCAAGATGACATTGATGCGCTTAATGATGCTGCGAAGCACATTCCGATTGTTTTTGCTCGCAACTATAGCGTAGGTGTAAATTTACTGCTTAACTTAGTGCAGACTGCGGCTGTGAAGTTTGGCGATGACATGGATATCGAAATATTTGAGGCTCATCATCGTCACAAAATCGATGCGCCATCAGGGACTGCATTGGCAATTGGTGAAGCGATTGCCGAGGCAAAAGGCTGGCAGCATGATGAAGTCGCGCGTTTTGATAGAAGCAATAACGAACACGCAAAATCGCAAAATGAAATCGGTTATTCGGTCATGAGGGGCGGAGATATAGTAGGTGAACACACCGCATACTTCGCAACTTCTGGCGAAAGGCTAGAATTAACTCATAAAGCAAGTTCAAGAATGACCTTCGCGTTAGGTGCAGTAAGAGCTGCGGGCTGGTTGAAAAATAAACCAGCTGGACTTTATGACATGCAAGATGTGCTTGACTTGAAGTAGTTTAGTTTCTTTTTTGGCAGTTTCAGTGAATTTTTAGTTAATAACGCTTATTTTCACTATTTTATTAATTAAGGTTAGATCTAAAAGCTAATTTACTGTAGAATAGCGCCAATTTGCCAAAAATTCATAAATGCGTGTTTCCAATCGCTTTAAACGGGCAGTAGAGCAAATGACTTTACTCCCGTTTTTTACTGTTAGGAGGTTAACTTGACTAAATCCGCTCTGTTAGTCCTAGAAGACGGCACAGTGTTTCGCGGTACTGCAATCGGCGCTGACGGCATGTCAGTCGGTGAAGTAGTATTCAATACGTCTATGACTGGTTATCAAGAAATTTTGACTGACCCTTCATACGCGGAACAAATCGTAACTTTGACGTACCCACATATCGGTAATACGGGTACTAACAGCGAAGACGAAGAAGCGGGTCAAATCTGGGCTAAAGGCCTAGTGATCCGTGATTTGCCACTGCTAGCAAGTAATTTCCGTAACGAGCAATCGTTAAGTGATTACTTAAAAGAACGCAATATCTTAGGTATTGCTGACATCGACACTCGTAAATTAACACGTATTTTACGTGATAAAGGCGCTCAAAATGGTTGTATCATTGCAGGCGACGAGTTAGATGAGAAAAAAGCGCTTGAAGCTGCGCAAGCCTTCCCAGGCTTAAAAGGCATGGATTTAGCAAAAGTTGTCTCAACCAAGGAAAATTTTGAGTGGCGCGAATCAAGCTGGACGTTAGGTTCAGGCTTTAAAACGCTAGAAGCAGCAGACGAGAAGTTCCACGTTGTTGCTTATGACTTCGGTGTTAAACGTAATATCTTACGTATGTTAGTTGACCGCGGCTGTAAATTAACCGTTGTTCCTGCACAAACATCTGCAGAAGACGTACTGGCATTAAACCCAGACGGTATCTTCTTATCAAATGGCCCTGGTGACCCTGAGCCGTGTACTTACGCGATTGAAGCAATTAAAACTTTCCTAGAAACAGACACGCCAATCTTTGGTATTTGTTTAGGTCACCAATTGCTTGCACTTGCTTCAGGTGCACAAACGGTGAAAATGAAGTTTGGTCACCACGGTGGTAACCACCCAGTTAAAGACCTTGACCGCAATGTTGTAATGATCACTGCACAAAACCACGGTTTCGCAGCTGATGAAGCAACATTACCAGCGAACTTACGTGCAACTCACGTTTCATTATTCGATGGCACGCTACAAGGTATTCACCGCACAGATAAGCCTGCATTTAGCTTCCAAGGTCACCCTGAAGCAAGCCCAGGTCCACATGATGCGGCGCCATTATTTGACCACTTCATCGATTTGATGCAAGCACGTTCTAACTAATTTAACCGGAGTAACAATGCCAAAACGTACCGACATAAAAAGCATTCTTATCTTAGGCGCAGGCCCGATCGTAATCGGTCAAGCTTGTGAATTTGACTACTCTGGTGCACAAGCGTGTAAAGCACTACGAGAAGAAGGCTTTCGAGTAATTCTTGTAAACTCGAACCCTGCAACTATCATGACTGACCCTGAAATGGCGGATGCGACGTACATCGAGCCAATTCACTGGGAAGTTGTAGAGAAAATCATTGAAAAAGAAAAGCCTGATGCAGTACTGCCTACTATGGGTGGTCAAACAGCATTAAACTGTGCACTTGATTTAGATAAGCACGGCGTACTGGCTAAACATGGTGTTGAACTTATCGGTGCAACTGCTGATGCAATCGATAAAGCTGAAAACCGTGAGCGTTTTGACGTAGCAATGAAGAACATTGGCCTTGAGTGTCCGCGTGCAGAAATCGCTCACTCAATGGAAGAAGCACACGATGTTCTTAGCCGCATCGGTTTCCCATGTATCATTCGTCCATCATTCACTATGGGTGGTACCGGTGGTGGTGTTGCATACAACCAAGAAGAATTTGATGAAATTTGTGAGCGTGGTTTAGATTTATCACCAACAAATGAACTTTTAATCGATGAATCATTAATCGGTTGGAAAGAATACGAAATGGAAGTTGTTCGTGACAAAAACGACAACTGTATCATCGTATGTTCTATCGAAAACTTTGACCCTATGGGTGTTCACACAGGTGACTCAATCACGGTTGCTCCAGCGCAAACATTGACAGATAAAGAATACCAAATCATGCGTAATGCATCGATGGCGGTACTTCGTGAAATCGGTGTTGAAACAGGTGGTTCAAACGTACAGTTTGGTGTGAATCCAGTTGATGGCCGTATGGTTATCATCGAGATGAACCCTCGTGTATCGCGTTCATCTGCACTCGCATCAAAAGCAACGGGTTTCCCAATTGCGAAAATCGCAGCGAAACTAGCTGTAGGTTACACGCTTGATGAGCTACAAAACGACATCACTGGCGGTAAAACACCAGCGTCTTTCGAGCCGTCAATTGACTACGTTGTTACTAAGATCCCACGTTTTAACTTCGAAAAATTCGCAGGTTCAAACGACCGTCTAACAACACAGATGAAGTCTGTGGGTGAGGTTATGGCGATTGGTCGTAACCAACAAGAGTCTCTGCATAAAGCATTACGTGGTCTTGAAGTAGGCGCAACGGGCTTTAACCCAATTGTTGCCCTTGATGATCCGAAAGCAAAAGAAAAAATCATCCGTGAATTACGTGAGCCAGGTGCTGAGCGTATTTGGTACGTTGCTGATGCAATGCGTCACGGTATGAGCGTAGAGGACGTTTTCGAACTCACTAAGATTGACCCTTGGTACCTAGTGCAAATCGAAGACATCTTAAAAGACGAAGCAACAATCAGCGAAGTAGGTATGGCTGGTTTAAATGCTGAGTTCTTACGCAAGCTTAAGCGTAAAGGTTTCGCTGATGCGCGTATCGCTGAAATTGCCGGTGTTTCTGAAGCAGAAATTCGCAAGAAGCGTCACCAGTTAGATATCGTGCCTGTATACAAGCGCGTTGATACGTGTGCTGCAGAGTTTAGTTCAGATACAGCTTACATGTACTCATCTTATGATGAAGAGTGTGAAGCGAATCCATCTGACAAAGATAAAATCATGGTAATCGGTGGTGGCCCTAACCGTATCGGTCAAGGTATCGAATTCGATTACTGCTGTGTTCACGCAGCATTAGCTTTACGTGAAGACGGCTACGAAACAATCATGGTTAACTGTAACCCTGAAACTGTTTCGACTGACTACGACACATCAGATCGCTTATTCTTCGAGCCAATCACGCTAGAAGACGTATTAGAAATCGTACGTGTTGAAAAGCCTAAAGGTGTTATCGTTCAGTACGGTGGTCAAACGCCACTTAAACTTGCGCGTGCACTAGAAGCGAATGGCGTGCCAGTTATTGGTACTTCTCCAGATGCAATCGACCGTGCTGAAGACCGTGAGCGTTTCCAACAACTTGTTGAGCGTTTGAACCTTCTGCAACCAGAAAATGCAACAGTGACTTCTTTAGAAGAAGCGGTTGTTAAGTCTGCTGAAATTGGTTTCCCACTGGTTGTACGTCCTTCGTACGTACTAGGTGGTCGTGCGATGGAAATCGTATACGATGAAGACGACTTACGTCGTTACATGACTGAAGCGGTATCTGCATCAAATGAAGCGCCAGTACTACTTGACCACTTCTTAGATAACGCAATTGAAGTTGACGTTGACGCTATCTGTGACGGTGAGCAAGTAATCATCGGTGGTATCATGGAGCACATTGAGCAAGCAGGTGTTCACTCAGGTGACTCAGCGTGTTCATTACCAGCTCACTCACTAACTGCTGAAGTACAAGACGTAATGCGTAAGCAAGTGACTGATATGGCACTAGAGCTTGGCGTAGTAGGTCTGATGAATACACAGTTTGCTGTGAAAGACGGTAAAGTTTACTTAATCGAAGTAAACCCACGTGCTGCACGTACAGTCCCGTTTGTTTCTAAAGCGACAGGTATTGCACTTGCAAAAGTTGCTGCGCGTTGTATGGCGGGTCAGTCGCTAGCAAGCCAAGGTATTACAAAAGAAGTAATCCCTCCTTACTACAGCGTAAAAGAAGTGGTACTGCCATTTGCTAAGTTCCAAGGTGTTGACCCAATCCGTGGCCCAGAAATGCGCTCAACGGGTGAGGTAATGGGGGTTGGTGAAACTTTCGCCGAAGCATTCGCTAAAGCACAATTAGGTGCAAGCAACACTTTACCACGCGGTGGTCGCGCGTTACTATCGGTACGCAACAGTGACAAACCACGTATTGTTGAATTAGCTAAAACCATGACAGCTTTAGGTTTTGAGCTAGATGCAACGGGTGGCACTGCAAAAGCGCTAGAAGAAGCGGGTATTGCAGTTCGTCGCGTGAACAAAGTATACGAAGGTCGTCCTCATATTCTTGATAGAATTAAAAATGGTGAATACAGCTACATTGTAAACACTACTGAAGGTCGCCAAGCGATTGAAGATTCGAAGGTGTTACGTCGTGGTGCGTTACAGCACAAAACTAACTACACAACGACACTGAACGCGGCATTTGCTAACTGTACTGCAAACCAAGCAGACGACCGTAGCAAGGTGACGTCAGTTCAGGAACTACACCAGCGAATGAACTAAGGAAATGTGCCAAGGGCGAGGCAATCGCCCTTGGGATTAAGTGAGAATAATATGCAATCAATTCCGATGACGGTTCGTGGTGCAGCATTACTGCGCGAAGAACTTAACGAATTAAAAACAGTTACCCGTCCAAAAATCGTTGCTGATATCGCTGAAGCACGTGAGCACGGTGATTTGAAAGAAAACGCTGAATACCATGCTGCTCGTGAGCAACAAGGTTTTTGCGAAGGTCGTATTCAAGAAATTGAAGCAAAGCTTTCAAACGTACAAATCATCGATGTAACTAAGATGCCAAAAACTGGCAAAGTTATTTTTGGCACAACGGTCACTATCGTTAATGTTGACACTGACGCTGAGGTTAAATACCAAATTGTGGGTGATGATGAAGCAGATATCAAAAACAATCTGATCTCTGTAAATTCGCCAATCGCGCGTGGCTTAATTGGTAAAGAGGTAGATGATGCCGTTACCATTAAAACACCAAACGGTGAAGTCGAGTACGAAATCATTGAAGTTGAGTATATTTAATAGCTTAACCAAGCATTGATAAAAACCGCAGTTACATACTGCGGTTTTTTTATGCCTGTTTACTTCTGGTATGTTATTCGGTACGTTGGCTGCTTGGTTATTCAAAAGAAGAGGTAATAGTGGTGAAAATTCAATATCCTAAAGCGCTATCTTTAGGCGATAGCATCGCCATATGTGCTTTTTCTTCTGGTGTCGATAAGGCATATCATAAAAGATTAGATGTTGTACTCGAAGGGCTAAGTGCGAAGGGGTTTAATGTTGTTGAAGGAGACTGTTTACGTCAACAACACAATAGTGCAAAGGAACGTGCGGCCGAATTGATGCAGTTTTTAACAGATGACTCGATTGCCGCGATTATGCCGCCTTGGGGAGGGGATCTCACCATGGAGATCTTACCTTTGTTAGATTTTAGTGCTATCAGTAATGCAAAACCTAAATGGTTAGTTGGTTTTTCTGATATCAGTACATTTGCTTGCGCACTCACTACCCGATGTGGCTGGGCTACACTGCATGGTGCGAATTTAATGCAGATTCACCCCGATGATAAAGATCCACACCTAGCGGCTTTATTTACCGCCATGGGCCTTGAAGAAAAAGCATCCTTTAAGCAACTTGCTGCGCCGTTTTATCAGCAAGATCAGATTGATTACGCCACTAAACCTGATGCAAAATTCAACTACACAGCCGAAAGCCAATGGCGTTGTATTAACTATAAAGATAAGCGACAAATAGAGGTATCAGGTCGTTTGATTGGCGGCTGTATTGACACACTAGGCTTATTACTGCCTTCAAATTACTATGCGTTGCATGAATTTAAAAAACAGTATGCACCGGAGGGATTAATTCTTTATTTAGAAAATGCAGAACTGAGTCCGATGGCGTTAGCAAGGTGTTTATTATCTTTAAAACTTAATGATGTGTTTACTGATGTCAATGCCGTTATATTTGGGCGTAGCTCAGCAATTAACAATGACTGTTACTTTGATGAATATCAGGCGATTGAGTTAGCATTTCAAGGCAACTTATTCCCTGTTTTGACCGATGCTGATATTGGTCATGTTGCACCAAACCTTGCATTGATCAATGGTGCATTCGCCACCATAACCACGGATCTTTGTGAAGGTATGGCGACAAATGTTCAAATAGACACGGTGTTAAGTTAACACTCAAAAGAGTTTAACTAAATAAACAGTACTCATACCAATGAGTAATGTCACAGAAACGCTTAATAAAGTGCCAAGCATGACATACTCTGTGAGTTGTTTTTCTTCGCTCGCTTTTAAATCTCCAAAGCGAAAGATTGATTTTGCAGCGAGTAGGAATCCTACTCCTGCATATTCACCCATAAGTATAAAGCTTAGCATCAGTCCTCGCTCTAAAAGCCCTATACTGTGGCCAGCTGCAGGAATGCTGCCAGATGTAGCAAAGCCTTGTGTGATTTTTTCAAGCATCATGCGAATAAATACTGAGCTTGGATTTAATACGAGTATATAAGCACAGATAACAAAAAGAGTATCTATAGCAATTAGTTTTTGCCAAATAAGCGCATAAAATTCATCATAATCGGTTAACCATACAGCTAGCATCACCAGCACAATACTATGTGCAAGCTGATCAAGTAGAAATGGAACGACCCCTTTATTGGAATAGGATTTTGCTAAATCAATGAGGAAGTGACTAAGCATAATTAGCAGTGTTGCGCAGACAACACGTGCAAGCTCATTCCAGCCATAATTAAACTCCCAAAGAGCTAAAATGATAAACGAAACAATGCCGTGTGTTAAAACATGCAAATACAACTTTGTTGCGCGAAAGTGTCGGCTGTTTCGGTCATTAACCCAGCTCATTGGCTGTAGATAAAAGTCAGCAACCAAGTGTGCTAAAAATAGGGCGACAAGTAATAAGGTAAAGCTCATGCTATCAATCCTTTGAGTGTTGTATGGCTGTACTTGATAAAACGTTCGACTAATTGGTACTGAGCAAGGTTTAGTAATTTGGTCACATTTTCTCTGCTTGTATTGAGCTCTTTTGCTAGTTCTGCGTGGCTATTATTGCTTGCTGTAAGGTAATTAAATAAAGCATTCGCTTGTTTTTGGCTCATCTTCTCTAGCAATACCTCTATTAAGGCAATATTGAGTAAAAATCCTTCATCGAGATGATTATTTTCCACTTTTATTGTTAACAGCTGATGAGTCATATTATCTAAGCCCTGACCGGATAACGTATACGCACTTCCTGTGGCTGTTTTTATATCGGCGCGAGGATTATCGACTGTGCCAATGGCCATACTTTGACGTAATTCATAGTTAGCGGCTTTCATTTGTAAATATAAGAGTATCGCTACATGACAGACAGATTCTGGTGTTTGTAGCTGTAATTGCAAAGCATCACCACGATAAATGCTAAAACTACTTTCAAAGTGTTGAGTGATAAAACGTAAGCTTTGATCGAGTTGGTATAGCATTGCATCGTATTCTTGTTGTGGGATTCTTTGTGATTTAATTAAATCTCCAGTGATCACCGCAATCATAGCGCATCCTTTTACTGTAACTAAAACTAGTTACTTGTTCATATGTAACCAAATTTGGTTACTGTTGTTCATGTAACCAATTTAGGTTACTTTTGAGTGAATTACAAGTAAGTCGTGCTACAGTAGCAAGATATAAATTATACAAGGTGTATTATGCAAACAATTGAAAAGCCGAGAGTTGCTATCTTTGTCGACGTACAGAATATTTACTACACCTGTAAAGAAAGTTATGGAAAAAACTTCGATTACAACGCCTTTTGGGCAAAAATGCAGGAGCTGTATACAATTGATGGTGCTATTGCCTATGCAATTTATCGTGGCGATGAAAAGCAATCACAATTTCAAAATATTTTGCGAGCAATAGGCTTTGAAGTAAAACTTAAGCCGTTTATTCAGCGACGCGATGGCAGTGCAAAAGGCGATTGGGATGTGGGTATTACTATTGATATGCTTGAAAATGCACGCAAAGTAGACAAAATGGTGTTGCTGTCTGGCGATGGTGACTTTGCATTGTTATTAGGGCATCTAGCACACAACTATCAAATTCCTTGTGATGTGTATGGGGCAGAACAATTGACTGCTGATGTACTAAAAAATGCGGCTGAGAATTTTTACTGTATCGACGACGGCTTGTTACTTAATAACCGCAGAGAATAGCAATAAATATTCCTATTTAAATAAATTGTTTAACTAAAGTATTATTTCAGCTAAGCTAATATGAGCTAGACTCGTTCATAGTTATAGTAATATGCACTTGAAATGGCTCTTTTAATTCAAATAAACAATGAGAACAAGACATACCAAGTAATTGCTAGGTCTGTTTCAAATTTCTTTTCTGTTAATAAAGCTTTTTAATTCAACAAATTAGAAATAATTATGAAAGTTATACGAATTTTTATGAAAAATGTAATGACAACGCTGTCATTTATTGTGTAACATTAAATCAACATGGGTTGAGATGATTTCGCATTCTGATAAGAAAAAATAGTGCGATTTATACAAAAACTAAACGAAGGTTAGGGGTCGTTAAATGATGGCGAAGAGTGTGAGTGAGGACCAATTGTTTATTGGTATCGATGGTGGCGGAACAAAGTGCCGAGCAACCATTTACTCTGTAAAACATGGCGTATTAGGGACAGGCTTAGGCGGTCCGGCAAATCCACTACATGGTTTGGAGCGCACACTTGAATCTATAATGGTCTCAACTCAATTAGCGTTGCGTGATGCTGGGTTGCCGTTAGAGACGGTACATCAACTCTATGCAGGTTTAGGCCTTGCAGGTGTTAACTTGCCGAGCCTATACGATAAAATTATGGAGTGGGAACACCCGTTCAAACAAATGTTTTTAACGACTGACCTACATACGGCTTGTATAGGCGCTCATGAAGGCAGTGACGGTGCAGTCATTATCACAGGCACGGGCTCATGCGGCTTTTCTTGTGTGAATGGGCAAACCACCAATTTTGGTGGCCATGGTTTTGCGTTAGGTGACAAAGGCAGCGGTGCCTGGATGGGACTTGAAGCGATAAAAGCCACGCTGCTGGATTTAGATGGGTTAGGCTCAAAGACCTGTTTAACCAAAGTCATTACCGAACATTTCTCGGCTGATAACGCAATGGCGATTGTTGAGCAAATGTCAGGTCAACCATCTAGTAGTTATGCAAAACTTGCTCGCTATGTGTTTAATGCTGCAAATGAGCAAGATGCAGTGGCACTTGCTATTGTTAAAGACGGTGCAGAGTATGTGAGTAAACTTGCACACCGTTTATTAGAGAACAAACCACCACGTTTGTCTATGATAGGTGGGTTAGCTGAGCCATTAAATAAATGGCTAGACCCTGATATCGCTAAGCTTGTAGAAAACCCAATTCAACCACCTGAAATGGGAGCAGTATATTTCGCACAACAGTCTGTGTTAGAACAAAGCCAAGAGGTAGCAATTTAATGACGATTTTTCATGCTCAGTCACTATTTACCGGCGAAGAATTTTTAAATGATCGTTATTTTAGTGTAGATAATGGGGTATTCACCCTAACTGAAGCAAGCACCGATGTGGTTAAGCTAGAGGGGCTCGTGGTGCCTGGTTTTATTGATGTGCAAGTAAATGGTGGTGGTGGTGCATTTTTTAATGCAGAGCAAACCCCACAATGTTTGCACAATATTGCGAAAGCGCATGGTCGATTTGGTTCAACTGCGATAATGCCAACCCTCATTACTGATAAAGTAGAGGTGATGGCACAAGCTGCTGATGCAACGGCAGAGGCAATTGCCCAAGCAGTGCCGGGTGTGTTAGGTATTCATTTTGAAGGCCCACATTTATCTTTACCTAAGAAAGGCACTCATAGTGAACAGTTTATAAGACCTATTTCAGAGCAAGAGTTTGCGATCTATGCACGTCAAGACTTAGGCATAAAAATGGTGACGCTGGCACCTGAAAATGTCAGAGCAGAAGACATAACGCGATTAGTTGAATGTGGCGTGAAAGTAAGTATTGGCCACACTAACGCTGATTTTGCAACGACTAATAAAGCATTGGCCGCAGGCGCTGATGGTTTTACACACTTATTTAATGCAATGTCGGCATTTACCTCGCGAGAGCCTGGTGTAGTTGGCTCTGCCCTTTGGGATGATAACAGCTGGTGTGGCTTAATTGTTGATGGTCATCATGTTCACCCATCGTCAGCCAAATTAGCGATTCGTACTAAGCAACGCGGTAAGGTTATGTTAGTAACTGATGCAATGCCTCCTGTGGGCACTGACGATATGGAGTTTGATTTCTTTGACGGTCGAAAAGTTATTCGTACCGGTGACCGTTTAAATTCGACAACAGGCGAACTTGCGGGCAGTGTGCTTGATATGGCAAGTGCTGTACGCAATACCGTTAATACATTGGATGTGAGTTTAGCCGAAAGCTTGAGAATGGCGTCTTTGTATCCTGCACAATATCTTGGTTTGAACAAAAAGGGCCGTCTGGTAAATGGCTTCGATGCTGATTTTGTTGTACTTGATGAGCATCAGTATGTAAAAGCAACTTATATTGCAGGTAACGCAGTTTAGAACTTCCCTGTAAAAACCCCGCCGTTGTATCGCGGGGCTTTTTGTATTAAAGGTAATAAAATGACAACAACACAACCTACAAAAAAGCGTTTAGCTTCTTTAGATGCATTACGCGGCATGGATATGTTTTGGATCTTAGGTGGTCAGTCAATATTTGCAGCACTTTTTGTGCTAACAGGCTGGACAGGCTGGAAGCTATTTGAAGCACATACAGTGCACAGTGAATGGCACGGTTTTACTTTTTACGACTTAATATTCCCGCTATTTATTTTCCTATCTGGCGTTGCTATGGGGCTTGCCCCCAAACGCATTGATCACTTAAGTTGGGATGAGCGTAAAGTCTATTATCGCAAAGCTATTAAGCGCTTATTACTGCTCTGTTTTTTAGGTATTTTATATAATCACGGCTGGGGTACAGGCATGCCGATGGCGTTTGATGAGATACGCTACGCCAGTGTATTAGCTCGAATAGCCATTGCGTGGTTTTTCTGTGCCATGTTGGTTTGGCATACAAGCTTACGAACCCAAGTCATAACCGCGGTATCTATTTTACTTGGCTACTGGTTACTGCTTAGCTTTGTGCCTGTACCAGGAGGCAGTACCGGAGACTTATCTGCTGCTGGAAGTTGGAATGCATGGTTCGATAAGTATTTACTACCAGGGATTAGTTATCAAAATCGCGTTGTAGATCCTGAAGGCGTGTTGTCTAATCTACCAGCGATTGTTAACGCACTTATGGGGGTGTTTGCAGGCCAGCTTATTGCACGAGCACAACAAATTGGTGAATGGAAAATGTCTGGCGTGTTATTTATTTCAGGCCTTGTTAGCGTAAGCTTAGGGTGGCTCTGGGATTTACAGTTTCCGGTAAATAAAGAGTTATGGACGAGCTCTTTTGTATTGGTGACGGTAGGGTGGAGCGCTATTTTATTAGCCGTGTTTTATGCCTTGGTTGATATATTACCAGGGCAGCGAGTTGCGTATCCATTTGTTATTATAGGTGCTAATTCGATCATTATTTACCTAGCCTCGAGCTTAGTGAACTGGGGTTATGTAAGCCAAAGTGTTTTTGGTGGTGTTATTCGCGCGGTTCCTGATTCATGGCAGCCATTAATAGCCGTGGTAGCATTACTTGCTGTACAAATGCTTGTGTTGCATTGGATGTACCGTAGAAAAATCTTTGTCAGTGTTTAGTTAACGCTGATAGAAACGTTATTTTTTATTCACTTTTACTTTACAAAGTTAAATCTAAAAGTGATAATGACAGCGTTGTCATAATGGTTATAGCTACTGTACCGTATCCTGGCAGTAGTTTGATCTAAAACCCGATTCGATTGCACGTGGGGTCGGGTTTTAGATCCCATTTTTTTTCAATTTATAATTAGAGCTAATCAATATGCAAATAGTCATTCTTGATGATGCCGCGCAAGTGGCAGCCTACGGGGCTAACATCTTTGCTAAACAACTTATAAAAAAACCAGCATCAGTACTTGGCTTGGCAACTGGCTCAACACCTGTTGCGTTATACCAAGAGCTTATCGCAAAAAATAAAGCGGGTGATATTTCATTTAGCCAAGCGACAACATTTAATTTAGATGAATACTTAGGTCTTACAGGTGAGCATCCGCAAAGTTATCGATACTTTATGAATGAGCAATTATTTAATCACGTAGATATTAACAAAGATAACACGCATGTTCCGCCTGGAGATGCAATCAACCCGTTAGTTGCGTGCAATGAATATGAGCAAAAAATTGCAGCATCAGGAGGGGTTGATGTGCAATTACTTGGTATTGGCCGTAACGGTCATATAGGTTTTAACGAGCCGTCTTCAGGTCTTACCTCGCGCACTCGGGTAAAAACACTTACCAAAGCAACCATTGATGATAACGCACGATTCTTTGGCGAAGGCGAATATCAACCGCATTTATCAATCACTATGGGGATTGGGACTATCTTAGAAGCCAAAAAAGTAGTGCTATTAGCGACGGGTGAAAGTAAAGCTGATGCAGTACAGGCAATGGTTGAAGGCCCGCTCATGGCAAAGTGTCCAGCCTCTGCATTACAAATGCATAAGGATGCTGTCATCATCATTGATAAAGCGGCTGCAAGTAAATTAGAAGATTTAGCGTTCTATCAGCACATTGAAGCTGAGAACCAAAAACTACAAGCGCACCTAGCGACCTTGTAAAATTGTGAGAGAGAGCAAAAAAGCCCATTTGGGCTTTTTTTATGCCTGTTATAAATTGGGTTTATCATCAGCTTGTGGTAGTTTTAGGGGGTAAATAATTTCAAAGGAACGCCATGCTGAATTACTCTCAAATGCCACTGGACCGTGCCTCTAATCATCGAAAAGATCCTAAGTGGCTAAAGGCGAAAATTAATTCTCAGAGTCGCTGGTTACTTGTTAAAAATAATCAGAGTCTATTTGTTAAAGGGTGCCCTGAGGTGTGTTATTTGCGCCTATCTCAGGTTGATCATCTTGATTTATCGAAAGGTATTTTACTTGGCCTTGACGAGCAAGGAATTGCTCATTTTGCGTTAGATGTAAGCAATGTGCCTGATTCACTTATTGACCCTGTTCTTGATGGTACTGAGTTTGTTGATATACGCAAGTTAGGCCCTCAAGTTGAACTAAAGCAAGGCTCAATTGCTGCACTTGCTCGTGGTCTTTGTTTTTGGCATGCAACCCATCGTTTTTGTGGCCGATGTGGACATGAAAATAATATGGTTGAAGCAGGACACTCTCGCTTATGTGAGAACCAAACGTGTCAGCATCAAACGTTTCCTCGCACTGATCCTGCCGTCATTATGATAGTGAAAAAAACCTTTGCTGATGGTGTTGAGCGCTGTTTACTCGGTCGTCAAGCAAGCTGGCCTGAGGGCGTGTTTTCAACATTGGCGGGGTTTGTTGATCCAGGTGAAACACTCGAGCAAGCTGTCGCCCGAGAAGTCATGGAAGAAGCTGGTATTGCTGTCACTGATATTCAGTATATAGCTTCACAACCTTGGCCTTTTCCATCTTCAATCATGTTTGGTTTTATGGCAACAGCAGTATCAGAAGATATTCATGTTGATAAAGATGAATTAGATGACGCTAGGTGGTTTAGTCGTGATGATCTGAATCAATTTGGCCAATGGCATGAACAGGGTAGTCACCTAAAATTAACCCGACATGACTCTATTTCTCGATTTTTGGTTGAGCATTGGCGCAACCTGTAAACTAGATTGGAATAACGATGACAAAGACAAATAAAAATACTCAAATAGTGAGTGCTGGGCGTAAAAAAGCGTATACGCAAGGCGTGGTAAATCCAGTCGTACAGCGAGCATCAACCGTGGTTTTCGACTCGGTTTCTGAGTTAAAAGAAGCAGCTAAAAAACGGGGCGATAAAACGCTTTTTTATGGTCGCCGTGGAACCACCACACACTTCGCACTACAAGAAGCTATTGCTGAACTTGAGGGGGGAGAAGGTTGTGCACTTTATCCATCAGGTGCGGCTGCAATAAGCAATGCGCTATTATCGTTTGTGAAAACGGGCGATCATATTTTGATGGTTGATACTGCTTACGAACCAACTCGTGATTTTTGTGACAAAATATTAGCCGGTCTTGGGATTGAAACAACCTATTATCCACCAGGTATCGGTGCAGGCATTGATGAGTTAATAAAAGAAAATACCCGTGTATTATTTTTAGAATCACCTGGCTCGATTACCATGGAAGTGCAAGATGTACCCGCTATGGTCGCAAAAGCGAACGAGCGTGGTGTCATGACGATGTTAGATAATACTTGGGGTAATGGCCTGCATTTTAGACCGCTTGAGCATGGGGTGGACATTAGTATCCAAGCTGCGACTAAATATATTGTTGGCCATTCCGATGTAATGATGGGAGTGGCGGTTGCTAATAAAAAATACTGGTCAACACTGAGAGAAAACTCATATCTATTAGGCCAATGTACGTCTGCTGATGATGCATATTTAGCATTACGTGGCTTACGCACTATGGCTGTGCGTTTAAAACAGCACGAGCAAGCCGCCATTGAAGTTGCTAAATGGCTTGAAACACACCCATTGGTTGATCATATTCGCCATCCGGCTTTTGCAACATGCCCAGGTCATGAGTTCTTTAAACGCGACTTTGACGGGAGTAATGGCTTATTTTCGTTTGTAATGAAGCAAGGAAATCAACAAGCGATAGATGCGTTTTTAGATAGTTTGCAGCATTTTAAAATGGGCTTTTCTTGGGGTGGATACGAAAGTTTAGTTACTGCAAATTTAACGATGAAAGGGCTACGCTCTGAAACAGGTTGGACGCAAGGCCCAGTGATCCGCTTACATATAGGCTTGGAAGATGTAACAGATTTGCTAGCCGATCTAGATCAAGCTCTTGGTGTTTACGAGAGCCATCTGTAGTTAAAAAGTTTATACTTTGTTACATAAGAGCCGCAATGCGGCTCTTTTTTTTCTGGTAATTCAAGCTGTTTCACCTTAGTGTAATTCCAATAATAATATTCATTAAGGATTGTGAGTGACGCAGTTACACCCTAAACGTCTTGCGCAAATTGCTCAATTTGAACTTGTACGACTATTTTTGACCAAACGTGGTTTGCTAGCGGTTGCTGCATTCGCCATTTGTTGGTTACTTATTTTACGCTATCCTATAGCTGAATCTGTGAATTTGATTAGCTCTGCTGAGTTTGCTGACTTTGCTAGGCAGGCCTTTGGTGCTATCGGTATCAGTCGGTTGCTCGATTGGCCTGAATCAGAGCTAGCGATGTACTGGCTAATCGCTTTATATAGCTTCCCTTGCTTTTGCTTGTTTTTATGTAGCGACCAAACTGTGGGAGATCGTCAGCGTGGTACGCTACGCTTTTTGTCACTACGGGCAACTCGTTCAGAGATTATAATTGGCCGCTTTTTAGGACAAGTATTAATCTTAGCAGCATTGTTATTTGTTACTCTGATGGCAACGCTTGCTATGTTGACGTATCGTGAGCCAAGTTTATTTCTTTCTGGTTTTTCAAGAAGCCTGACACTATTGGTGTTTCTGCTAATTACTGTAATGCCGTTTATTGCTTTAATGAGTTTTCTAAATACGTTTGCGCGCTCATCTCGTCTTGCATTTGTATTAGCTATTTTATTTTTTGCTGGCGGCAACATTATTATTGGTTTGCTTACTTGGCAGCTGCCTTTACTTGAAGTTCTATATTATTTATTTCCTGGCTACCAAATCGATGTAGTCGCGGGACAAAGAGCAGGCATGATGTTAGGGGTCGGTTTACCTGTTTTACAAACAGTTGTGCTGCTTGTGGTGGGTGAACGAATTTTTGCAAGGAGCTCACTATGACAGTATTAATTCAGGCACAAGGTTTATCAAAAAACTATGGAGCTAAGCGAGCGCTTGATAATGTCAGCTTTGAAATAAATAAAGGAGCGCCAGTTGCACTCGTTGGCCCTAATGGTGCTGGTAAAACAACCTTATTTAGTTTGTTATGCGGTTATATTTTACCAAGTTCCGGGCAGTTATCAGTGTTGGACCACGCCCCAGGTAGTGCGGCTTTATTTGGTAAGCTTACGGCATTACCACAAGATGCACAGCTTGATCCGCGTTTTAGTATTGCGCATCAATTAAATTTTTATGGTCAACTGCAAGGTTTAAGTGGCGCGGTTCGTAAAAAAGAAACAGCACGTGTTCTGGAACTTGTTGGTTTATCTGAAGTGGCTAAACAGCGCCCAGACGATCTTTCTCACGGGATGCGTAAGCGAGTCACAATTGCGCAAGCACTAATAGGTGAACCTGAAATTGTAATGCTTGATGAGGCAACTGCAGGTCTTGACCCTATCCACGCGCGTGAGGTTCGTGAGCTTGTGAGCTCTTTAAGCAATGAAGCCACATTTATTTTAAGCTCCCATGATCTAACCGAACTTGAGCGTTTATGTTCGCAAGTATTACACCTAGATAAAGGGGTATTGAGTGAGCATCAAGCGCGTTCTAGCACACAAGATAATAAGCATTATATAACACTACAATTGAATCAACTTTATGATGATGTAGAAGCTAAGCTTGCAAGTCTTGCCCATGTACATCATGTTTATATGAGCCAAGCAAAAGAATATGTCATTGAATTTGAACAGACAGCCGAACCATTTGATATCAATCTATTACAGTTTTGTTATCAACAAGGTTGGCAGTATCGTCAACTAGTGAATGGTCACACACTCGAAAACCAAATTTTTCATAAGGAGAGTTAGTTATGGGTTTACTAAGTGGATTAATGGGTAATGCCAGCGAAGTCGATAATGATGATCTAGAAGAATTACTTGCCAACACGCTTATAGCGGGTGAAACAGTGCAAAAGGCCTATAAGGTGATCCGTGATATGTTTATCTTTACCAATAAAAGATTGATTATTATTGATAAACAAGGTGTTACGGGGTCTAAAGTGGAAATGCTAAGTATTGCTTACTCAAAAATTACTAAATTTAGTAAAGAAAGCGCGGGGCATTTTGATTTAGATGCAGAGCTGAAAATTTGGGTAGGGTCAGATCCTACTCCGATCAGCAAAGACTTCAAAGCAGGTGATAACATTAATGAGGTTTATAGAATAATTAGCGAATTTTCATTATAACACCCTGAAAATAAAGTGATTTATAATATAGTTGGTGTTGAATTGAAAATTCGGGCCAACTTTTTCTTTACATTTACCGACAATTTATTACAATTAGTTGATTAAAAACAAGGAGTTAGTTAAGTTCCCGTTCAGTTTTCTCACGTTAGCATGTGCCCAACTTAGCCATTTGGCTAGTTTTGTAGCAATTAAAACAATGTTTATAGGGAAATCTGTTTATGAAAAAGTTAGCAGTTATTATTTCGAGTATGCTTCTTTCAACTGCCGCGACTGCTGCGGACAGTTATCAATCAATCAGCCACTTAGGGTATACGGACACCGATGGCAATGACACAGTAAGTGTTGATTCAATTTATTACTTCGCACCAAAGAACACTATGGGTCCTTACGACCAGTTTGAGTACATCAACAAAACGACTAACGTTTATGGTGCTTATTCAGACGATGATTTTGGTGATGTATTAGGCTTAGGTGGTGAGTACTTCGTAGAAGATTTTGTATTCGGCGCTGGCTACAATAACTATGACTCTGATTTTGGTTCAAGCACAGATGTATTTAACGTTTCTGCTGGTTACTTCTTCAATCCAAACTTATTATTAAAAGCGACTTTCGTTGACGTTGAAGACGGTGACAACTCAGTGATGTTTGATCTTAAGTATAACCATCAGTTAAACAGCACTGATTACATTGGTTTTACTTTAACTGCTGATGATGAGTTTGATTACCGCGCAGTAAATGCTAAATACTTCGTAGATCTTCAACAAGGTAACTACCTTACAGTTGAAGGTACAATCTCTGATACAGATGATAATGGCAGCTCATGGGAGTTAGGTTCTAACTACTACTTCTCTAAAGCAACGTCAGTATTTGTAACGTTTAACAAAGAAGATGATTACAGCTTTGGTGCTCAACACTTCTTCAATAAAAACGTTGGCTTAAAAGCGGGTTATGGTAACAACTGGGATGACTCAGATTACGATGCATACTTTGCTAACGTAAGCTTACAGTTCTAATCATTAATTTGATTGTAAAAAAGCCCGCATCATGCGGGCTTTTTAGTTTTTAGTATTTTACCATCCGCACTGACGGTCTTTATTTTGCTCATCAAGGTATTTTTGTAATGGCGCAAAGTAATCCAAGATTGCTGTTGCATCCATTTCTTCTTTCCCCGTTATTGTGGCAAGGGCTTCTTGCCATGGGCGACTTGAACCCATTTCTAACATCGCATTCAGCTTTTCACCAGCCTCTTTTGAGTTATACACTGAACAGCGATGAATCGCTTCTTTGTTACCAGCAATTTCACATAAACTTCTGTGGAAGTCGAATTGTAAAATATGCGCTAGGAAATAACGCGTGTAAGGGGTGTTACCCGGTACGTGATACTTAGCACCTGGATCGAAGTCTGCTTCGCTACGAGCGATAGGCGCTTGAACACCTTGATATTTTTCACGTAGTTCCCACCATGCTTTGTTGTAATTTTCGGGTGTTACTTCACCTGAGAACACTTTCCAGCGCCATTGGTCAACTAATAAGCCAAATGGGATAAAAGCAACTTTATCTAGTGCCATTTTCATTAATAGACCGATATCTTTTGATTCATCAGGCACTTCGTCTAATAAACCAATCTCTTTTAAGTAGTCAGGTGTAACAGACAGCGCAATAGTGTCACCAATGGCTTCATGGAAACCATCGTTCGCACTTTCTTGATAATAAATAGGTTGCGTGTTGTAGGCGCGCTGGTAGAAGTTATGACCTAACTCGTGGTGAATAACAGAGAACTCCTCACCGGTACGCTGAATACACATCTTGATACGCAGGTCATCTTTGCTATCTATATTCCATGCTGAAGCGTGACACTGTACGTCACGATCTTGTGGTTTAGTGAATAGTGAGCGTTCATAGAAAGTGTCAGGTAATGGCGCAAAGCCCATTGAAGTAAAGAACTTCTCGGCGCCACGTACCATTTTCAGCTCGTCGTAATCATGCTTTGCTAATAACTCTGTTACGTCGTAGCCAGGATCTGCATTTTCCGGCGCAACTACATCGTAAATATTCCCCCATGTCTGTGCCCACATATTACCTAAAAGGTGCGCAGGAATTGGTTGGTCTTGAGGGACTTTATCTTCGCCATACTTCTCACCGAGCTTGGCACGAACATGACAATGTAATGAATCATAAAGCGGTTTAACTTGACCCCAGATACGGTCAAGTTCTTTTGCAAAATCATCCGCTGGCATATCGTATTTACTACGCCACATCGCGCCAGTATCCGCATAGCCAAGCTCTTTAGCACCTTCGTTAGTAAGCGCAACTTGTTGCTCATAAAGTGGACGCATTGGTTTGGAAAATTGGCGCCAACCTTGCCATAAATCCAGTAGTTCATTGTAGTTGCGGCTTGTTGCCATTTTAGCGGTCATCTGGCCAAGGCTTAAGCAGCTACCATCTTCTTTACAGTACTTACCTTTACCATAAATACCACCTAGTTCAGCAACTAACTGTGAAAGTTTTGCTGTTTTTTCAGCATCCTGTGGGGCAGGCAAAGTTAGTGCTAATTTTAGCTTATCTAGCTTACGGCGCGCATCGTAATCCAGTTCTAAACTATCGAATTTTGCAGCTTCATTAGCAAGACGAACAACAGCTTCGGTCATCTTACGATTAACCTCAGCAGATAACTCTGCAGTATCGTGCGTGATGAAGTTGGCATAAATCCACTCAGCGCGACTAGCCTCTAAATAAAGCGCACTTAACTCTTTTTCTGTATCGGCGATAAATTTAGCAGCATCTTGCGGCGTCACCTGACTTTTTTTGACTTCAGCCGCAGCTGTTTTGGTATTTGTAGCGTCATCATTACAGCCTGAAAGTGCAAGTGCACTAGCCACCATGAGAGCACTCATACTAAGTTTAAATGGAGTCTTTTTCATAACGTTCCCTAGAAGTTTATTGTTATTTATTGCCCCTGCATAATAGCAGCGTCTTGATAAACAACAAACTATGTAGATGAGAACAATTTACGAGACATGGCTTACGTTGTATTTATTACACGATCAGTCATACTTGAAGACAGTTAATTTAAATAAAAGGATTGCATAATGACGACCGTAATCATTCTGCTACTGGTTGCTGTGATTGTGATTTTTGCTGTAAAAGATATTCGCATTAATCTGATCACTCGACCTACGTTTAGTATGTTTAAAAAAGTATTACCCCCCTTATCACAGACAGAACGTGAAGCCATGGAAGCGGGTGACGTGTGGTGGGATGGTGAGCTATTTAGTGGCAACCCTGACTGGCAGAAACTACATAGTTTTCCTAAACCTGAACTCAGTGATAAAGAGCGCGCATTTATGAGTAAGCAGGTTGAGACGTTACTTGCTATGCTTGACGATTATCAAATTGTTCAAAAAGATAAAGACCTACCAAAAGAAGTCTGGGAATATTTAAAAAAAGAAGGTTTTTTTGCGTTAATCATTCCTGAAGAGTTTGGTGGCCGTGAATTTTCAGCCATTGCTAATTCGACCATCGTATCAAAAATTGCAACCAAAAGTTTAACGGCAGCTGTAACCGTGATGGTACCAAACAGTTTAGGCCCAGGTGAGCTACTGCTTCATTACGGAACTAAAGAGCAACAAGAGCGCTGGTTGCCAAGCTTAGCCAAAGGTGATGATGTGCCTTGTTTTGCGTTAACTGGCCCAGAGGCAGGGTCGGATGCCGGTAGTATTCCCGATACTGGCGTTGTTTGCATGGGCATGCATAATGGTGAAGAAGTAATCGGTTTAAAGCTTAATTGGTCAAAACGCTACATTACCCTTGCACCGATAGCCACAGTGCTTGGTCTTGCATTTAAAATGTACGATCCTGATGGTCTGTTGGGCGATAAAAAAGAGTTAGGTATTACTTGTGCGCTTATTCCGACTGATCACGAAGGTGTGCAAACGGGTGAGCGTCATTATCCTCTCAATATGGCATTTATGAATGGCACAACCTATGGTAAAGATGTCTTTATTCCACTTGATTGGATCATTGGTGGCGAAAAGGGGGCTGGTCGAGGTTGGCGCATGTTGGTTGAGTGCTTAAGCGCAGGTCGTGGTATTTCGCTGCCGGCACTCAGCACTGCAACAGGCCACCTTGCATCACGTATGACATCGGCGTATGCGACTGTAAGGCAACAATTCGGTGTATCGATTGGGCAATTCGAAGGCGTGCAAGAAGCGCTTGCGCGTATCGGTGGTTTAACATACACCCTTGAATCTGCAAGGTTAATGACCGCTGGTGCCATAGATTTAAAACTGAGTCCATCGGTCGTGACTGCCATTGCTAAATACCATATGACAGAAATGGGTCGCACTGTAATGAACGATGCCATGGATATTCATTCAGGCAAGGGCATTCAAGTAGGTCCTAATAACTATCTTGCTCATGGTTATATGGGGATCCCTGTATCGATCACCGTCGAAGGGGCAAATATTCTTACTCGTAATTTGATGATTTTTGGTCAAGGTGCGACTCGTTGCCACCCATTTGTTTTAAAAGAAATGGAAGCCGCTGCAATGGAAGATCATGACCTTGCACTGAAAGAGTTTGATTCATTACTGCTACAGCATATTTTGTTTGCAACAAGCAATGCGGGTATGGCTTTTGTACATGGTTTAACACGCAGTTACTTTGCTAAATCTCCAGTGTGTGGAGTGACAAGTCATTATTACAAACAGTTGAGCCGAATGAGTCGAGGCTTAGCATTTTGTACTGATGTTGCTATGTTGGTATTGGGTGGCGAGTTAAAACGCAAAGAGATGATATCGGCGCGTTTAGGCGATGTATTGAGCCACTTATATCTCGCCTCAT
Organism: Pseudoalteromonas sp. N1230-9; assembly: GCF_032716425.1. NCBI lineage: Bacteria > Pseudomonadati > Pseudomonadota > Gammaproteobacteria > Alteromonadales > Pseudoalteromonadaceae > Pseudoalteromonas > Pseudoalteromonas sp. N1230-9. The sequence continues at coordinate 1,475,704 of NZ_CP090419.1, forward strand.
GTGTTCTGAAGCGTTACGAAGATGAAGGGCGTCAACAAGCCGATTTACCGTTTGTTCAATATGCTGTAGAACATTCGCTTTATAGCATTGGCCAAGCATTTGATGGCTTTTTCAAAAACTTTTCGAACCCGATTGTTAACTTTTTACTGAAACGTATCGTTTTCCCATTAGGTAACCATTACCATCGCCCAAGTGATGAGCTAGCACAAACTATGTGTGAGCACATGAGTAACCCCGGTGTATTTAGGGACAGATTAACCCATTTATGCTATATCGATGATAAAGCGGGAACTGGTGTAATGGAAAATGCGTTCTTAGCTATGATAGATACGCAGGAAGACTTTAAACAATTACGAAAATGGCAAAAAGAAGGCTCGATTTCCCGTAATCTAGAGCTTGAGGATGCTATCGTCGAAGCTGCTGAGAAAAACTTAATTAATGCAACAGTCGCTGAGCGTATGAGTGAAGCAAATGCGCTACGTAAGCAAGCAATCGCTGTGGATAATTTCGCGCCTGGCGAACTTTAATGCGTTCATTAAAAAGCCTTGCTTAGCAAGGCTTTTTTGTCTTCACTTATCTAGCAAAAGGGTCGGGGTTAATTTTTTCAATATACCAATCACCTTTCTTACGTATCATTTTAACGCTACGCATATCATCAATTTTTTTGCCATTGAAGTAGCCAGTGAAAATAAGGTTGATATTGGCTTTATCACCGTACTGCTCTCGCAAACTCATATTCGTCATGTCGACTTCGATCACGACTTCATCGTACTGCATATTAACCAAATTACGGGCAAACTGGTTAGCGGTACCATAAGATTTCATAATCCGCGCCATTTTTGGCGTTGCATATTGGGTCGCTAAGTTTAAATCTTGTTTATTATATAAAGCGTCAAAGAAGAGTGTCGCCGTTACTCCTGGAGTATTTTTTTCACCTTTCGGAGCATCTTCAGGCCCGCATCCGAGCAGTAGAACACTGCTTAGTAGGGCACAAATAAAAAGTATTTTTTTCATTGTTCATGGTTTAGAAAATATAATTTGCCTTTAGTGTGTGACTAAATAACTTTCTTGTAAAGGAGGTTAGGTGTTTTAGGTTGGTTTATTTTTATTTTGCAATAAAAAAGGATGCAGTATGCATCCTTTTTTATCTTAATTAAGCTGTTTATTGAACAAGCTCTTTGTCACTGAATTCTTCAGCAAATAATGGGCTTGATAAATAACGCTCTGTCGCACTTGGTAAAATTACCACAATATTCTTACCTGCATTTTCAGGTTTTTCTGCAAGTCGTTTTGCCGCAACGACTGCTGCACCAGATGAAATACCTACCAAGATACCTTCATTTTTCATTAACTCATGCGCCATTGCAATCGCATCTTCATTTGATACTTGCTCAGCAGCATCAACAACTTCTAGGTCTAAGTTACCTGGGATAAAGCCTGCACCGATACCTTGAATTTTATGAGGACCAGGTTTGATTTCTTCACCTGCTAAAGTTTGGCTAATAACAGGTGAGTTTGTTGGCTCAACAGCAACAGATTGAACATTTAAACCTTTTTCTAGTTTAAGGTAGCGGCTTACACCTGTAATAGTACCGCCCGTGCCGACACCTGCTACGAAAATGTCGATTTTACCATCCATTGCTTCGTAGATTTCAGGACCGGTTGTTTCAAAGTGAATTTTCGGGTTAGCTGGGTTTTCGAATTGTTGTAAAAGAATGTATTTTTCAGGCTCACTCGCTTGAATTTCTTTTGCTTTTTCAATAGCACCATTCATGCCTTTAGCGCCATCTGTTAAGACTAAGTTGGCGCCCAATGCTTTTAATAGTTTACGACGTTCTAAGCTCATCGTATTGGGCATGGTCAGTGTCAATTTATAACCACGCGAAGCAGCAACAAAGGCAAGAGCAATACCTGTATTACCAGATGTCGGTTCGATTAACTCTTTTTCTTTCGTTAAAACACCTGACTTTTCTGCTTCCCAGATCATTGAAGCGCCAATGCGGCATTTAACACTGAAGCTTGGGTTACGTGATTCTACTTTAGCGAAAACATTACCTGAGGTAACGCGATTAAGCTTTACAATTGGCGTATTGCCAATCGTTAATGAATTATCTTCAAAAATGTTAGACATAGTGTTCCCTTGGAAGCAATTTATCAATCGTGATCAAATAGCTTAGGCTACCGATCTGTAATAGTCACACTTTACTTTGCCAAATAAAAAACGAAAGTAAAGTTTGGCTATAACATATAGCGAATAGGCTTATAGCTTTTAGGAATAAGCCAAAAATCATCAGAGCTGCCACATAGTCGGGGGAGTTTTTCCCCTTAAAGAATTAAGAGAGTGATTAGTTCGACTTCTTCAAATAGGCAATCACTTGGCATGTATTTAATTCAACAATTATAACTGAGATCAATTTTCAAATTAGATTCTTGCCAGTTGTGATGGTAAATTGCGCAATCAAACGTAAATTTGGCTGTTTTATAACAAAAGTAAATCAAAACGTGGTAAAAGATTACCACCTAAAAATTGAAGTGATCGTTATGAATTTAATTCTAAAGTTAATTGCTGGCATTGTTGCTGGTATCTTAGTGGGACTATATGTGCCATTAACAAGTGTTGAACTCCTTTATACAGTAAAAGAAATAATAGGTCAGTTGATTACCTTTACGATACCGTTGATCATTTTATTCTTTATTGCATCAGGTATTGCAGGCTTACCAAAGGGCTCAGGTCACTTGCTTGGTAAAACAGTAGGGTTTGCTTATGGCTCGACTATTATTGCGGGCACACTTGCTTTCTTACTAGTTAGTACGATTATTCCGTTGTTTGACGGTGGCTTAACCTACGAAGCTGAAATTGCGACTGAAGTAGGAAGCTTTATCGATTTAGAAATTCCTCCTCTTATGGGGGTTATGACAGCCTTGGCTACAGCATTTGTGTTTGGTATTGGCATGAGTCAACTGCAACTTGATACATTAAAAAAAGTGTCGGACCAAGGACGCGATGTAATTGATGGCTTGTTAGCAAAAGTTATTATCCCCGCGCTCCCTTTTTATATTGCAGGTGTTTTTGCTGAAATGACCGTTGCAGGCACAGTCGTAGATACACTACAAACGTTTGGTATTGTCTTACTTGCTGCACTGATTATGCACTGGTTATGGTTAACAGTTTTATATGTTAGTACGGGTCTTTTATTAAAACGTAATCCAATAGAACTTGTAAAAAATATGCTTCCAGCTTATTTTACTGCTTTAGGGACAATGTCGAGTGCTGCAACGATCCCAGTTTCATTACGTGCGAGCAAAGCAAATAATGTAAAAGAAGATGTTGCAAACTTTACTGTACCATTATGTGCAACCATCCATTTATCAGGCTCAACTATTACGATAGTTACTTGCGCATTAGCCGTTATGTTTTTGTCACCGAATATGGATGTGCCATCATTATTCGGCATGTTGCCATTTATTATGATGTTAGGTGTCGTCATGATTGCAGCACCAGGTGCACCTGGTGGCGCAGTGATGTCAGCATTGGGGCTTTTAACCAGTATGCTTGGCTTCAATGAAGGCGCTGTTGCATTAATGATTGCACTATATTTAGCGCAAGATAGCTTTGGTACTGCTTGTAATGTTACAGGCGATGGTATTATTGCATTGTGGGTTGATCGCTTTAGCGAGAAAGCTTCGTCATAAAATTAATTTGCGAGGCGATATTTGATTTATCGTTTCGCTGTTTCTGTGCTAATGTGGCACATTAAATTGTGCGAAAGCATATATTTGGGTTATTCGAGGGTGTTCCATTGATTAATGTACTTTTAGTTGATGACCATGAACTTGTACGGACAGGGATCAGACGTATACTTGATGATGTTCGTGGTTTTAAAGTGGTTGGTGAAGCTAAAACCGGTGAAGAAGCAGTACAATTTTGCCGTCAAAATTCACCTGATATAGTGTTAATGGACATGAATATGCCAGGTATAGGCGGGTTAGAAGCAACGAAGAAAATCTGTCGTTATTGCCCAGACGTAAAAATAATCGTACTTACTGTGCATTGCGAAGACCCATTCCCTAGTAAAGTGATGCAGATTGGTGCTCATGGTTACCTAACCAAAGGGGCAGGTTCAGATGAGATGGTTAATGCAATTCGTGCTGTAAATGCTGGCCAAAGGTATATCGCACCAGAAATAGCACAGCAAATTGCACTTGCACAGGTTAGTGGTCGAACAGATGAAAATCCGTTTCAGAGTTTATCTGAGCGTGAGTTACAGATTATGTTAATGATTACTAAAGGTGAAAAAGCGCAAGATATCGCAGACCGTCTTAACCTCAGTTCAAAAACAGTGAATAGTTATCGCTACCGCATGTTTGAAAAGCTTAATGTGGGTGGTGATGTAGAGCTAACTCATTTAGCGATCCGCCATAAAATGATCGATATTGATAGTTCGCATTAATTTGCTCAATGTCTGATTTCGATTCTGCCCGCTTTCTTAAAACATTATCAAGCGAACCTGGTGTCTACAGGATGCTTGATAATGAAGGGCAAGTAATTTATGTGGGGAAGGCTAAAAGCCTAAAAAAGCGTGTTAGCAGTTATTTCCGCAGTAATGTTACTGATAGTAAAACCCGTGTCTTAGTAAGTAATATTTGTGGTATTGAAGTCACTCTAACTAATACCGAAACCGAAGCTCTATTACTTGAAAATAATCTAATAAAAAAATATCAGCCTCGCTACAATATTTTACTGCGAGATGATAAATCATATCCGTATATTTTACTGACTGATCATAAACATCCACGCTTAGCTTTTCACCGCGGTAGTCGCAAAATTAAAGGCGAGTATTTTGGGCCTTTTCCCAGTGCAGGTGCCGTATCCGAAAGCTTGCGGTTAATGCAAAAGATCTTCCCTGTTCGACAATGTGAAGATGCTTATTATCGAGCTAGAAGTCGTCCTTGCCTTCAATACCAATTGAAGCGTTGTTCTGCACCCTGTGTTAATAAAGTTTCTGATGAAGAATACAAGCAAGAAGTTGATTTTGTTCGTAAATTTTTATTGGGTAAATCACATGAAGTCATTGCTGACTTGATTGCTAAGATGGAGCAAGCCAGTAAAGAGCTGAAATTTGAATTAGCTGCAAAAGTGCGCGATCAAATAATGCTACTTAGGAAAATGCAGGAACAACAATCTATTTCAGGTAATCATGCTGAAATGGACGTTGTGGGCTTTGCTCATCTGAATGGTTTAAATGCCGTTCACTTATTAATGATCCGCGACCATAAAGTGCTGGGCAGTAAAACCTACTTTCCAAAAGTGCCAAAGGATTCAGGGCAAGAAGAAATTTTGACTTCTTTCTTAGGCCAGTATTATTTAGCGCCTGGTGCAACAGGGCGTATCGCCAAAGAAATTATATTACCGTTTAGTATTGAAGAGGGTGAGCCTTTAAGTGAGGCACTTACCGCTATTTCAGAGCGTAAAGTGAGCTTAAAAGTTGCCAATCGAGGTGAGCGGGCACAGTATCTAAAGCTAGCTAACAAAAATGCATTAAATAGCATCAGTGTAAAACAAAGTACCCAAGACTCAATTAATAAACGCTATGCGCAATTAAAAGAAACGCTACGCCTTGACGATATTAATCGCATGGAATGTTTTGATATCAGTCATACAATGGGTGAGAACACGGTTGCAAGTTGTGTTGTGTTTGATTCGCAAGGACCCAATAATAAAGAGTATCGCCGTTTTAATGTAACGGGGATTACTGGTGGAGATGACTATGCCGCCATGGAGTTTGCATTAAATAAGCGCTACAACAAAGTAGTCGACGAAGAAAAAATACCCGATGTTATTTTCATCGATGGTGGTAAAGGTCAACTGTCTCGTGCTGAACAGTATTTTGAAACGTGGCCGCATAATAAAATGCCTCTGTTAGTGGGTGTTGCAAAAGGGACTAGCCGAAAACCAGGGTTAGAAACTTTACTCATAGATGGAGGACGCAAAACAATTCCACTTGATTCAGATGCGCCGGCTCTTCATTTAATTCAACATATTCGTGATGAATCACACCGTTTTGCTATTGCAGGTCACCGTAATAAAAGACAAAAACAGCGAACTCAATCACTACTCGAAGAGATTTCTGGGGTAGGGCAAAAGCGTCGTCAATCAATTTTAAAATATTTAGGGGGCATGCAAGGGGTAAAAGCTGCTAATATAGAACAATTAAAACAAGTTCCTGGGATCAGCCCTGAAATGGCTGAGAAGATATTTAATCATTTGCATGACAAGGCGTAGCCTTCATGCGAATATAGAAAAAAAGACATCTCCAAGTAGTTATGTGGAATATTCCAAACACACTCACAACCTTTAGACTTTTTCTAATCCCTATTTTTTTGGTGATTTTTTATTTGCCATTCTCATGGGCGTTTTTCGCAGCGGCATTTGTATTCTGGCTTGCGTCAATCACTGATATTCTTGATGGCTACTTAGCTCGTCGACTTGATCAGTCAACACCTTTTGGTGCTTTCTTAGATCCTGTCGCCGATAAAGTAATGGTTTGCGCAGCACTTGTAGCGCTTTCTAGTCACTATCAGAGCTTATATATGACAATACCTGCACTGGTTATTATTAGTCGTGAAATTGTTATTTCTGCACTGCGTGAATGGATGGCCGAGCAGGGTAAACGCGACAATGTGGCCGTATCAAATATGGGCAAATTCAAGACCGCTGCACAAATGCTAGCGATTATTGGCTTAATTTGGCAATTTGACACTTGGATGATCTACTTAAGTTATGGGCTTTTATATATCGCGACACTGTTAACGCTTAGTTCTATGTTGCAATATTTGATGGCTGCGTGGTCTGAGTTGACCAAAAATTGATCCTAAACGTCTAATTACACACCGTTTTAGATAAAAAATAAGCAAACAGTTCAAAACTAGCATTTTTTATATTGACGCGTTTAATAATCTCTGTAGAATGCGTCCGTGTTGAGAGGGCATAGCCCCCAAGATAAAGAAAGCGGCACTAGCTCAGTTGGTAGAGCGCAACCTTGCCAAGGTTGAGGTCACGAGTTCGAGCCTCGTGTGCCGCTCCAATTATCTGGCTTGGCGGAATGGCAGAGTGGCCATGCAGCGGATTGCAAATCCGTCTACCTCGGTTCGACTCCGGGTTCCGCCTCCATTCAACACTCCACACGCTCTAAGAGCAACCCGATGCCCGGGTGGTGGAATTGGTAGACACAAGGGATTTAAAATCCCTCGTTCGTAAGGACGTGCCGGTTCAAGTCCGGCCCCGGGCACCATTTGTGGTTAACTGCAACACCAAGTGTAGTTTTAAAACTTTTAGATTTAACCTTAGAGTTAATATGATGCGGCACTAGCTCAGTTGGTAGAGCGCAACCTTGCCAAGGTTGAGGTCACGAGTTCGAGCCTCGTGTGCCGCTCCATATTAGCTTTATCCACTTGCTTTAAATAGCAAACCCGATGCCCGGGTGGTGGAATTGGTAGACACAAGGGATTTAAAATCCCTCGTTCGTAAGGACGTGCCGGTTCAAGTCCGGCCCCGGGCACCATTTAAACTTAAATAGTTTATTGGATAAAGAAACAAATTTGCGGCACTAGCTCAGTTGGTAGAGCGCAACCTTGCCAAGGTTGAGGTCACGAGTTCGAGCCTCGTGTGCCGCTCCAATTATTTGGAAGCGATAAGGCGGAATGGCAGAGTGGCCATGCAGCGGATTGCAAATCCGTCTACCTCGGTTCGACTCCGGGTTCCGCCTCCATATAATACTCCACACGCTCATATGAGCAACCCGATGCCCGGGTGGTGGAATTGGTAGACACAAGGGATTTAAAATCCCTCGTTCGTAAGGACGTGCCGGTTCAAGTCCGGCCCCGGGCACCATTTATATAATACCTCTTTTCTATTTCATTTATATTTCTTTTAACAATCCCATCAACTTATTTTTTTATTGCCAAAATAGCTCTATAGTTTCCTAAGTCTTTTTTAAGTACAACTGAACTCAATAAATAGAATCAAGGAAAGATAATGGAGCAATTTAAACGGGGCTTAAATCAGTTTTGGGTTGGTGCAGTGTTTGGGGTTTGCTTAGCAATTTCATTAGTGCTTATTCCTATCGCAATTATTATGTCGAACATTAATGACGTACTTAAAATTCATGAAGTTAATGTGTTAGCTGAAAAAGTATCGACTGTTTTCGATAAATCAGAACAGGCTATTAGTAATGCTAAAGCGGCGCTAACCGATTTTGATAATGACGTAGTGATGGATATGCTGACTGCCGTACAATCTTATCAGCAAAAAACACAGTCATTATTATCTTTTGAGCAAAACAAGTATTAAAAGAGCAAATAAAAGAACAGCTTGCACAGCAACTTAAAGCTAAACTCAACGAGCAGCAGACGACATTCATATTGTCTGTCTTTGAAAAGTTAGCAAATACAAAAAAGGGAGCGCAAGCGCTCCCCAATTAAGTACTTATTAAACTAGATTATTTGCGCCATGCGCCTTTAGGAATTGTTTGATCCAGTTTTTTGTTTTGCGAAGGATCAAAAGTAGGTAACTTACCCGCTTTGCGTTGAGTGTTGTAATCCTTAGCTAACCAAATAACGACTCCAGATAACATGAATAGTGCTATTACATTTACAATAGCCATTAGTCCCATTGAAATATCCGCAAGAGTCCACACGATTGGCAACTCGCCAAGTGCACCAAACATGACCATTCCAAGAACAAGTAATCTAAAAACTAACATACCAGCTGCATGATTATGTTCTAAGAACAATAAATTAGTTTCAGCATAAGAATAATTTGCAACAATAGAGGTAAATGCAAAAAACAAAATTGCCACAGCAATAAAAGTTGCGCCCCAACTGCCAACATGCTCCTCTAGTGCTGCTTGTGTTAATGCAATACCAGTCACTCCTGAATCAGGTATCAGTTGTTGGGATAATAAAATCAGTGCCGCAGTAGCGCTACATATGATAATGGTATCAACAAATACACCTAGCATTTGTACGTAACCTTGAGAAGCAGGGTGAGGAGGGTTGGGTGTAGCAGTCGCTGCGGCGTTTGCCGCGCTACCCATACCTGCCTCATTAGAAAACAGACCACGTTTAATACCTTGGATCATTGCCTGCATTACACCATAACCAATAGCACCAGCGCCTGCTTGCTCAATGCCAAATGCGCTATTTATTACATGCATAAATACATCAGGTAATAAATTGTAGTTACTTATACAAACATAAAGAGCGACGAGGAAGTAGGCTAGAGCCATAAAAGGCACG